>JBNRMJ010000011.1:0-293920 GCA_050309435.1 Fastidiosipilaceae bacterium
AGCGCCTGGTCGGCAGCCTCTTGATCGAGCAGCATGAACGCTGGATCAGCGGCAAAGTCTACCTCACGATGGATACCTATTGGTTGGAACGAGACCGAGCACGGACGAACGCAGACCAGATCAGACAACAATTAAGCAAGACCGCTTAGCAGGCGGTCAACCGAAAGGTAATTTACACCAACATTAAGGACTTGACTACGCAAATGAATGACAATATTTAATAAATAAATTAGGTTTATCAGTTTTATTTATATTTATAAAAACCTTCACCGGCATTAACACCTGTTTTACCGGCCTCAATGTATTTTTTGAGCATTGCTACAATGCGATGCTGTATACCATTTTCATCTTTTTCCTGAGCCGCTCTCATTGAAGCGATATTATATGCAGTTTCCAATCCGACAACATCTAAAATCTGGAATGGGCCATAGGGAGCACCTGTTCCCAATTTCCATGCCAGATCAATGGTTTCATAATCAGATACTTCATTCGCGAGTAATGCCTGAGCTGAACTTAACAGAGGTACTAAAAGTGAATTTAAGAGATAACCGGGCTGTTCTTTATTGACTCTCAGAGGAATCATACCAATTTCATGAGACAGGTTGACAATGGCTTCAAAAGCTTCCTTGCCGGTTTCTGAATGTCCCATCACTTCAGCAAGATTATTGCGCCAGATATGATTGGCAAAATGCATGGATAAATATTTTTCCGGTCTGCCGGTATATTGGGCGAAAGAGCTGGGCAATAAGGTAGAAGAATTGGTTGCGATAATCGTCTTTTCAGGTAATAAATCCGCCATTTTTGAATAAAAATCAATTTTTACATCGGGAATTTCGGCAACGGATTCAATCACAAAATCTGCGTTTTCAACTGCTTCCGCTAAATTTGTGGTATAAGTGACACTCTCATAAGCACGCTTTACATTCTCTTTCAGCTGTTCTATTTTTGCTTCATCTAAGCCGGCAAAATCATCAATCAGTCCACGTGGATAAGAAGCATCTTTTTTACCTAAGAGAGGTTTCAGGGCTTCTAATTCGCCTAAATAAATTTTATATAAATTATCAACTTTCGGTTTTGTTCTGCCTATTGAATCATCATGGCGTAACCAGAATACTACTTCCAAGCCTTTAAAAGCTGCCTGAAAGGCAATTTGACTACCTAAAACTCCGCCACCGGCGACAACTAACTTTTTCATAAACTAAAAACCTCTTTCTTAAATATTAACTGTGTAAATTATAATTGTGATGGGTAAGAATAGCAAATATTTTAGAAAAATCGTCTATAAAACAATGATTCAAGCTGAATGCCAAAGTAACCTGGACACTATTAGGCGGAGGCCGTCTAATTTACTTTGGGAAGGGGCCTATTCCAGTTTAGTTAGGCAAGTTTCTTTTAAATAATGTATAGCTCTAGTTGTGTGGTGTCCTTTCTGTTTTAGGAGGTCACCATGACTAAGAATAAGCATCTGTCTTTGGAAGATAGAACTCAGATAAAAATTAAACTCGATGCCGCCTGCTCTTTTCGTAAAATCGCTAGAGATTTAGGCAAGTCCCCTACAACGATTTCAAATGAGGTCAAGACGCGCAGACTAGTTGTGAAAAAAGGGGGCTTTAACCGGCCATATAATCCTTGCAGCTACCGGTTTAACTGCAAGCTTAGCGGGTATTGCAAAGACCGTCACTGCTCAAAGGTAACCTGTTCCGGTTGCAAGAAAGGTTGTTCAGAAATAAGTGCGTATTTTCTTGAAGACTTTTGTGCGCTTCTAGAAAACCACCCTATGTCTGTAACGCTTGTGAAAAGAGGGCTCGTTGCACGTTGACAAAGTATGAATATCGTCCTGTGTTAGCTCAGCATTCCTATGAAGAAACGCTTTCGGAGGCGAGGATAGGGTCTTCTTTTTCTCCGGAAGAATTGTTGCAAATAGACACCCTTGTTTCGAATGGGGTCAAGCGGGGTCTTTCGCCTTATGCGATTTGTGCTGAGCATAGAAATGAATTGTTATGCTCAGAAAGATCCATCTATCGGTTTATTGATGCAGGCATGACGGGCTGTAAAAATTTAGATTTACCCTACAAGGTGAGGTATCGACCAAGGAGAAAAAGGGTTCCCTTCAAAATAGATAAAGGCTGCAGAAAAGGGAGGGCCTACAAAGACTTTATGCTCTTCTTGGAACAAAATCCGGATACGTCCGTGGTGGAGATGGATACGCTTATAGGCAAGAGGGGTGGTAAGAGTTTGTTATCTTTCTACTTCAGACAAGTAGGTTTCCTCTTGCTCTTACTAAGACCGGTTAACAATGCACAAAGCGTTATCGACTGGTTTGATCAACTGGATCACAGACTGGGTAGAGACCATTTCAAAAAGCTATTTCCTGTCATCTTAACCGACAATGGCAGCGAGTTTTCTAATCCGAAAGCCCTGGAATTTGATCAAAAGGGAGAGCAAAGAACCCGTATCTTTTACTGCGACCCCGGAATGCCGAACCAATAACCGGGTGTAGAAAATGCCCAAAAACACGTTAGGCGTATTTTACCCAAAGGGACTTCTTTTGAAAGCCTGACACAGGATGATGTCAATTGCATCACAGGCCACTTAAATTCATACAAAAAGAAGAAGCTAAACGACAGAACACCTATCTCTGTCTTTAGCTTCTTCTATGGTTCCGACATACTGGAAACTTTAGAAATTCCGGAAATAGAAGGTGAAAATATTTGCCTCAATAAACTTTTGCTGAAATAAGCAAAAACAAACCAAACATATAGAGGGACACCACACAGCTATTCCTGACTCCATCCCCTCCATCCAGTTTAATTCGTCAAAAAACGCAGCGAACAGGGTGGTTGTCTTAAAGTTTGCCAAAACTTCTGTCGCAAGTTCATTCTAACTTAAAAACTTGAAAAATGCTCGATAAATTTTGATTTCAACTCAACTTTCGAGCTTGTTTGTTTAAAATTTTCAAAAATTCTTTGTTTTCTCTAATAAGTGTCCAGGTTACTTTGGCATTCAGCGATTTGTAATTATTATCACTTAGTTTATCTTTCTGCTCTTCCGATCCTGTGAAATTGTCAAATAGACTCGGATTAGGCGACGATTTTTCTGACAGAACTTAAATTTTAACAGATAACTCTAGACTTCCCGTAACAAACGAGCTAATCTGTTAGCCGTACCTAACCGGTTAGCCCTCGCTAACATGCCTAATATAATTTGGCCGGTTAGTGCTCACATTTCATGAGAGGAGAGATTCGATGTCAGGTAAACCTGTCGTAACGGCCAGACAGCCCGTATATCTTATAAGAGCCGGCTTGATCATTCTGCTTTTATTGCTTGTTCTGTTATCCATTTCCGTCGGCGTACGCGATTTCTCGATCCTCTCCTTATTTAAGAGGGACAGCGAGGCGGTTAATCTGGCAGTTGTCAGCAGATTCCCGCGAGCTTTAGCTGTTATCGTATCAGGTATGAGTATGTCGCTGGCCGGTCAGATCATGCAAACAGTCACCAATAATCGCTTCGTTTCACCGACAACAGCGGGAACAATGGAGTGGTGTCGCATGGGGATACTCTTTGCCATTGTGTTCATGGGGGGACAAAACGCCCTGCTTCGTATGCTGGCAGCTTTCTTGTTCTCTCTCTTCGGCACTTTCTTTTTTCTTCGTTTAATGGATAAGGTTCGATATAAAAATGCCATCCTGGTCCCTCTGATCGGCATGATGCTGGGCAGCGTTATTCGTGCGATTACCACGTTTTTCGCCTATCGTCTGGATGTCACACAGAACATGTCTTCATGGATGCAAGGCAACTTCTCCCTTGTCACGAGAGGACGCTACGAACTGATTTATCTGGGAATTCCGTTTTTAGTCATAGCGGTTTTCTATGCACGTCGTTTCACGCTCGCCGGTTTAGGTGCGAATATTGCGACAAATCTGGGGCTCAATCATAAGCAGACTGTTTCCGTCGGGCTAAGCATCGTTGCGGTCATCACGTCTACGGTTCTTGTTACGGTTGGCTCTGTTCCCTTCCTGGGCTTAATTATCCCCAATCTGGTCTCGATGGTGCGCGGCGATAATCTGAAATCCACCATGATCGATACGATGCTGATCGGTGCGATCTTTTTGTTAATCTGTGACATCCTGGGCCGTGTCCTGATATATCCGTACGAGATTCCTGTCAGCGTTATTGTCAGTGTTCTTGGCAGCCTGGTCTTCCTTTTTCTGATTTTCAAGAGGAGGCAGATAAATGCATAACCAAGAAACTTCTGTCTCGAAAATCGCTGATTACCAAAACACTAAATCAAAATCCGTACGTCGCATCTTTTCCATATTGCTGATTATGGCTTTCGCATTTACGGCAGTGTTTTTACTCTGGGGCCTGAACGCAAAAAATTATGCCTATAATCTGAATAGCCGCGGAACAAAGCTGCTGGCGATACTAGTCGTTAGTCTGGCTACCGGCTTCTCCTCCGTTAGTTTTCAGACGATTACGAGCAATAAGATTTTGACACCAAGTGTCATGGGCCTGGATTCGCTTTATCTATTTATCCAAACATTCGTGGTCTTTTTTATGGGATCGGGAAAACTCCAAATGATGTCCGCTTACAGTGAATTTTTTGTTTCTATCGGCATTATGATGGCGGCCAGCTGGCTGATTTTTGCCCTCATGTTTCGCGGTGAAAAGCAAAACATATACTTTATCGTCCTGGCCGGTATCATCATTGGAAATTTCTTCGACGGATTATCCGGTTTCATGCAGATCATATTGGATCCCAACGAGTATGACGTCCTTCAAACCAGGATGTATGCCTCTTTCAACAAGGTAAATGATGATATGCTCGGCATATCGATCCTCATTCTCGTCTTAATGGCGGCCTTGATTATACCCGATCTCAAACGCCTCGATGTTCTGCATCTCGGTATGGTTCCCTCCATTAATCTTGGTATCAATTACAAGGCACTTACGCTTCGCACCCTGATGATCATAGCGGTTCTCGTTTCCATATCCACCGTGCTCACCGGGCCGATGGCCTTCCTGAGCATCATTGTCGTCAGTTTGTCCAGACAACTTCTCCCCAGTTTCAAGCATCGGGATTTAACACTGGCAGCCGCCATCATTTCTTACGTGGCATTAGTGCTGGGCTTGATTATTACGGAAAGACTGTTTAAATTCCAAACCCAAATAAGTACCATTATCAACTTCATCGGCGGTATCTACTTCATTTATCTGGTTATTAAGGAGGCAGGAAATGATATCGGTAAAAAATATCGTAAAAAAGTATCAGGATAAAGCTGTTCTGAAGAATGTGACACTCGATCTACCCAAGAATAAAATGATCGCGTTCATCGGCTCCAACGGTGCCGGTAAGAGCACTTTACTTAATATCATCGGACGAACGATCATGAAAAATGACGGGAATGTCATCATCGACGATAAAGAACTCGAGTACTGGAAGTCACGCGATCTAGCCAAGAGAATGGCAATTCTCAATCAGTCCAATCACTTGAACATTCGTCTAACAGTTCGCGAATTGGTCAGTTTCGGGCGCTACCCGCACTCCCAGGGCCATCTGACAGATGAAGACATTGCCAAGATCGACGAAACACTGGCTTATGTAAACATGACGGAACTTCAGGATCGTTTTCTGGACCAGCTCAGCGGCGGTCAACGCCAGTTGGCTTATATTGCCATGGTTATCGCACAGGATACCGAATATCTCTTCCTGGATGAGCCTCTCAACAATCTGGATATGCGCCATTCGGTTCAGATCATGCAGATTCTTCGGGATCTTGTTCAAAATCGCGGTAAAACGGTCATGGTTGTCATTCACGATATCAATTTTGTTTCCTGTTATGCGGACTATATCTTCGCGTTGAAGGACGGAAAACTGGTCGAAGCTGGACCGACATCCGAAATCATTAATTGCTGTGTACTCGAGTCAATTTACGGCATCGATATGAAAATTCAAAATTACGACGGTAAAAAAATCTGCCTTTACTACGCATGAGGAGGAATTATATGATAAGAAAAATGATGACAGCGGTTTTAAGCACCGCACTAAGCCTTGTACTGCTCGCTTCTTGTACCGGAAACGCCCGTGGAAACAGCACTAGTACAACAAGTAAAGCAAATGATGAAAGCATCGACGGCAGCCAGAGCGCCAACAGCGAGAGCGGCGAAACCGGTTTCCCCGTCACTGTCACAGACTCGAACGGAGACAGCCTGACATTGGATAAGACACCCGAGCGTATCGTTGTAATCGATTATGCTGTTTTGGATATGCTCGAATTAATCGATTACCAAGGCGAGATTATGACCGCTTCGGACAATCTTCCCGGCTATCTGGCTGACAGTTTCTCTGACAGCCCTTCATCCGGTACGCTTAAAGAGCTGGATATGGAAGCGATCAATGAATTCGGACCGGAGCTTATTTTTATTGCCGGCCGCCAACTCGATTATCTGGATGACCTGCGTCAAATTGCTCCCACTCTTTATTTCTCGGCAGATACGGCTGATTTCCTGAATTCCACTTTGTCAAATCTTCGCGAAATGGCAAAGGTGTTTGGAGCGACCGAGGCTATCGAAGCCGAAATCTCGTTATTAAACAAAAAAGTGGAAAGCGTAAAAGCCATTACATCGACAGCCGACGCGCTCTCTCTTGTCATCTTAACGAACGATGGTGCAATCTCGGCTTATGGTTCGGGTTCACGCTTTGGCTTTCTCTTTGATGATTTGGGGCTTGTCTCGGTCGATGATACGATCGAAGCATCGACTCATGGACAGTCGATCAGCTATGAATACATTTCGGAGAAGAATCCGGATATCATATTCTATGTTGATCGTACAGCTGTTGTCGGCGGAAGCACCGAGTCATCGACCGTCCTGGATAACGAGTTGATCATGGGTACCAAAGCCGGCCAAAGCAATCGTATTTACTCTTTGGACCCCGAGTACATTTACTCGGCTGCAGGCGGTTTACAGTCTTTGACAAAAACGCTCGATGAAGTTGAATCCGCTTTAGCGAACTAGAATATTGCGATAGCACTTCGATTAGCGATAGAAACTCCCCCGAGTTCAAGATCATCTTACAGATCATCTTGAAGCGTCGAGGGAGTTTTTTTGACTTCGGATTTAGATGCAATCAGTTAAGATGTCCGGATAGAATATCTTGCTTATCGGCATGACGTTTATACCAGGAAACTGCATAAGAACAAGTGGGCAAGACTTGCTTTCCTTCCCGGCGAGCGGCAGTATCAACAGCCAGGAGCAGTTGTGAAGCGATTCCCTTACCTCTTAAACTTGAATCCACCCAGGTATGATTGATATTCCAAACGGCAAGATTCCCTTCTTCTACGGAAAAAGTGACTTCCGCTAAAATTGTGCCATTATCATCTCGTATCCTGAAAGCCTGATCTTCTCTCTTCAACTCCATTTTCTTACCTCTTTTCAGATGAAGAATTCGTACACCGTTAATTCCTCATAAGTCTCCCCGGCGCGAAGGATAGGCGACGGGAAGTGTGTTCTTTGCATGGAGTTCGGGAAGCCTTGCGTTTCCAGACAAACTGCTCCATGTAAGCCGTAGATAACTCGTCCGTTGGAAGGATCGGTCAGTGGCGAGTTGGCCGTGTAGATCTGCAAACCGGGCTTACTTGTCGAACATGTCATCGTTCTGCCGCTGGATGGATCATGTAAAGTTGCTGCTAACTCCAGTTGCTTTCGCTTAGTTTTTCTTAGAACAAAGTTATGGTCATAACCTCCGCCAATTTTCAATTGTTCATCATCGGCTTCGATGTCTTGACCGATTGCTTTTGCCAAGCGGAAATCAAAGGCCGTACCGGCAAGCGCTCTGATCTCGCCGGTTGGCAATAATGCATCGTCTACCACAGTGTAAAAGTCGGCTTCCACTTTCAAAGTTTGCTCGAGGATGGTACTGGTCTTCGACGGACCGGCCAGTTGGAAATAGGCATGGTTCGTTAAACCAACCACGGTATCCTTATCGGAAATCGCTTTTTCTTCGATGAACACTCGCCTGCCGTCAAAACGATACGTTACCGTCGCAGTCAATTCTCCCGGGAAGCCTTCCTCGCCGTCTGCGCTGACATAAGTAAAACTCAGTGTTTGAGAATCGAGTTCTTTTGAGGTCCATACTTTTGCGTTAAAGCCCTCGATACCGCCGTGCAGGGTATTTCCTTTCTCGTTGGCACCCAGATTATAAGTGTCATCGCCCAGTTGAAAGCTTGCATCAGCCAGACGATTGGCGAATCGGCCGCAGATTGCACCATGATTCTTCCCTGTCGTCATCCACAATTCCAAGCTATCGAAATCTTGCAGAACGTTTCCTATTACACCTTCTTTGTTCGCTATACCCAGGCGGGTCATGCGTGCGCCGAAATTACTAAGCTCAAGATAGCTTCCATCGGCTGCACTAATACGATAAAGATTTACGGCTGAGCCGTTGGGATGTACACCCAGCTTCGTGCTGCTGATCGAGAAATCAGATAGCGTCAGGTCTTTGTCGTTCATAATAGATCCTCCACAGATTTATATTCTTATAGTATCAACTCTAGTCCCGTTGTGTTAGTACATGCCAAACATCTAACTATTGCTTTAATTTAATCGTCTTCCACTTACCGCGGTTGAAGCGGAACGTGATGTAAATCCAACGCACAAACTGATCGATGAACGTTGCGTACCAGGCACCTGCTATACCCAGATTGAATACATTTACGAAAAGCATGGCCAGGCTGACGCGAATCGCCAGAACACCGATCGTCGTCGCGATCATGGTTGAAACAGTATCTCCGGCACCACGTAAACCACCGGACAAGATGAGCTGGGAAGACTGGAAAGGCTGGATAAAACCGGTTATTCGCAGCGCTGTAGCTGCCGCCACTATAACAGCAGGATTCTTATTATACAAACCGGCCAACTGAGCAGGTATCAAGATAAACATCAGTCCTACCACTGCCCCTATGATCGCACCCAGGAAACGAGCCTCCCTGGCGAACTCCTCGGCACGATCCGGATCACCCTCGCCCAGAGAACGGCCAACAAGTGCGGAGGCCGCTATACCAAAGGCTTGTCCGGGGTTAAACGATAAACCCAAAATACTTAGAGCGATTTGATGTCCGGCATAAACTGCATCTCCCAGGGATGCTACAATTCGAACAAAGAGCAGCAAACCGACTCTCATAACCAGCTGTTCGCCGGATGCCGGCACTCCGATCTTGACCAGATTGCCTAGAATATGTCTATCGAAACGGAATTTATTGTAACGAGTCAAGTGTATTCTGGACTTACCGGACATCAGGTGAACCGCCATCATAATACAGGCTATAACCTGGCTGGCCGCAGTCGAGATACCCGCTCCGACGATTCCAAGAGCCGGTGCACCGAGCAGGCCATAGATCAAAATGGCATTGCCGCCGACGTTGAGGAAGTTGCAGAATACATTGATAATCATCGGCGTCTTCGTTTCACCGATGCCTCGCATGGCCGATGCCATAGCCATGTTCATTGACTGGAAAAGGAAACCGGTCATGACTATTCTGAAGTATATTACACCAATATCAATTACATCATCACTCGCACCAACGAATCGCATAATCGGCTCGGCGAAGATCTGTGAGAAGATAAAGAATGGAATAGCCAGAAAAACAACGCTTAATAACATGACATGCTTCACAACATCCTCAAAACGTTCTTCTCTGCCTTCTCCGTGATACCGCGCTATCAATGCTGTTCCGCCGACATTCAGCGCTTGAATCAATGAAATTCCGATAAATAGCGGCTGATTAACAATTCCGACCACAGCGACCGCGATCGTTGCATAGTGGGTATCGGCCATATTACCCAGCATCATCATGTCTATCATGCCAAACAAGGAACTGAGCAGGAGTTCGATCAGCACCGGCCAGGTTAGCTTAAAAACCAATTTTCTCGTTTGTGCTCTTTTGTCACTAAATATTTCTTTCATATAATTACAACTTTTTCAAGTTCACTCTTTCTATGCCTTCGATTGAAGTAACGCAATGACAAACCGAAGCCACCTTGTAAGCAAGATAGCTTCACTGGTTATTAATTATTACTTCGAATCCAGATAACGATCAAACCAACTTGCTATTTCCTCTAAGCGACGAACACGGTGTTTTGGTTTCCCGCCGCGGCTCAGACCATGGCTCTCCCCTTTGAAGATCACCATGCGACTTTCTACACCATGATACTTCAATGCCGTAAAGAGTTGCATCCCTTCTGCCAGCGGACAGCGATAATCCTGATCCGAATGAATAATAAGGGTAGGTGTCGTAACCCGATCGGCATACTTCAACGGTGACTGACGCCACAGCTCCTCTGCATTCTGCCAGGGAGTGGTACCGCTCTGGTCATCGATAAAGTAATAACCGATATCTGAGATGGCAAACATGGATATCATGTTCGAGATCGATCGCTGTGTGACTGCTGCTTTAAATCGATCCGTGTGACCGATAATCCAGTTGGTCATAAATCCGCCATATGAACCGCCTGTGACCCCGAGACGCTCTGAGTCCACCGCCGGATAGCGTGAAACAACTTCGTCGGCTAAAGCCATGAGCTGTTCATATTCCACTTCGCCGTAACGTCCCCGAATATCTGCCCAGTCTCTTCCCTGACCGTCGCTTCCTCGCGGGTTCGTATAGAAAACGATATAGCCTTTCGCCGCCAAATACTGCATTTCATGGAAGAAGATTGTCCCGTAAACCGTTTTGGGGCCGCCATGAATCGTTAAAATAGCCGGGTACTTGTGTGTCGTATCAAAATCAGGCGGTAATACGACAAATGCTTTCAGCGTATCTTCTCCGTAAACATAATCGAAGCTTTCGATCTTTGCCAATGTGAAATCACTTAAATGCGGATTGAAGTCCGAGAGGCAGATTTCGTTGCCGTCTTTCGTGAGATAATAGATCTCGGCTAAAGACTGTTCACGGAAAGCAGTAAAATAGATCTCACCCTTTAAAACATCAAAACACTCGACCGAACCCTCGAAATGTGTCAAGCGCTCGATCTTGCCTTCTTTATCAATTCTGTTCAAGTGCGAACTGATGCCTTCCGTGGTGATGAAATAGAAATATTCGCCGTCTGATTTTGTCTGATAACCGCCGCCTCGCCTGGAATCCGAGCCAACGCTGTTCCAGAGACTTAAATCAAAGTTTTCTCCTACGAGCTTTCTACTGTCTTTACCCTCCAGCGAAAGGTAATAGATATCTGCATCCTGATTCAAACCGAATTGTTTACGGTCGCTGCCGGTAAAAACCAAACCTTCGCCCAGGTAAGCTACGGACTCATAAGAAAAATCCTCGTATGGTGAAATGTCCTTTACTTGCCGGGATTCAATATCAAATAACATGAGTCTTGAATCAAGAGGCATCTTATCGGTATAGGCAGACTGTATATACGCAGCCGTTTTACCGTCCGGACTTAGCTCCAATGATCGAACCTCACTGATTGTATCGCTTATTGCTAAAGCCTTTGTGTCACCTTTCTTGAAGTAATACAGCCTGGTTCTTTGAGCTTGAGAAAAAGCTCCTCCGTCGTTCCAGAAAGGGATTTCGCTTAGGATCTCGTAATCTTTTTCTTCCTTGAGCTCTTTCTCGCGCTTGCTCTTCGCCTCACCGTCAAGATCGTCAAATCCATCAAGTAAAGGCTTGTATACAGCCAGAATCAAGTACTCGTCGTCACCAAGAGGTAAAATTTTCTCGACATCCAGATTAATTTCCAGATGAGGAAGGGCCTCACCTCCGTTTAAACTGATCCGATAAAAAGACGATTTAGGGGAAAACTCGCTTCCTTCCTCATCATCGCGATTGCTTTGAAAAAGGATTGTATTTTCTTCAAGAAATAAAAAAGAGGATTCTCCCGACTTGCCATTCGTTAACTGAAACTCACTCTTTTCATCCAGGTCTTTGACAAAAATATGCGATGTATATTTATTCTGATCCATGTTTACGCCGGACAGAATATATGCCAAGTAACGGCCTCTTGGCGATAACTTTAACCCGCTGACATAACAATGTTCTTGAAACGAGTCAATTTCAATTTTTCTCATTGTTTTCCCTTTCCGAATCATTCTTCAGCTAAAAGCTGCGACTAGAAAAGAGCAGGATTTCTCCTGCTCCGGTCTAAATCCTTATTACATTAACAATAACATACTAAGCGCCATCACGCCCATGCCGGCGATCAAGCCCCATATGGCAACGTGATGTTCCCCGTACTTTTCTGCCGTAGGCAAGAGTTCGTCCAGTGAGATATAAACCATAATTCCGGCCACAGCGGCAAAGATATATCCCAGTAAAGCAGGCGTTATAAACGGCATCAAAATTATAAATCCGACCAAAGCGCCGAGCGGTTCGGCCATGCCCGATAAAAAAGCATAACCAAGAGCTTTTCGCTTGCTGCCTGTTGCATAGTAAACCGGAACGGCCACGGAGATGCCTTCCGGAACGTTGTGAATTGCAATCGCCAGAGCAATCGTAACACCCAGAGCCGGGTCCTGAAGCGCAGACATAAAGGTTGCCAAGCCCTCCGGAAAGTTGTGGATGGCTATTGCCAATGCCGAAAACAAACCCGTTCTCATGAGAGCATCACGTGTCCGCACGGACATGGCTTCACTTTCGATTACAGCTTCGCTACTTTCGGTTTGATCCGTAACGATCAGATCTGCATCTTTAATATTTTCCTGTATAGCCGTGATTTCCTGTTTACTGGACATCTCATGAGGATTTTCACCGCTGGGAACCAGTTTATCGATTATCGCGATCAAAGCAATCCCAATGAAAAAGGAGATGGTGGTTAACCATGCACCGCCTGTCTCTCCGTGTGCCTCGCTTAATCGATCTAAGGCATCAGGAAACAATTCGACAAAGGAAACATAAATCATGACACCGGCAGAAAAACCCAAGGCAGCCGAGATGAACTTGAAATTCGTTTGCTTGGCGCGTAGTACAAACAGACCGCCGATACCGGTAGCCAGACCCGAAACAAGCGTCAAGGAAAAAGCAATTAATACATCAATTGCTCCGTATACCATAAATACCCCCAAAAATACATCGTGCAAATATTATATCAGATGGACCGGAGGTTAAGATCCCGGAATAAAGATAGATAAAATCTACTTTACGTCGATTTTCATCCAGCCGTGCTTAATCCACTGCTGTTTTCTCATTAACTCGGACGTAACGAGAGAGATGACTGCCGGGAACACGAAGTAAATTAAGACAATCTTACCAAAGAGCTCAACGTTATTTGTATAGCTCTCCATGGTCGACCAGGTTGTTAAAGGTCCTACAAGACCGCTGGTACCCATACCTGCGCCATAAGCAATATTCTCGATTCGGAAAGCAACAGTCGCGACGGGGCCGCAAATCGCTGCCGCGACAAGCGTCGGAATCACAACGACGGGATGCTTGATACTATTCGTTAACTGCAATTTCGAAGTACCGATACCCATGGAAAGTAATCCGCCCCAGCGGTTTTCCCGATAAGAAGCAACAGCGAAACCAACCATCGATGCGGCGCAACCGACCGTTGCGGCACCAGCCGCTATTCCGCTTAATCCAAGCATGATTGCCAGGGCAGCCGAACTGAGGGGCGATAAGATAACGATACACATAACCACCGCAATCGAGATACCCATACCGAAAGGTTCCAAAAGCGTCATACGATTGATGAAGTCACCCAGTCCAAGCATAAAACCGGCCATTGGAGGTCCAACAAGCAAGGCTACAATAGAACCGCTGATTAAAGCAGCAGCCGGTACAAGAATGATATCCAGACTGGTCTTACCCACTACAAGCGATGCAATTTCAGCAGCAACTATGACGGCTACGATCGCACCTACGGGACCGGCAGATACACCTCCGCTGCTGACACCATAACCGATAGCACCGACCGCCGCGCACGAATAGATAACCAATGGTTTTACTTTTAGAGAATATGCGATTGCCACTCCGATAGATGCACCGACCACGGGAGAAGCAGCACTAGTATATTGATTAATTAAGTCTGTTATCTTTCTGATGGGAGCCCAGGGTATCAAACCGAATATCTGGTTGATGATCATCCCTGTCAGTAAACTGGCAAACAAGCCAAAGGCCATCGCACCCAGAGCATCGATTAAGTATCTTTGATATGCTCTTCTTCCCCAGGCACGTAAACGTCCTCCGGCCGTTTGCGGCTGATTATTAGCAGAATCAGCCTTGGACGCAGCTTGTCTGTCGTCATGAGGCATATTCATTAAAGGATTTTTCGGGAAAACAAATTTAGGCATAGGCAATACCGCTTCTTTCTAAGTTTTTTAGATAAGATGTAAGCGAAATCGCACCGAGCTGATTTACACACAGACTAGAAATTCAAACTACGTCCAGTGGCTTTGATCTAGATTTTCTATATTTTAATGGATTATGTGTCAGACAACAAGGCGATACAGCTATAAAATTAAGTTAAGAAAGCAACTTAGGTTCTGTTACATTGACACAGAAGAACGGAGCGTACTATGGCCATCGTCACCATATCTCGTGAAATTGGCAGTCTCGGCGAAGCCATCGGGCAGAGTCTTGGGCGTAAACTCAATTATGAGTATCTTGACCGCCAAGGCATGCTGAAACTGTTTCTCGGCGAACACATCACCAGCTATCAAATGCGCAGCCTGATTGAAAGTCCCAAGTCCTTTTTCAACAGTTTCACTCATCCCGTAACAGGTGACCAAACCACCTTCATGGATTATCTAAAAGAAGTTATGCCGGTTTATGCGGCATCGCATCCCGGTGTCTGGCTGGGCTTTGCTGCAGACGAATTCTTAAAAGGCGAAGCAGACGTCACCAGTATCAGAATTATCGCATCAAACGAAACCCGGCTGCGACGTTTGACCGAATCTACTCGTCTGGCCGAAAGCGAAGCTCTGGCGATGCTTCAGAGTCAGGATAAAATAGACTATCGATTCTCTAAAACACTGTTCGGAATAGATTGCGGCGATCCGCTTCGTTATGACCTGGTCATTAATACGGACCATTTATCTCTGCTCGCTGCTTCTAATGCCATTGTGGCTTCATGGAAAGATCTCTTTGCCAGGAAACAAATGCTCCTTGAGAAAGACGAAGATCGCATCAGCTTGAATCCGTCGGAGATTCCGCGCCTTAAGAATAAAGCCGAAATCGAAGTTGCCAGACTGCTCGACCGTTACGGGGTCGAATGGCGCTACGAACCGAAGACCTTTCCGGTTGAATGGGACGATGACGGTCGCGTGACAATGGCCTTTAGCCCTGATTTCTTTCTGACGGAATTTAACACCTACCTCGAGCTGACCACGATGGATCAGAAGTATGTCACGATCAAGAACAAGAAAGCGAAAAAAGCAAAAGAGTTATACGGCGTGAATATTAAGATTGTTTATAAGAAAGATTTTGAAGATATGGTCGCCTGGCGCGACTTTGAAGCAGATGAATAAACAGCGGAGACAGATTATGAGAGACGATAATAAACTGGAAATCATGATATCGGAAGAAAATTTACAAAGCCGGATCCGTGAAATGGGAAAAGCCATTACAGATGATTATCAGAATACGGAAAAGCCATTAATTCTTGTAGCTATGCTGAAAGGTTCGCTTTATTTTATGGCTGATCTCTCCAGAGCTATTAACCTGGATCTGACTTATGATTTTATCGGAATCGGCAGTTATGCCAAAGACAAAAACACGACACCAATTGTTCGTACAACAAAAGACATCGGACTAAATATTGAAGACCGGGATGTTCTGGTAGTAGAAGAAATTATTCGCACGGGCCTGACCACAAACTACATGATCGATTACCTGCAGGCTTTCCATCCGCGCTCCATCGCCTTATGCACGCTCTTGATCAATCCGCAACAGCAATTGATTGATCTCCCTTTAAAATATTACGGTTACGAGATTGATTATACGCGAGTGATCGGTTATGGCATGGACTATAAAGAATGGGGCCGAAATCTTCCCTTTATCGCAAAACTGGATAAAGCGAAACTTCCCGCTTCACTACTCCCGCCCTCTGTCAACTAATTCAAGAATCACTGTATCATTTGTATAAAAGAAGAAAACGACCGCGACTAATACCTGCGGCCGTTTTCAAATGGACATAAGAAGAGCTCCAACGAACCATTCTCGTCTGTTCCAAACAATCCCATTACATGAAAATCTTTTTATCTGATCCTTCAAATCCCGAGGTCTGTGATTCTGAAATAAATTCAGATAGCCATGCTAGATAGTCAGCTTCTTATCACATATTCGTTCTTCAAAGTTCAAACTTACGATCCATCCGTATATATAAGCTAGTGTCACAACCCGAATCGTCTGCTCTTTTTTCGGGGATGCATGTTTCCATACAAAAAATCAACATTCAGTCGTAACTCGTGTAACAAGCGAATTATCTATCGCTTCGAGGAATCATGTTCGTGTGTGCCAACATGATCGAAGGAATTTGCCCTTCTTAATCGATATCCCGCCTTACTGAGCAGCACGGGTCTTCCACGAATATCAAGATCATTGAATGTTTGTGATCACTTGTCAAAGTTCGGATGTAACCGTCAATTCATCTCCACTATACTAAGTGGCGGTTGCTGGTTCAGCTCTGTGTATTCCTTGGAGCTCATTTCCAATATACACTGCATAGATTTATCTTGGCGTAACACATGCAACATTTATGGTTTGAATTTATATTTTACAAACTTTTATGTTCAATTTGTCTAATTATATGAATATTAATTATAACCCTTACTATCTAGAGTAATTTAAAGCCGGAAGAAAAAGGCTGCTTTCGCTTTATCGAAGCGAAAACAGCTCTTTTTCACCTTTTACAATATCATCGAAAATTACTCGTCACTGTCTACCGCTTTCGGAAATACACGATTCAGCAATTGGCAAAGACCATAAATCACGGTTAGGACAATAAAGACTGATGAAAAGCCAATGCCCATGACAATAAGCGCATCGATCAAAACACTGTCTGTCAGCAGAGCTCCGCTGTCCTTAAGCGGTGTCAGGCCGGATGCGATACGAACAATATGATATACAGCTTGATTTAACACGGTGGTCTCCTCTCTTTATGCTAATAAGGCCAAGATTACCGCGGCAGCGATAATCGAACCGATTTGACCGGATACGTTCGCGCCGATGGCAGGCATAAGAATGAAGTTGGTGGGATCTTCTTCCTGAGCTACTTTCTGAGCAATTCTCGCCGACATCGGGAAAGCGGAAATGCCGCAGGCTCCTACAATCGGATTGATTTTACGTTTCAAGAACAAGTTGACAAATTTGGCAAAAAGTACGCCGCCGGCCGTATCGAAAATGAAAGCAATCAAACCGATTCCCAGAATCAGTAAAGTCTGCACCGTCAGGAAATTTTCAGCCACCATGGTAGAACCGATCACCAGACCCAGTAAAAGAGTAACCAGGCTTGATAACTCGTTTTGTGCCGATTTCGATAATCTTTCCAGGACACCGCACTCACGGATAAGATTACCGTACATTAAGCCGCCGACCAGCGGAACAGACATAGGAGCGATGAAACCTGCGATAATCGTGACGGCAATGGGAAAGATAATTTTCGTGGTTTGAGATATTTCGATATCGAACTTGGCATCCATACGAATCATACGCTCTTTTTTCGTTGTTAAAGCACGAATAACAGGCGGTTGAATCAAGGGAACCAAAGCCATATACGAATATGCTGCAACCGATATGGGAGCGAGAAATTTTTCAGCGAATAAGCGCGCTACATATATGGAACTCGGACCGTCCGCTGCACCGATAATGCCAATCGCCGCTGCTTCGCGAATATTAAATACACCGGTTAGTTCGCCGATAACGGCAGCCAGCAACATAGATACGAAAATGCCAAACTGAGCTGCTGCTCCGAAGAAGAGCATGACGGGTTGTTTCAAAAGAGGCGAAAAGTCAATCATCGCCCCTACCCCGACAAAGATCAAAATCGGAAATAGCTCGTTGACGATACCTGCATTATAGAGAGTCGTCAGGAATCCTTCTTCTGCCACGGCGGCGGATAAAGGAATGTTCGCCATGATAGCACCGAATCCCATTGGTAGTAACAGCATTGGTTCATACTCTTTTCTGATCGCCAGAACAATCAGAACGAGACCGATTAAGATCATGATGCCTTGTTGCCAGGTGAAATTCATGAATCCTTCGGCCAATTGTTCGAAAACAGCCATACATTTCTCCCTTCTTTGAACAACATATTCAATTGCGTTTGATTATAGCATAGTTGATCTAATATTTTTAAAGTGCTTTTTGTGATTTTTCCCTCTTCGAAAAATATATCCATAAAGCAAAAAGCTCTGAAACAAGCATGTTTCAGAGCTTTTTACTGGTCGAGGTGACACGATTCGAACGTGCGACCCCCTGCTCCCAAAGCAGGTGCGCTACCAGCTGCGCCACACCTCGTTGATCGTCATCCGTTTGGACAACATGCGAATTATACCATGATAAAGACAAGAACGGCAAGTGTAAGGATCTTTACTGCCAGGGAAGAATCAGACTATCTATGCTAAAATTCTAGCTGTAAATGAATCCGGGACACAGCAATCAAAGAGGTAAATATATATGTCTGCCAGACTCCTATTAATTGAAGACGATTTCACCCTAGCAGCCGGCTTAGCCTATTTACTGAGAGACGAGGGCTTCGATCTGGATCTTTCGCACGATGCCATAAACGGTTTGGAGATGGCACAAAACAACAACTACGACATCATCGTGTGCGATCGCATGCTGCCGGGTATGGACGGACTCGAGCTGCTAAGACGCTTGCGCGAATCGGGTAATGTGACCAAGTTTCTATTCCTGACCGCTAAAGACAGTATTAAAGATAAAGTGGAAGGTCTCGATGCAGGAGCAGAAGACTATATCAGTAAGCCATTCTCGTCCGAAGAATTACTCGCCCGTTTAAGAGTATTGCTCAGACGAAACGACGAACCGGGCATCCCTGCCGTAACAACCTACGGCGATCTGGAGATTCCGGCGGGCGACAACCGCCTGATATCGCGCGGAGAGGCCGAGACTTTGACACCAAAAGAATGCCAGCTTCTACTGCTCTTCTTCCGGCAGCCCGAGAAGGTTTTGTCAAGAAAATTTATCCTCGAATCAGTTTGGGGAACATCAAACTTCATCGAGGAAAATAACATCGATATATGCGTGCATTACTTAAGACAAAAGATTGCGAGGCTTCATTCCACGGTTTCGATTCGTACCGTGCGCGGCGTCGGTTATATTATCGAACAATCTGCAACTTCCTAAAATAATGCGGCTGATGAAAATCCGGTTGAGGCGTGCCGATATCCGCCCAGCTCAGATAATGCGGTTGAGGTGTTTCATCTCCGCATTTATAGAAATTAGCCCGAATGACCTTACCTTCGGAAAAACTCATAGATCTGCCCAGCTGTGCTTCCAACCAGCTTGCCGGAACCTGGAAATGAATTTGCCACCAGCCTTCTTCGAAGTCTCCGGCGGGATTAATATCCAGCATGCAATTGATGCGAAGCGCACTTAGCTCGGCAG
The DNA here is from genome assembly GCA_050309435.1 of Fastidiosipilaceae bacterium. GTDB lineage: Bacteria > Bacillota > Clostridia > Saccharofermentanales > Fastidiosipilaceae > CAYXVJ01. The sequence goes on from JBNRMJ010000011.1 coordinate 19,566, forward strand.
GTGTAAGTATCTTTCGATTACCACGACCTTCGCCCAGAGCAATATGAGCGGTGCCCAGACTATTAAACTCGAAATTGAAATACGGCTCTGCCTCGTTTTCCGAGAATGAGATAAACGCTTCGATGCAACTGTCGAGATGTACCGGTCCGCCTGTTTCCTGACAACGCGAATGTCGTTGCAGCGGATCCGGCTCAAAACTGGCCAGGCGGATGTGAAGCGTGTCGTCATGCACCAATAGTCTGGCTTCGCTTCTGGGACGATATGTCCCGACCGGCCAGGGTGATAACTCGATCGGAAGAACTTCGATTCCCTGCCAAAGCTCCCAACTCGGAGAATCGTTTCCCGAGTGCATTCTTATTACTGCCAAATCATCATAATTACTGCTTTGCATTGCACTTACCTCACATTTATTGTATTCATACACATTATAGATGATATCGGTAATATTGATGTGATAACATAAGTGAAAGATAGTAAAGTTTATATCGGAGGTAGATTATGCCATCAAATCACATAAAACGCCTGGCTGCGGATCTCGGTTGGACAGCTCACGGCGAGAGCTTTGCCGGGGAGGCTCAAAATTGCCTCTTTACGGTTTCGGAAGAAGATGGAGTGATCTCGATCATCTTTCATGTTCCGGATATGGACGAAGATAGTTTAACGACTCTTAAGACATATTTGGATCAGAATCAAAAACGACTGCAGATTCTGGATCATGCCTATACAGATGATTATCTGCTGGTCTCGATTAAGAAAGGGCTTCTTCCCGTCTCGGATCAGAAACTGACCCGCCTGCTGCTTCTTGTCTCAAACCTCGCCCGCGAAGGTCAAGGCAGTTTATCGCGTAAGTGTCCGATATGCTACCGCCAGGCAGCTGTCGACGAAAGAGGATTTTATCTCGATTTGTATAGTTATGTTCACCCCGAATGTCTGCATCGTGTGAAGGATAACGAAATGTCTCGGGGTATCGTAACAGATACGGCGGAGAGTCAAAATATCTTGTACGATAACTCCATGCAGGAGGATAAACCAATGACAAATGAAAGAACAAGCAGCAGAGACGAGCAACTAGAGTTTCTCATGGATCTCATTCGATATCCCAGTATGAAAGACGAACCCGAAACTGGTGCGCCTTTTGGTCGCGAGACATTAAACGTACTCGTACGTTTCCTGGAACAAGCCGAACGCGACGGCTTCCGTACCAAAAACGTTGACGGTTATTGCGGCTGGGTCGAATTCGGCCCCGAAGATGCCGGACAAATGATTGCTGCCGTAGCCCATCTGGATGTGGTACCGGTAGGCGAATGGACCGATGCTTTCGAACCGGTCCTGGAAGACGATCGTTTGGTCGGCCGCGGTTCTATCGACGATAAGGGGCCTGCCGTTTCGGCATACTACGCCCTCAAAGCTCTGAAAGATTCCGGATATCAACCGGCCAACCGCCTTCGCCTGATTCTCGGCCTCGACGAGGAGTCCGGCAGCGCATGCATGAAGCGTTATCTCGAAACAGAAGAAGTACCGGTCGCCGGCTTCACTCCCGATGCGGACTTCCCTGTTATTCATGCAGAAAAAGGCATGCTCCGTTTTGACGTTGAAATGAACTGGCCCGAAGCCGATGCTTCGAAACTTCGCTTCATCAGAGCCGAAGCCGGCAGCAGAGCCAATGTCATCCCCGGCAGCGCGAAGATCAGCTTTACCAGGGAAGATGGAAATATCGAAACAAAAGTGGTCGAAGGTGTCATGGGACATGCCAGCATGCCCGATAAAGCCAAGAATGCCATCTCACTGGCGATGCGAGAAGTCGCCTATCGCCTGGATGATGCCGGTGTAAGCCATCCTTTTGTCGATTTATACAGAGATCTGCTGGGTCTTGATTACGACGGAGAAAAAATGGGTATCAAGTTCTCGGACGATGTATCCGGCTCTTTAACCTTGAATGTCGGCGTCATAGATTTGAACGAAACAGGCGTCAAGATGATCTGCGACATCCGCTACCCTGTCACGATGGACTTTGATCATCTGGTATCGACTATCGAACGTCAGTTAAAGACTTACGGAGCCGAGTTTAAGCTCATCTCTCATTCCGTACCACTTTATCTTCCCACCGATCACGAACTGGTTTCTACGCTGACACGCGTTTACAACGAGCAAACCGGCAGTAACGAGAAGCCTTTGGCCATCGGCGGCGGCACTTATGCCCGTTCGATTCCGAACATCGTTGCGTACGGACCTTGCTTCCCGGGAGAAGAAGCGCTGGCTCATCAACACGGCGAGTACATCCTTCTGGACTCGTTCTTCCGCAGCCAAGATATCTACCGAGAAGCGTTACGTGAGTTGGATCAGGTCTACGCCAAATAAATCGGATCAGTAGCCGTGGTACTGATACAGATAGTAAACAGCCATCCGCATCAGTGATACGGATGGCTATTCTTATATGTGATGCGATTATGACCGGAAATTAACGCTTCGCATAATTACGCATGATCTTCTTCGATGTATTCTTCGGAAGCTCGGTATCGCGAACCGTAAACTCTCGTACGGCTTTATATGCCTGCATCTTGTGATTGGTTTCCTTGACTTTATCTCCGATCAGCTGCCGGACTTCGTCGGCGCTCGGATTCGTCTTGCCCAGACTCGTTTTCACAACATCCATATCCGGAACGATCTCCGCTTTGACTATCCATTCTCCGTTTGATGCTTCTTCGCCGTAAACAAGCGATTCCGTAATCTCGTCATGACGGTTCAGATAAAACTCGATCTCTTCGGGGAAGATGTTTTTTCCGTTCTTAGTGACAATAACATTCTTCTTACGACCGGTAATGATAAGGAACCCGTCCTCGTCAATATATCCGAGATCGCCTGTATGGTAATAACCGTCAACAATCGCTTCTGCCGTAAGCTCGGGATCGCCGTAATAACCCAACATCAGATTGGGGCCTTTGGCGATGAACTCTCCGATACCGTTCTCGTCGGGATTAATGACTTTTACATCAACACCATTCAATGGTAAGCCGGCCGACTCATTCTTATAATAGACATCACGATTCAAAGCGAGAATCGGAGCACATTCGGTCAAGCCATAACCCTGCAGACAAGGGAAACCGAAATCCTGCATACCTTGAAGGATTGCGGGATCGATTGAAGCTCCGCCGGCGATGATCAAACGCAATTTTCCGCCGAAACTCTGATGAATCTGATCGAAGATTTTTCTGCGAAGATCAATACCCACTTTATTCAAAGCTTTGGTAATTTTCAAACCGGTTTGTACTTTCTTCAAGGTCTCGGGCTTCGACTTAATGGATGACCATATTTTTTTATGGAAGGCTTCAACCATAAGCGGTACGGCCAGGATAATCGTAGCCTGACATTCCTGCATGTTTTTGGCAATATAGCGCAGTCCGTCGCACTGGGCGATTGTTGTTCCGCGATAAATCTGGCATAAAAAGCCGCAAGTACATTCGTAGGTATGGTGAATCGGCAGAACCGATAAAACAACGTCCGTCGGCCCGATGTAAAGCATCTGGCACATCGCCTGAAGGTTGGCACATACCGAACGATGGTTATGCATAACAGCTTTGGATTTCGCCGTTGTTCCGGAGGTAAAGAGCAATATTCTCATTTCTTCCGGATCGATGGGATACTGCTTGAATGCCAGATCACCGGCAGCCAGACGCTTTTGACCCAGCTGCATTAATTCGGCGAAGCTTTGATGCTCGAACTCCGTCGAATCCGGCTCATCTGTCGCGACTTCCCCGGAGGGAGCGCCGTCCAGAGGAAAGCAGAATTTTAACTCCGGTAAATCGTTCTTAATGCTGTTTACCTTTTCGCTTTGGGATTCCGAGTAGAAAATGGCATTGACATGAGCACGACGCAACATGGCGGCGGTCTCTTCGGCAGGCAGCTCTTTATCCATCGGAACGATGACGGCTGCGCCGTTCAGAACACCCAGATATGAAACATACCATTCATAACGTGTCTCGGATATAATAGCAACAGCAGATCCTTTACCAAGACCAAGGGAAAGGAGTGCCGTCCCTATACGATCCACATCCTCGGCATACTGTTTATAGCTGACCGGCTTGTAAGGCCCCAGCTTGACCGGTTTGGTGAGGAATGCCGTTGAAGTACTGTAAAGCTCCGCAGATTGTCTTAGCATATCCTTCAGGTCTTTGATGGCACGAACTTCATATAGTGGTGCGTTCTTTTTCATATTACCCTCCATAGACTGCAAATGGCTCTATCCCTGCGTTCAGTAATGGCAACCGAATCGAAGGAGAGACAAATTACTTTGATAATCCAAATTCTACCATATAATGAATTAATTGTACCGAGTAAACATATGAAAAGATAATAGGTTTGGCAATGAAACATAAGACCGTTCAGTATTTAATCGTATTCTGGCTACTGCTATTTGTGATCTGTGCCTTATGGGCCCGATTGATCATATCGCAGGCTTCCGAAGACTTTCATTTATTGTCTCAGGTACCGGGCCAGACCCTTCCTCTACTTCAAGTAGATACGCTGATTCTTGACATTCAGAAGAAGCTCTTACTCCCTGCTTCGTTTTTTGCGCTTGGGAGCCTTTCGGCGGTTCTTTTTATCCTGGCCAGGATTTTCGCAGACCTGCGTCACGCTACCAATGCCGCCCGCTACTCACTTGACCGGCCGGACGGAGATAAAAACAGTTTGCTGCCATTGGATCGTTCCGGCGAGACCTCCGGTCTTCAGGCAGCGATACAAGACCTTGGTGCCAAGGCCCGCTTTGCGATTAGTCATCAAAAAGACGAAAAGCTCCGGCTCAAGGACTATCTTAGCGATATTTCGCATCAACTTCGCACGCCTCTCGCTTCACTTAGACTTTACAACGAGTTGCTGGGCCGAAATCAACCGGAGGAAGAAGATCGGAAGAATTTTATCAATGCACAGGGAAAACAGATCGAACGCATGGAGTGGTTGATCGCCGACTTGATGACACTGGCGCGCCTCGATGCCGATACGGTCGAAATGGAAATGGAAAAACAAGCCTTGCGTCCTACAATCGAACTGGCAGTCGAACCGTTCTGGATGAGAGCCGCACAAGAAAAGAAACGTTTAATCGTCCGATGCTCTCCTTCCATCATGATCCCGCATGACCGTAAATGGGTGGCGGAATCGATCGGCAACATCATAAAGAATGCACTGGAGCATACGGAAGAAGGCGGCAGAATCGATGTTAACTGCATTGAAACCCCTTTGACGGTTCAGATAGATATAGAAGACGACGGCGAAGGTATCGATCCGGAGGATCATCCGCATATTTTCAAACGTTTTTATGGAAAGAAGACCAGCAGACATCCTGATTCGATCGGTATCGGTTTAGCTCTTTCTCAAATGATTCTGGAAAAGAATCAGGCCAGGATTTATGCAGAGAACAGAAGCGATCGGGGAGCGCGCTTTCATATCGTGTTCCTAAAGCATTTTCCGGCCGTGGTCGAGTAGATGATGAGTAGATAAAGAGGTTATATGGCTTACATTGAGTTAAAATCCGTTTCAAAATATTACCTGCACCTGGGTCGAGAGGGATTCGCACTCGACGATGTTTCGCTTTCGATCGATGAAGGAGAGTTCGTGACGATTGTCGGCAATTCCGGCAGCGGTAAATCCACTTTACTTGGAATATGCTCGGGTTTGATCGAGCCGTCTCAGGGTGATGTAATGCTGGGCGGCCAGCGGCTGTGGGCATTGAGCGAACAGGAGCGCGCCGAGCTGCGCCGTCGTATGATGGGACAAGTTTTCCAGGACTATAAACTGCTGGAATATCTGGATGTCAAAGATAATATCCGTTTACCATTGGTTTTGGATCATCAGGATATGGATGAAACTTATCTGGAATTTCTGCTTGAACGGCTAAAACTGCAGGATATCGCCGATAAATATCCGCGTCAGCTTTCAGGTGGCGAGCGTCAGCGTGTCGCTATCGCCAGAGCACTGGCCGGGAGGCCGCGAATTTTACTGGCAGATGAACCGACCGGAAATCTGGACTTGAATATTGCCCGTGAAATCATAAGTTTGCTTTATAGTTTTACCGAGGAGTTTGGATTAACGACTCTGTTGGTTACACACGACCCGCATATTGCCACGACTGCTGATCGCTATATAAGACTGGCCGGCGGTCGACTGGCGAGCGAAGAAGATGAGAGCAGCTTGATATGATCGAAAAAATACCCCTAAAACTTAAACTTCGAAGCAACATGGACCTGGCCGTTCGTTCTTTAATTTCACGTCCCTGGTACATGCTGGCGCACTTTATTCTGCTCACGCTTTGCATGAGTTCTTTTTATATCATGATCAAATTGATATATGTCATACCTTCACGTGCTCTACGAGGATTTTCGTTTTTTCGACGCGGAGGTCTGGAAGGAAGTACGGATCTCTTGCTTTTTGCTACCGGGGCATTGTTGTTTTCATTGTTACTCGTTTCCGTACTGACATTGCGCATGCAAATACGCCTCTCCCGGCGTGCCAACAGGGATAACTATCTTGCATTAATCCAAATTGGCATGAGCAGGTCCGAACTACAACATTCAATGCGTCTGGAAGGCTTTATTCTTTTGTGCGCGGGTATCATGCCCTCCCTCGGCATGAGTGATATCCTTCTTGATTTTCTAAGCGACCGCTGGGACTTACCGGAGCTGAATACAGCTTTATCCAATATGAAATACCAGGCCTTCTTTCTTTCGCTGTTTGTTTGCATTGTCTTACTGGAATTCGCTCATCTGAATTTAGTCCGTTCGATGGAGATGAGGAAAGACGATGGACATATTTCAAGTAAGCCTCTCTATCAGCGTTTTCACAGGAAAGCTGCCGGACGGACTCAAGTTTGGTTTGAAATAAAGAATCATTCCTGGCGCATATCACGCTTTGACGTTTTGGCAGATATACTTACACTTAGCGTTTCCTTTGCTTTAATATTCTTTATCTACGCTATCAAAGCGGGAATCAATAAACCGCAGCCGGATCGAGTCGCCACCGGGGTATCCTACGATCTGAAAACAAAAGACGGCGCTTTGTTTGATTTGAAAGAGGAAACAGAACGCTTGCTGACAGAGCTGCCTAATACTCTCAGGGATAAAATCGATGTGATATATCTAAATGAAGAGGCGACAATCAGCGTAGAGCTTGGAGAAGATCAATTAAGATCGCATTTTCGCGATCTGCTTGAAGATGCCGGATTATGGCCAAGCGATAATGACGGCACGAACATGATAGAACTGGAATTTCTGGTATACCCCTTATCTAAAAAGGATTATTATGAATACTTCGATATACATGGCAGTTCCCTTTCTTTGGCATCATATGCAGAAAATAACAACGATATCGAGCTTAACTATGAGGAATGGACAGAGCTCTCCGGAGCTATCTTGATCGAAGATCTGTTTTATGCCGAAGAAGGTCGCATTCTCGTTGACAATTTTAAACCACTGGAACTGGAAGCCGGCAGTCGATTGAGTACAAGCGAAGTCGATCCGATGCTATCAGATTTATATATTACACAAGTCAGTGATCTTCGGCCCTGGTACATGGACCCTGTCAACGATCGTCTTACCCCTGTCATCCTGGTACCGGAGTCTGTCTATGAAAACATCCTCGAACGCCGGGAAACAGGCTCCTGGATCGCCAGATTGCGAGTGAATGAAAACTCGCTGATAAGCTTTCATAGTCAGGTAAAACGAGAATGGACAGCACGCAACACATTTCTCCGAGTTATTGATCATCACGGTCGACGCATGGAGCAGCTTCGTATCCATCATTCTCTGGATATGCTCTTTAATATTTCGCTTTTCTTCATAATTCAGTTGGTACTTATTCAGATCATAGCATTTACTCAAGGACAGTACTTTGTCCGTGAAGGCGAACTACACTTGTTGCATGCTATTGGCCTGGAGCGAAGACAAGAGCGATCCATCATCAGATATCATTGCTTGCAGGTGTTCTTCATCGCGCTTTTTATGTCCTATCTTTTAACCTTCCTGGCCTCATATGGCTGGAATAAAGTTATTCGCGAGATTACTGCGGTTAGTATCACCTGGCCGCTTACGGCTCTCATCGGGTTTTCGACCGGCTTAACGCTAGCTACTTTGATTTTCAGTCAGATCCGCTTCAAGAAAACTGCTGATGTCCATCTGCTCTGATCTTGATGTTCTCGTATATACCTAAAAAAAGGGATCCTGCCCGCATGGGGTAAGATCCCTAATATTTACAAGTTGATCGGATTTTACGGATTACTCCTGAGTTTCCTCGGCGACGGCTTCCGTCTCGACAACTTCTTCAACGTTTTCTTCGGCGTCAACATTCAAAACCTCACCAATGGTGCTGTCCTGATCGGTATCCTGATACGAAGTAGGTGCCTGATCCTCGTCTTCCTTCTTGGCCTTCGGCTTTTCGGCTGCGGGCTCGAGAAGAGTATCGATCGGGGCAACATCTTTAATACTGATGCTGATACGGCGGGAGTCGTTATTGACGTCCAGGACGCGGGCATCGACTTCCATGCCTTCCTTCAGCACTTCTTCCGGACGGTTCAAGCGGTTGCTTGAGATCTGGGAAATGTGACAAAGGGCATCTACACCTTCTGCAACTTCGACGAATGCGCCAAAGTTGAACATACGAACAACTTTACCATGTACGATGGCGCCTACGGGGAAGCGCTCTTCGATGTTGTGATAAGGATCATCTTCGATGCGCTTGTAGCCCAAAGAGATTCTCTTCTTCTCACGTTCGAAGTCCTTTACGTATACCTGAATCACATCACCGACGGCAACCACTTCAGACGGATGCTTGATGCGGTTCCAGGACAACTCGGAAATGTGAACCAGACCATCTACGCCTCCGATATCGACGAATGCGCCGAAATTAGTCAGGCTGCGAACGATACCGTCATAGATATCGCCGACTTCGATGTTGGCCCAGAGTTCTTCTGATTTTTCTTTACGGTCGCGGTTCAAGAGCGCACGGCGCGAACCCGAGACGCGGAGTCTGCGCTTTTCGGGATCAAATTGCGTGACCAGGATTTCAAAGGTCTCATCCTGATAAGGCTCCAGATCAGTTACCGTTCCCAACTCGAGCTGAGTGCGGTGGATATAAATATCGATACCGCCATAGGTTGCGATAACCCCGTCTTTAACCACATTTACAACTTTAACCGTAATCGGTGTCTTCTCGTTAAATGCTTCCTCAACTTGATTCTTGTACTTGGCGAAATCAACGCGAGCCTTTGAAAGAAGAATTTCCTTACCAACCTCAGTATTCCGAATGGAACGGACGTAGACATCAATCTCTGTACGATCTTCAATTGCTTGATCCAGGTCAAAATCGGGATTATTCTCAAACTCGTGCCGCGGAATTTTACCCTCCGATTTGTCGCGAACGTCTACATAGACATTTTCGTCGTCATACCGGACAATGATGCCCTTCACGGTAGCACCTCTGTGGAGCTGCGGGATCTGTTCGATATAGTCGGTGAAACTGATATCTCCCTGCTCAAGTTCGTTGTTTACTGCGTCATCACTCATTATGTGAATAACCTCCCTGATAATACTTTCCGGTGAAGAAGCACCTGCCGTGACACCAACTTTCTTATGTGCCAGTTTTCCTTCAAGAAGGAGCTTGTACACATCCTCGGCGGTCTCAATCAGATAATTCTCATCGGATACGACCTGACAAGTTTCCAGAAGTTTTCTCGTATTCGAGCTGTTTCGGCTGCCAATGATGAGCATAAGCTCAGAATCAGCGGCCAGCTTTAACGTTTCCGTCTGCCTTTTCTGGGTCGCACTACATATTGTATCAAATATTTCAAGCTTTGCAATTTTTTTCTGTAAAATTCGGGATATTTCGCTGAATTGCCTTACAGAATAGGTTGTTTGGCTCGTTAATAAATACTCTCCAACTGCAAACTGCAGATTTTCGGCTTCTTCAACCAGGGATATGATCGTTGCACTATTGTCGCATGCCCCGTTTATGCCGATAATTTCGGGATGATCGGGCTTTCCGGTAAGAATAATTCCTTTTCCTTCCCGATGCGCTCGTGCCACAAGCTCTTGGATTCGGCTTACATATCCGCAGGTGGCGTTCGCCAATTGACAGCTCCTGGCTTTCAGTTCCTCGATAACCCGCGGTGCTTCGCCATGTGCACGTATTAACACGGTACTTCCTGCTTCAATCTCTTCGACGGATTTAGCCAGCTTCATTCCTTTGGACATCAAGTCACCGGTCACGATTTCATTATGAATCACTTCGCCCAGCATATAGATTGGCGCCGATGAATCATCTTTTTCCACCAGATCATAGGCCATCCGAACCGCCCGCTTGACACCACCGCAGAACCCGGCAAGCTTCGCCAGGGTAACTTGCCTCGGCAATAAATTACTGTTTACATTCCTACGGCTCAAGGTCATTGGACTATACCTGCATCCTTATCTGCTAAGTAAGCCAAACCGTTCAAAGAATAAACACGGCGCATCATTTCGATGACCATTTCCTCGTCGCTTCGAGTTCCGGCCGGACTTGTTTTCAGATCTTCGAAAGTAAAAGGGTCACCAACCGTGACTGTCACACGGCCGCGGAATCTAAATCTGCCCCGGATGGCAAGCGGCTGAATGATGGCTCCGCTCCTTTTAGCGAAATGAAGTACACCCGGTTTAGGTAAATAATCCATATGATTGGCAGAAAAGGGAACCCGTGTGCCTTCCGGAAAGATTGATACGATTTTCTTATCTTGCAGACGTCCCAGAATTTCCCTGGCCGAAGATAAGCTTGTCTTTTCCCTGTTGATCGGGATGGCCCCCCACCAACGCAGAAAACGATTCGTAAACTTATTCTTGAACAACTCTTCTTTGGCTACAAAATAAATCCAGGGCTCGAAATTTACGTGGATTGCGGGAATGTCAAATAGACTGGTGTGATTGGAAATCAACAATACGGGACCTTCCTGCAGAAGCTTGTCTTTATTAACATACTCCATACGAAAGAGCATATGCATCAAACCATTTACCAGTACCCGAATAAAACGTCTGCCTCCGCTATTCATCTTCTCGGGCAGATTGTGTTTATTCTCTTTTGAATCGGCTTGTTTACTCATGAACCGGACTTCTCCTTATCAGAGAAGAATGTTGTTTTATCTCTCACTATATTCAGTACCTCTGCAACCACATCATCGACATCCATACTGCTACTGTCGATTTCTATGGCATCCTCGGTTTTAATCAATGGGGCAAAGGCACGCTCGCTGTCTTGTTTGTCTCGAAATGCCAGATCTCTTTTCACGTCTTCGATCGTCTGGTCACCTATTCGAGCCGAGGCATCTTCAAATCGCCTGGCTGCTCTGACATCTAAATCAGCCGTAAGAAATATCTTTATATCTGCTTCGGGCAGTACATACGATGTAATATCTCTGCCGTCCATGACGACATCCTGCTCGCTGGCAATTTCACGTTGACGTTCGACCATTTTGAGTCTGCAAGCGGGAACCGCCGATATATCAGAAGCCCAGCGAGATATTTCGGGCGTTCGAATCTCGCGACTCACATCAATACCGTCCAGATAGATATGCTGTTCTCCGTCGATATAACGTAAATCAACCGTAGTGTCTTTTAGCATCTCGTTGATGCCATCCCAATCAGAAGCTTCCAAACCTAAACGGGCGGCCTTCAAACCGGCTGCACGGTACATTGCGCCTGTATCTATATATAGTATACCCAAAACTCTGGCCACCGCTTTGGCAATCGTGCTTTTCCCCGCACCGCTGGGTCCGTCAATCGCTATTTGCATCTGTTAAACTTTCTCCATCCTTACATTGCACGGTGTCCGAGTCCTATGGCTACCTCATCCAAATGAAGCAGGCCGATACCGAAATAGGTACAGACACTGACATTATTATTTAAACGAACAATACCGATTTTACCACCGATATTCAAACCTGTCGCTTTCGTGATAAGTTGGGCGATAGCTTCATGCGCCGCGCCGGCAACAGCACCTTCTTCCGTATAGGTGTTGCCGATCAGCCCTTCGCGTCTGGCCGCAACGACAGCCCGTTCGATTAAACGTGATATGGATGCAATATATTCTCCGCCAAAATCAACAGCAGTAGCCTTAATGCCTTCTGTGGCAAGCTCTTCTATCATGCGGCGTTCTTCTTCCCTGTTTTGTGTGATCGCGATTCTTATCGCGGCCGTGGCGGCTAGTTTGCTATCTGCCGCACGCGGTCTTTCTTTATGTCCTTCCATCTTACCGTCCTACTGTATATATATTTAAGCTGTCAGCTAAATAAACCGTCCTTAATTATTATCTTCGTCGCTGAACTCGAATGGTTTTGGCTTGGCGCTCAGACCTTTGTCATACACCGTGTACTCATCCCAAATTGTTTCCAGGCGGTCAAGGCGGGTACTAAGGATTCCTTCTCGGCGGATGGCGATCGCCGCCAATAAAGCCGTTATGGTACTGAACGTAACAGATAGAGCATCCACAAACGAGAACATGTCAGATTCGGCGAAGAGACAGAGATCCGCATATTTTACCAAAGGTGATTCCGGACCATCGGTAATGGCAAGCGTGGCAGCTCCTGCTTCTTTAGCGAAGGCCATTGTCCGTACGGAACGACTGGAATAACGGGGATTGCTGATACCGACAAAAACATCTCCTTCGTGGATCGACATGATCTGTTCGATCATCTCGCTTCCGCTTGCTGTGGCAACCAATCTGACGTCGTCGAGCATCAGGTTCAAATAAAAATGTAAAAAAGCCGATAAGGGAGCTGAAGATCTTACGCCAACGATAAATACCCGGTTCGCCGACAGTAGAAGGTCGGTTGCTTCGTCAAAACTCTGTTTATCCCGTCTATCGTGAGCTTTTCTTAAACGATCGGCATCCTGGAGTAATACCTGGCCAAGTATGTCTTGGGATGCAGATAATTTCGCAGAAGCTTTCATGCGCTGCGAGGCTGTCATGCTTGTTTTCAGTTCGTCACGCAGCGAATGGATGAACTCAGGAAAGCCGCTGAATCCCAATTCAGCGGCAAATCTGACTACCGTGGACTCACTGACCCCGGCAGCCAGGCCAATACCGGCTGCCGTTTGATCGGTGACCTCTTGTTTATGTGCTTGAATATAATGAGCAATAGCCTTATGGCCTTTACTCATTTTTTTGAAATTGTTCTCAATCAAGTCCAAAACAGATTGAGTTCTGCGTTCTTTACTCATCCAACCTCCGTCTTAGACAGGTTGGACTTGCTGCTTTACACTACCAACCGTGTCATCCAGTTTATGTTTTTCCTGTAAGCGCCAGATAAAAAATTTCTCTGCAACTTGCGGGAACATCGCATAAGTGAGGACATCCTCTTCACTCTCGATGTACTGTGCCGCTTGTTTACGAACGGAATCCAGTTCGGCAGGTATTAAGTCTGCCGGTCTCACGGTAACCGCTTCTTCATCACCGAGCAATCGTTGACGAAGCTCTTCGTTAACCGGTGCGGGAGTCTGACCATACATGCCGCGCAGAATATCCTTCGATTCATTGGTGACCATCTTATAACGTTCACCCGAAACAACATTGAGCACGGCTTGTGTGCCGACAATCTGGCTTGAAGGTGTGACCAGCGGCGGATAACCGAAATCTTCCCGAACACGCGGTACTTCTTCGAGTACTTCTGTTAGTTTATCCTCTTGACCCGATTGTTTCAACTGCGAGACCAGGTTGGAGAGCATGCCACCTGGTACCTGATAGCGTAAAGCGTTGGTATCGACACCTAAAACCTTGGGACTGATGAGTCCGGAAGCAATCCATTCTTCTCTGATTTTATTGAATATTTCGGTGGCCGGAATCATCAATTCCATGTTAATGCCTGTTTCAAACTCACTGCCTTCCAGTGCTTTAACCAAAACTTCGGTAGCAGGCTGCGAGCTGCCCATGGATAAGGGCGTTAAAGCGGTATCGATGATATCCGCTCCGGCTTCGATACCTTTTAAATAGGACATGGCACCCATGCCGGTCGTGTAATGGGTATGAAGTTCAAGTGGTATGCTGATAACTTCCTTAATCGCTTTCGTCAGATCGTAAGCGTCCTGAGGCAGTAAAAGACCCGCCATATCCTTGATACATATCGAATCGGCACCCATCTCTTCGAGCTGCTTGCAGTCTTGAGCAAACTTCTCCAGAGAATGGAAAGGACTCGTCGTATAGGAAATACAAGCCTGGGCATGTGCACCTTCGCGTAAGGTAGCCTTCATCGCCTGTTCGATATTGCGATAATCGTTTAGCGCATCGAAGATGCGGATGATATCAATACCGTTGGCCACCGAGCGTTTGACAAACTCGTCAACTACATCATCGGCATAGTGCTTATAACCCAGAAGATTCTGACCACGAAGCAGCATCTGAAGTTTCGTGTTCGGAGCTCCTTTTCTGATCTTTCTTAAACGTTCCCAGGGATCTTCATTCAAGAATCGCACGCAAGCATCAAACGTGGCACCACCCCAGCATTCAAGCGCATGATAGCCAACCTTATCAAGATAAGGCAAGGCAGCTTCCATTTGAGCATAACGCATACGCGTCGCAGCCAGAGACTGATGAGCGTCTCGTAATATAGTCTCAACTATTTTAACTTTAGCCATGGAATCCTCCAATCATACCGGTACCATAAAACGTACAGGTAAACCTATTCGATACTTAATAAAGCATCTCCGGCATTGACCGACTGTCCGGCCTGTACATTAATTCCCGCAACTACACCGTCACGTCCGGACTGTATTTCATTTTCCATTTTCATCGCTTCAAGGATACACAGGACGGTACCTTTCTTTACCGGATCACCGACCTTTACTTTAACCGAGAGAATCGTGCCGGGCATCGGAGCCTTCATTACCTCTCCCTTCAGCACGGGAGCTGCTTTAACTTCGGCTTTGGGCTCGGGTGCCGGAGGGGCTACCGGCGCTGCTGCGGCGAGCGGAGCTGCCGGGACAGGAGCAGGTGCAGGTGCTGCGGGAGCTACGGGAGCAGCTGGCATTGCGGGAGCTGCTGCAGATACCCCTGCCGACTCTTCTACGGCTACTTCATAGGTACGACCATTGACGGTAATTTTATAGGCTTTCATATAGTTCCTCCCTAATGATGGATTAAGCTTGTCTTATAAACCTTCAAGTAATTGCAGAGCACTGTATATTCTGGGACGCGTAGCCGAAGGCCGGATGACCTCGTCAACCGCTCCCTGCGAAGCGGCCATTTGAGCCGTCATCTCGGTATTGCGGTATTTCCGAATGATTTCGGCTTTATCCTTCAGAGGATCTTTCGCTTCCTTGAGTTCTTTTTGACAGAATAGGTTCACGGCACTGTCGGCCCGAAGTAAAGACACTTCTGCTGTCGGCCATGCATAAACCATATCGGCACCGGTTGACTTGCTGTTGAAAACCAGATACCCCTGGCCGATGGCCTGACCTACAATGATATTGATGCGGGTAACGTTACTTTCGCAGAAAGCCGCCATAACACGCGCTGCGACGCCCGCGATATTCGAACGTTCCATCACCTGTCCGCTACTGAATCCATGGTTATCGGTAAAGGTAATAACAGGGTAATTCAAACGATCGGCCAGAGACAGAATTGTCTCGATCTTATCCGCACAAGCCAGGCCCATTTCGCGATTGCCGTTAGCCAGATAGATAATTGGCTGGCCTCCGATCGTAGCGATGCCTGTTTTCACTTCAGTACCAAAGTCGGGATACAACTCGAGCACGCTGTCACGATCGAAGACAGCCTGGATCACATCGTTCATCTCATAACCGTCATCAAGATTTTCGGCGATTTCATCTAAACGAATTTCACAGCGGTTGGGATCATCGTCTCCTTCGAGTGCCCATAAAAAACCGGCTGCATGATCCGGTAAATAACGCAGCAATTTACGACAAAGTTTTATGGCTTCTTCATCGTTTCGCGCAGTTAGCCCCGCTAAGCCGCTCTGCGAGGCGTGAACAGCCGCACCTCCGATATCCGCGGGTTTCAATGTTGGATTTTCTTCGGCTGCCGTAATGCCGGGACCTTGTAAATAAATACCGCCCTTATCTTCTGCCATAATGACAAAATCAGAGGCGGCGGGCATGAAACTTAAAGCGCCGGGACAAGGACCCAAAACCAAAGCGATCAGCGGAATCTGGCCACGTGCATCAAGTAGACATTGATATAACTCGCCGACGGCATCAAGCGCCGCGAGGCCTTCGTCTACACGAATTCCGCCACTATCGAAGATAGCAATAAAAGGACTGGAAGCTTGTTTGGCCAACTCGATCGTTCGCCTGAACTTGGCGCTGTTCGCCTGGCCAAAACCCCCGGCGTACACGGAAGAATCCTGACCTGCTAAGAAAACCAGACGTCCGTCAATTTGACCATAGCCGCTGATTAATCCTTCTCCCTCGACTTGTGCCCTGCCCGACGAAGCAGGAACAAGCGATAGAATCTGACTGCCCAACTCGACGAAGCTGTCAGCATCCAAGAGATCGAGCACGCGCCTGCGCGCGAGATTCTCCTCATATGCTGTTTCAGGCTTGTCTGTCTGCCGGGATAGGAAACTGTTCATCTTATCCTTAGAACCCATAAAGCACACCTTTCCAGTTTTTGGTTCGGTCAATTAAGCCCTAACCTCTAGTCTAATTACGCCAATTATAATGGAACAATGTAAACTGGGCAAGCAAACAATAAACACAAACAAAAAAAATATTCTTTTGGCAAGATGAATGCGGGTTTAAATTTACATGTGGTTAAACAGCGCGATTAACGATCCTGATGCAAATCGTATTTGTGCTCAAAATCCTGAAGTGTACTATACATGATCATTTCCAGCGGTGGCAGCTCGGAGAGTGATGCGATACCCGTTTCCAGAAGAAATTTCTCGGTGGTGCTGAATAAAGAAGGTCTACCAGGCGCATCCAGGGTGTCGCTGACATAAATATAGCCGCGTTCTTCTAAACGACTGATAATCGAGTCGCTGTTAACACCTCGTACCGTTTCGATTTGCGCTCTGGTAACCGGTTGATTATAAGCAACAATAGCCAGTACCTCGAAGGCTGCCTGTGTCAAACGAGGCCGGTTCTTTGGTTTATACAATTGCTCAAGCAGAGCTTTCATGGACGGTTTGGTTGCCAGCGTATATCGATTCTCCATACGACGAAGCATGATGCCCGAGTTTTGATCTTCTTCCAGCATTTTCGCCAGATCGTTTAAAGTAATCAAAACCACCGTCTCGTCTTGGCCCGTTAAGTGACTGAGCTCGGCAAGCGAAAGCGGATCTCCGGCGGCAAACAACAAAGCCTGGATGCCGCTAACCATTTGATCCTCGCCAAGTTTGAATACATCGACTTCGATACTCTTGTCTTCTGCATGATTCTGATCAATCATAATCTTCCAACTTTCCTTCGCGCACAAATGCCAGTAATGTTTTTCCGACCTCATCGCCTTCGGTAGCGGGGTTATACTCCAGTTCGATGATATCTGCGGGATGATCCTGTCTGGCAAATAACCGATTTGCTTTCAATAACTCGAGAACTGCCAGGAATCCAGTTACTTTCTCGGCCCGGCTGGCGCCGTACGGAAACAATTCGGTAAAGAACATTTTTCCCTTTAGCCTCAGACTCTTCCAGATACTGGATAATTTTTCTCGTAACGAAATTTTCTCGCGTTGTAGAATCTTGGACATCTTCGACGCCACATCCTGATAACGAGCCGTATTCCTGCCTGCAACCGCACGGGCACCTCGCAGAATATCCTCGAAGCGAACAGGTCTCGCCGGCTCCTCGTGAATAACCTTGATCCCCAACTGTTTAGCTGTTTCAGGCAGATGAAAATAACTCCCCGCCCAGATTTCCTGTCGTCTGGCGATTTCGCTGGCAAGCAGTCGCGCCCGTCTGTATGCGAGCAGTCTCAAAACAAGCTCGTCGCGGGGGTCTTCTTCCTGCCGCTCCTCGGAAGGTCTCAGTAAAGGTAAAAGCATAGCCGACTTAATCTGCAGAAGGCTTGACGCCATCAGGAGAAAGTCGCTGGCTAAATCCATATCGAGCACTTCGAGATCTTCAAGGTAAGTCATGTACTGCTCGGTAATGAAGGCAATCGGAATATCGTAAATATCCACTTTATTCTTTTCGATCAAATGGTAAAGCAAATCCAGGGGTCCTGAAAAATCACCGATATGAAGTTCGGGACCTTTTCGCGATGTTATTTCACGATCTTGATCCTGAAGCACGTCGATGGCTCTAAGCCCCGCATTCTCGCGCTCTGCCCTCTTCGCAACATTTGTCTCTATCATCACAAAAATAATCTCATTAAGGCATCGATCGGCGTGCTGATCAGCCATTCAAACGGCGTAGCCAGCCAAGTCAATAGATTAAACAAACCTCCCCGGGCAAATAATAACAAGAATAAAAAGCCCATGCCAATATAACGCTCGTATCTCATGATTTTAAAGTACAAACGGGCCGGCAGTAAGGAACCAAAAAACTTAAATCCATCCAGCGGCGGGATTGGCAGAAGGTTGAAAATGGCCAGGAATATATTCCTGATATAGAAAAGGCTGAAAACCAGGAGTAAAACTTCTACCAGGTTCATGGCCATCGAAGAAGCGGAAGTCTGTTCCAGCACACCTGATTTATAAGCAATCAGCAGTGTCAACGAACGTAAAAAATACGCAATCACCGAGAGAATGAGATTCGATACGGCACCGGCAACACTCACCAGAGCAATACCTTTCTTCAGTGAATGCTGCCGATGAAAGCGGCTTGGATTGATCGGAACCGGTTTGGCCCAGCCGACCGGGGCACCCAGTAAAATAAACAAGGTACCCACCGGATCCAAATGGGCCAAAGGGTTCAGCGTCAATCTTCCCGTTTCCTCGGCTGTCTTGTCTCCCAGCCGGTTTGCTGTCCATGCATGAGCAAATTCATGAATCGACAGCGATGTTAAGAGTACCGCCATGCCGATCACATAAACCATGATGGCTTCGCTACCCATGCCCAGGACATTGAACAGTCCGGCAGATAGCGGAATTGTTGAGGTTGTAACCATAGTATGCTTTCTTAATTAATTGTCGATGCGGCTTTTTCCAGCTTTATCCAACAATCTTCGCCGTTGATCGACCATTTGCGAGCATCTGTTGCAGCCTCGTCGAGAGTTTCGATGGCAACAGCCAGTACTTCGGCCGCGATCATCCCGGCGTGTTTACTAAACACTTTTTGCAGAACTTCACTCGAACGATGGTAAACCACGATGCGGTCGACGATCTCAAAATCGCTTTCTTTTCTCATGGTCTGAATCTTGGATATGATCTCACGCACAAAACCTTCTTCGATCAGCTCCTCGGTCAGAGCCAGATCGATCGCTACGGTATAATCGCGACTCTGTTCGGTCTGGAAACCTTCGACCTGAACCGTCTCGATCAAAAGGTCATCGGCAGTCAGCTCTTCGGGCTTGCCGTTCACTTCGATCGTAATCTTACCGCTTTGATTTAGTTCCGCATAACGTTCGCGTCCGTTCACTTCGTTCAGGATTTTACTGACCTGTGCAAGATCTTTTCCGAAACGGCGGCCTAGCGTGCGAAGCTGAGGTTTAAAACGATAATCCCGGAGATCCGAGTTGTCCTTGATAAAGACGATCTCTTTGATATTCAGCTCATCTGTGATCAGGTCAGCAAAACTCTCCGGAAGCTCGATCGGCGCTTCAACCAGAATCCGCGCAAGCGGCTGACGATTCTTCATCGCTGAAGTATTGCGAGCGGCACGACCCATTCCGATGATCTCGAGGACTGCTGCCATACGCTCTTCCAGCAAAGGATCGATAAAACTCTTATCCTCGCTCGGATAATTGCAGAAATGGACCGATTCCGGGGCATTTTCCTCGGAATTACGCACCAGATTCTGATAGATGTCTTCTGCAATAAAAGGAACAAACGGTGCTGAAAGAAGAACAATCTGTTTCAAGACCGTATACAGAGTCATATAAGCTGCAACCTTGTCGGCCGTCATCTCGTCGGCCCAGTAACGCTCGCGGCCGCGTCTCACATACCAGTTGGAAAGGTCATCCAGGAAATCGACCATTAATCGGGCTCCGGTTGTTATATCGTAAGCATTCAGAAGGCGATCGACCTTACCGATCAAAGTATTCAGGCGTGACAAAATCCAACGATCCATAACCGTCAGACTATCTCGATCAAGTGTGTGCTCGCTTGGATTAAAGCGGTCGATATTGGCATAGAGAACATAGAAGGAATATGTATTCCAGAGTGTTCCCATGAATTTACGCTGACCTTCGCTGACGGCCGGATCAGAATAACGGCTCGGCAACCACGGCTGACTGTTGGAGTAGAAATACCAGCGAACGGCATCCGCGCCTTGTTTGCCCAGGGCATCCCAGGGATTGACGACATTCCCTTTATGCTTGCTCATTTTAATACCGTCTTTATCCTGAACCAGCCCCATGACGATACAGTTCTCAAAGGGAGCTTTGTCAAACAATAAGGTTGAAATCGCCAGAAGCGAATAGAACCACCCGCGTGTTTGATCCTGAGCTTCCGAAATAAACTGTGCCGGGAAATGCTGCTCAAATTTCTCCTTGTTCTCAAAAGGATAATGATATTGGGCAAAAGGCATCGAACCCGAATCAAACCATGCGTCGATCACTTCGCTGACACGCGCCATTTCCTTTCCGCAGGTCGGACAGCTGATCGTAACCTGATCAATATATGGTTTATGAAGCTCGATGTCATCCGGACAGTTCGAGGACATGGATTTCAGTTCTTCGATCGAACC
The DNA here is from genome assembly GCA_050309435.1 of Fastidiosipilaceae bacterium. Classification (GTDB taxonomy): domain Bacteria; phylum Bacillota; class Clostridia; order Saccharofermentanales; family Fastidiosipilaceae; genus CAYXVJ01. Next base: position 40,376 of record JBNRMJ010000011.1, read on the forward strand.
GATCACATGGACGTGGTTGTTCTCGCAGCGCCAGGCCGGCAGCGGCGTGCCCCAGTAACGTTCGCGGGACAGACCCCAGTCGATTACATTCTCCAGGAAGTTACCCATGCGGCCTTCCTTGATATTTTCGGGGATCCAGTTAATGCTGCGGTTATTGCGAACCAGCTGATCCTTGACGGCAGTCATTCTGATGAACCAGCTGTGACGGGCATAATAGATCAAAGGCGTATCGCAGCGCCAGCAATGAGGATAGTTGTGCTCGATAATCTGTTTTAGCATCAGCTTGTTTTCAGCTTGCAGTTTCTCGATGATAGCGGGATTCGCCTTCATGACATCCATACCTGCAAAGTCAACAACCAGATCGGGGAACGATCCGTCTTCTTCCACCAGCTGAACGAAAGGCAGATCATAGCGCCGGCCGACCTTGGCATCGTCTTCACCGAAGGCGGGGGCGATGTGAACAATGCCCGTACCGTCTTCCAAAGTAACGAAGGGATCCATGGTCACATACCAGGCATCTTTACCGCTTTGATCAACAATCGCTTTACTGTAATCGAAGAGCGGAAGGTAACGTTTATGTTCCAGGCGACTGCCGTTGAAACGATCAATAACGGTGATTTCTTCGCCAAGAACTTTTTCGGCCAGGGCTGCAGCGACATAGTATCGTACCACGGTACCGTTTTCTTCACGTTCGGCCAGCACATATTCAGCCTTGGGATTCACACATAAAGCCAGGTTGGACGGTAAAGTCCAGGGCGTCGTTGTCCAGGCGGCGAAGTAAGTATTTTCTTCCAGAGCAAGCTTAAAGCGTACGAAAACAGACGTTTCTTTAACGTCTTTATAACCTTGGGCAACTTCGTGGCTCGAAAGAGACGTACCGCAGCGAGGGCAGTAAGGAACGATCTTATGACCTTCATAAAGCAGACCCTTCTTCCAGATCTCCTTGAGAGCCCACCAAACCGATTCGATATAGTTGTTCTCGTAGGTTACATATGGATTCTCCATATCCGCCCAATAACCGACACGATCCGAAATCTGCTCCCATTCGTCCTTATAGGTCCAGACACTCTGCTTGCATTGAGTAATAAAGGCCTCGACGCCATACGCTTCGATCTCGTCTTTTCCATTGATTCCCAGAGCCTTTTCCACTTCCAGCTCAACAGGCAAACCATGAGTATCCCAACCGGCTTTAAACTCAACCTTATACCCCTTCATACTACGGTAACGAGGAATGATATCTTTTATCGCACGTGTCAGAATATGACCGATATGAGGCTTGCCGTTGGCAGTCGGCGGTCCGTCGAAGATGGTAAATACAGGTCCGTCTTGACGAAGCTTCCTCGACTCCTTCATGGCTTGACTTTCGGCCCACATGGCCCGGACTTCTTCTTCCCGGCCGGTAAACGCCATATCATTCATTACTTTCTCGTACATGTCTCCTCCATCGTGCTTAACTAATATTCACTAAAATAAAAAAGCATCCCCTAAGGGACGCCAATGCGCAACCACCCATACTAGTGATACAGAATAATTATTGATAAGTTTGATCAAGCTCCCAGATGATCCGTAATCCGCGGCTGTCTATGTGCCTCTCACCTCTGCACACTCTCTGTCAGATACCCTTCGGTTACCGTTCTGTTCAACGCTTGCTAAAAAAGCTTAGTTAATTTTAACATGAGTGAAATTATTTGCAAGCAAGTGTATATTGAAGCCCCGAAATCTTAGCTAAAAGTTCCCGGGGCTCGCTATAAATACACATAAACGAATGGCCACTATCGCCACTCGTTTCTGCCTGATTCTGCTGCTGTGCCTATCCGCTTGTCAAAACATCCTTCCGCAGATATCTGATTGTTAGAGCAGTGTGGATAAGCTATAGTTTCGGCTCCGATTATTCCGTTCCCAGTATTTTCGACACATCTTTCGTTAAGATATGGTACTTCTGAAGATCATTCTCCAGTTGTCGTCTGCCTTCATCCGTGATGGTGTAGTAACGGCGAAGTACTCTGGCGCCGGACGATTCGGTTCTCGACTTAACCAGACCATGCTTCTCCAAACGATGCAAAGCAGGATATAAAGCTCCTTCGGTTAAGTGATATTGCTCGGATCCGCGTTCCGTAAGAGTATGAATAATCTTGAATCCATACATCTCGTCTTCCTCGGAAAGAAGTTTAAGTACTATAAGTTGAGTCAGTCCTTTTTTCAGGTTGCCTGTTATATCATACATTTTCCGACCCTCTCCTCTTGTCTAAGAAATGCTTCTGTCTTGCGAGCCTTGCGGAAATTGTTTGCTCACAACTCTCTATCGAGAGCCTGCTGTCCTATAAGCTAATTATATAGATATCATATTGATGCCATGAATGCTTAGGTTACGAATTACAACGTTTTTAACACGAAATAACAATTATTTGCCATATGACAAATGAAAGCTGATCTCTGACAACCCTTAAAAAGAAAAAACCCGGTAAAACCGGGTTTCGATAGTAAGAAACATTACTTATTATAGGATTTCGTCGCTTTGAACGCGTACAGTTTGCAAATCGCCGGGCGAGTCATCAACACTTACTTCCATATCCTCGACTTCTGTTTCGGGAACGCTTTGTTCTTCATATTTACGCAGGATGATTTCAGATAAATAGTTGCGGAATTCGGTTCGTATCGGGTGCGCAATATCAATAAAGTTACCATTCGGTGTTTTCCGGCTGGGCATCGCTATAAATAAACCTTGCGAACTGGAAATCACTTTTATATCGTGCACCACGAACACATGGTCGAAAGTACATGACACAACGGCTTTTAGTTTACCGGCATTACTCATATTCCTTATAACTATATCTGTCAACTCCATGCATTTTCCCGCCTTTACCTAATAATTTTCTGATTTAAATAGAACTAAGTAGAGATTAAACAAGAGGCCACAATTTGTCAAGGCAGATCGACAACAATTTGCATTTATCAAGAGAGGCCGATGTGTATAAAGCGATATATTACGTATCATTTTATAATCTTTATCATATACTTATCACTACAGTACAATTTATAGATCCGCCGGATCAGGAGTCATCATCTAGTTTAATGAACAGTTTCTATTTTAGCTTTTCATATTCTGTATATGAACGGGGAAGATACGGATAATTGCGAAAAAAAGTGTATGAATCGAGACGAATCTCTATTCATACACTTATGGTCGGAGTGAGAAGACTTGAACTTCCGGCCTCTTGGTCCCGAACCAAGCGCTCTACCACCTGAGCCACACCCCGAAGACTTTCTAATTCTATCACATAAAATAAATCTGTCAATTATGGGATTAACCGATTCTCCTTTTCATCATTTCTCTCTTTAAGTCGGCAAAATAAGGGTAGTATTCTTCTCCCAGGAATTCTCCGGAAGCCATCATTTGCGATATAGTGTCCAGATCGACCCATCTGGCATCACAGGTTTCGGAGGCCTGGAAACGAATTTCCTCTGGCGATCCGTTCCACTCAAAGACCCAAACATCTTGTATCCAACCGTGTCCGTTTTCCAGATTACGAAAACTGCGTTGAAACAAGAAACCCAGATGTGCATCGAGATCAATTCCCAATTCTTCTTTCGTTTCGCGAAGCGCTGCTTGCAAGCTGTCATCTCCCGCTACGGCGGCACCGCCTGTTGTTTCCCATTTACCGTCAATAGCAGAGCCTCTTTCGAATGATCGGCGATCGATCAGGCACCTACCTTCCTTATTGAATTTCCAGACATGAACGACTAAATGATAGTAGCCGTAATCGAGACGTCTGCCTCGTTCGATGTATCGACCGGTCTTCTTTCCTTCATGGTCCAGAACATCAAAGATCTCTTTGGGACGGTAAGATAAAGTAACGTGATCTTCACGCTCTCGAAAACCGTAATCCAGAAAAAAAGCCCGATGGCTGGCAGACGGAATCAAGCTAACAAGATCATTCCCTTTCAGTTTCAAGTCACAAACCATACGGTCGAGAAGCAAGCCGGCAATTGTACGGGTATCGGAGCGAGAGTCCAAACATAAATGCGAGATATGAGCATTCTCCCGAGCCGCAATCAAGCCGATGCATTTCTCCTGCAAAAATGCCAGAAAAAAGACAGCGTCAAGTACGGCCGAATCATCTAAAGGCGACTCAAGATAAGATACAGATAAATCCTGATAATGTTTTACCGGATTTCCCTTTACCCGGCTGATCTTAACATCCATCTCTGCTTCCCTTCTGCCGCATCTTTTTCTGTTCAGAGTCTTCCTTCTTTTCTGGCCGTGTTGCGATCACGTAAAATGGCATGAAAAGCCGCACCCAGCAAAAGTGCATAAGTACAGACATAGAGCCAAAGCATCAAAATCACAACACCTGTCATACCACCATAAATACTTAATGTTGCCGAGCGCGACACATAAATTGAAAAACCTGCCGAGGACAAAACCCATGTCAAGGCCGCCAGCGAAGAGGCCGCCAGAGTATGCCTGACCTTTGTTTTTCTGGCCGCCGAAAAGTAATAAATTAAGAAGAAAGTAAGATCAAGAATGGTAAAACCCGTGGCAAAGCTCGTCAAACGGATAAGATTCCGATTGGCGATAATAATGCCCGTCCATTCGATTATTCTGCTTAGAACGGCATCGCTGAAAGCCAGGATAAACATGACCAGCAGGATGAACACACCGGCCACCAGCGTTAAAATTACAGATAACAAACGCGACAACATAAAAATACTGCGCGATGGTTTAAGATGATAAATCTGCCTCAAGCTGATAATGACAGCATTGATTCCTTTAGATGCCGCCCAGACGAGGGATACTACACTCACCGAAATGGCAGAAATCGATTCTGCCTGCGAGGCATCCCTATACAATCCTTCAAAAAGATTCAAGACAGGCAAAGGAATAAAATCAATCAGGTCTAGCGTCTTTTCCAAAACATTTAGTAAGCGGTCGCCAAAAAACAACACGGCACTTAAGATCAGTATCAGGAAAGGGAAAATAGCAAATACCATGTAATACGAAATCCCGGACGCCATGCGACTGAGGCGAAGTCTCTCCAAACGAACAGGGAAACTCCGCCAGGTAATCAGATCCGCATCACTCAATAACTGATAAGATCTGCGCTCGAACCTGAGCTGCCTGGATTGCTCGCTAAGCCTCTGCCATCGACTCATCACTCTATTTCCGTATCCAGCTTCTCAATCTCCGACAACGCTCTCGGTGCCAGATTCACATAGTGACAATAGGTATAATACAAATCGTTTTTCTCGTCATACTGACGCTCGGACTCATGAACCAGTTCCCAATGAGCCAAATGATCAAAATCGGGTATGAAATGCTCTGCATCCTCAAATTCATAATCGATACGGGTAATCAGAGCCGATGTGCAAAATGCTTCCAGGGCCGTATAAACAGATGCCCCTCCGATTAAACATAGATCGTCTTTCGCTTCGATCATGTTTTTGAGCTCGGTATAACTACGGCATATTTCATATCCTTCGCCTTCATCCAAAGTACGACTTAAGACTATATTGCGACGCTTCGGCAAGGGTTTACCGCCGGGAAAGCTCTCCATGGTCTTCCGGCCGTAAATAACTGTTTTACCTAAGGTGAGTGAGCGAAAACGTTTTAAGTCGGCAGGGATTGCGACCAGAAGCTCACTTTTACGACCGATGGCCCAGTTCTTGTCTGCAGCTACTATCAGTTCCATAGCCCACTCCTTAGATCGCAACCGGGAAACGACCGATGGCAGCCCCGTGCTCATAATTCTCCAAACGGAAACTGTCAACTGTAAAGTCGTAGAAATTATCGATCGACGGATCGATCCATAACTTAGGTGCCGTGAAGGATTCGCGCTCGATTAAATCCTCGACAATAGGAATGTGACGATCATATATATGAGCATCCGAAATTACATGGACAAGCTCTCCTGCTTCCAGTCCGCTTACTTGAGCAAACATGTGGACCAAAACGGCATATTGGCAGACGTTCCAGTTATTGGCTGCCAGCATATCCTGCGAACGCTGATTTAATATAGCGTTTAGTTTATTTCCTGTGACATTGAACGTCATACTGTAAGCACATGGGTACAATGCCATCTCGTGCAAATCCTCGAAGTTGTAGAGGTTGGTCATGATGCGGCGACTGGCAGGATTATGCTTCAAATCATAAAGAACGCGATCGACCTGATCGAACTCGCCTTCACGGTATTTATGTTTTACACTCAGTTGATAACCGTATGCTTTACCGATCGAGCCTGTTTCGTCTGCCCATTGATCCCAGATCTTCGAATTCAAATCCTTGATATTATTGGACTTTTTCTGCCAGATCCACAACAGCTCGTCAACTAGAGCCTTAAAATTAATCTTCCTGATCGTTAAAATAGGAAACTCTTCCGCCAGATTATAGCGGTTCACAATACCAAAACACTTAATCGTGTGAGCCGGAACACCATCCTCCCAGCGCGGCCGAACCTCCATATGCTCGTCCGAAAAGCCTTTCTCGAGGATTTCTTTACAATTGGCCTGAAAGACCTTATCTACATAGCTCATTACTGCCTCCATCTCTTAAACAGGAAAATCACTTATCGGTAATTCATTATATCAGCATCTTTCATTCTACCCAAACTCCTGCCCCGGTATACAAGTTTCATACAGTAATCAGGTCTTTTATTTGATTAAATCTAGCTTCCTTAATGCCCGAAACCTGCATAATATCTTCAATTGAAGCAAACGGACCATTTTCATCCCGCCAGCTGATGATTGCTTTCGCCGTCGAAATACCGATCCCCGGTAAAGTAGAAAGAAGGTCCTCTCCGGCTTCGTTGATGTTTACTAATGACAGGGATTCTGATATACGTGCTTCACCTTCCTGCAAAGGCGGTTTCTCGTCATCTTGGATTTCTTCGATGTAAGGTATCCTTGTCATCTCATGGGCAAAAAGAACCCTCGCGAGATTGATATAGTCAAGCGCTGCTTCGCTGTGTAAACCGCCTGCCAGTGATACGATATCGGCCAGAATAGCACCTTCTTTAACGTAGTAAAGTCCCGGCTTATTGACCGCTCCTGTAATGTAAACCGGAAATTCAAAGATACTGTCACGAGGAGAGCTTCCGGTGCTTTTCATAGAAGCTTCAATCGTATCGACACTTACTTCCGATATACTCTCTTCTGCACGGCTAAAAGGCCGCTCTTCTTCCAAGTCGATCAATTCCGGCCTGAGCTCCGGCCAAACGATACTCATCATAAAAGCGGCTAACAGTATCAAAGCTAGAATCAGTATGTATTTAGGCAGATTCTTGCTCATGATTTCGGCTAATCCGTTCATCGGAATACCCCCTCTCTAATCTTTGTTTCAAGCATAAAAAAAAGCAGCTGCTCCTGGACAACTGCTTTTCAACCCATTTACCGATTATTCTTATTTATTCCATATCCGGAGCTTTCTGTTCGCGTGTCCAAAGTTTTTCCAGACTGTAGTAAGCGCGTTCTTCCGGATGGAAAAGATGGACAACTACATCTCCGTAATCGAGGAGGATCCAGCGAACCGTATCCAAACCTTCGGTTCGTATCGGCTTTCTCTGATACTTCTCCTGCATCTTCTCGATTAAATGCTCGGACATGCTGCGACCCTGAGGCGTGGAGTTGATCGTAGCGAGGATAAAGTAGTCTGCCAGACTGCTGCGTTCTGTTATCGGTATTAAAACCACATCCTCGGCTTTCCGTTCTTCAAGCAATGCCACCATATCATGTGCCATCTCCGTGCCGGGTAGTTTCTGTTCGTTCTCTGGCGAAGTAGCCTCGTTCTGATTGATCAAATTTAGATCCTGCCTTTCTTTACTCTGTTCTTATTTTACCTTTATACGATATATTTGTCTTAGATCAGCGCTCTTCTGACACAAAATTCATTTATCTGCTTTTTCTTGCCACGCTTTCCCGCAGATCCTGCAAGGCGGCATGGCTGTACGGCTCGGGTGTAAAATTCATACGAACGGCAAAGTTCTCCACCGCTTCCAGGCAAGCCAATGTTGCCAAATCCAAATCGACCTCGGACAGTTGTCTAATCTTGTCCAAATCGGAAAACTGCCGGCCGGGTTCGGATTTGTCGGCCAGGAAGATGACCTTGGCCAGATCGGATGCACCTTCATTGAGCGTGGTATGCCATCTGACAGCATCCAGGATCTCCGGATCATGAACATCAAAGAGAGCCGGTATCAAACTGGTCGCAGCCGCAGGAGCGTGCAGGAAGGCCAGCGATCCTTTCCATCTTTCGGGTACGTCGCCGCTGAGTTCCCAGAGTTCTTCCACCTTTGTTTCTCGGCCGACATCATGCATCAAGGCTGCCAAAGCGGCCTTATCCGGATCCACGTTAAAACGCAGAGCCAAAGCAACAGCATAATACATGGTATCAAGACTATGTAAAAGACGCTTTAAACTAAGCTTCCGGAAAAGTATAGTTTCGATTCCGGCCAGTTTTGTCAGGGTTTCCGGCTGTAAAGATTCCAATACCTGCTCCTTATGATATAACTGATGCAGATCAATAAAGGACAGTACCTTCTTCGGTAAAGGCAGATCCTCGTCTTGCTCGCCGTTTCTGATAGCTTTTCGAATATCCGTCGAAGAAACATCAATGGCCGGTGCATCATAAATTGCAATGTCGGCGTCGAAATCCGACCGTAAAACGGCCGCTCTCTCTTCGGCGGCCTCCCTGTCCACACCGGGACGGACAAATGCCGCGATTTTCATCATTTTAAGCAACTTCGCGGCTTCATACCATAGATGGATCTGGAGCACGACATCCAAACCGCAGATCAAATACAGATTGTCGCCGGGCTGAAGCGATGACTTGATTTCGAGAACCGTTTCCAGAGTATAAGAAGGCCCCCTTCGCAACATCTCGATGGTGGATATTTCAATACCCGGCTTGTTCTTCAAAGCAAGTTTACACATTGCATAACGGTAGGTCATCATGCTAACGGCATGTGTTTTGTGATACGGGTGACCGGCCGGCATAACAATCACCTTGTCCAGGGCAAGCTGATCTCGAGCCATCTCAACGAGGTGTACATGACCTATATGTATCGGATCGAATGTCCCGCCGAAAAAACCTAAATTCATCTTTATGTTACTTTCCTGTTCTACTCTTAATCGCGTGTCTGCCGATATCCCGACGTAGCATCATACCCTCAAAGGATATCTTATCGACTTCCTGATAACATAACTTAATTGCGGCATCTAAATCAGCCGCACATGCTACAAGCGATAAAACTCTTCCGCCGCCGGTCAATACTTTTCGCTGCTCTCCGGATCTGGTGCCTGCCTCAAAGAGGTACACGTCCTTGATGTCTTTTAAGCCTTTGATCTCCAGTCCGATACTGTATGTGCCGGGATAACCGCCGGAAGCCAGTACGACGCAGGCACTGGCATCTTTTTTCCACTTGATATCAAGCTTGTCCAGACGTTTGCTTAATATGGCCCGGGCAATCTCAGCCAGATCACTTTCCAGGAGCGGCATAAGAGCCTGGCATTCAGGATCGCCGAAACGAGCATTATACTCGATGACTTTCACGCCTTCAACAGTTGAGATTAAACCGAAATAGATGACGCCCTTATAGTCGATGCCTTCCAGACGTAAACCTTCCAGCGTCGGCTTGACGATCTTATCTTCAATCTCGAGAAGATCAGACGGATGCAATTCAATACCCGGAACAACAGCACCCATCCCGCCGGTATTCGGTCCCCGGTCATCGTCATATGCACGTTTATGGTCTCTGACCGGCGGCATAAGACTATAACTGATGCCATCCGTAAAAGCCAGAAGTGTAAATTCTTCTCCTTCTAAAAACTCTTCGAATAAAATGGTCTTACCGGCATCGCCATATCTCTTTTCCTGCATCAAATGTCCGGTAGCTTCAATCAAATCTTTCCTGCTATGACAGACAACGACTCCTTTTCCCAGAGCCAGTCCGTCGGCTTTTACCACTTGGGGCAAAGTACAGCTTTCGGCATAAGCCAGCGCCTCGGAGTAAGTCGAAAAACTGTTATACTTCGCAGTCGGAATGCGCATCTTCTTCATAATGCTTTTTCCGAAGATTTTACTGGCTTCTAACTGAGCAGCGTTCGCCCGTGGTCCGAATGCTCTGATTCCATCAGCCTCGAGTCTATCTATGAGGCCCATGGCCAGGGGATCATCCGGTCCGACGAAAACAAGATCAACGGCCAGTGTTTTGGCAAGATCCAAGATTCCTTCGAGATCCGTCGCAGCGATCGGGAAGCAAGAAGCATATTGAGAGATCCCATGATTACCCGGTGCGCAATAAAGCTTATTGACTCGCGGACTTTGAGCTAGTTTCCACGCAAGTGCCGCCTCTCTGCCACCTCCGCCAATCAATAAAATGTCCATGACCTTGCGTCCTTTCTCTGCTATCAGTGCCTGAAATGTCTCTTACCGGTGAAATACATGGGTATCGCATGACGATTACATGCGTCGATCGAATCTTGATCACGAATCGAACCACCCGGTTGGACGATTAAACCTATGCCTGCCGAAGCCGCTGCTTCGACACAATCATCAAAGGGGAAAAACGCATCGGACGCTAAAACAGAGCCCTTTGCCTTATCACCTGCCTGACGAATCGCTATTTCCAGTGCCGTAATGCGGTTGACTTGACCCGGACCCACACCAACTGTCTGTTTATCTTTTACTAGACATATGGCATTCGATTTAATGTGTTTCACTACCTTCATGCCGAAAATTGCATCTTCGAGTGCTTCTTTCGCAGCAACTGCGACGGTAACCTGTTCAAATTGCTCCGGATCAAACGAGGCCATATCACTGTCTTGAAGCAGCAAGCCGTCATAGACGGTTTTGGCGCTTTGCGTACCGGATACATAAGACTCGGCGATATCGGGAAGTTCCATCAATCTGATTTTTTTCCTGGCGGACAAGATAGAGAGTGCTTCTTCTTCATATGCCGGCGCGATTATCAACTCAAGGAAGATCTTTGACATTTTTTCGGCTATCGTTTTTGTAAGCGGCCGGTTTAATGCTACGATGCCTCCGAAAATCGAAACCGGATCCGCCTCGTAAGCCCGATCCCATGCTTCATCGATGGTAGATCTGCTGGCAATCCCGCAGGGGTTGGCATGTTTAACCGCGACCACCGTCGGCTCGCCGACAAACTCTTTAAGCATGGCAAGCGCGGCATCGGCGTCTGAAATGTTGTTATAGGACAAAGCCTTACCATGGAGCTGACGTGCCTTGGGTAGCGAACCGGAATGAAGCCTGACACGCTGATAAAAAGCCGCGGTCTGATGACTGTTTTCACCATAGCGAAGGTCTTCTGCTTTCTCGTAGGTCAAGGTTAACTCATTGGGATATGTCTCTAACGGTCTTCCGGCGCTTGCTGTTTGTTCACGCAGATACTCGGCAATCAGAGCATCGTAAGATGCCGTGTGAGCGAATACTTTTGCTGCCAGATAAAGACGGGTAGCACTAGTCGTATGGCCCAGTGATTTTAGCTCATCCAGCAACAACGCATAGTCGCCGGGATCGGTGACTACCGTAACAGATGCGTGGTTCTTGGCAGCCGCACGCAGCATGCCCGGTCCTCCGATATCGATGTTCTCGATTGCTTCGGAAAAAGTGACTTGTTCTTGTCTGATGGTCTCTTTAAAGGGGTAGAGATTAACGACGACCAGGTCTATCGGGCGTATACCGGCTTTTGTCAGAAATTCCATATGTTCCGGTTTCTCTCTGTCCGCCAGAATGCCGGCATGGATATTCGGGTGGAGAGTCTTAACCCGGCCATCCAGACATTCGGGAAAACCGGTCACATCACTGACATCGCTTACGATAAAACCATTTTCACGAAGCAAAGAAGCCGTTCCGCCGGTAGAAACAAGTTCCACGCCCAGATCGCTTAGACCTTTCGCCAGATCAAGCAATCCCGATTTATCCGATACACTCAATAATGCTCTTGATATCATTTATCCAACTCCTGTGATTCTTCATTTCTTTTACGAATGTTCGTGTCTAACCTGCCTTTTGTGATTAAATCGACGACTTGCGGTAAGATAATCTGTTCTGCTTCACGCATCACGCGTTTTTGTAATGTTTTGGCATTATCTTCCGGTAAAACGGCGACTTTTCTCTGCATAAGGATCGGCCCTTTATCGTACTCGCTCGTCACTAGATGGACTGTTGCACCGGTCCATTGAAGGCCGGCTTCCAGTACTGCTTCATGTGGTTTGATGCCGTAATATCCCTGTCCGCCGAATTGAGGCAGTAAACTGGGATGAACGTTAATAATCCTTCCCTGGTAAGCCGAAACAAGATCGTCTCCCAAACGGGTCAGGAAGCCTGCCAGTACTATCAGGTCGATATCATAGGATTTTAACGCTTCAATAAATGCCCGGTCGTAATCCGCTTGATTCGTATATGATTTTCTCGATAAAACAACTGTCGGTATACCTGCCGTTATCGCTTTCGTCTCGGCCGGAGTATTGTGTCTTGATGCAATAACCAAAGCGAAATTCGCTTCAACCAGCTCGCCTCGTGCCTTGGCCCGAAGCATAGCCTCGAGGTTCGTTCCACCTCCGGAAACACAAATCGCCACATTCATCATTTGTCTGAACCCAAGCCTTCTGATGTACCGGCTTTGATTAGATAACCTTGGGCCTTCAGGTCAACCTGATGGAGTTTTTTCTCCGCCATGCGGGGAATACCGGCTATGAAATGACCGTCGAAGCATGCCGAACAAGTGCCGCAGGTCAGACCTTTTACGCTTGCCTTCAAACCTTCCAGAGTAATATATTCCAGACTATCGGCTCCGATCATCAATCGCAGTGATTCTTTATTCATGTTGGCGGCAGATAGCTCGTCTTGAGTCGGCATATCCACACCGTAAAAACATGGATAAGCAACCGGCGGCGCGGCGATTCTCAAGTGCACCTCCGCCACTCCGGCGCGTTTCAGCATGCTGATCACAAGTCGCGTCGTCGTGCCTCTGACGATTGAATCATCAACGAGAACCAGCCTCTTGCCCCGGATCGGATCTCGCAGAGGGGAAAACTTCATGGAAACCGCCAATTCGCGTTGAATCTGAGTAGGTTTAATAAACGTTCGTCCGACATAGCGGTTTTTCAAGATGCCTTGTTGATATGGCAAGCCCAGTTCTTCTGCATAACCCATCGCTGCCGTAATACCTGAATCCGGTGCCCCGATAACAATGTCAACGTCGGCAGGCGCCTCCCGGGCCAGAATTCGACCAGCTTCGCGCCGTACTTCGTAAATCGATGCACCGTCAACTATACTGTCAGGGCGTGAAAAGTAAACATATTCAAATAAACAGATCCGACCATTGCTTCGTGCGCGCGGTCGAAACTCCTTCTGCATGAACTCCGAATGAAGGCCTTCTTTGCTTATCGTGATGATTTCACCGGGATCGACATCCCGAATGAAATCGGCTCCGATGGTATCGAGCGCACAGGATTCTGAAGCCAGAACATATGAATCGCCTTGTCTGCCTAAACACAAGGGCCTTATACCCAGCGGATCGCGGACGCCATAGAGAGCATCTGATGTCAGAATCGTTAAAGCATAGGATCCGGATATCTCGGCCATAGTCAAGAATAAGGCATCTTCCATGCGGGAAGTCAGAATTCTGTTTCGGGCAATCAGCGTGAGTAAAACTTCGGAATCCGAGTCGCTGCTGAAAGTAGCCCCGTTCTCTTCCAGTTTCTCGCGAAGGAGATCCGCATTCGTGATCGAACCGTTGTTACTTAAAGCGATTTGACCATTTCGGGACTTGATCAATAACGGCATTAATGCTGCATCGCCTATACCGGATTGAGTCGTGAGATTGACATGTCCGATCGCAGAAGGACCTTTAAGCAAATTTAAGGTCATCTCATCAAATACTTCCACGACCAGGCCTTGTTCTCGATGAGAAAAAAGACGACCGCCGTGATTCACACAAATTCCGGCCCCTTCCTGTCCGCGATGCTGGAGGGCAAATAAGCCGAAATAGGCCTGACGGGCGGCATCCGAACGCACACTTGCGGTATCGAATATACCGAAAACTCCGCACTTATCTTTTATCTCATGATTCATCGCAAGGCATTTCCCTTCGCTCAGTTTTGCGATCGGTCCTTGATGACCCTTTGCAGATCTTTATCTTTCCTGACCACTTTATCCCTTAATTCGTCTTTATATTGATGTAAGGCGGATCTTAATTCCGGCTTGCCGACACCAAGGATTTGACAAGCCAAAACGGCCGCGTTGAGAGAACCGTTGATGGCAACAGTAGCAACAGGAATACCTGCGGGCATCTGGACTTCGGCCAAAAGTGCATCGACACCGTTTAACGGTCCCGAGGCCAGCGGAACAGCGATCACCGGCAATACAGTATAAGCCGCCAGTACACCAGGAAGATGTGCTGCCAGCCCGGCTGCCGCAATTATAACAGAGTAACCGTTGGCTTCGGCATTCGAGGCAAGCTCTGCTGCGCGTGTTGGTGTCCGGTGAGCCGAACAGATATGAGCGTCATAATCGATATTAAACGCATCCAGACGGTCGAAACATGCCCCCATCAAAGCCAGGTCCGAATCACTGCCCATTACAATCAGTACTTTTCCATTACTCATTACGATCCCTCAAGAATGCGTCCTGTTCAGTTCGCAGCGGCTTTCCTCTCTCTGTCTTTCTGACTTTCGAGACTCAAATACGCGAAAATAAAGTCATCGATATCCCCGTCCATGACTCCATCGACATCGGTGGATTCCTGATTCGTCCGATGATCCTTAACCATTGTGTAAGGCATAAAAACGTAAGAACGGATTTGGCTGCCCCAGGCAATATCCATCTGATCTCCTTTAAGATCCTCGATTCGTTCCATATTCGCAGCTTTAGCCAAAGCAAACAACTTCGCCTTCATCATGTTCATGGCCGTATCTCTGTTCTGGAATTGCGAGCGCTCAGCCTGACTGGCCGTGACGATACCGGTTGGCAAGTGAGTCAAACGAACGGCCGAAGACGTTTTGTTGACATGCTGTCCGCCGGCGCCGGAAGCGCGGTAGACATCCATTTTTATATCTTCGGGGCGTATTTCGATATTAATCGTATCATCTAGCTCCGGTATCACCTCGCAAGAGGCAAAGGACGTATGGCGTCTTCCCGACGAGTCAAAAGGCGAAACACGAACCAAACGGTGCACGCCGATTTCGGATCTCAAATAACCATAGGCATTTTCACCGCTGATTTTTATGGATACACTCTTGAGACCGGCTTCGTCTCCGTCCAGAATATCAATGATTTTCGTTTCAAACTCATGAGCATCAGCCCAGCGCGAATACATACGATATAGCATTTCGCACCAGTCCTGGGCTTCTGTTCCGCCTGCACCGGCATGAAGAGTCAAAATTGCGTTTTTGTCGTCGTATTCTCCGATTAACAAGGTCTCTAAACGAAGCTTCTCCATAGCAGCTTTGAGTTTACCCAGTTCGACTTCGACTTCCTTTAGCATCTCGCGATCTTCGGCTTCGTTACCGAGTTCACACATCAAAAGCAGCTCTTCGATTTTTTCGTCCAGGCTGTGAAAATGCTCGACCTTGCGTCGCAGGTGCGTGATTTTCGTTTGAATTTTCTGAGCTTTCTCGGCATCATCCCAGAAACCCGGTTCCATGGCGCGGGCTTCAAGCTCCGATGTTTCGTCGTCGATACGCGAAATATTGAGAGCCGATTTTAATTGTGCCAGCGGTTCGATCAGGTTCTCAACTTCCAGGCGATATTGTTCGAATTCAATCATGTAGTCTGTTTACTCCTCAATTTGGGTTAATTCAATCTTATCTAAATCTCTATGCAGCCCGATAAACCGTTCGATACGATCCAGGGCCGTCTCTATATTCTCCAGAGAAGCCGCATAACTGATTCGTACAAATCCTTCTCCGCTCTCGCCAAAGGCCGAACCCGGAATGATCGCGACTTTCTCTTGCTTGAGCAGTTCTTCGCAGAATGTGTTCGAGTCCATGCCAGTGGAACGAATATCCGGAAAAACATAAAAGGCGCCCAGAGGTTCGAAGCAAGGCAGGCCCATCGCGTTCAAGCGCTTTACCAAAACCCGGCGACGCTGGTTATAAGCCTGCCGCATCATCTCCACAGCGTCGTCTCCATGGCGTAATGCTTCCACGGCAGCACTTTGAGCCATGGTTGGCGCACTCATGATCACGTACTGATGGATTTTATTCATCGCAGCAATCACATCTGACGGTCCGAGCGCATAACCGATACGCCATCCCGTCATCGCAAAAGCTTTGGAAAATCCACCGATCACGATACAGCGATCACGCAGTTCAGGGAAATTGGCCAGAGAATAAAACCGGGCCGGTTGATAAGTCAGTTCTGCATATAGCTCATCGCTGATGACCATGATGTCCGGGTTATCACGCAAGACAGGTACGACTTCGGCCCAGTCCGACTCTGTCATGACGGCTCCGGTCGGATTGTTCGGATAGGCCAGCAATATCATCCTGGTTTTTTTCGTTATCGCATTTCTGAGATCTTCGGCTTGCAACTTAAAACTGCAGTCTGCCGATAACGGGAGTGATACCGCCACGCCACCCGATAAACTGACACAGGCAGCATAGGCGACATAAGCGGGCTCCGGAATTATTACTTCATCACCAGGATTAATCATGGCTCGAACAGCGGCATCAATGGCTTCGCTGCCACCGACCGTCACGAGCACTTCTGTTTTCGGGGAATAGTCATAATTATACCTGCGCTTGGTAAATTCGGCTATTTCCTCGCGTAACTCAATCATCCCCTGGTTAGCCGTGTAATGCGTTCGGCCCCGTTCCAGCGAGTAAATACCTTCTTCGCTGATATGCCAGGGTGTTACAAAATCGGGTTCTCCGATCGATAGTGATATTACCTGCCCTTTGAGCTCATTGGCCATGTCAAAGAATCGTCTAATACCCGAAGGCTTGAGATTCAGGACCCGCCTAGAGATCCGGCCGGGATCCCGGATCGTCATAATACAAGCACCTCTCGTTCATCTTCGGGACTTCCGGTTAAGCTGTGACCGTTCAACTTATACTTCTTCAAGATAAAATGCGTACGTGTCGAAAGCACGTCGTCAATGACCGAGATTTTCTCCGAAACAAACTCCGCTACTTCGCGTAGCGTTTTTCCTTCTACGGTTACAAGAAGATCATAATCACCGCTCATGAGGTAACAAGAAGAAACTTCGCTGAAACTGTAGATCCGTTTGGCAATCTGATCAAAACCACGACCGCGCTGCGGAGTAACCCGGACTTCAATCAAACCGGTCACATCGTCTTCGCGAGCTCTTGACCAATCGATTAACGCACCATAACCAAGAATCACGCGCTCCTCTTCAAGCTCATGCATTAAATGATCGATATGAGGAGCGCTTGTACCGAGCAAGTCGGCAATTTCATCAACCGACAATCGACCCTTGGCATGCAAAAGTCGTAATAACTGATCCTTCAAATTTTTGTCGTTTTCATCATTTCTGCCTAAATTCTCTCCGGTCATTTTACTCCTCCTCTGATCCACATAATCTATCTTGCGGATTGTTAGTTGTCCGAGTTATGGTCCGAGTCTTCTTCTTCGCGTCCGAGCAGCGTACGCATGGCCTCCTGAGGATTACGGTTGAAAAACTGTTGAAGCGATATATAGCGCAACTGCTTGGCGAAAAATACGTAAGTAAGTCCGATCAAACGACCGCGCATCATAGCAGAAACAGCTGCTATTAAAGAAGCCAGAAGAATCCATGTCAGTTGATTGCTTCCTGCTATGGCCCTGCAGATGGATTCGATGACAGAGACGAACATGCCGATCAGAACAAAGGAGAAGAAAATATAGAACTTCCTGTTCTTCGTCAGTTGATATGAACTATTGATGGCATCACCGATTTTCTGCCTTCTTTCTGCTATCAATAACGGTACGAATAAGATCATCATGGAACCGACGATTAAAGGAATCAGCAACATGAACATGCTAAAGAAAGCCGGTATAATCAGTAGAAATAACAAGAGCAATTGTTTCGGCAGAGATCGAAACATGGTCAAAACACCTTTCATGGCAGGCAGACCATCACGTTCGGCACTATATGCCGCGGCATAAAAATAACTGAAGAACAGGTTCAAAATCATCACAGCGATCTGCGATGCCAGAAAAAGCAAATTCCCTCCCGATAAGGCCGGCGGGTAAGATATCATTCCTTGATCGGCATTCGGAGCCAGTGTCAAGTAACGATTCATCCAGGCAGATAAATTACTGAAATCGGTATCGCCCAGAGGAAAGAGAATGCTAAGCGCATTCAAACCGAAGCATAGCAGAAACAAGATCTGAACCAGTCTCTCTTGCTTTAACTTATAGAATTTCAGTGCCTCCAAGGCTAAAATAAAGCTCAAATAGTTCTCCCGTCAAGCAAATCATTTTTTCTTCATCTGCTTTCCGCTATATTATATCACCAAGCCAAGTGAGGTGCGACCGTCATCATCTCGCTTCAGAGGCAGACCTTGACGGAAAGCTCGCCGAAAACACGTCAAGTTTCCTCTTCTCATTTCTTCGATCACGGGGATCTTGCACAAATTATCCATTATTTTTTTGTTAAATATAATCGTATCGGCTTCAACAGACCATATTATGAAATGAGTTTGTTCAAACTAACTGTCTCGACTAAATTTTTTTATATCTTTTTATGAAAATAGACTTGCATGTTTAAATATCCTATGGTATTATCAATCCAACGGAAAAGTCCTATATACATTCTGCTCCGAACATGTCAGATTTACCTCTGAACAAGGAACATCGTTTTAAGACAATCCGAAATAACCAAGGAGGTAAACCCCATGCCGGACAAAATGTTAAACTGTAAAGACTGTGGTGCTGAATTCGCTTTCACAGAAGGCGAGCAGGCCTTTTACAAGGAAAAGGGTTTTGAGAACGATCCCGTTCGTTGCCCTGATTGCCGCAGAGCTCGTAAGAACTCCCGCCGCAACAACAATAACTACGACAACAGATATTAATCCAAGTTGTAGGAGACAGTCTTTTTAATTGAATGATTGATCTCAAGAGCCACCCGAATTTTCGGGTGGCTTTTTAATTTATAGCGGTTATTTCATCTGATCCCATTTTGCAATATATCGTATCAAACCGACCTGGTCAGATATTCCTGCATCAATCAACACAGCCGACAATTCTGCCTCGGTCAGCCTCCCTGTAAATCCAATATGAAGGACATCTTCTTCCGACACCGGTGAAGTAAAAGCTCTTAGAGACGCTAATATATCCGGGTTTGTCACTAGCTTCGTGGCTTCTCTTGTCTTCGGGAAAAGAAAGGCCTGCACCTTCTGCCCGTTTGAAGGTAAATAGAAGTTTTTATTCTCTTGGGTCCAGAGCTCGCTGATTTCTTTTCTATAAGGTGCGGTTGCTATCTGCATCATATCGCTCAATATGCTGCTGGCTGTTGGTTCGCTTCCGGCGCCCCGGCCATAATAAAGACAATCGCCTACTTCGGATCCCTCAAGCATCAACGCATTATATACACCATTAACCATTGATAAAGGATGCTTGTCCGGTACAAGGTAAGGCGCAGTCATGACTCTGCGGCCGCCATTGGCATCAGTTTGCATCAACGCCAGCAACTTTATCTTCGCATGACGTCGTTTGGCGAAACGAATCTCTTCATGAGAAATCCGCTCGATACCGCTTGTGGCGATATGCTCCGGATCCAGATACTCACCGAAAAGGCGAGAGCAGATAATAGCAAGCTTGCGTGCAGTATCTTTTCCCATTATGTCATCTGATGGATCCTGCTCGGCATACCCCAGATGCTTTGCCCGGATGATTGCTTCGTTAAAGTCCATGTCGCATTCTTCCATCTCCTGAAGAATGAAGTTGCTTGTTCCGTTTAGTATTCCGGCGATTTGCGTGATATCATTGGCGGCCAAATCTTCTCGTAAACTGCGCAGTAAAGGTATCCCTCCGCCGACTGCCGCTTCATAAAGATAATAACAACCTTTCTCGCAAGCCAAACGAAGCAGCTCGGGACCATGTGTCGATACCAGTTCCTTATTAGACGTAATCACATGTTTACCCGCCGACAAAGCTAGTTTCGTGTATTCGTATGCGCTGCTTATGCCGCCGATGGTCTCCACAACAACTTCGATTTCTTCATCATAGAGAATTGCTTCGAAAGAATCCGCTTGAAATGAAAAGAGCGGCGTACCGCTCAAAGATTTCCTGTCTAATATCCACTTTAATTCAACTTGGAAGCCAAATCGCTTATATAAACGCTGACTGCTGTTTTGTATTAAACGGGCAACTCCGCTACCGACAACTCCGCAGCCTAATATTGCTACTTTCATCTCCGACTCCTACTCATCTCCCCTGGCCAGAATCCGATGCGAACGCACGCCGGTGATCTTGGACAACTGGTTCATCAATTCACCCAATGTACAGTACATATCACGAGTTTCCAGTGAAACACTCAGGTCGGCCAGACCATTGATCGGTATTCCCTGATTGATGGTCAGAACATTAGCGTGCTGTTGGGCGAAGCAGGATAATATAGCAGCGAGCGTGCCCGGTAGATTTTCAATCACAAAGGTAAGCGTAACTACATAACCTGCCGTGGTTTCATAGAAAGGCAGAATAGAATCTCTGTATTTATAGTAAGCACTACGGGAAATGCCTACCTCACGTACAGCTTCGTTGACGGAAGAACTCTTACCGGAGCTAAGCAGACGTTTAACTTCCATGACTTTCAGAAATACTTCCGGCAGTACCATAGACTTCACTAAGTAGAATTCATTATCTGACACGTTTAGATTTCGCCTCCCTGACTTCACTGTTCGTCCACCTAATATAGCACAGGCTTATCGTTCGAACAATTCACAAACGTTTACAAAAGTTCCTTAATCAGCACTTCTCTCATGGCTTTCAGGGCTTTGGCCCGGTGCGAGAGACTGTTTTTCAGTTCAGGGCTCAACTCTGCGGTCGTCATTTTCAGTTCCGGTAAATAGAAAATCGGATCATAACCAAAGCCGTTCTTACCTCGTGCTTCATCGATGATTTCTCCGTCAAGTCTTCCTTCTACGGTAAACTCGCTCCCGTCCGGCCTGATAACAGCTATCGCGCAGTGAAAAGCCGCCAAGCGGTCGCTACTGCCGGATTCATCCAACAGTGCGCGAAGCCTGACAAATTTCTGCTCATAACTGCTATTCACGCCGGCAAAGCGAGCAGAGTAAATACCGGGAGCTCCGCCCAGTGCGTTCACGCTGAGCCCCGAATCATCGGCCAAGATATAGTCATTCGGATATTGTCTGCGAAGCGCGCGCACTTTAATCAGAGCATTGGCTTCAAAACTGTCACCGTCTTCTTCGATCTCTTCTACGTAGTGTAAATCAGACAGGGATACCACTGTTAAGTTCAGATCCGATAAAATGCTTCGGATCTCGTTCACTTTATTTTCGTTATGACTAGCGACTATTAATCTCATATCAGACCTCTTCTTACTGTTTGCGCCATCCTGCCGGGTATAAATTCTTCAGTACACCGCTTCGATCAAGTTTTATCCAGCAAAGCGGCAAACCTTCGACCATAACGCCTAAATATCCTCTTGATTCGGAAGCGGGCGCTTCACGAAAATGCTCTGCTTCTTGAGAGCTTAACTCTATCGTTTCTCCTTTGATTAATTTCTCGACACGCGGATCCGTATGAGTCAGACGAAGGCTGCGCCGAGTTTTAAATGCGGCTGCCTCCAAAGTAAGCAACATTGAATGTGCCGGCTCGAAACGATTCTCTCTTTTGCCTTCGATAATATTGCCGAGATAACTGCCCTCTTTAAGAATATGAATACCTTCCAGATCAAGATCGTGCTCAGGTACCAGGTGTACGCGTCCGTGGTCCAGACGAAGTCTGTTTTCCATTTTACGCTCCAGATCCAAGGCAGCAGGTTTTTCAAGTAAATCACGATAAAAAGACAAGACCATCTCGCGATTTTCAGGAGTTATACTGTTACGTCTTCCGCTCCGGCGTTTTTTAGAGCCTTTTTCGGAATAATTTTCATCTGTGTCTCCCTTACGAAGCAAAGCACAGAAGTGCCCGTCTCCTCTGTTTCTCCAGGGCCAGATCCGGCCCGCCCGTGAAAAATCCGTCTCCGAAGCGAGTGCAGCGACTCCGGGATCGACGTTCGCCTCCTTCGGCAGATGTACTCTCAAGTTAATGAATTCCATATCGGGTCTGCGGGCTATCAAAGCCTCGATCTGCTCTTCGTTCTCCTGACGATTGAAGGTACAAGTCGAGTATACAAGCACTCCGCCGGGCTTAAGCAGATCATAAGCCGCATCCAGTATGTTTCTCTGGATCGGGATAATAGACGAAGGTCCGAACTTGGACCACGAATCGATCGCTTTCGGATCGCGGCGAAACATACCTTCCCCCGAACATGGCGCATCAACCAGAACCCGATCAAATTTTCCGGACCATCGCCCGGCTAAATCAACCGGATCGGCAGCTGTCACCAGACAGTTGGAAACACCAAGCTGCTCCAGATTACGAACCAAAATGCGACCTCTCGAACTGCTGATATCATTAGACACGAGCAATCCTCTTCCATTTAAGTCTGCGGCAATTCTCGCACTTTTTCCGCCCGGTGCGGCACATAGATCGATAACCGACTCGCCTTCAAGACAGCCCAGACTCTGAGCCGGAAGCATAGCAGATGGTTCCTGAATGTAATACAGACCCAGCCGATAAGCCAAACTTCTCCCGACAGACAATTCGTCCGGTAGCTCGAAGCCGTCATCCGACCACGCAACCGGCCGGATCTGCGAACGGGCATCTGTCCCGAATTCGACAGAAAAGATCTTGTCCAATAGATCTAAAAGCGTTTCACTGTTCTTAATTTTTAAGCGATTGAGGCGTAAACCCCGCCGCGGTGCTTCATCGTAACTGTTCATAAACAGTTGAAATTCATGCTCATAACCCGCATCGGCGAGCAGTAATTGCATTTTCCTGACAAATGTTTCCGGTAATCGGGCCATAATATTTCCTCTAATATGCCAAGCTGTCCGCCAGCTGATAGGCCAGTCGTTTGACCACGTCGATATCATCCACGGATTTCATATGGGATCGCTCAAGGCTCTCGGCCAGGCTGTCGGAGCTTTTACCCGTGATGAATTGCAAGTATGTATTGGCAGCCTTTTTTTCTGCGTGTCGAGACAAATCCCATAACTGTAAAGCTACAAGCCGTGCCGAAAACTCCGCCGCACTATAATAAGGGCAAAGCACCAGCGCAGGTATTAAACGCCAGCTCTCTTCCTGGATCAAAAGCCATTCGTGATGATCCGCCAGATCGGGATACCATCGCTCCATCAAGCTCAGCCAGATTTCGTTTCGCATAGAAGAATTGTCGTGGTCCGACCCATAACAAAATTCCTGAAATTCTTCGAGCATAGCAGTATAAATCAATTCGTGCAAAAGCTTAAGCAAGATCGCATCGCAGACTACAGTCCCTTCTTCTACACTCGGGAAGGCAGATGGCAAACGATTGAGAACAAGACCCAAAAGCCCCCATCCCCGAGCCGACTGATAGTCGGCGGCAGGATGACGCAGCATCAGCATATCTTCACTGTGACCCGCGTGCATGGCCAGACCGTAACCCAATAGCGCGATGCTCGATGGTAAATTCGCAGTCTCGCGCATCGAACTCATGGCAATGAACGGGACTTCGACTTCCGGCAGATAAAAGGCTGATCGATGTTCGGGTAAACACTCCCTGATGTAGCCGTGACTCTGCAACCCTTGAAAATAATGAGGCGTCTGATCAGCCAGAATTGTCTCGATTATCTGAACAACTGCCTTATTTAAAGGATTACGCCTGCTTTCCGGCGAATCTGCCGGCCTGGGGCGACCCCAACTCTGCTCGAGTTCCAGAAGATCTGTATCACGAATCGGTAATGGTAAATCATCAGGCATGCCAAGAGTCGCGGCAGCGGTCGGAAATAAATTGACCGGATCCTGCTCTTTTTCGATGCTCAACAGACTTCTTGAGCGGACAGCGATGGGAACGAGCCATTTCACGATCGCATCTCTAAGCACAGATAAGCTCTCGTTGCTATCGCCCAGCATGCCGAGTCTCCGCTTGGCCAAGCCGGAGAAATGGTCGAAGCCCTGTTCTGCGGCCAGTAATTTCCTTTCGTTTAGCAATGGCTCGAAAAGAGCGTTATCGATCCAGGGCAATTCAGCCTCACTGTAATCCGGCTCGAAAAATAACAGATCGGGCACGTGCCAATTTAAGCAAGCCATGCGTTCCCAACGAATATTGGGGAAAAACTGGTCACGAAAAGAGCGAATCAGGCGATATTCGGCTTTCGCACGAGGCAGCTCACGCTCCACATTCAGTAAGTTCAGATTATGCAGAGCCAGGATGCTGCCTTTCCCTAATTCCTGTGCCAGCTCAAAGAGCGAATCTTGACCAAGCAAGCCTTGAAAAGCTTCGAATATCAACTTATCGAGCTCGGGAGCCAGATCCTGATAATAAAGATGTTCTTCGGCAAGCCTTGTATCTGTGGGACGAATCCTGTACATAGCGGATGCCAGTCCGCTATCGTTCAAGAAACGGCTCAAGCCTGGAGAAAAAGAAGTCAGACGCTCTCGAATTTGATCCGGGCTTCGCTTATTTCTCAGGTAGCGATTCAACATCCGACCTTCGATCTCCAGTAAGTTTAGCCGGGCATGCTGATACGGCAATTCGCTTAAAGCTGTTAGATCCGATATATCAGGCCACTTAAACTTATTGGCATTGACAGAGCTTGGTCGTTGCATCCGGGCTCCTTTCTCCCCTGACTTTCGAAAATCGTGACTTCAGCTTACATTCTTTCCACTGTTTGAATGCCAAGCAGTTCCAAGCCACATGCCAGCACTTTACATACAGCGGTAACAAGGGCTAATCTGGCACGTCTCAATTCCGGACTGTCGGCTCCCAGAATCGTGACATTGTTGTAGTACTTATTAAACAGGCGAGCCAACTGTGAAACGTGTCTGGCAACCATAAAAGGTTCATTGGCACGCGCGGCCTGACTGACGGAATCCCCGAAATCCAATAACATTTTTGCCAGGGCAAATTCCTGATCTTCGGCCAGTAGCGACAAGACATCATTATCAAGCTTTAATGTAAGTTCTGCTTCTTCGGCACGACGCAAGATCGATTTCGCACGGGCATAGGTATACAAGAGATAAGGAGCGGTATCTCCGTTAAAATCTAACATATCGTCCCAGGAGAAGATAATGTCGCGCTCGCGGCCGTTCTTCAAGAAAGTGTACTGCACGGCGGCCAGACCAACTTTCGATGCAATCAGATCGATCTCTTCATCGCTCATGCTTTCGTTTCGGCCTTCATTGTTCTTCACGATGATGTCTCTGGTCTTGGCAATCGTTTCGCGAAGGACATCCTCGAGCAATATGGCATTTCCTTCACGAGTCGAGAACTTGGCATCGGGAAAGCGAACGGTTCCGAAAGCAACATGAAGACAATTGTCGGCAGCTTCGTAACCCATTTTCCGGGCTACTTCAAAGACCTGGTTGAAGTGAAGCGCCTGAGTGTTTCCGACGACATAGATGTTTTTAGCGAAGTGATAGTGATTCCATCTCCAGATCAAAGCCGCTATGTCGCGAGATGCGTAAATCGTCGCGCCATCACTCTTTAAAATGATAGCGGGAGGCAAGTCCTTATCATCGAGCATAACGACCCGGGCGCCGCGACTCTCGGTCAGCAGTTCTTTTTCGCGAAGTTCCTCCACCACTGCAGGAATAAATTCTCCGTAGAAACTCTCGCCGTTCAAGTTGTCGAACTTAATACCCAGCTTCTCGTAAATACGATCAAACTCTTTTAAACTCAAATCTCTGAAACGTGTCCAGAGTGCCACCTCCGCAGGCTCGTTTGCTTCGAGTCTGCGGAAACGCTCGCGGGCCAGATCATCGAGTTCTGGTTCGTTCTCGACAGCCTGATGGAATTTCACATAAATACGCGTCAGTTCTTTGATCGGTTCTGCTTCCAGAGCCTCGTGATCGCACCAGCGATCGTAGGCCACCATAAGTTTACCGAACTGGGTACCGTAATCGCCTAAATGATTAAAGCGCTCGGTTTTGTAACCGAGATGATCATAAATTCTGGCCAGCGACTCACCTAATATCGTCGTAAATGCATGTCCCAGGTGAAAGGGTTTTGCAATATTCGGTGATGAGTATTCGATGATAACGGTTTGATCCGTACCTTCTTGTGACTTGCCGGGTATGTAGGCGTCATCCAGAACATGGGCGATTACATCTGCTGTAAAATATGTTTCATTCAAAAAGAAATTCAAATAACCGCCTTCCTGACGAACTTCGGAGAGAAAAGCCGGCAACGAGCTCAGCTTCGCAGCTAAATCTGCCGCGATTTTTGGCGGTGCCTGACGTAAGGTCTTAGCCAGTTTAAAACATGGCAGAGCATAATCGCCGAGGTCAGGGTTCGGCGGAATCTCTAATAAAGGATAAATTAAAGCGGAATCCAGCTCCGAAACCTCCGCCAGTGTCTCTGCAGTCAATAATTTATAATCAGTCATTTTTACGGACCTCTCTTAATGATTCGTTATTATTATTATGTATACAAGAAATAGCCATGCTTTAAAGCCGAATCACTTCGATTCGAGATCGCTTGCATCGATGGCTACGGATGGGGTAACGAGAATGACGCTTCCCTCCTCATCTGTTTCATAAACAGGGTTTCCGTTGGTATCCGTCACAATAGATCCGTTTTCATCGGTCACGACTATGGGCTCCGAGAAATCCAGGAAACGTCCCAGAAATTGCGACAGAAAAACGAAGATGACAGTCAATACGACCAGTGCAACAATAATCAGTAAACCTGATAAAAGACAAGACTTACCGCTGCCGATCAGTTTACGCTTGAATTCTTGTCGTTTGATCTTAGGATCGATTTCCCTGGGCTTTAATCTTTTTCCTTGAAGAAAAGTTCCGCATTTCAAACAAACATTTCTGTCTTTATTCTCGGTCCCGCAATTTGGACACTTCATATCATTCCAGCCTTTCATCACTCATATCCTGATTATTATACAACATAAGCTCAATTATCGGCTTGTTTCGGACAAAATTGTCTATCATGGTAACTCCGTTCCGGAGAGATATAACGTTTTGTTGCTATAATGGTTTCCATAGACACATGAAGGAAGAGGTTATTATGCGTATAATTCACCGCAGCCGCGATCTTCGCTTTCGTAATCCATACGGTGCAACTCCGTGTGACACTTATATCGATCTCTATGTAGAGTTACTCGAGCACCTGGACGAAGTTGACTTTATCTTACTGAATTATGCCTACGGTTTAAAGGACTTTACCGAAGGTAAAATCATGATGCAACCCGTCATGGCGGAAAGCCAGGGTATTCCGGGCCGTTATCATGTTCGCCTGAGAACACCGGGATTGCCTGCACTTCTCTTTTACTGGTTTGAGATCCGTAAAACGGATAAATCGATCCTCTACGCATCGAGAAAGACCGACCTGAGCGGCGAAACGATTTTAACGACAAATCCTCCGCGCTATCATGCGAACGTCAGTCGTTTGCCTTTGCCATTTCAAATTACCGTTTATGAGAAAAATTTCACCGTACCGGACTGGTATGCCGGAAAGATCATGTACCAGATTTTCCCCGATCGTTTTAAGAGAGGCCCGGATTACGATTACGAGAAAAAAATCAAATCGCATCATTCCGATCAGCGAATTTATCATGAGGACTGGAACAGCGAGGTGGATATTTACGGAAGAGAACCGGAAGGCTATAAAGCACTGGATTTCTTCGGCGGAACGCTTCGCGGTATCGAAGAAGAGCTGCCTTATATCAGTGATCTGGGTGTTTCCATCATCTACTTAAATCCGATCTTCACGTCCCGGTCCAATCATCGTTATGATACAGCCGATTACATGACTGTCGATCCCGTATTGGGTACGAACGAGGATTTTATCAGCCTCTGCCAAAGTGCCGGGGAGCTTGGCATAAGAATTATTCTGGACGGTGTTTTTAGTCACACGGGCGCAGACAGCATATATTTTAACAAGTACGGACATTACCCGGAAAAAGGAGCCTTTCAAAGCCTGCTCGAAAAAAGCTATTCTCCTTATTTTAACTGGTACAACATCCATCAGGATGCCAGCAGCATAACCTATGATTCCTGGTGGGGTTTCGAAGATTTGCCTGCAGTTAAAGAGAGCGATTTGACTTTTTTGGATTATATCCTGGGTCCGGAAGGCGTCATTCGTACCTGGCTTCGGCGTGGTGCGTCGGGATTTCGTTTAGATGTTTCCGACGAATTACCGGATAGCTTCCTCGCGGAGTTGCGCCTGGTTGTAAAAGACGAAAATCCGGAGGCGGTCATAATGGGTGAAGTTTGGGAGGATGCCAGCAATAAAGTAAGCTATGGTTCATATCGGGATTTCCTTTTCGGACGGACGCACGACAACATCATGGGTTATCCTTTCCGCCAGGCTCTGATTGATTTCCTTAAGTGCTTTATCGCTGCCGACGAGTTCGTCAATCGATTGGAAAGCATTCGGGAGCACTATCCGCCGGCGGCTTTTGCCTCTTCGATGAATTTACTGGGCAGCCACGACACCACGCGTTTCCTAACCGAAATAGCAGGTGATGCGGATCCGGGCAGTCGCGAGCTTCAGATGCATTTAAGGCTCGACGAAGAGCAGCGTAACTACGGACATAAGCTGCTTTATCTGGCAAGCTTCTTTCAGATGACCTATCCGGGTAGCCCCTCGATTTACTACGGAGATGAAATCGGTATGGAAGGTTATCGCGATCCATTCAACCGTCGCACGTTTAAATGGGATCAAAAAGACTGTGACCTGCGCCTTAAGATCGCCGAACTCGGTCAGCTGCGCCGTAAATACCCCGTCCTTCAAACGGGATATATAGAAACAATCACCGCCTCGGGCCGGCTGCTGATTTTTCGCCGTTTCCTGGACGATGATTCCAAAGACTGTTTAGGGCATATTCAAGACGGTCCGAAGAGAGTCGTTGTTGCTATCAATGCCTCCGATACGGACATGAGCGTCGTAACACCACAAGGACGACGTTATACACTGAAAGCTTTCAGCGGCAACTTTTTCGTGGAAGGCGAGCAACGAAGTTTTACCTGCGTTTAATGAATATATGGGAAACGAAGGCCGTGAGGTGAAAAGTTATTTTTTACTCCTGCTTTTCGCTTTCGAACCTGATTTAGCCGACTTCGCAACGTTGTCTTGTAAATTGGTTTCTGCCGGCGGGGCGTACCGGTCTTGTCTTTCCTTCGCTTTTTTTAAGAGCATGGTAAACAAATCAATATAAGCCTGTGCCGAGGTTTGCCAGCTGAAATCTTTCTCCATCGCTGATTTCACAAGCCCGTCCCAGATGCCATTGTGAAGGCGCCAAAGTTCGGTCGCACGCTTTATCGTAAAAAGAAATTCATGCGCATTGATGTTGGAAAAAGAAAAACCGTCCCCTTCGCCAGTATATTTATTATAGGGTAAAACGGCGTCCTTCAGACCACCTGTTTCTCGAACGATCGGAATCGTACCGTAACGCATGGCGATCATCTGAGACAAACCACAGGGTTCAAAGATCGAAGGCATTAAAAAGATATCCGATCCGGCATAAATCCGATGCGAGAGCGCACTGTCAAAACGAATGGCGGCAACCATATTATCCGGATGACGTGCTTCAATGGCTTTTAAGCGGTCTTCGTATTTACTTTCGCCCGTACCAAGAACAATGACTTGTACATCTTCCTCGAGCAACTCTTCCAGGATTGCCAGTAAGAGTTCCAGGCCTTTTTGATCAACAAGTCTGGTAATCATGGACAGGAGAGGTACATCAGGATTTACCGCAAGAGAAAACTCTTCTTGTAAAGCCTGCTTATTTTTCGATTTATTAAGCTGATAATTATCGAAGTTATAATGATGTAGAATTCGGGGATCGGTGGCCGGACTATAGAGATCAAGATCGATGCCGTTAATGATGCCGGACAACTTGAAACTGAAATTCTGCAGAACATAATCCAGGCCTTCACCGTAGAAATCCGTCATAATCTCGCGGCTATAGCTCGGGGAAACAGTGCTTACAGCGTTCGCATACACGATGCCCGCCTTCATGAAATTCGCGACTCCGTCATGCAGAATTCCGAACTCATTCAAATATTCTTCGGACAAATCACAGAGGTCGGCAATAAATTCCGCTCCATGAATCCCCTGATACTCCAGATTGTGAATCGTAAATACGGTTTTCACATCCCGCAGATAACCATAAGGCCAGTAATGCGCTTGGATGAGAGCAGGAATCAGACCGCTCTGCCAGTCGTTGCAATGCAGAACATCCGGCAGGAAATCCATGGGAATGCCGATTGCTTCCAAAACAGCCCGTTGAAAAAAGCTAAAGCGTTCGATGTCAAAAGTATATTCCAGGTAGATCCGGTCATGTCCGAAATAGTATTCGTTGTCGATAAAGTAATAATGAACACCATCTTGGACCATCTCGAAGAGACCACTGTATTGCTCGCGCCAACCCATGCGGATGCTGCCTTGGCGACGAAAAACCAGCTGATCTTGAAAAGCATCCTTTATCTGTTTGTAAAGCGGCATGACCACGCGCGCATCCGCACCCAGTTTAATGAGTTCTCCGGGTAAAACGGAAAGAACATCAGCCAAACCACCCACTTTGGCAAAGGGAGCGACCTCGGAAGCAATATGCAAAACTTTCAGCTTATCCATATAATTGATACCCGGCTTTCAATTAAACTACACTGCCCTTACCGACTACTATCGGATAAGCTTCCTGACCGATGAGCTTTATGCCCGGCCTGATGATGCAGCCTTTATCGATGATAACGTTCTCCAGTTCGCAGCCTTCGCCGATGTAAGTATCCTGGAAAATAATCGAGTTCTTAATCTGGCTTCTCTCTCCGATCGTGACACCGCGGAAAAGCATGGAATGATCGACTTCGCCTTCGATCAAACAACCGTCCGAAACCAGGCTGTCTCTCACGGATGATGTCGCCGTATAGAATGCCGGTGCTTCGTCTTTCACCTTGGTAAAGACAGGAATATCCGACCAGAAAATCGACGATCGAACCGGTTCATCAAGCGAACGCATGGTTTCTTGAAAATAAGCCGCGGTTGAGTTGATACGTAAAACAGTATCTTTCATTTCATAACCGTAAACCTTATAACGGTCAAACTGCTTTAAAACATAATCAATACCGATCTGAGCAATACCGCGCGATATCGCATCGGCAAGAATATCGACGAAGAGCTGACGTTCCATATAGAGAATGCCTAACGACGAACGCTTGGAACTCGGATTGAGCGGATTTAGCATCACCGCTTTTACACGTTCGCTACGGCTGATATCCAGAATATAGTTCGGATGTCCCGCCTTATCTCCGTCTCTGTTATAGGCTACCGTAATATCTGCGTTTTTTTCTTTATGTGCCGTGGCCATCTGCAGGAATGTCGTATTGAGTATGATATTACTGCTCATGACCAAAATGTATTTCTCGCTTAAACCGCGAAAAAAATCCAGGACGCCGGTCAAGTCGTCACCGGTATCTGCATAATGTTCAGCTGAAACATAAGGAGGAATCAAGGACAAACCGCCTTTTTTACGATCCAGATCCCAGGCGCTGCCGGTCCCTAAATGATCCATCAGCGACTTATACTTCTCGTAAGTTGAAACGCCGACACTTCTGATACCACTGTTTACCATATTCGATAAAGCAAAGTCGATAATCCGATATCGACCACCAAAGGGAATCGCCGATAAAGCGCGCGGTCTGCTCAACTCGCCTAACTGAATCCGTTTATCATCCGCCAATATCAAGCCGCATGTATCTCTTAGCATAAAATTCCTCCCTAAAACGTTGAAATATGCTCAACGCGGTCGATGACATCATCTTCGCCTTTACATACGCCGGACATAACCATGCAGTTTCCGGGAATTACAGAGCCTTTTTTAAGAACGAGGCCACCGTCAATCAAGGTAATATTGTCCGAACAAATCGTGTCGTTGTGATACGGGTTATCCGGATCTTCTTCTCCGCCAACACGGCAATTCTCTCCAATGACCGTATCAATACCTACGATGACTTTCTCCAGTACCGCACCTCTTTTCACGTGAACACCGGGCATGAGAACACAGTCGCGAACCACGGCTCCGCTTTCGACAAATACGCTATGCGATAAAACCGAATGCTCAACAGTGCCAAAAATACGACAGCCGTCCGTCATGGCCGATCGCGATACTTTAGCTCCTGCTGATACATAGTGTGCAGGTTTGACGGGATTTCGACTGTAGATACGCCAGGTTTCGTCTCTGAAGTTAAGTTCATCGGGATGGTCGAGTATATCCATATTGGATTCCCATAAGCTTTTAATGGTTCCGACATCCTTCCAGTAACCGGAGAAACGGTGTGAGATCAGCTTCTTTTCTTCCTTAAGTAATCTGGGAATGATATTCTTACCGAAATCATGGCTCGATTTCTTGTCCTTATCATCTTCTATCAATACCGATCGTAAAATCGGCCAGGAGAATAAATAAATACCCATGGAAGCTAAATTGCTCTTGGGTTTCGCAGGTTTCTCTTCAAACTCAACAATTAATCCGTTTTCGTCCGTATTCATGATACCGAAGCGAGACGCTTCATCCCAGGGAACCTCGTAAACCGCAATCGTGGCATCTGCTTCGGCCTTAATATGAGCTTCGAGCATACGGTTGTAATTCATTTTATAGATGTGATCTCCGGATAGAATTAAGACGTAGTTCGGATTAAATTCATCGATAAAGGTAATGTTTTGAAAGATCGCATTCGCAGTATTGGTATACCAGTCTTTTCCTTTGGCATGTTGATAAGGAGGTAATATGAACGCGCCGCCGTTACTTCTGTCCAGATCCCATGGATGACCGTTTCCCACATAAGTATTCAGTACCAGTGGCTGATATTGTGTTAAAACGCCGACAGTATCTATACCTGAATTTGTTATATTACTTAAGGGAAAATCAATGATACGATAACGACTCCCGAAAGGCACGGCCGGTTTGGCCACGGAATTAGTCAGAGCACCAAGTCGAGATCCTTGTCCGCCGGCTAAGATCATGGCGATCATCTCTTTCTTCACGGTTGCATCCCTCCTACCAATTATCAAGAATCCGATCGATGAAGCAAGTGTAGCGACCAGACTATTTCTCTGTTTTCAGTTTATCATAGTTCTTCATTAATACTATTGTCTTCGCAGAAAATATATGTAAACAGGTTTTATTTGTGCTAAAATACGTTTAATATCATGGTCAAACACTTTCACGTAGGAGGTAGTATGTTCAATTCGACATTCGCAATCCCCGCCGTACTTGTCAGTGAAACCTTGCCGCTGCAGTACACATTGATTACTCTCACGGCCGCTATTCTTCTTGTACTTTTATTTCTTTTATATCAGGTATCCGGCAATCGCAGACAAGTAACGGATATACATGAGAAGTTAAGCAAGCGACTCAGTCAGGCAACTGCCTTTGATGCAGGTTCTGCTGTTGCCCCTGCCGGCATGCCTTCACTTAGCGGAGAAGCAGATGACCATGAACTTTTAGCAGTGTTGACTGCTGCCGTTGCCGCTTATGAAGCTGATATAAAATCATCAGAACCAACCGTTATTGCATACAGCGATTCGGAAACCGATATACTCGTAACAGATAGCTTGACCGGACGTGAGCATAAATGGGATGCACCGACTACTGCCGGTTTCAGAGTGAGGTCTATAAAACGGGTTTCTTAATACTCAAAACCGGATTCCTCGGTGATTTTTGAAACATAAAAGCAGGCCATGCCTCTTATTCCCGAGATACGGGACCGAACAGACATGACCTGCTTTTTATTTGCTTATTTGATAGAAATTTCAAGCCTTACGATGGAAAATCAATAGCTGCCAATCGTTTAGATCCTTTGCTTGATGCAGGCCCAACCCCACCTCGGCGAAACGCTCGATTACTTCGTTTTTACGATCCGCGATGATACCGCCTGCCATATACAAACCGAGATCCGTAAGCTTGTCGGCGATCTGATCCGCCAAATGAAGATGAACATCAGCCAGTAAGTTGGCTACGATAATATCATAGCGTTTCTTTACGTCTTTGAGTTCACCGGTAAAGCAATTTATCTTAGAACTCAGGTCATTGATCTTGACGTTCTCAATTGCTACTTCGACGGCATGCGGATCAATATCACAGGCATCGACATCTCTGGCTCCGAGTAAAGCTGCTCCGATGGCAAGAATACCGGATCCCGTACCTAAGTCCAGCACGCGGGAACCTTCCATCATAAACTCATCCAGGGCTTCCAAGCTCAACTGTGTGCTTTCATGAGTGCCGGTACCAAAGGCCGAACCGGGATCAAGCGTAATCACCTTCTCGCCTTCAAGTGGTTTATAAGCTTCCCAAGAGGGTTTCACAACCAATCGATCCGAAATTTTCAAAGTAGTGTAATGCTTGCGCCACTGATTGGACCAGTCTTCTTCATCGATAAAACGTCCGCTTACATCAGCCGGCGATACATCCAGAAACCGGCCTATTCTCTCAAGTTCGCTTTCCAGCATCGCTGTAAACTCATCTGTGGATACAGCTTGATACTCTCTGGCGTCGTAGAGCATGATCACGTCCTGAGTACTTAGTTTCTCGTTATCAGGCAGACGAAATCCGAAGCGTACTTCATCGTTTTGACTGGGGAAAAACGCCCGAATTTTTACGTAGTCCGCCAGTTCTGATAAATACAAGGGATCGAAGAAAACCGTTTCGTTGCCATCTTCGTGTGCCCGTTGCAAATCATATGGATCTTCCGAAGCGACACCTGCGGCGCCCATCTCCAACAAACTTTCTATTACACTGTCGGCTGCTTCCTGGCTTGTTGCTATCTCTGCCTGCCACCATTTCATACTTCGGACTCCATTCTACTGTTTCATATCGATTGATTGCTATCGCTTCCGATCAGTTGCGATCGGAAAACATGTTTTTTATTTTACTGAAAAAACCTTCGCGTTTCGAGTAGTTTCGATCGCTTGTGCTATCTTCGAACTGCTGAAGCAATTCTTTTTGTTCGCGGCTAAGGTGTTTGGGTATCTCGATGCTGATAGTAACGATCGCATCACCGCGTTGATTGGCACGCTTCAGAACAGGAATGCCCTTGTTTCTTATTGTAATGGTATCTCCGGGCTGGGTGCCTTCTTTCAGTTTGTATGTAACAGGACCGTCAATGGTTGGGATTTCGATTTCTTCTCCCAAAGCGGCCTGCACGAAACTGATCGGCACCTCACAGTAAGTATTGAAGCCTTTTCTGGTGAAGATCGGATGCGGTTTGATATTCATCTCGACATATAAGTCACCGTAGCCGCCGCCTCTCTCGCCTACTTCGCCTTCACCCGGCATCGTCAGCATTTGCCCGTGATCAATACCGGCCGGTACTTCGATACTCAGTTCTTTTTCAACACGGCGTCGGCCTCTGCCGTTACATACGGGACATGGTGTAGGTATGATTTTTCCCGTGCCGCGGCAAGTATCGCAAGTACGTGTGGTCATCATCGTACCAAACATGGTTTGCTGGCGCATTTGTACCTGACCGGAACCGTTACAAGTCGAACATGTGTGTGCCGTGGTTCCGGGCGCGGCTCCTGTGCCCTCGCAGTGATCGCAGCTGTCTTCCTTCGTGATCTTGAACGTCCGTTTCGTACCGAAAGCAGCTTCCATGAAATCCAGACTCATGCGATAACGAAGATCCGCACCGCGTCTGGCCTGCGTACGTTGGGCGCTTGACCCGCCGAAGCCAAAACCACCACCGAACATGCTGT
The DNA here is from genome assembly GCA_050309435.1 of Fastidiosipilaceae bacterium. Taxonomy (GTDB): domain Bacteria; phylum Bacillota; class Clostridia; order Saccharofermentanales; family Fastidiosipilaceae; genus CAYXVJ01. Next base: position 76,306 of record JBNRMJ010000011.1, read on the forward strand.
TGAGAATATCTTCAAAATCAAAACCGGCTCCGGCACCGCCAAATCCCTGGCCATCCACGCCGGCATGACCAAACTGATCGTACTGGCGGCGTTTATCCGGATCGGATAAGACGGCATAAGCTTCATTGGCTTCTTTGAATTTCGCTTCCGCTTCGCTATCATCCGGGTTTACATCAGGATGATACTTTTTCGCAAGCTTACGATAGGCCTTCTTCAGTTCATCATCTGTAGCGTTCCGGCTGACGCCAAGCACCTCGTAGTAATCTCTTTTATCTGCCACCGGGTCCTCCTTGCCTTTTCACATAACAGACAGCCTGTCCTGCGAAATCACGCTTACAGGCTGTCTTCGTTACATCATAAATATATCTGGTCGATCGTTATACGATCCGGTGCCGCCATTACGGGACACTGACATTCAATCTGTTATCAAACAAATTAATTCAACTGGATTATCGAATCCTTGTCAAGCACAGATGCTTACTCGTCGGATCCTGCATCCTTAAAACCGCCTTCGGGTCCTCCCTGACTGAAATCGGGACCGCCAGCCGCATCGGGATTGGCCTGGCTGTAAAGCTTCTCGGACAGGTGGTAGACAGCTTGAGTCAGTTCTTCTGTACCGGACTTCATGTTTTCATAGTTGTCCGCGGAGATGGCATCTTTCAGGCTTGAGATCTTCGCTTCAATATCCGCACGATCGCTTGCGTCTACCTTTTCTTCGAGATCTTTTAAGGTCTTCTCTGCGCTATAGACGGCAGATTCGGCGTTGTTCTTCGTTTCGATCTCTTCTTTCCTGGCCTTGTCTTCCGCAGCATACTGTTCGGCTTCTTTAACCGCTCTCTCGATGTCTTCGTCGCTAAGGTTGCTGGAAGCAGTAATTGTGATATTCTGAGCCTTCCCGGTGGCTTTATCGGTTGCTGATACCTGAACGATACCGTTGGCATCGATATCGAAGGTTACTTCAATCTGAGGCACGCCGCGGGGAGCAGGTGCAATACCATCCAGGATGAAGTTACCCAGTGACTTGTTATAGCGGGCCAGTTCACGTTCGCCCTGAAGCACATGAACATCGACTTGCGTCTGACCATCCGCAGCTGTCGAGAAAATCTGACTCTTCTTGGTCGGGATCGTGGTGTTGCGCTCGATGATTCGGGTAAACACGCCGCCCATGGTTTCGATACCCAAAGACAGAGGTGTGACGTCGAGCAGCAGCAAGCCGGTAACATCACCGGTCAGAACACCTGCCTGAATGGCCGCGCCGATGGCAACACATTCGTCGGGGTTAATGCCTTTGAAGGGCTCCTTACCAAAGAAACGCTGTACGGCTTCCTGAACAGCAGGGATACGGGTAGATCCGCCGACAAGAAGAATTTTACTAATATTATCCTTGGATAGTCCCGAGTCTGCAACGGCCTTACGTAAAGGTTCCATGCTCTGCTCTACCAGGTCGGCTGTAAGTTCGTTGAACTTGCTTCTGGCTAGTGTCATGTCAAGATGCTTGGTGCCGGTAGCATCTGCTGTAATATAAGGCAGATTGATATTGGTGCTGGTGACTGAGCTAAGTTCGATCTTCGCCTTTTCGGCAGCATCGCGTAAACGCTGCATGGCCATCTTGTCACGACGCAGGTCTAAACCTTCGCTTTTTTGGAACTCGGAAATCATCCAGTCAACGATCTTGTTATCGAAGTCATCACCGCCTAAACGATTGTTTCCGTTGGTTGCCAAAACTTCGAACACACCGTCGCCGATTTCCAGAATCGAAACGTCGAATGTACCGCCGCCTAGGTCAAAGACGACAATATTCTGATCTTCTTCTTTATCAAGACCATAGGCTAAAGCTGCGGCAGTCGGTTCGTTGATGATACGTAGAACATCCAGACCTGCGATACGACCCGCATCTTTCGTAGCTTGACGCTGAGCATCGGAGAAGTAGGCAGGAACAGTAATAACAGCCTGCGAAACGGTCTCTCCCAGATATGCTTCGGCATCAGATTTCAGCTTCTGCAGAATCATAGCCGAAATCTCCTGAGGTGTATAAGACTTATCATCAATATTTACTTTATGGGTTGTGCCCATCTCGCGCTTGATCGAAGATATTGTCCGGTCGGGGTTGGTTATGGCCTGACGCTTCGCGATTTGGCCGACCAGGCGTTCACCGTCCTTTGTAAAGGCAACAACCGATGATGTGGTGCGGTTACCTTCGGAGTTCGTAATAACGACCGGCTCTCCGCCTTCCATAACGGCTACGCATGAGTTTGTTGTACCTAAATCGATTCCGATTACTTTTGACATCTTGTCCTCCTGATTGTTTGCTTCAATAATAAGTTTATTTCTTTATTTCAAAATTAGTTAGCTACTTTGACAATTGCATGACGAATGACTTTACCGTTGCGTTCGTATCCCTTTTCGAAAACTTCCACGACTTCGTTGGCCTTATACTGTTCGTCATCGATATGCAGCACGGCCGAGTGACGATTCGGGTCGAATGTTTCTCCCAGCGGATTGATAACGCTAACCTTCAATGTCGATAGTGTTTTTTCGACTTGTCTCATAATGAGGTTCAAACCTTCGGCGAACTGTTTGACTTCCAGGTTCTCGCTGTTCTCGCTGATCGTCATGGCCCGTTCCAAATTATCGATAACCGTAAGCCATTCCCCTACCACATCTGTTACGGATTGTTCGTATAACGCTTCTTTCTCCTGACGGGTGCGCTTTCTGAAGTTATCGTATTCAGCCATAAGGCGAACGAATTTATCGGATAAGTCGGCAATCTGCTGATCTTTGGGATCAACAGTCTCCTCAGCTGCCTGATCGCCTTCCCCGGCCTCAACGCCGGCATTCGCGGCATCCGCGCTTTCGTCTGCGATTTCTGTTGCCGTATCGTTATCGACAATCTGATCGACTACTGCTTCATCGGCAGCCTCGTTGCGCTTGTCCTTCTTTTTCAAGTTACTGTCCTCCGTCTGTCATTTAATCTACTTATATATGTTAACGTCTTAGAACTCTTCGACTTCGTTAAGCTTGTGAATGGTTTGCCGGACAAAATTAATCTGAGATATGACGCGACTGTATTCCATTCGTTTGGGACCGATCACTCCGATCGAACCGCTCACCTGACCGGGAAAACGACAGGTAGCAGCCACAAAACTGCACTCTCTGAATTCATCTTGTTGCAGTTCCTGGCCGATACGAATCACAAACTGGGGGCGAAGCGGATTGGCAAGCTTAGAACCTTTCACCGGATCCTGTTCTATTTCGATCGTGGTTTTCTCCGGATCTTCCATCATTCCGATGATCAAACCGTCGTTTCTGAGAGCATGCATCAATGCTCCCGCACGATCCGAGTCACGGAATTCCGGATAAGAAAAGAGCTTCGGAACGCCGTCGATGTAGGTTTCGAGATTATCGGCCTGCTTAATGGCGCTGAATGCCTCATAAGCGACCTGATTCAGTAAGCTCTCCGGTAAATCACTGTTCTGGATGCTGCTTTGAACTGTTACCAGGGTAATATCCCGAAGCTTTACTCCATCCAAATGCCGCTCGATCGCCTGCGATAATTCGTTCAATTGACCCGGACTTAAAACATCCGGCAAACGAACGATCTTATCCTTCACCAGCCCTGCCGAAAGAACGATCACGACCAGTACCTTTCCGGGTTCGATCATGAGCATCTTCAATTGCTTCAGGCTGCTGGACGCCAGGCGTGGCGAAACCGCAAGCGACGTATATCCGGTTCCTTCCGACAAGACCCAGGAAACACGTTTCAAGAGATCTTTCATTTCATCCATATGGGGGGACAAAGTGTGAATGACCTCATAGCGGTATTCTTCGTTTACCGGATCCAGGGGCATCAATTGCTCGACATACTTGCGATAGCCGAGATCCGACGGAATACGACCTGCTGATGTATGAGGCTGCTCCAGATACCCCATGTGCTCGAGTTCGACCATGGTGCTGCGCACAGTGGCAGAGCTTACCGGTAAACGGTATTTTTCCACCAGGGTTTTAGAAGCGACCGGTTCGGCCGTCTCGATATAATCTTCCACGATCGCCCGCAGAACATCTTTCTTACGCTGATCTAAAACCATTGCCGCCTCTCCCTTCGCAGTAATCAAAAATTTAGCACTCATTTCGTCCGAGTGCTAAAGCTATTTTATTACCATTTCTCATGAAAGTCAATGAATATCAAAAAGTCATCTTTAACACTTTGTAAACGATTTTCGGATCTTTAGTGTTATCAAACGAATTCCATAAAAACGAAGTTGGCTACATCTAGACCTCGCCTTGTTAAGCGATACCGTTCCCTCTTCCCTTTAACTCTTCCTTCAAGAGACTCGATCAGACCCGATTCATGTAAGCGAGAAAGACTCTCTTGAATGCGCGAAGGCGGTTCCTCACGAAAGCGTTCACTGAAATCCGCTAAATCGATACCTTCCAGCATACGGAAGCCAAGGAGGAAAAATTCCAGTTTGGCCTCCTCGTCATCGATCATGTCAGTTTCAACCGCAGCAGCAAAAGCAGGACTTCGATCGTCACTATATATACGGATATAATCCTCCAGATCAGCCGTATTCATGTAGCGTATACCATCCAGATAAGCGGCAGCCGCCAAACCGCAGGCAGCATAAGGCTCTCCTTTCCAATACACGAGGTTATGGCGTCCTTCGAAGCCGCGCAGCGAAGAGTTGCTTACTTCATAATGGTAGAAACCTGCATCCTCCAGCATTCTTCGGGCTAACTCGTACATGGCCCGTTCGCTATCTTCGTCCGGCAAGTCCTGCATCCTTCCTTCCCGCTTCATATTGTAAAATGGTGTTCCTTCTTCAATGATTAAAGAATAAAAAGATACATTCTTCAAAGAAAGCTCAAGCAAAAGTCTGACGCTTGCTTCTACATCGGCGATTGTCTGACCGGGCAGACCGATCATAAGATCAACCGAGATATTCGTAAAACCGGCATCATGAGCCGAATGAATGGTTTTTAGAAAATCTTCCAGACTATGCACCCTGCCGATGCGTCTCAGTAAGTTATCGTTAGATGTCTGCAGACCTACGCTAAGTCGATTAATACCGGCTTCATGCAAGCTTCGCAAACCTTCGCTGTCGGCTGAGCCGGGATTGGCTTCCAGTGTAATCTCGCAATCCTCCGTGAAACCCCACAAGGATCTCACGAGACGAACGACTTCGACGATTTCCCGGGCAGGTACGGCAGATGGCGTTCCCCCTCCGAAATACATCGATTTGAGCGGAATTAGTTTGCCTTCGTTAGCCAGATGAGTTGCCTGTGCACGCAGTTCGTTTCTCAGAGCATGAAAATAATCTTTCTGTCTGATTTCCAAGCCGGCAAAGGAAACAAAGTCACAGTACAGACACTTGGATTTACAAAACGGAACGTGTATGTATAAAGAACTCGGAGCCATGGTTCGATATGGATTTGACATTTTACTCTCCTGTTTCAAGCTGATCCAGGCATTTTAACAGATATTCATAAAATGAGCGGAAACTTGGCGACACGTTTCGCCGCGCTTCCAGATGTGGAGCAATTTTCTCGGCCCATTTATGCTTATAGCTCCCGACGGCAGGATAACCGGCCTTAATCAGATGAACGGCCTGTTCGCCCAGTAAGGCTCTTGCCAGTACTTCCCAGGTACCGACGACAGAATCCTGAACATATGCATCCAATACACTCGTATCAATATCGGGGTAAGCCGCGAGCAGTGCCTGACGGTCTGCGAGCAGCCATGCTTCCAGTTCCTCGATGGCGATGCCGATGACAACCGTTAAACCGTCGGCGTACTTCCTTCGCAGATTCATAATATCCCGGTATAATACCTGCGGTTCTCGGTAATCGGTATCGAAAACGACAATCACGATGTTTCGATCAGAGGATTGATATGATTTGGCGTAAACACGCAGCCTCGCGGGCAATAGCTGAAAAAGACCCGAGGCAAATACTGCCGGCGCCTGATCCCAGTCAGCAGGCAACTTACCGATTCCCCTATGTCGGCGGATGGAATAGGTCCACGGTACACTCCGCTCCCTTAAGATAGAGTTCATCAAGCCGGATACAACTTCTCCGCCGGACGAGTCTTCGACAAGAACTTCGATATGATACATTAGCAACTACCCTTCAGGCCTTCTGTTCGGGATCCAAATGGCCGGAATACCACAGTGCACTCATGCCAATCCTTTCATCATAGAAAGCTTTAACCAGAGGCAAGTCTTCTGCATTTACGACGCGACTACCCGATTCTTCGCCTTTTGGCCTGTACATCACCCAAACCTCCCTCGGAGCCAGACTTTCAAGCAGATTTTGACTATGAGTGCTTAAGACAATCTGATTGATCCTCTCCTGCATGACGTAATCGCGCATCGCTTTAGCCAGTTCGTCAATCATGTTGTAATACAATCCATGATCCGGATTTTCGATTAGAATCAAGGGTCTCGGATCAGGATCGGCAAGTAAAAGAAACAGACTCAGTAACTTCAATTCACCGCCGGTTAAACTGTCCGTTCGAATTCGCTTTATGAGATCACTGCCATGAGGCATCCGATCTTTCAGCGAAACCAGAACACGGCTGTAATGTACGGGATCATTTCTTTTCATGTATGAAAAAACATTCGCGATGTTGCTGCCTTCTTCATTTAAGTGATGATGCCCCCCGCCTCCAGCGTCCAACTGCATACGATGCTTATCGCGAAGTTGACGAAGACCTGTATCTTCGGCGGCATCCGTGAAGCGACAGAAAAACCAGGATAGAATAAAATCAAGGAGCGTACACATTTCGGGGTAATCGCGCAAGCGTCCGTAACTAGCCAAAGCAGGGCGTTTTCGATCAACTACTTGAGTCTTTCTTGGAAGCTGATCCTGAACAACGGTACCCTTACCGTTCATTAAATCCAGCAGGAGCGCCATAGGAGGAAGATCATCAAGCAAGACTCCCTCCCGGACAAGCAAGCGGCATTGCTTTTCGCTTAACTTAAGTGAATGTACCTGCTCGTGTTTAACTCTCGGACGGCCATGTTTATCTGCCGTAATCCGTAAATAATAGCAAAGGATACTCTGCAAGCTCTGATCAAAAACAATGAGATCAAAGATCATATCGGCGGAGGAATGACGGGATCTCAAGTGCTGAAAGCCGATATTAATGCCATGAGTCGCCGCTTCTGCCAGCCCTTCCTTCAAACAATGGTGTAAAAACTCCAAACTGCGAAATAGTGATGTTTTACCGACACTGTTTTCTCCAATGACGGCATTCAGCTCAACGAGCATTCTCCGGTCTTCTTTCGCTCCCGATAGTGCTTCGCGATCCAGGCCGAAGCAGACATCATGAAGGACTTCGAAATTACATACTCTCAGACCCAGAATCATAATTAACACCTCGATAAAATATAAGCTCGTTTCGGTTATGGCTTCCGAAACGAGCTCATTTACGCCCAACTTAGAAGCCAATCAGGCTCAAGTGGTCATTTAGTTTTCAGTCACGGGCGCTGCCTCTTTTTCAACACCATCTGACTCTTTATCGCTCATTACCTCTTTCAGAGCGGTTCCCAGAGTAGCTAAATTCTGCAACTCAGACGGAACAATGATCTTCGTGGCTCTGCCGTCGGCAACTTTTTCGAGTGCTTCCAGGCTGCGAAGTTGAATTAAAGCTGTGTCAGCCTGAACTTCCTTGATCATACGCAGACCTTCGGCTCTTGCTTTTTGAACGGTCAGGATAGCTGTCGCTTCACCTTCCGCCTCTCGAATTTTCTGTTCGCGAACGGCATCTGCCCGTAAAATGGCAGATGCTTTCTCGCCTTCCGCGACACGGATCGCACCTTCCTTAAGACCTTCGGCACGAAGAATTGATTCGCGTTTTTCACGTTCGGCCTTCATCTGCTTTTCCATCGCCGACTGAATATCCTGAGGCGGTAAAATATTCTTCAGCTCGACACGATTTACCTTAATGCCCCAGGGATCCGTGGCTTCGTCCAGGATCAAACGCATCTTGGTATTGATCAAATCACGCGATGTCAATGTTTCGTCGAGTTCCAGATCACCGATGATGTTTCTAAGTGTAGTAGCCGCCAGGTTTTCGATAGCCTGACCCGGATTTTCGATACCGTAAGTATAAAGCTTGGGATCGGTAATCTGATAGAAGAGAACCGTATCGATCTGCATAGTGACGTTATCTTTCGTGATAACAGGCTGAGGCTGAAAATCGAATACTTGCTCTTTCAAAGAAGTCATGCGAGCGATACGATCAATGAAAGGAATCTTAAAGTGGATTCCCGTGTCCCAGGTAGTTAAGTAAGCACCGAGACGCTCGATGACATATGCTCTGGCTTGCGGAACGATACGGATGTTGCGAACCAAAATAACAATGATGACCAAAATAATGGCTATAACCACTGTTAATGAGCCGAGTCCATTCGTTAAATCGGTCATACCTGCGTATAGTTTCATAATCTTTCCTCCTTGGATTTTTATCAGATAAAGCAGTTCACTATAGTGACTGATACCTATCTGTTGCTTTTATCGTCTGCTGATGCTTCAGCCGTCAATGCTACAGGTTCTACAATCAGTTTGACTCCCGATATTGCCAAAACCCGAACCTTTTCGCCGACAGAAATTGCTTCACCGTCACGCGTAACCGCAGACCATACCATCCCTTCGACTTTTACCTGGCCCTGACCCAGCACAGCATCAATCGGAATGGTAACGACACCAATCTTTCCAATGAATCGATCTGCATTCGTCGCCGTCTTATTGAATCGACCAACATTCAGCCTCTTGCGATAACGCCATCCGATTCCGAGAAAGACAGTCGATACCAGCAAGAATGCGACAATCTGCCAGCCGATCCCGCCACCAAGCAAGGCCACTACCATAGCGACCAAGGCTCCGCCGGTAAACCAGATGGTTAGCAACATAACAGTTGACATTTCTATCAAGAGAAAAAGCGCTGCTAAAATAAGCCAGATCAACCACGCTTCAAGTCCGCCCAAAGAAGTGAAATTGAATAATGTCATAATACCTCCCCTTAATATCAATGCCGCCCGGGTTGATTTCGAATTTACTAACTTACTTACATTATACCATTCATCACTCATGGGGTATGAACTGATATTGATTTTCATACGAGATAGCAAAAACTAAAAAAGCAGCCCCGGAACAGGACTGCTTAAGATATTTTTAATGGAATTTAGTCTTCTATATCGGCTTCGCTCACGGGAATATATGAGAACGAACCTTTCTTAATGGCTTCAACGAAGATAAAGGCCATCGTATTAATACGGTCCTGAAGAATTTTTGTACCCAAACTAATGCGTAAGGTGCTCGTGTTATCAAAATCGGTTCCGCTGACCCGGCCGCCTGTCGCTTCGAATGCGGGATGCTCGGACTCCGTCACTTGATCCAGCGAATCTACGTCATATTCAGCTGCTTCGAAGAAGACAACCGGGATTCCTGCCGCATCAAAAGGCGTATAGTCTCCTTCGCGTAAGGTAAACTCTCGGAAGACATGCTCGCCTTCGTAACCCGGTACTTCTACCATATAACCGCCCTGATTCATGACGAGATCTACGCCCATCGTTCCTCTAAGGTCATGTTCCAGCGCAACATCGGTAGCCTCGTAGAGCTTGCGTCGCATCTCATACTTGCGATTCGAAAGAAGCGAATTGCGGCCCGCATGTGCATAGAGTTTGTCACCGGCATAAATGCTTTGAACCGTATAGACACAGTCTGTTCGAGTTAACTCTTCTTGACTCATTGAACTCAGATAAGAGCGTGCTCCGCGAAAATCATCTCCTCCCGCACCGAAGAAGACCAGCACCACATCGTAAGCTGTCTTTTCGCTGCGCAGCGCACGGGCGGTTGTCATGAGCGCCGCTATACCGGATGCATTATCCGATATTCCATCGAATTTAGCTACCGGCAATTCGCCTTCGCTGCTGCTTTCAGACTCCTCTGCCGAAGTTTCGGTTGTTGTTTCTTCCGCCGAAGATTCTGACGGCTCTTCCTCATGTACCGAAGCAGGCGAATCATAGTGCGTACCGATGATGACTTGCATTTTATATATTGACGGTTTATCTTTGGTGGCCATGGTACCGCTGCCTACCGTCACCGGAACCCGCTCGCGATAGGTTTCCAGCTCTTCTTCGTTATAGAAGCCTTCGCCTTCGATGCGTACGACGATGTTCCGGCTGAACACCTGACTGCCATCTTCTCGCGTCACACTGAAATTATGAACTTCCGGTTCATAGCCCAGCAGTTTCAACTCCTCGATGATCAAGTCTCCGGTGGCCTGCTCATTGGCACTGTATGCTTGGCGATAAGCGATATTTTCATTGGCGAGACGAAAGGCCAGCTGCATGCCGTAATTGCCGTAGTCGGCGACTTCGCTGCTGTCTTCGTCTCCCCTGTCGCAGGATACCAGCCATAAAGGACCCAGAAAGGCCATCAACAACATGAGGAAAAACGAAATTCCTCTGCGCAGCTGATATCTTGCAGGTAATGTGCCACTATGTCTTCGTCCCATTCTCATCTCACTTTATTTTCTCGTCTCGCTAAAGCGTTTCGCGGCTTCGCGTAAATCCTCGGCGATGGCCTCGGGTGCGGTTGTATTGCAGTGCGCCCATGCACCTGTCTCGCTGGAAGCATTATACTTGATTTTCGTAGCACTTCGCATCGGCGGGAAGAACTCGATATGGAAATGATAATCCTCGTCGACTCCTCTGTTTACCGGAGCATTGTTCATGCACATCATATACGGGAACTTCGTATCGAAGAGAGAATCAAGAGTACCGGCAGCCATTAAAACAGCCTCTGCCAGATCATCTTCCTCTTTTTCCGTTAGCTCGGCTATCGTTCTTACATGGCGGTTTGCCACGATATTGATGCCATAAGGATACTCGCTGTAGAACGGCAAGTAAATCGTGAAGCTGTCATTTTGATAAACGATACGTCGGCCGTCGGCAATTTCCGCAGCAACATAATCGCACATCAGGCAGTTACCTGTCTGTTCTCTATGCGCCTGTTGCGAGAGGACTTTCAATTCCATCTTTTTCGGTAAAAAGGGATAAGCATAAATCTGACCATGAGGATGCGGCATCGTAACACCTACGGGTTCGCCGCGATTCTCGAAGATAAAGACATATTTCACTTTTTCGTCAGCGGACAATTCTATGAACCGATCACGCCAGAGAGTAACCAGTTTACGCACATGAGACAGAGGAAGTTCCGGCAGTGTTACTTCATGTTCGGGCGAATATAAAATGACTTCGCATTTTCCGTATGCAGGCGCCAGTTTAAAAAAATCCCCTGCGACATCATCGGGTTCGGGCGGATTCGTCGAAAGAGCCGGGAAATCGTTATCATATTTCAGAACATCAAAATGCTCGGGAACCTGTCCCGAACCCGGACAAAAAGGGCACCAATCCTTGGGCATTTGAGGACGATCCTGTCGATGCGAAGCAATCATCACCCAATCTTGTGTAAATGGATTCCATCTAATCTCTGCCATTGAAACCTCCAAGCAAATATCTCATAAAGTCCGTGTGTCTTAGCGGACGGACTTATCTATGCAATTATATCAATATATCAAATGTGCGGCATCATTTCATCCGAGATACATGAACTCAAGTGCCTTACTATGTGGTAAATTATAGTAAGGCGTATGTATGATTGCCTGCCGGCAATAGTAATTTATTCGCATAACGGTTTAACTCCGGAGGATATTATATAGTAATGAAGTTTACAGGACGCGTACAATGGAAGAAAAAACAAAACCGGCTAGTAACCATGCGACTGCTCGTTTTTGTCTTAGTATTCGTTTTCCTGGCAACGCCCGCTAAATTACTTCGGGCCTTTGCCGAGACGGTCGTAAGTCCCGCTCCTGCCGTTACGACGGATCCTTCCGAACCTTTTAACTGGTCATTCTTAAACATGTCACTAAATTCCGACAGTGCGTTTATTGTCGAAATGGAACACGGCATCCGGCTTTATGAAAAACAACCGGCAGTCACACAATCGATGCCGCTTGTCAATCATCTGATGACAGCAATCCTGGCACTGGAGTATCTTGACGAGCGCATGGTTATCACACTCAGTCAGGAAGCGGCCATTCTTGCCGACGATACCAGTACCTTTATTGCGGGTCGCCGTTACCCTGTAGAATATCTGCTCCTGGCTCTGCTGCTGGACGATTCTCCGGCTGCGGCCTTTGCTCTTGCGGAAGAAATCAGTGGTTCGGAAGAAAGTTTCGTAGCTACCATGAATAACCGTGCGGCCAGTCTGGGCATGTCTTCCACAGTCTTTACGAATGCGACCGGAAACTATGATGCCAATCAATACACCAATGTCAAAGACTTAATGACACTGCTTCGCTTCGCCCTTCGCAACGATGATTTCCTTGATTTTTTCAGTCAGCGGGATAACATGTTCAGTTTACCGGACGCAAGCAGGCACTACTTCTCCAACGATTTTATTTCAGCCTGGAGTTTTAGCGACAATAAGGTCGAGGGTGCCGCTTTGTCCAGTTATGACGATCGATATACGGCAGCCTTGTTATTAACCGATGAAATTAAGAATATTACATACGCGGTGGTTATGACAGGCCCTTATACGGAATCCAGTTTTACAAACAACCGTCAGTTAATCGCGGACTTACAGAGTATCAGCGGACGTATATCGGCGGGTTACGAAACTTCTCAGCTCGCTCGTCGCGGTGATATATTTCAACGAGATTATGAAATAGCCGGACAGAAAGTAAATCTCATCTTTAATCAAAACGTCAGCTATACCCATCCCATCGGTGATTCGTTTCAGGCTTCGATCCAGGCTATCATGAATCCCGAGGAGATGACCCTTCCTCTATCAACCTCTGATGTGATCGGATATGTTGAGTTTCGCCTGAAGGAAGGTACGCTTATTCGAGTGAATCTAAGTTCCGACACCGTCATCCTGGCTCAAAACGACACCTTGAACTATATCTTGTCCGTCGTTAATGCGAATCAGGAACTGGTCATCTTTATTGTGATTTTACTAGGTATATTCTTATTTATCTTACTCTGGCGGATGATCCGGGTCATCATACGAATCAGTTATAACGCCTGGCTTACACGTCAGCGCGGAAGAAAGCGGGAATCTGTTTATAGCGGTACAAGCTCTCCGGGAAACCATGTCAGATCACGACAACTGGCCAATGCGCTGAGACATTCTTTGCGATCGGGTTCGGGAAATGTACCTCGCGATATCGCAGAACGATATCGCAGAGCCAAGAATCTTCCGGACGGTAATAACAATCATGATTAAGGAAACTCTCTCTTCATGTGGGGAGCCAGTCTCCGGAAGTAAAAATCAATACCCTGAGACAAGAGAAAGTCAAAGACAATAACTACAATTATCATGAGCGGAAAGATCCATAATTCAGCTAAAGGAAGAGCCATGATATGGTCGACGGCCGGGATCGGAAGAAAGACTCTGCTTACGATCAGGTAATATAACCCGCCCAGTAGAAAAGCGCTCGTAAATTTGATGGTAAAGGCAGCCGTCCGTCCGTAGCGGCGTCCCATACTTTCTTGTTCCGTTACTATTTTCGCAAAAGGGTATATTCCGCCTATAATAACGAAAGCCAGATTAAGCGGCGCTCCGGGCCAGAGAAAACTAAGCAGCGTCACCGTCAGATACAATAAAAAGGATTTTCGTTTCCCTATTTCCAGCACAGCAACGCAGATACATAAAGACATGAGGAAATTAATAAAAAGATCTGCTGTCGGGAGTATACGCAACGCAATCATCATTAACATCAAGATCGCCGCGACAATACCGCCGTAAGCCAACTGGTAGGTGTTTTTCTTGAATTTCATGATTTATCCGATCAACAACAGGTACAAAGATCCCCGCCCATGCATTCGCAACAGGTGTCCGCGCAACATAAAAGCGTGAGCTGATCACAAAAACTCATATTGCCTCCGCCGTAATAACCTCGCCCGTAAGGATTTCCCTGCGGTCTCTGATAGGGGTTCTGCCTGTAAGGATCCTGCTGATACGGGTTTCGAGATTGAGGTCCCGGGCCTTGCTGACCAAAACCGCCTGCCTGACCATAACGTTCTTCAAACTCCCAGGCCGCTTTCTTATTCGGATCGGTTAAGGTTTCGTAAGCCTGATTGATCTCAATCATTTTTTCTTCGGCTAATTGCTTTAGCGGATGACCATGGTAGTTATCCGGATGATACTTCTTGGCAAGTTCATAGTAAGCCTTCTTGATTTCCTGTTCGGAGGCGCCGGGCTTGACACCGAGAACGCTATATGGATTTTTCTGAGCCATCTTCCTTCACCTTATCTAGAGTCAACCTGCCGGCTGTTTCGATCCTCGACTAAATTATCTGCATTATAACACTTTAAAGTCGTCCGGGCTTCTGTCTGCGCAGAATTGTCATGCGCATTTCGAAGAGTCCTTCGCATACAATATTGGCCACCAGGTCACCGAAGCGTTTATATGTCAGTAAAGCAAGCTGCCTGTCTATCGATTCTTCCAGATCACGAAGTAACGAAGCGGCTTTCATGAAGAGCCATTCTTCGTTTCGGATCTCTTTTGGATCAATATTGCCGCACGGCTCTTCTTCTTTATGAGTTTTATGTTGATTACACGATGAACAAGTATCAGACTGCGGCTCTGATATATTCTTGTTTGCCATAAAGCCTACAGTGTGGGCATATCCCCTGATATCCTCATCATTTAGAACGATATGATCGAGTTCTGAAAGGACATTATACCTCCCTTTTACAGTGTCGTCATAATAGTCGTCCAGTGCATCAATGTAGTATATCCAGGACCCCAGATCGGCAGCCGTCATCTTAAGTGCTGTTAAAGTAATTTCATCGATCGTGTCTTGATCCAATCCAAGCTCGAAAATAACCGACAGCATCCGGCCGAAACGTTCGGGCGGCGTTTCCTGGCCGCTGTTTTCGCCCTTTTTCGACTCACGTTCCAACACTGATGTTTCGTACATGCCTTCATTGATAACGGCAGCCAGTTGCGGATAACGCACTTCTGCTTTCTTGATGCTGCCGCGAAACGCTAGTAGAGCACTCTTGCTTAAGAATGCCTTTTCATTGTCATTCACATTGTCCTGCAATTTATGGGAAGCGAGCAACACGGCGCATGCTGCCGTAAAATCAAGAACCGGATGCTCCCGGGCGATGCCGTGTTTGCGAATCATGTTGGCGATGCAGCGTTCCGGGTTCATCCCCGGCTCTGTTTCATGAAATGACAGCAGAAGTAAAGCCATGAACGTCAAATCGTAGTTCGTGGCCAGCCGCGGCAATTCTCCGTATTCTCTTTTCAGGCTTTTGCATAAACCGCAGTATATGGCACGGTACCAGGTAAAATCTTTGATCTTCAACTCGGTTTTGCGAGGGCGGACATATCCAAACATAAAGGCCTTTCCGATGAATTTTGATTCAAGTTCGTGATACTGTTTGTCGTATCGGGAAAACAGGTTATAATTGTATGATAACAAATGACAGCCGGAAAAAAAGGTTTCGATTTTATTCACATTTGAAGGAGCTAGCAATATGCATTCTAAGGTTCGCACGCGATTCGCGCCCAGCCCGACCGGCTTTATGCACGTCGGAAATTTGCGCACGGCGCTCTACGAATATCTGGTCGCACGCGTCAATCACGGTGACTTTATTCTTCGTATCGAAGATACCGATCAGGAACGTCAAGTCGAAGGAGCTCTCGAGGTGATCTATGACACCTTGAAACAAGTTGGCCTTCATTGGGACGAAGGTCCGGATATCGGCGGCGCTTACGGTCCTTATATCCAATCGGAGCGTCGCGGCGTATATCGCGAGATCGCTTTAAAACTGGTTGACGAAGGTAAAGCTTACCGCTGCTTTTGTTCGGAAGAACGTCTTCGCGAATTGAAAGAAAGCCAGAAAGGTCACGGACAATTCAGCGGTTACGACAGACACTGCCGCGATTTGAGCGAAGCCGAAATCAATGAGAAACTGGATGCAGGCCTGCCCTTTGTCGTGCGCCAGAAAATGCCGTTAACAGGCGAGACAAGCTTTGTCGATGCGGTTTACGGACGGATCACGGTTGCCAACGAAGAGCTCGAAGACCAGATTCTTCTGAAAACCGACGGTTTCCCGACCTACAACTTTGCGAACGTGGTGGACGATCACAGCATGGCCATCACGCATGTCGTACGAGGTTCCGAGTACCTGTCTTCGACACCGAAGTATAATCTGCTCTATGAAGCCCTGGGCTACGAAGTGCCGACTTACGTCCACTTGCCTCTGATTCTGGGCGAGGACGGCCAGAAATTGTCCAAACGTCATGGCGCCACGGGCTTTGCCGACTTGGTCAAGGAAGGTTATCTTCCCGAAGCGATCATCAACTACATCGCCATGCTTGGCTGGGCTCCGAAAGATAATCAGGAACTATTCACACTGGCCGAACTCGAGCAGCATTTTGATATCAAAGGTATTTCAAAATCACCTTCTGTTTTTGACTATAAGAAGCTTCGCTGGTTTAATGCCGCCTACATCAAGGAGATGAGTGAAGAAAAGCTCCTCGAACTGCTGAATCCCTATTTCGACGAGTATGCCCCGGGTGTTGATTTCGACCGCAGACATCTGGCACTTCTTTTACAACCTAGACTGGAAGTTTTAACCGAGCTTCCCGATAAGCTGGAAATGCTTCGCCATTTCCCGGAAGATTTTGATCTGGATATGTTCACGCACAAGAAAATGAAAACCGATCAGAAGCTTGCTCTGGAGATGCTCGAAATTATCATCCCGGGCCTGGAAACACTTGAGAACTGGACGGCAGATGCCATTCATGATTACTTAATCGACACGGCCGTTCGCCTCGAAGTCAAGAACGGTCAGGTAATGTGGCCCATTCGTGTCGCTGCTTCTGGTCTCGCCGTTACACCGGGAGGAGCCGTCGATGTGCTCTATTTATTAGGAAAAGACGAGGCCATCTCCCGTGCCAAACGCTCGTACGAGCGACTGGCGGCTGCACTAAATGCTTAAGGGAGCTAGCCCTGATTATTAAGGAGTGGATGAAGAGATGACAAACGAAGACAAGTTAATGGATGTCGATAACGTGGAGACCAAAAGCGATGTACCTGCCAAACCGCGCCACTTTATCCAGCAGATCATAAACGAAGATATGGCCGAAGGCGGCCGCTATTACGGCAGACAGGTGCATACCCGTTTCCCGCCCGAACCAAACGGCTACCTGCATATCGGTCATGCCAAGGCTATCGCCATCGACTTTGGTCTGGCCGAAGTCAACGGCGGCCTCTGCAACTTAAGAATGGATGATACCAATCCTGCCAAGGAAGATGTCGAGTACGTCGAGGCGATTAAAGAAGATATCAAGTGGCTGGGTTACGACTGGGGCGATCGATTCTACCACGCCTCGGACTACTTCCCGCAGATGTACGAGTATGCGCTTGAACTGATTAAAAATGGTCTGGCTTATGTCGATGATTCCACGGCCGAGGAGATCAGACTAATGCGTGGAACCTTGACCGAGCCGGGTCAAAACAGCCCATATCGCGATCGCCCCATCGAAGAGAGCCTGGATTTGTTCGAGCGCATGAAAAACGGAGAGTTCCCGGACGGCGCTCGTGTGTTACGGGCGAAAATCGATATGACTTCGGGAAACATGAATATGCGTGATCCGGTTCTCTACCGTATCACTCATGCAGAACATCACCGCACCGGAAAAGAATGGTGCATCTACCCGATGTACGATTATGCACATCCCATCGAAGACGCGATCGAAGGCATCACTCATTCATTGTGCTCCATCGAGTTCGAAGATCATCGTCCGCTCTACGAGTGGGTCGTCAACAATATTCCGATCCCCGATAAGCCGCGCCAGATCGAATTCTCCCGTCTTGGCATCAACTACACGGTCATGAGTAAGCGCAAGCTGAGAAATCTCGTGGAATCGGGTATCGTCAGCGGCTGGGACGATCCGCGCATGCCTACCATATCCGGTCTTCGTCGTCGCGGATATACCCCGGCGGCCATTCGCAGCTTTACCGATCAAGTCGGTGTTTCGAAAGTACCCTCCGTCGTTGATATTGCTTTCCTGGAGCATTGTCTGCGCGAAGACCTGAATGTCAAAGCAGAACGCCGCATGGCTGTCCTGGACCCGATCACCTTGACGATCACGAACTATCCGGATGATCTGGTAGAGTATTTCGAGGCGGAGAACAACCCCGAAGACAGCTCGGCCGGATACCGCAGGATCAGCTTCTCGAAACATTTATGGATCGAGCGCGAAGATTTCATGGAAGAGCCGTTTAAGAAGTACTTCCGTCTCTATCCCGGTAACGAAGTGCGTCTGAAGCATGCTTATGTCATCAAATGCACCGGTTGCAGAAAAGATGAAAACGGAAACGTGGTCGAAGTTTTCGCCGAATGCGACATGGAAAGCCGCGGCGGCAATACGGCAGACGGCAGACGCGTCAAGGCGACGATCCAGTATATCGATAAAACCACGGCAATCGATGCAGAGGTTCGTCTTTACGACAAGTTATTTACCGTCGAAGATCCCGATGCCGCAGAAGACTACATTAGCGTCCTCAACAAGGATTCTCTTGAAGTGAAGGCAGCTAAGATCGAAGCCGCTCTGGCAGATGCCAAACCCGGTGTATCTTATCAGTTTATGCGTTCGGGATACTTCACACTGGACAACGTGGACTCGACCGCCGATAAGCAGGTGTTCAATCGCTCCGTCTCCTTAAAAGACAGCTTTAAGATGCCCAAGATAGACTAATCGCTCGAATAACATGGAGTAAGAAGAAAGCCCGGATTCATATCCGGGTTTTTTTTAACCTCTACATTTCCTGTTTATATTTCTTCAAACTGACTGCGGTACAAGTTATAGTATGAACCCCCGGCGGCAATCAGCTCTTCGTGTCTTCCCTGTTCGACAATATCGCCGTCTTCCATGACCAGAATATGATCTGCATCGCGAATGGTCGATAAACGGTGGGCAATAACAAAGGTGGTCCGGCCTTTCATCAGATTCAGGAAAGCGGACTGTACCAGAATCTCCGTTCTTGTATCAATACTAGATGTTGCTTCGTCCAGAATCAGAAAGGGCGGGTGCGTCAACATAACTCTCGCGATCGTGAGGAGTTGCCTTTGCCCTTGGGATAAAGCCGCCCCTGAATTTTCCAGTATGCTGTCATATCCGTCCGGTAAACGACTGATAAAGCCGTCGGCTCTGGCCGCGATAGCCGCTTCCCTGATTTCATCGTCGGTGGCGTCGGGCTTGCCGTAAGCGATATTGTCTCTAACAGAACCCGAGAACAGCCATGTATCCTGGAGCACCATGCCAAAAGAACGCCGCAAGCTGGACTTCGAAACATGATAGATCGACTGGTCGTCGATCAATATATCGCCTTCGTTCACGTCGTAAAATCGCATCAGAAGATTGACCAGTGTCGTTTTTCCCGCTCCCGTGGGACCGACCACGGCAACCATGGCACCGGGCTTGACTTTAAGATCCAAATTTGAAATTAAGGCTTTTGCAGGGGTGTAGGAAAATGATATGTCATTAAAATAAACCGACCCCTCAGCCGGCTCGAGCTCTGGTAAATCCGGGTCCTCTTTCTCCTCCTCGACATCAAGCAATTCAAATACACGCGCCGCACAGGCCAATGTATTCTGTAAGATAGTAAATACAGCCGAGATCTCGTTGATCGGTTTGGCAAATGACATCTGGTAATTGAGCAGTCTGGAGACCGAACCGACCGAAATGCTGCCTCTCAGAGCGAGAAACGCAGAGAATATTCCTACCGCCACATAGGCTATGTTATTGACGAAACGAGTTCCGGGATTGGTCAGAGACGAAAAAAACTGAGCCTTCTGACCGACCACGTAAAGAGTCTCGTTCAGGTCGGAAAAACGCCGGCCGACCTCTGCTTCCTGACCATAGACCTGCAGAAGATCTTCATGCTCGATCATCTCTTCGGTCAGACCTTCGAGCTCGCCGCGAACTCTCGCCTGCTCGCGGAACATCTGATGCGAACGCCTGGCAATAAAACTGGTTACCATATAATTCAGCGGCATGATCAGTAATGCCAGCAGAGCCACGCCCCAATGAATGTAAAACATCAAGGCAAAGGATCCGACCAGCACCAGAAGCCCGGAGAAAAGCTGATTCAAAGTCTGCAGCAAACCGTTGGCAATGTCGTCCATGTCATTGGTGATCCTGGAAATAAGATCTCCGCGAGGAGTACGATCCAAATACGACAGAGGCAGGCGGCTGATGTGATTAAAGCTGGCTTTTCGTAGATCGCCAACAACCAGATTACTGATTCGTTGCGTGGAATGATATGA
The DNA here is from genome assembly GCA_050309435.1 of Fastidiosipilaceae bacterium. Lineage (GTDB taxonomy): Bacteria > Bacillota > Clostridia > Saccharofermentanales > Fastidiosipilaceae > CAYXVJ01. Next base: position 96,667 of record JBNRMJ010000011.1, read on the forward strand.
TAACCACTGACAAAGAGCTCCGGTAAAATAAACCAGCGCCAGAGAGATAGATGTTTGAGCCAGCCCGCTCCGGTTCACCTGTCCTCTTCCAACGAGCTGATCGATTGCCGAGCCAATCAGCCAGGGAGAAACCAGAGCCGTAACCGCAGCGGCCAGACCCGAGGAGATGATGACTATTAATTGCCCCGGGTAACGAAGCAAATAAGACAAGAGGCGTTTTAGCGTGCTTTGATTGATGCTGTACTTTAGGTTAAGAAGTCTTCTTTGCATAAACGCCTCCTTCCTGGGACATGGCAATCTCTCGATATAGCGGCGAATTTTCAAGCAATTCTTCATGCGAATCCAAAGCCGCCTGCCTGCCGTTATCCAGCAACAGAATCGAGTCAACCTGTAAAAGTTGATAAACACGATTCGATATGCGCACCACGGCAGCATTTTTCGTTCGGGCACGCACTGCTTTACGCATACGGGCATCCGTCAGATAATCCAGAGCACTCGAGCTGTCGTCAAAGATGTAGAGTTTAGCATCCCGCATCAAAGCCCTGGCGATACTCAGACGCTGTCTCTGACCTCCGGAGAGGTTGTGACCTCCTCGTTCGACGGTCGCGTCCAGGCCCTTGTCCATGGCTCGTACGAAGGATGCCGCTTGTGCTGCCTCCAGGGCGGACCACATGCGATCTTCCAGTTCCTGCATCAGTTCGGGCGTAGCCTCGCGATAACGTTTCTGATCGGCGGAGTTCAAACCAAAATAGAGATTTGACCGTATACTGCCCTTAAATAAAACGGTTTTCTGCGGAACCCAGGCAATTTGCTCGCGAAGTTCTTTGATATCCCACTCCCGTACATCTTTTCCCATAAATCGAAGCGTACCCGTGTCTGCTTTGTACAAGGCGACCATTAGCTTGGCCAAGGTGCTTTTTCCGGAACCTGTCGCACCGATCACACCTAGTTCTTCTCCTGCGGCCAGACGAAACTCAATGCGGGTCAAGGCAGCCGAGCGAGTCCCCGGATATGTAAAACCAAGCTCGTCGGCACTGAGTATGATCTCCTGATCGATCGCTTCTTTCAGAATCGAATGGCCGTCGTCTTGTCCTGCAAGATCCGCCTTCGATACATCATCGGCCAGCACATCGTTGATCCGTTCCGCTGCGGCAAAGGCCCGGGGGAACAAGGAGGCCAGATTCGCCCATACCATCAAGGCAACAACGATTTGAGTCAAATAATTAACCAGTGCCAGAACATCGCCCTGAGTCATGCTTCCGATATTAACCGGACCGGCACTGCGCCAGACAATAAACACGATGACCGCATTAAAAAGCATATTTGTCAAAGGATTCATTAATCCGGAGATCGCATTGGCAAGGATCCATGATTTGGCCAGCTGATCAGCTTTTCCGGCGAAGTAATGCCGTTCGTGCTCTTCCCTGGCGAAGGCCCGAATGACTCTGGCTCCTGCCAGCCCGTCGGTAAACAGTTCGGTTACCTTATCCGATTGCAGGAGAGCGCGTTTCATGAAACGCGTACCGGTACGGATAATCAAATAAAGCAAAAAACCTGCCAAAGGCACAACCATCAAAAGTATGAAAGACAAGCGCGGATTTACGAAAAACGACATAATAACGCCACCGATCGCAAGCACAGGCGAGCGGGAAAGCAAACGAATCGACATGGCAACCAGAACCTGAATCTGATTCACATCCCCGTTGACCCGGTTGATCAAGGAGGATGTACCGTATGATTGAAGTTCGGTCTGACTCATGCTATTGATCTTCGTGAATAAAGATTCCCTGAGTCTTGTTCCTACCCCCTGAGATGCGACGGATGCCATATACTGGCAGCTAAAGGAAAAACCTACGGCCAGGAACACCAGTACCATCATGATCAAGCCATATCGGCGAATTAAAGCCGGATCATTGCCGTTAATGCCACGGTCGATAATGGCCGACATTAAGAGCGGCAAAATCAATTCTATGATTGCTTCAATAAACTTAAATACGGGGCCCAGTCCCAGTTGCCATCGATAATTCTTCAGATATGGAAATAGTTTGCGCACGAGTTACCACCAATATATTCTACGTAATCACTGCCCTTAATCTTACTCGCTTCGCATTGATTAAGACAAGTCTGAGGAGAGCAGAGAGGTGAAAATAACCGTTATCATTCCTCTTCGCAACGTTTTTATGCAAAATCATGAAATATCACCGCTTAATAGCTATACAGATATGAGTTAACTTGACATAAACTCGTAAATCATTAAACTTAATCTATTATGGAAATTTGACAGGGGTCGGGTGACCCTTCCGGCTGCGGCCGTCGATCGAATGGTATTCGGTCAGGAGGATAAAGATGAAATTAACAAAAGTAGACCCGCACGAGTTCTCGGACATCGTCTCGAATGCAAGAGGCCAAATTATATTTACAACGGAAGAAGGCGACAGACTCGTATCGGGCAGTTTGATCTCCACGCTGGTAGGTCTGGCCAATCTGGTAGCCATCTCAAGCGAAGAACACGTCGAGATAACATGCGAAGACGAAAACGATCGCATCGCATTGGAAAGACATATGGCCCGTTTTCTGGATAACTAAAATCGCCGCAGTGACCTGCGGCGATTCTGCTTTATAGCTATTATCGATTGGACTCCGGACTTAAGGTGCTTCCAGCACAACATCAATGGTTAACTCTTCCCCGTCGCGATAGATGTCCAGAGACATGGTATCACCGACATTCATCTGAGCTTTATATGCATTGATATCGTTGACCGATGTTACCGGGTTGCCGTTAACAGCCGTGATGATATCGGATTTCCTGACACCGGCCCGATCGGCACTGCTGCCGCTCAGGACTTCATAGACCATCACGCCGCGAGGCAAGCCGTAATTATTCTGAGGCACAGGTGAACCGGAGATACCAAGCATGGGTCTGACCACCTCGCCATGTTCAATCAGCTGTTCGGCCAGCGGAACCACAACTTCGCTCGGAATCGCGAAGGCAATACCTTCCACACCGACCGCTGATGTTTTAGCCGAGTTGATACCAATCACTTCACCTCGCAGGTTGATGAGCGCACCACCCGAGTTACCCGAGTTAATCGCGGCATCGGTCTGAATAAGGTTTAACATCGTGGTATTCTCGATCGTGATCGTACGATTCTTACCTGATACGACACCGCTGGTAACTGTGCCCTCGAACTCACCCAGAGGATTTCCGATGGCAACCACCGTCTCGCCGACCTGCAATTTGGTTGAATCGCCGAAGGTCAGATAAGGCAGAGCGACATCGGCTTTTATCTTGATCACGGCCAGATCCGTTGTCGGATCCGTACCGATTATAACCGCTTCGTACTCTTCGCCGCTGGCCAGAGTAACCGTCGTCTCTGTCGATCCTTCAACCACGTGATTGTTGGTAACGATATAACCATCATCCGATATGATAACACCTGATCCGGCCGCCATCACTGTTTGATAGCCCATGATGGTTTCCTGCAGCGCTTTCGTACCGATGGCAACGACAGCCGGCGAAGCCATATCGGCGATTTCCTCGACAGTCATATTTCCGTTTTCGGAACGAGAAGGCGTTGAGTTGCTTCCCGTATTGACTCCGGTGTTCGTACTGATGATCGGGGTGGATTCAACTTCTGAGCGCAGGCTTGAGATCTGATCGTCATAAGAGCGAAGCGTTGGCATCATCACGTTATAAACGATCATACCACCTGCGGCACCTCCAATCAGGCAGGCTGCCAGCATACCCGCAACGAAGCCCAGACCTTTGGATCTGCCTTTACGCTTATATGTCCGGGAATAATCATCTTGCATCTTCTTATCCTTCTTTTCCCGTCTGCTTTCGGGGGCTCCTGTCGGAAAAGCTCCGTACGGTTGATGGCTCTGTTGATTCTGTTGATAATAATTGTAATACGGGTATTGGTTCCCGGCTCTTCTTAAGTCATCTTCTGTTCCCGGAGCTGGAGCCGTTTGATTACCGGCATTGTTTCCCCCGTAAAAATCGCCGGATGGCGAAGCGGGCCGCTCTTCATTGTTTTCCGAGTCAAGGTTGGGATTAAACTTGAAATTGTCCATGTGAACCTCACTTTCTTAAAAACGATTTTTCACATAGTGTTTTTATTTCACGTTGTTATTGTATGCCAAAATATTGACTTTTATAGAAACAAACTAAAGTCAAACATTAATCAACTGTAAATCTTTTGTTAAACCGGCGTAATTAGGTATAACCCAATAAACCTCGTACGGAAACCTCTCCGCTGCCGACTATCTCTTCTTTGCCATCTGTTAAGGTCAGGACAAGATAACCTTCGCGAGTGATCGATGTCGCTGTCGCTTCATAAGAATCTTCTCCGTGCTGAACCATGACCTTCTTCCCCAATGTCAAACAAGAACTGCGATAATCGGTCAAAAAGCTGTCAAATCGACGTTCGACCATAAAAAACTTCTCATAATACATTTCGAAGTAAGAAAGCATCTTGGCGACAAAGTAATTCGGATCATATGCGAGTTTTGTAATTTGACGCATACTGATCGCCTTATCCGACAGTTCATCGGGAAAACTTTCTTGATTGATATTCACTCCGATGCCGATGACAAGCTGTTTTATACCTGCATCTTCCAGAACCGATTCGCATAGAATGCCGCAGATTTTCTGTCCCTCGTAAATAATGTCGTTAGGCCATTTTAAGCCAACTTCTTCGGGAAGAAAATCAGCAAAAGTGTCACGAACGGCTAGCGCGGTCAGTAATGTCATTGGCATCAAGTCCTCGGGACTAAGCCTCGGGCGAAGCAAAATGGAAAGATACAATCCTCCCGCATCATCGGATGCCCATATACGACCAAGCCTTCCTCTGCCCTGTGTCTGACGCCCGGCAATAACAAGTGATCGATCCGGCCAGCCTTCCCCCGCCATGCGTTTGGCTTCGCTGTTGGTCGAATCGGTCGACTGAAGCAATCGCAGATTGGCGGCATAAGATGGTGCCAAAATATGCAGAAAGCGTTGCAGTCGTATAGACTGTAACGCTTCTGTCCATTCTTCCAAGCGGTATCCCGGGCGGCCCGACTCAATTGTAAGACCGCTCGACCGTAATGCTTCTATTTGTTTCCAGATTGCCGAACGAGTCACTTGGAGCTCGTTTGCCAATCGCTGTCCTCCGATCGGAGCATCGGCTGCAATCAGCCGGGCCAGCATCAACGCTTGTATACTCATAATCTGATCTTAAGAAATGAAACCGGAAGCGGCATCAACCGTGATTAGCTGACCCTGCTTGATGATCCTGGTCGCATTCTCGCAGGCATAGATAATCGGAATATCCAGAGTCTTGCCAACCGTAATGGCATGGCAGTCGTGATCGGTAGACTCGACGACTACGGCCCGGGCCTCTCTCATCAAAGGAATCATATCGTCATCGGTATCCTTGGCGACAAGAATGCCTTCCACACGCGTGGGACGCTTCACCTGATCCGCATCCGTAATAACGGTAGCTTCAGCGGTAACGGCCTTGTTGTCGCTGCTGCTGATGCCAAAACCATGGCAGAGAATCTGACCGACATTGGCGACTTTCATGGTATTGGTCGTACCGCTCATACCGACAGGTGTACCGCCGGTAATAACGACGAGATCGCCGTTACGAACGAGACCGGAATCAGCCGCAACCTTCAAACCTGTGGCGAAGAGTTCGTCGGTAGTTCTCATTTCATCTACCTGGAAAGGAATAACACCCCAGGCCAGGTTCAGCTGACGCTGTGCGCGAGCCGATACGGTGGTGGCGATAATCGGGCAGGCCGGACGGAACGAAGCCAGCTGGCGGGCGGTGCGACCGGAATAGGTTACGGCCACGATCGCCTTGGCGTTCAAATCCATGGTAGCCGAACAGCTTGCATGGCTGACTGCGCTGGTGACACTGCTTCTCAAATCGAAACGTGTATTGATGAAATGCTCCCAGTAATTCTGGTTTTCTTCGGTATAAAGAGCGATAGCCGACATCATCTTAACGGCTTCCAGAGGATAACGGCCGTTAGCGGTTTCACCCGACAACATGATGGCAGAGGTGCCGTCCAGGATCGCGTTGGCAACGTCACTGGCCTCGGCACGTGTGGGACGCGGATTGCGGATCATTGAATCGAGCATCTGTGTAGCCGTGATACAGGGTTTTCCCTTCTCGTAGCACTTGGTGATCATCATCTTCTGAACGATGGGTACTTCGTAAGCGGGAATTTCGACACCGAGGTCGCCGCGGGCAACCATGATACCGTCGGAAACTTCCAGAATCTCGTCGAAGTTGCGAACACCCTGGCGGTTCTCGATCTTCGAGATGATGTGAATGCCTTCGCCGCCGATCTTCTCAAGCAGACGACGGATGGCCAGCACGTCTTCGGCTCTGCGCACGAAGGATGCGGCGATAAAGTCCATATCGTTATCAACGGCAAACTGAATATCTCTCATGTCCTGCTCGGTCATGGCAGGCAGGTTGGTATCTACATCGGGCAGGTTAATGCTCTTATGATTGGCAACATCGCCGGAGTTGCGAACGATACAGCGCAGGTCTTTACCTTCGATCGCCAGGACTTCGAGTTCAACGAGACCGTCGTCAATCAGAATGCTGTCGCCGACAACCAGGTCGTTGTGTATGCCCTTATAAGTTACAGAGAACTCCTTATCGGATCCCAGAACTTCTTCATGACGGATGTATACTTCGTTGCCTTCCTTCAAAGTGACACGGCCGCCGACGAAATCGTTGGTACGAATTTCCGGTCCTTTTGTATCCAGCAGAAGAGCTACGGGAAGATTCTCTTCCTCGCGAACCTTCTTGATGACGTCCACCTTCTCCTGTTGCTCGGCATGATCACCGTGGGAGAAGTTCAAGCGGGCTACGTTCATGCCGGCTCTCATTAGTTGTCTGAGTACCTCGGGCTTTTGGCTCGCCGGTCCTATGGTACATACAATCTTCGTCTTACGCACTCCTTGTGCCATTTCTCTACCTCTTTACTTAATAATTGCCATCTCCATAAATCCTACGGGATGGCAGTTTTTTCAAACAGCTTATAGATTACTTGAAAGTTTCCGGTGGCTTGCTCTGCTTCGACCGCACGGTCCTTCGATCGTTACCGTTTCTGATTCCATCGGGTCGCCTGATTTCCGGATTCCGGACGACGGAGGGATCATTCTGTTCAATGGTTTCATAAGCGACGTTCTCGTCCGTCACGGCCCCTGCGCTGACAGCCCGCAATTGCTCGTTCTTCCTGTAGCTTAGCTGAAGCCGTCGTATCTGCTTCATCAGGGACAAGAACATCAAGTCAAACAGGCGCTGGGTGTATTTCACAACCTGTATATACAGGATTGGCGATAATACGATAGCAACCACAGCCAGTACAAAAGCAATCAGTCCACCCAGAACCAGTACGATACCACTGACCAAAAGACCGAAAAGTTCATAGACTTCCGTGTTTCGTTCTACGAAGGTTCCAACCGTACTGTCCATCCATTCGATCAAATCAGGTAAGAGCGAATCGAAATTCAGCGATATAGCCGGGATAATCAGGCTATATATGATCAGTACCGCCGCTACGTACTTCGCTGCCTGGAAAGCCAGAACAACGAAACGAAACGGTAATGGCAAGTTGTAATAATAGTAGCAAAGGACCGGTGCGACAAGAACTCCCGCTAACGTAGCCAGTAACCAGATTGACGGGGTCTGCAGCCACGGGGACAGGTTATCGGCATAGAACGAAAGAAGATGATATACAAAGCCAGCCCAAAAAGCAGTGCTGATTAAAAGCGCAGCCCCTTTATGGCTTCTGTTCTCGTAATCAGTATCGCTCCAGACCGGGCCGAGTAATGCTCCTTCTAAGTAGTCCATTTAAGACAAACTTCCCCCTTACGGCTTCTTCTCTTAATTGTATCAGATTACTTGAAACGTCTTCAAGTAAAAGCACGCACAGAATTAAAGCCCAAAGAAAGCCAAATCATTGGCAATCGTCAAATATACAGCAATTTTGTTAATCCCGGCATCCTTACGGCAAGCTGCCGGATTCACCGGTCTCGACCGATGACGGTGAGGTCGGCGCAGGTGACGGAGAAGGTTGTACAAGGCCCGGCGAATGTTCTTGAATCTCGTCTTGATTATCGATTAAGAGGCGAATAAAACGGAAAGCCTTCTCACGGTCTTCGTTGTGAATGGGAATGCTCAATATCTGTTGATGGCCGAGCATGCTCAAACCGTTGAAGATCTGAGTTTCGCTGAAATCAAAACCAACTATATAAGTTTCGGCCGAAATCCACTCGTCGAGTTCTGTCGACGAACTATCTGTATCACCGGAAGGTAATTTTCCGGATGCTTTTTGTGCTTCGATCTCTTCATCCGTCAAGGCGATATGCCCGTATACGGGCTTTAGCAGACTGAGTTCCTCGCTGCTGTACTCCGCTAGAAGCTCCTCAAAAAAATCTTCCAGTGAAACCAAGACGCCTTCCAGATGAAAGTTCTCAAAATTAGCTTCATCCAGCAGGAAGACATCAGCCGGTGCCATACCGCCGGCATAGAGAATCCGCTTCGTCATATTGGCCACTTCCATCTGCGGATCCTGGTTACTGCCGATGGACAAGAGTTCAACCAGAGGTCTTTCAACTTCCATATGTTCAATTATGAACTCGTTCACCGTATAAAGTTCGTCCTGATCTTCCAGCAGATTATTCTCCCGGTTATAAAAGTTGCCTATAACGGCAAGGACGAAGTCCGGATCTTTCTTGGTTGAGACCGAGTAAATGATACTGATGACCAGAGCCAGTGCCAAAACTGTTACCAGTGCGGGAATACGGGCATAGTGCAGAAAGTTCTTCCACTGATAAAGCGATTTACCGGCTACTTGCTTCTGGAGTCGAGGCGAGATTTCAACCTTACGCGAATCTTCGGTTAAAACCTTGTACGCTTCGTTGACCTCGGCCATTTTCTCTGGATCTGTACGATAGTAACCCTTAATCAGTCGGGCATAGCGGTTCTCAATCATTTGGCGATTGGCCGGATGTTCCAGGCCCAATATCGCCAATGCTTCTTTTTTCGTCACCGAATATTACCTCTTTTCGCTAAACTCCCAAACTTCATCACAGAAATCTTCGCAAGTCCCCCGGACATCTGTGTTCCCAAATGCTTATTTAATTATCCTGATTCGACAACGGCCTCATGGTTGGAAAGAGCAAGACATCTCGTATCGAAACGGAATTCGTCATCAACATGCAGAGTCGATCAATACCCATGCCCATACCGCCTGTCGGAGGCAAACCGTATTCCAGTGCCACGCAGTAATCTTCATCCATCCGGTTGGCTTCGTCGTCACCGGCTTCGCGCCTGGCCAGCTGTGCGGCAAATCGCTCTCTCTGGTCTACCGGATCGTTAAGCTCTGAATAAGCGTTAGCCAGTTCGTTACCATGAACAAAGAGTTCGAAGCGTTCCGTTAATTCGGGATTACCGGGTTTCTTCTTGGTCAACGGCGAAACCTCGATCGGATAATCGTAAATAAAAGTCGGTTGAATCAGCTTGTCTTCGGCATAGGTTTCGAAGAAATGATTAAAGATATCGCCCTTCTTCCAACCGGGCTGGATCTCGATGCCTCTCTCTTCTGCCAGTGCTTTTGCTTCCTCGAAGGTCTTGACTTCGTAGAAATCGACACCGGCATACTCGAGCACGGCGTCACGCATGGACAGACGGCGGAAAGGTGCGGAGAAATCAAGCAGAGTTCCGTCATACTCGATCTTCGTATCGCCATGAACGGTCCTGCATACCTCTTCGATCATCGTCTCCGTCAATTCCATCATACCGTGATAATCCGTGTACGCTTGATATAACTCGATCATGCTGAATTCAGGATTGTGTCGAACGCTGATACCTTCGTTTCTGAAATTGCGACCGATCTCATAGACACGCTCCATGCCTCCGACAATCAGGCGCTTCAAATACAGTTCGGGAGCAATACGAAGGTACAAATCCATATCCAGCGTATTGTGATGTGTAATAAAAGGTTTGGCGGCAGCACCGCCGGGGATGGTATTGAGAATCGGGGTCTCTACTTCCAGGAAATCTCTGCGATGCAGGAATTCGCGAATCGTGCGGATAACCAGAGATCTCGTTTCGAATGTCTTGCGGACTTCGGGATTCATCATCAAGTCCAGATAACGCTGGCGATAACGGGTGTCAGTATCTTTCAAACCATGATATTTCTCCGGTAAGGGACGGATACATTTGGCCAATAAGGTGTATGACAAGGTACGAATGGAGATCTCGCCGCGATTCGTGCGCATAACCTCGCCCTTAATGCCGACGATGTCGCCCAGGTCCAGCGCTTGCCATACCTGATAAGCTTCTTCGCCTACGATATCGAATTTGGTAAACGTCTGGATACGACCGCTGCGATCCATCAGATCACAGAAGCTGGCCTTACCCATTCCGCGTTTACTCATGAGACGGCCCGCGATCTGTACGACCGTGCCTTCGAGACTTTCGAAATTCTCCTGGATATCGGCGGCGTGATGCGTCACGTCATAAGCGACTTCCTCAAAAGGATCGCGAACGGCGCGCAGCTTATCGAGCTTTTCCATTCTCACTTCCATCTGTTGATTCATAGCAGGAGGTGTCGGAGTGCTCTGGGTGTTTGTATTATCCATATTGGTATTGTTATCTGTCATTCTTCCTCACCTTAGTAAGCTCGTATTCCAGCGAGCGGGATCATCAGTTTGTCGGCACTTCAATCTTCACGATTTTATATCTCAGAAAACCGCGAGGAGTTTTCACTTGTGCGATCTGATTTTTCTTTTTTCCCATGATAGCCATGCCCACGGGAGACTCCGTGGAGATCATGTTGGCCAGGATATCTTCTTCTTTCGGGCTGACAAGCGTATACAAAGCCTCTTCGTTTGTTTCGGTGTCCAGAAGCGTCACCTGGCAGCCAATGGTAACATTGGTCTTGGAAATATCTTCGTCGTCGATGACACGTGCATTTTTCAAAATGCTTTCGATTTCCAGAATACGTGCCTCGTTCTCGCCTTGTGCCTGTTTGGCATCGTCGTATTCGGAGTTCTCCGATAAATCACCGAAAGATAAGGCGACTTTAATTCTCTCTGCGATTTCGGTACGCAATTCGACCTTGCGGCGATCGAGCTCGTCTTTCAGGCGATTCACTCCGCTCAGGGTTAATTCATATACTTGTTCGGCCATAGTTTTTCTCCTCGTTCGTTAAGAATGAAAATATTCTCTTTTTTACCTGGTCTGTTAGCTTTTATGAAAACAGGAAACGAGATTCGGCTTAGGGCAGCAATCTCGTTCCATGATGAAAGTTCAGCCGGCTTGCCGTCTGAACTTCAACTGTGTACTTATTAGTATGCCAAATCATACAACATGTTAGCTTGATAGGCAAACTGTTTTGTTAATTAACGGTTAAATTATTCCTTATGCCATATCTCAGGTGGTTTCTGATTTCTTGATGACATCATGAGCGCCGCCCTCGACGATGCTCGTGGCCGAAACCATAACCAAACGCGCTTTCTGCTGGAATTCGGGGATGGACAGCGATCCGCAGGAAGTCATCGTGGACTTCAGTTTGGCGATCGTCGTGTCTACGTTTGTCTTCAAAGGTCCCGCATAGGGAACATAAGAATCGACACCCTCTTCGAATACCATCCCGCCGTTGGTGTTTCCGTAACCGTAACGCTGCCAGTTGCGGGCGCGGTTGGAACCTTCGCCCCAATACTCTTTCACATAATTACCGTTTACGAGCAACTTGCGGGTAGGACTTTCGTCAAAGCGTGCAAAGTAACGGCCCAGCATCAGGAAATCGGCACCCATGGCCAGAGCCAGCGACATATGATAATCAAAAACAATACCGCCGTCCGAGCACAAAGGTACGTAATCACCAGTCTCTTCAAAGTACTTGTCTCTGGATTTGGCAACCAGCATAACCGCCGAAGCCTGACCCATACCGATACCTTTCTGTTCGCGTGTGATACAAATCGAGCCGCCGCCGATACCTACTTTGATAAAGTCCGCACCTGCATCGGCGAGATAACGGAAGCCTTCCTCGTCGACAACGTTACCGGCACCGACGGGAATATGCGGGTATCTTTCCTTAATCCAGGCGATGGTTATCTTTTGCCATTCGGAGAATCCGTCAGACGAATCAATGCAAAGGACATCCGCACCGGCTTCAATCAAGGCAGGAACGCGGGTTTCATAATCATGCGTGTTGATACCGGCACCGGCAAGCAAACGCTTACCCGGGTCCAAAAGTTCCAGAGGGTTGTCTTTATGCTGCTCGTAATCCTTACGGAAAACAAGACCCACCAAACGCCCCTCGTCATCGACAATGGGCAACTGGTTTAATTTATGGGCCCAGATGATGTCGTTGGCTTCGCTTAAAGTAATGCCTTCCCTGGCAGTGATCAATTCACTCAAAGGTCTCATGAACTCTTTAATTTTGACATCCGTGGACATGCGGCTGATTCGATAATCGCGTGATGTTACCAGTCCGAGCAGGATACCGTTGGAAGTACCGTCATGAGTAATGGAGATCGTAGAATGACCCGTGCGATTCTTAATATCCAGAACATCCAGCAGAGTATCTTCCGGTGTCAGGTTTGTATCGGAAACAACAATACCGGCCTTAAACTTCTTCACCTTACGAACCATTTCGCACTGTGATTCGACCGTCTGAGAGCCGAAAATAAACGACAGTCCGCCGCTTCTGGCCAAAGCGATGGCCAACCCCGAGTCGGAAACCGACTGCATAATGGCTGACGTCAGAGGGATGTTCAGATACTGTTTGGAATCTTCGATCCCTTTCTTATAACGAATCAAAGGTGTTCTCAAACTAACGTTGACCGGTTTGCATTCAGCGGTTGTGAGGTTGGGTACCAGTAAAAATTCGTTAAACGTTTTTGATTCCTGTTCAAAGATCATCGCCATGGTATATCTCCTTAAAGCGGTTCCTGTCTTATTGGTTGTGGTAGTTTATCTCGAAATATTTGATATATGATACCACAAAGGTGAAAGCTTGGCTCTATGTAGAATGACAAAACTACTCTCCGCGAAATTCGCAGAGAGTAGTATAAATAGCTTTAGATAAGCGACTTACGCCGCAACACAATAATTGTACCATTATTTCCATCCCGCATATAGTCCCGTACGAATCCGATAGTTCGTTCTTCTCTTCTTATAATTAAGTCACAAGGGAAGCAAGCTGCGAAGCGGATGGCCTTCCGTAAAAGCATTCGAGAACGGTACTGTTCTTAGCATAAACCGGAAAGCGACCGTAGACAATTGAATATTGAATAAAGAAGAACTTTATTGGAATTGATTCAGCAGTTTATCCGCCGAAGTTACAAGGAAAAGAGTTTGACAATCTTGTAATATTCTGAATATATTACCTTTTTCTAATGACATAAACCCAGACAATTTGTGATCATTTAGAACTCGTCAAACAAAGAAGAAAGGATGGATGTAATAATTAGTAATTCTGAACCACCTTACAGCTTAGTTCGGCGCTTTCAGGACATTCAATTTATCATCCACCGATTGGGATGACGCGCAGGAACGCCAAAACAATATACGCCGGGCAGCTGATTCTCTTGCCTTACATATAGATACTAAAGTAAAACGGTAAACCCATTTACATTCAAATCAGAAAACTTATAGCAAATAGAAACATATACAGAACCGTATAATCATCGAAACAAAAGGCATCGCTTCCGAGGAAACGGTGCCTTTTCTCTATGCTCGTTTATCGGCCCGCCAAGCCAGCACAGATAAACACATTCATGCACTCGCGGATTGTCCCGGAAAGAGATAATTGTTTGGATCGGCTTTCATATCCTCGTACTGACGCGGTAAGCCGTCTCCGATCAGATCCAACTTAGCTTCGGCAGCAGATTCCAACACATAAAAACCGGACTCAAGCACACGATAAACAAATTCTTCCTGACTGTCCGATTTTATTTCAAAGAAACGCTCGGACATATCATCTTCCCGTTTGGCTGAGAACTTCTGCTCCGATGAGCGAGAAACGAGACGCAAATCTCGCAACATATCGTTTTGAATCTCTTTATGTCTGACATACGCGGCATATAAGCAAATGGCGATGGCTCCCAGTACTAAATAAAAAAAGATATTCAAAGCACTCATATCAACCCTCCCGCATCATTCGGCTGCTATTTCCCATAACCGAACATACATTCTTTTTATATAATAAAACGTTTGTTCGATTAAGTCAAGGATATTTGTTCTGTTTTTCAGCTGATATTGGCCGTTTGATTTTCTGAAAGAAGCAGGCATAATAGATGGTAGTGAATGTAATTATCAAGATTAAGGAGCATCTAATGGAGCTATACGATGTAATTATTATCGGAGGCGGTCCGGCCGGTATGAGCGCTTCTCTCTACGCCAGCCGGGGCGGATTGAAAGTCGCCATGCTGGACTTCATGCCCGGCGGCAAGTTGAATATTACGAGTGAAATCGAAAATTATCCGGGTCACGGTCGAGTCAGCGGACAATCTCTGGCAGCCGACATGCTGGAATCGGCTCTGGCTTTCGGTACCGAACATATCTATGCCATGGTAGAAGAAATCAAACCCGGCACAAGCGTCCATGAAGTCATTACGACAGATAAGACTGTATATCGTACCAAAGCCGTTATCATCGCTTCCGGTACTGTCGAGCGTAAAATGGGTGTACCCGGAGAAAGTGAATATTATGGAATGGGTGTTTCCTACTGCGCGGTCTGCGACGCCGCTTTCTTCCGCAACAAACCTGTCATCGTCATCGGAGGCGGCAGCACGGCTTTTGAAGATGCTCTTTACCTGTCCAAGTTTGCCAGTGATGTCAAGATTGTCATGCGCAGAGATGTCTCTCGCGCGGAGCAAGTCATCCAGGAGCGAGTCCATAACAATCCGAAGATCGAACGTCTCCACTTCTGGGTCGCCGAAGAATTCAGGGGAAACGGCATGAATCTCACTTCTGTCGTTCTGAAACATGTCGAAACAGGAGAAGTAAAAGAACTTCAGACCGCCGCGGTTTTCCCCTTGATCGGTGTCGATGCGAATACCGCATTTCTCTCAAATCTGGGTATCACGGCAAGCGACGGCTTCATTCGTACCAATCGTAAAATGGAGACGCAAATACCCGGAATCTACGCAGCGGGAGATGTTCGCGTGAAGACACTCAGACAAATCGTCACCGCCACCAATGACGGAGCAATCGCCGCAGAGTCGGTTAATCACTATCTGGATAACTGGGTAGCGGCTGATCTCGAAGATCTTGTCTCCCGCTCTTGATACAGCTGAAAATGTTGATATAAAAACGGCCGGTATTGCTACCGGCCGTTTGTTTGTCTTGATGTCGCCTAAGGCGTGTTTATATCTTCTTGAGGAAAGTTTCCGTTCGGAGCCGCGATTCGAACCACGACATTGTTCTGTTCGTCGGCAGCATCCAAACCGTATACTTCGGCTCGAACAGCCTTGTAGTTATTCAAAACGGCTTCGTAATCCGCTTGACTCAGTTCTACCGGACTGACCAGAAGCAGTTCTGTGTTCCGGTAACCGTTAATGTTGTAATACGCTTCTCCGGGAACCTCGAATACCGCGATCTCGTCCATTCGCTCCACGATTTTATTCTGATTCTTCACACGGTTCAGAGTCAAAGGCAGGAAAATGGCGGCCATAATGACAACAACAGCACCAACTCCGGCAATTAACTGAAGCTTATGTTTTTTGGAAACGACGGGTTCGATTAATTCACGCTTTTGCAAAGCTACTTTCTGCTGAGGAGTTAAGCGACCCGGTTCCGTCTTTTTCTTCTTCCTGGGAGCCGGCTGACTGCGTACAGGTGCCGCAACCTGAACCGAACGAACCGCCGAGAAAGCGATTTGGCGCTCTTCGTCGGTCAACTCCTCCTGAGGCTCATTGGGGAATTCGACATCAGACGGGTTCTGGTCAATTTGAATTGCCCGGATAGGACTAAAGCGTGCATGACAAAACATGCATACTCCCTTCGCATCTGAATCGTTCACCATCAATAATGAGCCGCAATTGGGACAGCGGCCTTGTTTCATAGCCATATTATTAATTCACTCCTGAAATGCTTGGACTTGTCTAACGAAGCCAATTATAATGGATTTATCTGTTTAACACAATAAAGGAGTACAATGTTCATGGATCTTTCATTTCTACTGGAGAAATCGGGCGAGTTAAGCCGTTTAGAAGACCTTAAGACTGTTTACGGCGACGACCCGGAGCAACTCGACAGAATCAGCCATCGATTCGCCGATCTGGCAGGTAGATTCCGCGATTACTTTCCCGGAATCAACGAGGTTCGACTGTTTTCGACACCCGGCAGAACCGAAGTGTCGGGAAACCATACGGATCACCAACATGGTAAAGTACTCTGCGCTGCCGTCAGCCTTGATGTCATCGCTCTGGTAGCGAAGACTGATGACAACATTATTGAGTTGAAATCTCAGGAATTTGCCCGTATGGACCGAATCAATCTTCAAATCCTGGAACCGCAGGAGGACGAAGTTAATCATTCTGCCGCTTTGATCCGGGGCGTGGCTGCCGGTATCAAACAACGCGGCGGTAAAATCGGCGGTTTTACGGCTTATACCAGCAGTAATGTCCCTGCCGGATCCGGTCTCTCGTCATCGGCGGCTTTTGAAATCCTGGTCGGTACCATCTTAAACGAACTCTACAATGACGGACGCTTCTCCATGGTTGAACTGGCTCAGATTGGTCAGATGGCGGAAAACGAGTATTTTGGAAAACCATCCGGATTGATGGATCAGTGCGGTTGCGCAGTCGGCGGGTTCATTTCAATAGATTTTGCCGATGTGAAAAAACCTCTTGTCAAGCATTTGGATGTTGATTTCGCCAAGGCGGGTTACGAACTTGTCATCACAAAAACAGACGGCAGTCATGCGGATTTGACTGATGAATACGCAGCTATTCCTTATGAAATGAAAGCCGTCGCGAAAAATTTCGATGCCGCAGTCTTGCGTGACGTGGACGAGAGCAAAATGATGGCGGCGATCCCGGAACTACGCAAGGCACACGGAGACCGGGCCGTTCTTCGATCTTTACATTTTTTCGCAGAAAACAAACGCGTGGACTCGGCAGTCGAGGCACTGACTCAAGAAGATTTCGCCAGATTCCTGAAAACTATTAAAGAGTCGGGTCGCTCCAGCTGGACCTTATTACAGAATGTAACATCCTCTCGTTCTGACATCAGTCAGCCGATTGCCATGGCCCTGGCTTTATCCGAACTGGTTCTTGACGGAGAAGGTGCCTGCCGTGTACACGGAGGCGGATTCGCCGGAACCATACAAGCATTCGTACCCAAAGCGAAGGTCGATGTATATGTCGACACGCTCTCTTCGGTATTCGGCCGCGAAAATGTCCTTCGTTTGGCGATTAGACAAGCTCCCAGTTGCGAAATCAATGCCTGAAGAAAAGAAAATCACATGTCGAATATAAGCAATCCCGAATATTACATGCTCGAAGCACTGAAAGAAGCCCAAGTCGCAGAGGGCTTGGGCGAAGTGCCGATTGGCGCAATCGTCGTGAACGCCGAAGGCGAAATCATCGGTCGCGGGCATAATCTTCGTGAAAGTTCGGCCGAGGTGACCGGTCATGCGGAAATCGCAGCCCTCCGTAACGCTGCCGCTGTTGCAGGCACATGGCGTTTGGATGACTGCGATTTATATGTGACTTTGGAACCTTGCTTTATGTGCGCCTCCGCTATCCAGCAATCCAGAATCAGAAAAGTATTCTACGGTGCGAAGGACTCCAAGTCCGGAGCAGTTGATTCACTGACGCGTTTCTTCGAAGAATATCCTCAGAACCACATTGTAATCCGGGAGAGCGGTGTGCTCGAAGATCGCTGCACTGCCATCCTAAAAAACTTTTTTCGCCGTATAAGAGAACGAAACCGGAAACAAAATAAAGCTCTTGGCGGTCGGGCCGGCAGGACCGAAGCGGCCCGGAAGCAAGAGTTGGGAAAACCCGGAGACAAGAATAAAACTTCCCTCTGAACTAAATATCCATCTTTTCGATTTCATATATTCTGGCATCCGGTATCGACCATATCAGGCGTTTCCTGACTCGCTTTCCGGTAGCGGCATATATTGCCCGACTGTATAATTCCAGCTGTAAACGGTATCGCTCGCTTAATGTCCTGATCCGTTCCTCTTGCGTACCCGATAAAACATCGGATTTATAATCCAGAAGGAAACTCTCGCCGTCTTTCGTAAACCAAAGGTCGATGATACCTTGAATTAAGACCTTGTCATTCGAGTACTCTTCCTCAGGGAAGAAGGTTTTTAAGGGCTCGGCTAGAGTAAATGGTATCTCGCGGTAAACATGTCCGTTTGAAAGTTCTGCGTCCAGGATCTCCTTGGCAATATTTGAATTCACATAAGCCAGTATCTTTTCGGTATAAGGCAAAACGGCTTGATACTCTTCTTCGTCGAGTACGGTCTGATCTAACAATTCGCTAAGAGCGGCCTCGATATCATGAAGCGATTTGCCTCGTAATGTCTGAATATCCAAAAAACGCAAAACCGTATGTAAGGCTGTTCCCCGCTCATTGGCTGCCAGTTCTCGTATACCTGCTTTTTTCTCCTGCGCCGAAGTACCAAGCCAGTCGTCAAGCTGGGTGTTGATACCTGCACCGGACAAGCCGGGAAGCGCTTTACCGTCCGTCGCCTCCGCCGCCAAATGCTCGTCTTGATCACCTAAATTCAGAATATCTTCCTGCATGCGGCGTTTTAATTCGCTCACGGCAAATTTCTGTGGAGTAACGGTCGCTCTTTGATATGGATATGCCTCAAGATAAGAACGGCAAATGTCCTTAACTGCCTGCTCGTCGATATAGCTCTCACTATCTCCACCGACCATCACATCCGATGTTTCCTCACGTTCATGCGGCATCGAGGAATGAACGCTTCTCTTAAATGGCCAGTCTTGTCCGGTGTTCAGGTTCACGAAACGCCAGGGACCTATCACAATCGAACTTCCGCCTTCACCGCGACTGAAATGTTCATACGATTCGGGACAATTCGCGATTTGACTCATAAATATTAAATCGGCGTAAGTGGTCGCGCTTAACAGGTCTCTGCGTTGGTAAGCTTCTCTTGTCTCGCCTCCCGCAAGCTTGATATCAGGCCGAAGATTTCTGTTTGCAAAGTATGCCAGACGATCTTGGAACGAAGATGATTTTTTCGTGATACCCCGATCCGGACTGGCTATAAGGTAAAGCTTTTTTTCTGCGCGGGTCATGGCAACATATAACAGCCTCATCGATTCGGCGAACTCGGCATCGTTCATTTCTTCTTTATAAGTCTGCGTGATAATCGACGGATATGCCAGAATCCGATCCGGACGCCTGATTTGAAAAGAGATACCTCCTTTCTCGCTGAGGTCCACGAAAGATGTACCTTTTCGACTGCTCGAAACCAGGCCTCTATTTAAACCTACGAGGAAAACAAGCGGAAACTCCAGACCTTTACTTTTGTGGAAAGTGATCACGCGTATACTTCCGTCGGTCTCTCCGCCCTCTTCAAATGGCGAGATCGTGATGCCTCTTTCCCGCTTTTCTTCTAAATATTTCACAAAGTAAGACAAGCCCCGATGGCCACGTGCTTCATATGAGGCGGCCCAGTCCCGGAAGTTCTGCAGATTTGCAACTCGTTTCCCGCCATCGCTTTCCGCCGCGACCGCTTCAAGTAAACCGCTTTCCCTATATATCCGGGTAATTAATTCGTTAAGACTCAGATATACCGATGCTTCTCGAAGGGAACGTATCCAGTCCTTGAAACGATTCAGACGATGGCGCAAATCGCCTTCCGGCCCGTATTCCAGGTAGTAAGATACCGCCTCGTGATAGTGTTCGTAGGGGTTTCTCTTCGAATCGCTACGCAGTGAAAAAGCTTTTATTTCCATGAGCTCTTCATCCGTAAAACCGCCGTATACGGGCAGGCGACGCATGCAGCTTAAGAGCGGAATATCCTGCAACTCGTTTCCCAGCAGTTGAATCACAGCTTCCATCAAACGAAGCTCGTTGGCTTCGAGATAACCGCTATCTTCTTCGCCGCTAACCGGCAAGCCCTGACGGATTAACTCCCCGCTGACCGCTTTCGCATGATCGTGCGTCATGCAAAGGATGGTAATATCACCGAATTCAGGAGCAAGCGGATTACCCAAACCATAACCTTCTTTTCGAATAATATCCGCGATCAGTCTGCCTTCTTCTTCCAGCGCGCCAAGCTCTTCATATTCTTGATCGTCAGCTTCGGTCTTCTCGTCCGTCAGATCGTCTTCCGATGCCGCTGTCTCGGTTTCGCTGTCTGATATGGAAACATCGTCCGGAATATGTTTTTGACCTCTGTCGATCAGGATGAACTCGGCCGGTTGAGGCGTGTTTGGCTCATCCGGATGAAAAGCTCGTAAGGCATGACCATCAAGATAGTTGATCTCACCTGTACTTTCTTCCATCACCCGTTCGAAAACACTGTTTACGGCTTCCAGAATTCCGCCGACCGAGCGGAAATTCTGACTCATCAGATGGATTATCCCTTCTGCCGGATTAGCGGCATAGGCAGCCATCTTCCTGTTAAACAACTCCGGTCTGGCATGTCGGAAACGGTAGATGCTTTGTTTAATGTCGCCGACAACGAAAATATTATTCCTGCCTACCGCTTCTATGATCGTATTTTGAATACTGGATGTGTCCTGATATTCATCGACGTAAATCTCTTGTATTTCATTGACATATAAATCAATCACTTCAGCTTTCCTTAAAAGCGCTAAAGCGATGTGCTCGAAATCATTAAAATCGATCGCTGCCTGCTCATTTTTTAGTATCGTGTAGCGTTTGTCTGTTTTCAGAACAAGCATAAACAATGCACGTAAAACAGGATACATCGCCCGGATATCATCCTCTATGTCTTCCTGCTCAAGGGCAAAAGCAGGCAGAGTACCGCGTGGTGCATTCTTATGCTTTTCAAAAAAGCCCGTGATCGCAGACATCCTGTAACGAATCAAATCGCTTACGGCACTGCGGGCTTCATTTCCTTTACTTTTCCGGACGGGTTTAAACAAGCACTTGCGAAGTAAATTCCGGATATCGTTATAAGGCAAAGACGGATCCGCAATCAGCTGTCGTTCGAGTTCACGGATCGCCATTAACGAACTCAGGCAGTCGGCTTTCGCTTCTTCATTATTAACTTGACCTGTTTTCGTCTTCGTCGATAAAAGTTTTGTGGATGGATCCAGGAGGATCGAGTAAAGCTCCTTTAAAGCATCCTCCTCGGCGGTTATGGCAGTTATCAATCGTTTTCTTAATATACCCGCCGCTCGACTCAGGTTAAAATCCCTGCCTGCCAGTTCGACTTCGGCAAGTTCTTTTTCTACCCAGGATGTATAATCCGGCATCGAGCGTAAAAAGGCATAACATTGCTTGATTGCGTTTTTTATCGCTTCGTCGCTTTTACTGCCGGCATAACTGTCAAGTAATAAGAGAAAATCCCGGGCTTCCTCCTTCTCCTTATCGGTATATGCACTCTCTAGCTCTTCGTCGCTTTCGATTGCTTCTTGATTTTCCGCATCCAGATCCTCGAGCCGCATATAGAACTCTTCCATCACGCTGTCAACAGCACTGCGAAACAGTTCGTCGCTTTCTGTTTGATCGGCGATTCTGAAATTGGCATCCGGTATTTCGACTCCATCTATATCCGGATCCAGCAAGTATGCATATTCTCTGACCACAGATAAGCAAAAAGCGTGTATAGTCGAAATCCTCGCATAAGGTAAATGTAATGCCTGCTGTGAAAGACGCATTCGCTCAGCGGGAGTAGACGCCAGGCGAATTGCTTCGTGTATGCTTTTTGTGATCTTCGCTTTCATATTGGCCGCTGCCGCATCTGTAAACGTTAAAACCAGCAAACCGGGTACGCTCACTTTACCTTCGCGAATCCGTTTCGTAATGCGCTCGACCATAACGGTTGTCTTGCCTGATCCTGCCGCTGCCGAAACCAGAATGTTTCCGCCTTGTTCTTCGATTATGGCGTTTTGTTCAGTCGTAAAAACAGACATTACGAACTCCTCCCGTATTTCTGCTTCAGATGTTTCAGTAAAAGATCAACATTCGCTTTTTCCGCTTCGTCTGTCCGAAGTTTCTTAATACCGGGCAAACGCCTGGTCCGGACCTCCGCATTTTCCATCGTACAAGCCTGACGATTTTGGCAATAGGTACACGTTAAGCGGGAGGAACGATAAACCCGGGGTTCCAGGTCAAATCGTCCCGCCACGATATCAGCGGTCAAAGCGATTCGGTTATCGCGGTTCAATCTCATCAGAAGTGCGAGTTCTTCGGGCGTGCGTTTGAATTGGGCCGGTCTGTAATATTTCTCGAGCGCAGCCTTAACTGCTTCGTTGTAATCCGAAGGCATTTCATCCACCGTATGGTGTTGTTCGTCGAGTCGCACATACATAGCATCTTCCGGAATCAGGAGACCGGCATCGATCTGCTGCAGGCCGCTGGCCGAAACGGCTTCCAGATAAGTCAGAATCTGCAGATCCAGACCTTCCAGGATTTCATCGTAATCAATTTTATGTTCCGAACTCTTATAGTCGATAACTCTGAAACCGATATACCCGTCATCGAGCACTCTGATATCTACACGGTCAATCGTGCCGCGCAGATTCAAAATCAAACCGTCCTCTGTTTTATATTGCAGTTCCGGAATCGGATTATGTTGTCCGAAGCTATGCTCGAAACTATAAGGAAAATAATTCGATTCTCTCATTTGACGCAACAAGGCCGGCCAGGCCGCTTCGATGACTTTTCTGACCGGCCGGCCCGAGGCGTATCGTTGTCCGCTGCTATCAAAACCGGCGAAATCCGGATTCGATGCCAAAGCATCCCGATAAAGCCGCTTACTCTCTTCTGCAGAATCCCGTGATAAATAATCTTGCCAGACCCGCTCTTGTTCGCTTGCTGTCCGGGCCGCTCGCAGATCCGTGCTCAGTTCGCTAAATGCCTGTTCAAAAGCCACATGGAGCAAACTGCCGCGATTCATGGGAGTCGGTTCGGCGATTTCCCGCTCGCTGACGCGAAGAAGATACTTGGCCAAATATTCATAAGGACATGCGGCGTAAGTTTCCAGAGCCGATACCGAAATATTCGGCATATGACGTAAAAGCTCCTGTGTCAGCTGTGCCGGCATCTCTCCGCCTGTTTGTCTGGAACCTGCTGCGATCAAAGCTTCTCGCTTGACAGAAGCTCCGTTTATCTTCTGGTTCAGACAATGATCCAGATTTTTCCAATGACCTGTTAACTCGCGTTGACCTCCGGCTGATCTTAAGATCAACTGGCGTTCCAGCTCATCTGCAGACATCAGCCGGTAGTCATCTGCTCTTTCGATCGTTTTATCGATCGCTTCAAGAGGCTTATTCAAAACGGAAGTCAAGAGTGTGATGATTGTCGCGGCTTCGCTGTTCGTCCCCGTGTAAGTGAAATACAAGCGATCAGATGGCGTGAACAGTAACTGACGAAGAGTAAACGCATCGCTTTCGGCCTTGTAATCGTTTAGTCCCGGCAAGTCGATCTCTTCGGCTTGAGACAGCCATTCGCAGTCACTGTCTTTCAACAACCCTGTATTAAGTATAGTACTCGGAAACAAGCCGTTCTTCGCACCGAGAATGAAAAGAATTTTATTCTCGGAACCTAAAAGCTGCTGCGCATTGCCAATCGAAACCTGATCCAGATCAGTCGGGATAATACCGGCAAAGTTGGATTCGGCTGCTACCTGCAGAATACGCCGCAGCATCTCGACATCGAAATAGGAATCCTGAAACAATTCCTCCAGATCGGTCAGTATCTGCCCCAGGCTGTTCCAGGCTTTCGCCAGAGAAACTGCATGATTATCTTCTGCACTTGTGCCAAGTCTTTCCACTTCATTCCTAACCCAGTCAAAAACTCCAAGCTCGGGCATGGCCAGGATGGCTTTGAAACGAGAGAGCAGTTCGCGGCATGTTCTGACAGCTTTCAAGCCTTCCAGAGGTCTGCGAAGCGGCTGTATTTTCTCTTCGAGTAAAACAGCCAGATCCGAGGGGTAACGCTCCAGGTAGAAGATAGCCGAATAACGCATGCCGGAGGCCAGCCAGTAATTTTCCAATGCATCCGCTTCAAAATTCGTCACGGGATAAACACCGGATCGTAAAAGCGCCAGCAAGTGGTCTTGCTGCCAGTTGCTTATCGATGTATCCAGTAAAGCCAAAACAAAGCGCAGCAGTGGCGTGTCGGCCAGCGAGCGACGTTGATCGATGAAGGCCGGTATATCATAAGCGGGAAAAATCGTTCTGATGTACGGCAGATAAGCTGCCGCATCCGTTAAACACAGCGAAATGTCGCGATAGCGATAACGACCGTCCAGACACAAACGCCGGATCTCGCCGGCTACGCTGCTGATCTCGTCAATGATATGCTCGCTGCAGTGAAAGGAAAGAAAATTATCGAGTTCCTTTCCATGTTTGGCGACGAAATCCTCCGTCCGGGCCACATTGTGTTCCAGGATATCTGTCAGCGGCTTGATCTGGCGGCGAAGATCCGGAACATATCGATTGCTTTCGATCCCGACCAAACGACGTAAACTATTAGCCGTACGACTGCCGATAAGATAGGCAGACGAAAGCTGATCCCTTCGGCTTGGATCATCGATCAGCGTATCTGTCACGACAGTTATGCATAAACGTTGGCATAGACGATTTAAAGCAATCAATATGCGATATTCCTGAGGCGTGAAGTCGCGGGTTTCGCCGAATCCGGTCAGCCAAACCATGGTATTTCGTAATTCGGCCAGACGTCTCGCAATATGTCCGGGGGCCCGTCCCGATAAAAGTGATTCCAGTAAAACAGCCAATTCTTCGAGCCCCTTTTCGGGATCACTTCGTTCCAGACGGGACAGTGATGCCTGATAGTATTCAAGCAAAATCGAAAAATCATGAAACTTGGCTTTCAGATGTGAATCCGGACTGGATTCGGCAGCTTCTCTCAAAAGATCGGCATTAACTCCGAAACGTCTAAAATAACCTAAAACGGCAAGAATATGCTCGATGTATCCGCTTCTGGCTGCCAGACGATGAAACAGTTTCAACTCCGTTTTATGCTCTTCGATGAGCGACGCAAGCAACATGGCCTGGCTTTCGCGACTGAGACGTTTTTCCTGTGTCAGGCCCGCCATATCAAAAATACGAAAGGACAAACGCGAGAAACTCAAGACTTCGGCCATCATCAATCCGCCGGTTCCGGACGCTTCCAGATAGCGTCGTTCTGTGGTCAGTTTGCGATTTTCGGGAACAAGGATAATGGCCCGGGTATCCGGCCATTGTCTGCTCATCGCCGAAACCTCGCTTAAAACATCCTGTGTCAAAGCATCGATACTCGGCCCGTAAATCAGCTCAGCCATCTTCGCACCTCCGTCATTCGCATAAATACGACTGCATTAATTCCATAATGCGATTATAACAGAGCGAAGCATTCAAGAACAACTGTTCGCTTTTCTTCCCTTTTCATCCAAGGTGCGCTTTATTCGTCAAGAAAAGACGTTTTTCGAAAGAAACCCTGCGACGATAAAGAAGCCAGCTGAGATATCACGCCGGCGACGAACATAAAGATTGCTCCGATGATTGCCCGTCCCTGTATGACTTCGGAGAGAATAAGAACGCCGCCCACCGCGGCAAAGACAGATTCCGAACTCATGATGATGGCAGCATGACTTGCTTGCGCATGACGCTGGGCAAAGATCTGTAAGGTATATGCCACGCCGGAAGAAAATATACCGGTATATAGTAGGGGCATAGCAGTTAACTGTATATCATTCCAGGAGACATCGATTCGGAAGAGCAGCGATGCCAGAACTCCCCAGATGCCTGCGACCATAAACTGAATAACAGACAAATACAGCGGTTCTGCTTTTCCGCTGAAATGATCGATCAAAATGATATGTATACTATAGAGAAACGCACAGCAAATCAGAATGATATCCGCAGATGCAATCACGAAGTCTCCTTCTACGCTTAAGAGATATAAACCGGCCACGGCCATCATCAGCCCGGTCGCATTGACCGGATTCAGCTTATGTTTACCGGTCAGGATACCAAATACGGGAACCAAAACCACATAAAGGCTCGTTATAAAACCTGCTTTACCCGCCGTCGCGACGATGAGTGCTTCCTGTTGCAAATAAGAGGCAAAAAAGAGTACCGTACCCATTGAAAGACCGCCGGCTAAGGCTTCCTTCCATGGATTGCTCTTCTCTGTCGCATCTAAAGAAATTCTTCGCTCCTTTCGCCCAACGAACAGAATCACCGGTAAAAGCGATGCGGCACCAAGGATATAACGAATAGCAATAAAAAGAAGCGGATGGATGTTACCCGCCCCTTCTCGCTGTGCAACAAAAGCCATACCCCAGATAGCCGCCGTGAGTAAAAGCAGCAGATCTGACTTTAAAGTTTTTTTGATATCTTGCGATCTGGAACTCATAAGCCTGCCAATTTATCCAGGTTCTTTCCGTTTATCTCCCGCATCGTGAGATTCAGTCGGTCCAGCAGGCTGTGAATAAGACGATTTTCGTCCTGACGTTTCACTTTCATGGTTGTCGTCCTGATATAGTCGACTTCCGTAAACGCGAAATAGTGAACGGCACGATACTGCGGCATCTGTGCGTTGATTTTAGCGATTTCTTTCTTTAAGTAAGCAGATACCGCGTCATCATCGTTCTTATCACCGAGAGGCAATGCTTCCCGGTCAAGCAGGATTTTGACACAGATATCCACGGCTTCACGGCTGTTGGTTTCGCCCCAGACAACCGATTCTTTGACACCCGGAATTTTATTAAGCAGGGTTTCGATTTCCTCTGGGAATGCTTTCTTGCCGTTGGTGAGCACGATCATGGATTTAATGCGACCGGTGATGTGGATACAGCCTTTACCATCGATATAGCCCATATCGCCCGTATGCAACCAGCCCTCTGTATCGATTGCTTCTTTCGTGGATTCTTCGTCTTCATAATACCCCAACATCACGGATTCGCTTCGAACAAGAATTTCGCCGATCGCGTTGGGTTCTGTACTGTCGGTATCAATCGCAACTTCCACGCCGTAGATCGGTACGCCGACCGAACCCGGAACAAGAATGCGCGGATTATGGACGGAAACAACCGGCGAATGCTCGGTCAGTCCGTAACCTTCGAGGAAAGTCAGACCAAAATCGTTGAACGCCTGGAATATTTCTTTATCCATCGCCGCCGCGCCGGAAACCACCAGGCGAAGTCCGCCGCCCAGGCCATCGATTACCGACTTAAACATTTTACGGTTGATCTGGAAGCCCACGGCTTTCAAGTTACGCGCGATCGGACGCATTACGTTAACCAGACCCTTTTTTCCTGATTCTTCAATTTTACTGTCAACCCGCTTGTAGATATTCTCGAAAAGAAGCGGCACGCCAACCATGCAATTAATCCGCCACTCGACCAGGTTCTTGGCCAGATAACGAAGACCATCCATAAAACAGATGCAAACACCGAAATACAACATGGCATACATACCGGTAGTTGTCTCAAACGTATGATGCAAAGGCAAAACAGACAAACCCCGCTCGCCGGGATACAGTTCCAAAACCGAAGCGATGCCATAGAGATTGCTCATGATATTGCGCTGCGACAGCATAACACCCTTGGAAGCAGCTGTTGTGCCTGAGGTAAAGAGGATAATAGCTAAAGCATCGGGATCAATCGATGCGTTGACGAAACTTTTATCACCGTCTTCCAGCAGGCGGTAACCTTCCTGCATGAGGTCACTGTAAAGGACATAGCGCGGATCGTCAGGCAGATCCACTGCTTTGGCGTCAGGCATCACCTGATCCATCACCACAACAAGGCGCAGACCTTCTACGGCTTCGAGTGCCGCCGTGCCGACATTCATCAATTTCGGCGTTACAAAAAGACAAGAGCTGCGGCTGCGGCTGATCAGCTGTACGACTTCGTTTTCCGGGAGCATGCGATCAAGCGGCACAATCACACCGACTCCTCCGCATACCGCATTATAAGCCAGCGACCATTCATAGCAGTTCTCTCCCATCACGGCGATATGATCATTCTTAAATCCGCGTGCCAGAAGAGCCGTACCGGTAGCGTCAATGTCCGAGATAAATTCCTGATATGTCCGCATGAGAACTTCGGCATTGGGCTTGCGCCGGAACATATAAGCCGGATTATTAGCAAATTTCTCCGCTCTGTTGCGAAGCATGGCGATAATGGTATCGAATTTTTCTGCTTGATAAAGCGCTTTTCCCTTGATAACTTTCATCCTAACCGTCCTTATTGCCGTAATTTGTTTAGATTATCAAATATTTTGATAATCTAAGTATATCACCGGTTTAGCAGTAAATAAATAGAAATTTGAATTACATCATAGCCTTTCAGAATTACTTTGACAAGCGAAGTACTTGGACTTATAGTTATCACATATTTCATATTGTACGTTAGAGGAGATACATGACTCAAGAAGATCAACATTCAGATAATCAGATACCGGCCAAACCCGTCGAGCGGGGACTATCAGGAAAGATCCTGTATAAGCTTGGCATGCTCTTAACACGCAGTCTGCTCAAATTCGAGGCGCGTGGTGTGGAAAATATTCCCGAAAGCTCGCCTTATGTTTTGGCGGTAAACCACGAAACATTCGTTGACGCCATGTGGGTTGCATCCTTTCTTCCCAAGACACACTTCCCTGACTTTGCTTGTATGGCTGCGCAGGATCTGCTCACGGATTACGGCTGGTTCGGACGTATCATTATGAAAGTAGGCCGCGGGATACCCCTGAATCGTCACGGCAATCCGATCAGAGGATTAATGCTGGCCAAAAAACAAGTCGAGGATGGCAACATTCTGCTGGTACACCCGGAAGGTACCCGCTCGCATGACGGCAAACTGGGAAAGATACACGAAGGCGCTACTTTTATTGCCATGAAGTCGAATGTTCCTCTCGTACCGGTATTCATAGACGGCGGATTCGAGATATTCAGCCGCTACCATCGTTTTCCCGGTACCTGGGATAAGAAACGAAAAAGGCGACGTCGCTTGATTATTCATTATGGACCTCCGCTTTACCCGGAGAACTATAAGAACTCCAAAGCCATGACCAAAGATATGAAAACCTGGCTCGAAGAGGCCTTTGCCAATAAAGAGGTCGAAAGAGATTTTGACGAAGTGAAATCGATCATAAGAAAATCCGGAAACGACCCGGAAATGATTCCGCCCGCAGACGAGACTTAGAGATTACGCTTCTTCACCATAAATAATTACATGCAAAAGGGACTGCCTGATACCATACGGATATCAAACAGTCCCTTAATTTTCGTGTGACGAATTTATTCGTCGGCGTTTAAGAACTGGCTGTTATAGAGTGCGGCGTAGAAACCGTTTTTCCGCAGCAGTTCTTCATGGCTTCCCTGCTCGACGATATCACCATGCTGCATAACCAGGATCAAATCAGCATCCCGTATGGTCGAGAGTCTGTGAGCAATGATAAAGGAGGTTTTGTTCTTCATTAGATTCTCCATGGCATGCTGAATCTGAACTTCCGTTCTGGTGTCAACAGATGATGTTGCTTCATCCAAAATCAGAATTTTCGGATCCGACAAGATCGCTCTGGCGATTGTCAGAAGCTGCTTTTGGCCTTGAGAGATGTTGTCCGCCTCTTCATTAATGACCATGTTATAGCCGTCCGGAAGCGTTTGTATAAAGCGATGGGCATGCGCCGATTTAGCGGCTTGAATGACTTCTTCGTCGGCGGCATCCAGTCGGCCGTATCTGATATTTTCCATGATGGTTCCGCTGAACAACCAGGTATCTTGAAGGACCATGCTCAGATTGCTTCTTAAATCATGTCTGCTAAAGTCGTTGATGTTGATGCCGTCGATCAGAATTTCGCCGTCCATCAGATCATAGAATCGCATCAGAAGTTTAACGATGGTAGTTTTTCCCGCTCCGGTCGGACCGACGATGGCCACTCTTTGACCCGGTTTAATGGATGCAGAGAAATTTTTGATGACAACGTTATCTTCGTTATAAGCGAATTTCACGTTCTTGAAAGTTACCACGCCTTCGATGTTATCAGCTGTGACCGGGGTACGGGCCTCCTTGGTTTCCTCTTCTTCGTCGAGGAATTCGAACACTCTCTCCGCGGCGGCAACAGTCGACTGAATAACATTCGAGATCTGTGCAACCTGAGATATAGGCTGTGTAAAACTTCTGATGTACTGAATAAAGGACAGGATATCTCCGACCTGGATGGTCTTGCGAACGGCAAGCCAGCCGCCGAGGATCGTGACCGCGACATAGCCCAGGTTTCCGACGAAGGTCATGATCGGCATCATCATGCCGGACAGGAATTGAGACTTCCAGGCCGATTCATAGAGTTCGGAGTTTATCGTACGGAACTTGGCGACAGCCTCTCCTTCCGCATTGAAGGCCTTCATTATGTTATGGCCGCCGTATACTTCCTCTACATGACCGTTGACGCGTCCCAGCGATGCCTGCTGTTCTTTAAAATACTTCTGGGACTTCTTGACAACGAGTAAAACGAGTCCCATGGATAACGGTAAAATCAGCAAGGCGACCAGCGTCATCTGCCAGGAGATCGAAATCATCATGATCAAAACACCAATTAATGTAACGGTAGATGTGATGATCTGACTCATGCTCTGATTCAGCGATTGACTGACCGTGTCTACATCATTCGTGACTCTCGAAAGAATCTCGCCGTGAGACATCTTGTCAAAATACGATAAAGGCAGCTTATTGACCTTTTCCGAGATCTTTTTTCTTAGATTGTAGGATACATCCTGAGCGACCTTCGAAACGATGAATCCCTGGATGAAGGAAAACAAAGCCGATATGATATACAATCCGACAAGGGTCAGGATTATCTTCCCGATATAAGAGAAATCAATTCCGGCCCCCGTTGTTCCTGCCAGCTTCGACATGACACCTTCAAAGATTTTCGTGGTGGCTTTACCCAGAATCTTCGGACCGGCGATCGAAAAAGCGGCGCTTCCGATCGCAAATATGATAACAACAAGAAGCTTAATGCGATAAGGTCTCAGGTACTCCATAAGCTTGGCAAAGGTCTCTTTAAAGTTTTTTGCTTTTTCGCCTCCGCCCATGCCTCCCATACCCATGTGTCCGCCTGCTCCTGCGCGGCTTCTTTCATGCTTTACGGAATCTTTCTTACTCATATGGCGAGTTCCTCCTCTGACAGCTGTGACAGAGCAATCTGCTTATATACATCGCAAGTTCTAAGGAGTTCATCGTGTGTACCGATACCGGCGACTTCCCCTTCGTCTAAAACAACAATTTTCTCTGCATTCATAATCGTATTGATTCTCTGGGCGACGATGAGAATGGTACTGTTCTTTAACTCTTCGCTCATAGCCTTTCTTAACGCCATATCGGTCTTAAAATCAAGAGCCGAAAAACTGTCATCGAAAATGAAGACTTCCGGTTTACCGGCCAGAGCTCTGGCGATCGATAGTCTTTGTTTTTGACCGCCGGATACATTGGTACCGCCTTGAGCAATCTCTGTCTCCATGCCGTCTGTTTTTTCATCGATAAACTCTTTGGATTGAGATATTTTGACGGCCTTTAAAACATCATCTTCGCTAACCGTCGAGTTCTTACCGAACCTGATATTGCTTTCGATGGTTCCGCTGAACAAAATGCCCTTTTGAGGAACATAACCGATCTTTTCTCTCAAATCGTGAAGCGTGACATTCTTAATGTTTACGCCATCAAGCAAAATTTCTCCCTTTGTCACGTCATAAAATCTCGGAATCAAGTTGACGACCGTTGATTTACCGCTGCCGGTACTGCCGATAAATGCGGTGGTTTCACCCGGATTGGCCGTGAAACTGATGTTCTTTAGCACGGCTTCTTCCGCTCCCGGATATTTAAAGCTGACGTTCTTGAATTCGAGCAGACCGTTGACCTTCTCGTCGAACGTTTCGGGATTTGCCAAATCTTTCACCGAGACATCTTTGTCAAGGATCTCGGCGATTCTCTGAGCCGAAACGGAAGCACGGGGCAGAATCATGGAGATCATGGAGAGCATCAGGAAGGATATAATGATCTGCATGGCGTATTGAATGAAAGCCATCATATCGCCGACCTGAATCGAACCCCGGTCGATTTGATGCGCGCCAATCCATACAATCAAGAGCATGACACCGTTCATTATCAGCATCATGGCGGGCATCATCGTCACCATCAGTCTGGATACAAAGAGATTCGTTTTAGTCAAATCTTCGTTGGCCCGGTCAAACTTCTTTTCCTCGTATTTTTGGTTATTAAAAGCTCTGATGACCAGTATTCCGTTTAACGACTCGCGCATAACGAGATTGACTTTATCAACCAGTTTCTGAAGCATTTTAAAGCGTGGCATGGCTACGGCGAAAAGCGAGAAGATTAAAAGGAGTATCGCCACAACACCTACCGCCACGATCCAGGCCATGGATGTATTCGTATTAACAGCGCGGATAACACCGCCGATACCAAGGATCGGAGCATAAAAGACCATGCGCATCAGCATGACCGAGAACTGCTGCACTTGCTGGATATCGTTCGTGCTTCTGGTAATGAGCGACG
This sequence comes from Fastidiosipilaceae bacterium, assembly GCA_050309435.1. GTDB lineage: Bacteria > Bacillota > Clostridia > Saccharofermentanales > Fastidiosipilaceae > CAYXVJ01. The sequence goes on from JBNRMJ010000011.1 coordinate 129,397, forward strand.
CAGTTGAAAAATGATCAAACTCGGCGCTGGAGAAAGCAGTCACCTTGGCAAAGACCTTGTCACGTAAATTCCGACCCATGGAAGCGGCTACTCTCGACGACAAGAAACCTACGATGATGGATGCCAGCATTCCCAAGAGAGATATCAAGAGCATGATTCCGCCGATGGTGAGTATATAGTTCGACCGGGTTTTCGAAACCTCCACACCGATGGCTTCGTATTCGGCTTTGACATAATTCGTGGCAGACTGCAGTACCATGCTATCCGGCATACTTTCGAATTGCTCGTCGATCTTGCTTTTCATAAGATCAAACTGCTCTTGAGGAAGCATTTCGAGCATGGCAAAGGGATCCGTTCCTTCAGGGAGGTTTGCGAAGGGATTATCGCTGCCTTCCGGCATGCCGCCTTCAATACCTGTCACGATCAGCATACTCTTGCCCAGGGGAACGTTCATGCTATCGATAGCGTTCTTATCCGATGTGTCGAGAACATACAGACTTTCATTTTCCAAAGCAGGATACTTTTCCAGATAAGAATCGAATTCCTCCCCGGTTAAATTTTCTTTGTTGATTAATTTATAGCTCTCTTCGACTAAACTTCGATCATCCTCGCTTAAAAACAAGACGAGCTTATCCAGCTCGGAAGCTCTGATAACTTCCGGTACGGCGGTCTCGATGCCGTTTTGCTGAATGCCTACGTTAACGATGTTGGACATATAATCAGGCAGAGCAAGATCAGTTGCCGCCTGTAAAAAGAGAAGTCCGATGATTACAAGTATGGAAATTGTAAACGGCTTCAATTCTTTTAGTATTTTCAGCATATTTTCTCCTATTTACTGTTATCTGTATTTTCGCCGGCTGCGATTAAGTTGGCTTTCATTTTCATTAACAATAGTTTCATTGCATTTTTTTCTTCGTCTGTGAAAGAACCGAAACAGTCACTTCCGATCTTTTTCATGGTAACAATCGATTTTTGGCAGAGTTCTCTTCCGTCTTCCGTGATAAACACTCTGGTGATCCGTTTGTCTTCATTGTCTTGCTTTCGCTTTACCAGATTTGCTTTCTCCATCCTGCTTAGCATCACCGTTATGGTAGAAGCCTTCACATTCAACTTCCGAGCCAGTTCTGTTTGACTCAACCCGTCCGTTTCACTTAATGCAAAAAGCAAATGAGGCTGACCATGATAGATGCCGATCTCATCAAGAAGCAGATGGCTCCGGTTGTAATGGAGCTTTTCTATTTCCAGAAATAAGTGATACAACGATTCACGATTGATATATTCCATTTCTTCCTCCGGGAATTTAGTTAGCCGACTAAACATATTGTTCATAATGAGACCATGAGCCGTTATTGTCAATCCTTTTGCGGTAGAAGAAATATGTATTTTTTATGAATATTATTGTGCGGTTTGCAGCAACTTAAAAAAGAAGAAATTCAGAATAAAAAAGCTACTCTCTTTAATAGACCTTTTGCCTCGGTTGAACCAAGACTCAGTCTATTGGGATAGTAGCATAGATAATAAATTCGAAAGCTATAATAAGGGATTTTCATGCAGTGATGCTGTCATATTTACGACAAGGCATCAGGTATTCTAAACGACTTTGGTAGAACCAGGTTAAGCTTATTTTTTCGGCTGGTAATCTCGATACGACTGCAATAAAACGCATCTCCGTCAATGTTGGCGATCAGTTTGTCTTCTTCTGATGTTTCCATTACGATTTCCCGGCCTTTAAAAGCTTCCACGATTTTCAGTTCATCAATACGACCTGCTTTATATTTTCGAGCCATCATGAGTACATGCCATAGGTTTACAGGCGTAGAAACCACGGCTTCCAGGAATCCGTCTCTCAAGTGTCCTTTGGGATTAGGCATGAAGCCGCTGCCATAATATCTGGCGTTGCAAACAGCTACCAGAGAATAAGCCCGATCCGGCCAGCTCTCCTGGTCAATACGAAGATTAAAGCGGAATTTCATTTTCTTGAAAGAGGATATCAATGCACCGGCATAGTAAATGTTGTTTCCCAAAAAAGGTATTTTCCGGCTGAGACGATCCGAAGCAATGACCGAATTCGAATCAAATCCGATCGATACGGCATTGATGCAATATCGCTCGAGCAGGTTTTCTGTATCTGCACTGTCCGGGTAGCTGACATCCTTGGCGCAAACTTCCATCAGATCGATCGCATAAGTTTGAAGATTAGGCCTTATATCCTCGTCTCCGAGCAGGGAGATCGCATCCAGAATCCGAATCGAATCTCTTTCCTCTCCGTTGTAAATCGAGCGAGAAAAGTCATTACCTCTTCCCGCCGGTAAAACAAGCAAAGGCGTCTTCGTTCCGACAAGGCCGTTGGCTATTTCACTTAAGGTTCCGTCTCCGCCGACCGCAAACACAATGGCATCCTCGCCATATTGTGTAGCGGTCTCCCTGGCATAGCGCTCGGCATCTCCCTTTTTCGTCGTAGCCAATAACTGAAACGAATTCGGTGCCGGAATTTCCTTCAAACGAGCCAGATAGTCTTTCAGTCGAGCCTCCGAGCGAACACCGGCATTCGGATTGAAAACGAAGACATAATTCATGCTTTTGCCTTTCTTACGCCAGGATGCGTTCTTCTACATAAGCGGCTATGTCGCTGACGGTATGAAGTCGTTCGACATCTTCATCCGTTATCTGCATCTCGAAAGCTGCTTCGAGATCAACCACGATTTCATAGACGGCAAGAGAATCCAGACTCAGGTCGCGAATTAAATCCTGTTCCGCGTTGATGTCTCCCGGCTCTACGCCGGCTGCATTGGCAACGGTTATTATGATTAGGCGGCGAATTTCATCACTTGTCATCTTCCTCACCCTTTACCTCTCTGGTTCTGTACTTATCGTATTGTTCGTCGATATATGCATCAATATTGATCAGTGCATCAAGCAGTTGCCTTCTCTCGTCCGTATCCAGTTCCGAAACCATCCCGTTAACCAGCAGGGTGTGAAATTTCCAAAACAGGCGATAGGCGATTTTCCCCTGACGGGTGAGACTCAAGAGTACCACGCGACGGTCGTTTTCCGCCCGTTCGCGATGAACGTACTTTTTTCTTACCAAACGATCGATCGCCACGGTTAATGTACCGGTTGTAATGTTGAGTTTGGCTGCGGTCTCGCCCATGCTTCGCTTTTCGTACGGGCCGATGGTAGCCAGCGTATGCATTTCCGTTTTGGATAAATTGGAAAAATGGCCTTTCAACAACGCCTCTTCTTCTGTTATCAGAATTTTTTCGTAAATCTTTAAAAGAAGGTCCAATATCTTAGCATTATACTCCGTCATGGCCATTTCCGGCTTCACCTCTTCATTATGATCTTCGCGGCAGAAGTAATTTTCGTGTCAGAATCAAATATTTCGTGTATCAAAGTATATGAATATAGTCTACTCATTTACGCATAGCGGCGCAAGTAACTCAAGCTACTTTTCCTGACGGCATGAAAGAAACCTGATCCTTCGCAAGGGCAAAGGACCAGGCTTGTCTTATTTATGAAGCCAAAAGCTTTATGCCTGATTTGCCAGACGCTCGGTATCCTGAGCAATCACGAGTTCTTCGTTCGTAGGTATATTGAATATTCTCACTCTGGAAGCCGCAGTCGCGACATCAGCTTCGTTACGTGTCTGGTTGGCTTCGGTATCGATTTCAACACCCATAAAGCTCAAACCGTTGCAGACACGTTCGCGAATATCAGGTGTGTTTTCGCCAACGCCGGCTGTAAAGACGATGGCATCCAGACCGTTCATCGCAGCGGCATAAGCACCAACGTACTTCTTTACGCTGTAAGCGAACATTTCGATGGCCAGCTGAGCTCTTTCGTTACCACTGTCGGCCGCTTCGTAAAGATCCCGGAAATCCGAACTGACACCGGAAATACCCAGCACGCCGGAGTGCTTGTTCAGAATGCGATCGACATCCTGGATTGTATCCATGTTTGCATCTTCGTCTTCTTTTTCGAGCAAAAACTTAATAATGGCAGGATCGATATCACCGCTTCTCGTGCCCATCGGAACACCGGCCAGAGGAGTCAGACCCATGGAGGTATCAATGCTCTTACCTCCATCAACCGCGGCAATCGACGAACCGTTTCCAAGATGGCAGGTAACGATCTTTAAATCCTCGATGGGTTTGCCGAGCAGCTCGGCCGCACGTCTGGCGACGAACTGATGGCTGGTGCCGTGGAAACCGTAGCGACGCACACCGTATTTCTTGTAAAGTTCATAAGGGACAGCGTACATGTAGGCATGAGCCGGCATGGTCTGATGGAAAGCCGTATCAAACACGGCTACCTGAGGTATACCGGGCATGGCAAGTTCGCAGGCTTCGATACCTGTCATGTTGGCGGGGTTATGAAGCGGCGCCAGATCGACGCACTCGCGAATGGCATCTTTGACTTCGGGGGTGATCAACGCGGAACCGGCGAAAGCCTCGCCGCCATGAACGACACGGTGGCCGACGGCTTCGATTTCGCTCATGGATTTGATAACGCCATGTTCGTCGGATGTCAGGATCGACAAGACCGCTTTAACGGCGGCGGAATGGTTAGGCATATCCACAGAGATGGGTGTCGGACGATCTCCGTTCCTGGTGTGCTTGATCAAAGGTGCACCTAAACCGATACGCTCGGCTACGCCGTTAGCCATAACTTCGCCGCTTTGACTGTCCAGCAGTTGATACTTCAGCGAAGAACTGCCCGCATTGATAACTAAAATGATCATTTACTTCTTTACTCCTTAGTTTTGACTGATCAGGCCTGTGCCTGAACCGCAGTGATAGCTGTGACACCGACGATATCATCGGCCGAGCAACCGCGAGACAAATCGTTCACGGGAGCCGCGATACCTTGAGTGATCGGTCCGTAGGCATCGGCCTTGGCCAGACGTTGTACCAGTTTGTAACCGATATTTCCGGCATTGAGGTCCGGGAAAATGAGCGTATTTGCCTGACCTGCAACGGTAGAACCTGGTGCTTTCGATGCTCCTACGGAAGGAACGATCGCCGCATCAAGCTGTAATTCGCCGTCAAGCTGCAACTCGGGAGCTTTTTCCCTGGCCAGGCGGGTAGCTTCGATAACCTTTTCGGTCAGTTCGCTCTTGGCCGAACCCTTGGTTGAATAAGAAAGCATGGCTACTTTCGGTTCTGCCTGAACCAGCTGACGGAAAGACTTGGCCGAGGAAATGGCAATTTCGGAAAGAGCATCGGCATCGGGATTCTCGACCAAACCGCTGTCTCCGAAGACGAATGCACCATTGGCTCCGAATTCGCAATCCGGAACAACCATCAGGAAGAAAGCCGAAACCAGCTTGGTTCCCGGAGCAGTCTTCAAAATCTGAAGCGCGGGGCGAAGTGTCGCTGCCGTGCTGTTAACGGAACCGGCCACCATGCCGTCAGCCAAACCTAGCTTTACCAGCATGACACCAAAATACAGCGGGTCACTCATCGTGGTTTTAGCTTTTTCCGGAGTCATTCCTTTGTTCTTGCGAAGTTCGTAGAAAGCATCAACCATTTCAGCTGTACGTTCGAACGTTTCAGGATTGATTATAGTGGCTCCAGATACATCCCATGCTCCGGCTGCTTCTTTGATCTTATCGGCATCGCCAACGAGAACGACATTCGCGATATCACGCTCCAGTATCTTCGCTGTCGCTTCCAAAACCCGGATCTCATACGACTCCGGCAGAACGATCGTCTTCTTGTCCGCTCTTGCGCGGTCAAAAATCGCATCCATAAATGCCATATCATGTACCTCTTTCTTTTTGTACGCTAATTGATAATTATTAACATGCCATCTGCTAGTATAAACAATGCCACTGTAGCTATCAAGCAAATCAGTAACGCAAGAGCATAAAACTTTTGTAAATAAATGTAAAGCCTAGTAGCTCCCTAACAAAGCCCACACATTATCGGCCAAGGTTAACTGCACGTCGTCTTTTACTGATGGATGACGAAATATCATGCCATAGATCGGACTTTGAGAAACTGTTGAAATATTCGCCTCGAGCAGGCGATCCAGTGATCTGCCATATAGATCGCTATCGTCAAGGCTTCTTGCCAGACGACAGATCTGTCCATATCGAAGAGGTAGTATTTCACTGCTCATCATGCTAACGTCTTGAAGGCTGTATGTCTCTACGAGTTCATAGTTGTTAAGACGGCTTTTCAGCCAGGCTAGCGATGCAGGGGGCAAGAGCTCTGCTTCGGCCAGGCTCAGCATGATCTTGAGCTGGTGATCCAGAGAAACCTCTGCCCTCTCCGTATAAAGCACATAAGAGGAAGAGTTTGGATTATATGCTTCGGCGAAGAGCGGATGACCGTCGCGAATGGCATCTTTCATAATACCGCTAGCATTTTCGTATAATTCGGCATACTGCGAGTCCAGTGCTTCCAGTATGCGTAGCGTGTAGAGATCAATGTCGTACAGGCGTATCAACGAAATTTCCTTAATCTCTGTTTCAGTTTTCGGAGTGAGCGTAGGAACCGACGTAAGCTTCCCTTCTTCTCCGACAAAAACAGGCGGAGTAACGGTGATGGTTATCTGCCTTTCTGCAGCCGGCGGCAAGCCTTTTTTAGCCAGAGACAGATAGGAGGCGGAAGTCTTTTTCAGAAGATCAAGAATATCTTTATCGCCACGGTTCGTATATTCAAGGGCTAATGCTCTCATATATATAAGGCTCGAATAAAAATCCGTGTCATCGAGTTTCTCCTCATCAAGCCAGACACTTCGATCATTACTCAACTCATTATCCGTAGCTGCTTCGTCGGCAACTCTCTTCTCGTCTTGTAAATTCGCCGGAGGGTTAGCCGCGGTGCTTCGTAATCCCTTCCGAAGCAAAGCGTCGTCCGTCAGGAAATTATCCCGAATGATCGAAAGAATCCGGTTAAACAACTCGACATCTTTTGACTCTGCCGAATAGAGTAAGAAAAGCACATGATACTCCGCTCGGAGTTCAACAGTATCGGCCTTATAGAATAAAGCCGGTCCTAAATCCAGCCAGCGCTCGTTCATAAAAGCCGCGTTCCTGCCATCATCGGATTCGTCGCCGTTGATAAACTCATTTTCCAAGCGAAGCAAGAGACGCTCGTGGTTGAGTTTCGGTCCCCATAAACCGTTATCGTTTAAGGATAAAGGAGCGTTGATATCGAATTTTACAGCTGAAAAACGTTTGGCTAAAAAATTCTGAGACACGATTAACGTGACAACCAACACACAAAGCAGAAGCAGTGTGGCGATCAGAAGTCTGAGATAAGCCCGATTTGGATTTTTATCTTGATGCATCGTACTTTCACTTTCAACCATAAAATGCCTGCTGCGGATCAACGGCATACACTTCGTTTTTTCTTTGATTTTACCTATAATAATACTATAAAAACACAAGTAGACGGGAGAACGCATGAAAGCGATCGGCATCATTACAGAATATAATCCATTTCACTTCGGCCATCTGCATCAGACCCGGATCGTCCGGGAACATAAAGTCGGAAACGGGGCCATCATCGCAATAATGTCCGGTTCTTTCACTCAGCGCGGCGAAGTATCTGTCCTGGATAAATGGACACGTGCGCGTCTGGCAATACAGAACAATGTGGATCTTGTCCTGGAGCTTCCCGCTATCTATAGCATCGCTTCTGCCGACGGTTTCGCACAAGGCGGCGTACAGAGCCTGGCCGGAGCCGGCGTTATCGGTCAGATTGCTTTCGGCTCGGAAGCCGCTTCGCTAAAGCCGCTGGACGATATCGCAGAGTTGCTGCTGCAAGCTGATAAAGACGAGGACTTCAAACGCATGCTTCGCGGCAATTTGCGCGAAGGTGTAGCTTATCCCGCCGCCTTGAGTCGATATGTAGAAGAAAAACTGGGGCCGGATGCGGCCCTGGAGATGAAACAATCCAATAACATCCTGGGCATCAGTTATCTGAAAGCACTTAAATCATTACCTGCCGAGCAGAAGATGAAGGCCTGGACGCACGAGCGCATCGGAGGCGGGCATCTTGATTCGGCCAGCGAGCTAAGACGCATCTGTCGAGAACATCGTGCGGATCCGGTCCGACTGATGAAAGCTCTCGAGCGAAAACTTCCCTCCACCAGTATCGCCGCTTTGGTGACCGCAGCCCGGGAAGGAAGCCTTCTTCTGCCCGAAGATTGCAGTGTAGCCGCCTACACCTTACTGCGTCGAGGTACGGTTGAGGATATCAGTCAGATTGCCGGTATGAACGACGGCCTGGTCGAGCGCTTGATATCAAGCGCATCCAAGCTTCCGTATAAAAGCTTAGAGGATAAAGTTGCTCCGTCCATTTACGAGCGCCTGGTTGAAAACAGTCGTGCGCGCCAGCTCACCCGGGCCAGAGTCCAACGGACCCTGGCCGCGCTGATCCTGGGGGTTACCGAAGAAGATATGAGAACTGCCATGAGAGAAGGTCCGCAATATCTTCGCGTGCTTGCGTTCAACCGAACGGGCCGTTACATCCTGAAACAGATGTCCAAGTACGCCACCCTCCCCATTATTACGAAGGCATCGGATTTTCTGGAGCATAAAGATAAGGGTGAAACATTCCGGCGCCATTACGAGCTGGATTTGATCGCATCGGATGTGCGGGACGCCCTTTGCCGAGATGGAAAAACCGGAAGAGATTTTGACACGGCGGTATACATCCGCTAAACTTGTCTAATCGAATCGTTTATTAAGGAGCAGTGATTAAAGTGGGTAAGAAAAACGTTTATGATGTTTTACTAGAGCGAGGCTATGTGGCACAGTGTACGAATGAAGAGGCTGTTCGCGAATATCTGGCGACACCTGGTGCAACTTTCTATATCGGCTTCGATCCGACTGCTGACAGCCTGCATGTCGGCCACTTCGTACAGATGATGGTCATGGCTCATTTACAGAGAGCCGGCCTCGTTCCCATTGCTCTGATGGGCGGCGGTACCGGCATGATCGGCGACCCTTCCGGCCGTTCCGACTTACGCCAGGTTCTGACTCCCGAAACGATCCGGTATAATGTCGAACGTTTCGTCAAACAGATGGGCATACTGATCGACTTTAGCGATGGCAAGGCAATTATGGAGGATAACTCCGACTGGTTGCTGGAGTTAAATTTTGTCGATTTCCTGCGCGAGATCGGTTCACAGTTCACCGTCAATCACATGCTGGCGGCAGAAGCTTACAAGACACGTCTCGAAGCAGGCGGACTTACCTTCCTGGAATTCAGTTACATGCTGATGCAAGCCTATGACTTCCTTCACCTCTACCGTAAACTTGGTACGCGTTTGGAGCTGGGCGGCGACGACCAGTGGTCGAACATTCTGGCCGGTACCGATCTGATCCGTCGTAAGGAGCAAGGCGAGGCATATGGTCTGACCTTTAAACTATTAACTACCAGCGAAGGCGTCAAAATGGGTAAAACAGCCAAAGGTGCGCTCTGGCTGGATCCCGAGAAAACATCTCCGTTCGATTTCTACCAGTACTGGCGTAACGTCTCGGATGCCGACGTCATCAACTGCATGATGCTTTTAACCTTCGTACCGACCGAAGAAGTCAATGAGTACCAGAACCTTCGCGATGCCGAGATCAATCGTGCCAAAGAGAGACTGGCTTACGAAGTGACTAAAATCGTTCACGGCGAAGCTAAAGCTAAAGAAGCCGAACAACAGGCCAAGGATCTTTTCAGCGGTACAGGCAAGTCCGACACAATGGCTTTCACGCCTGTCAAACAGTCTGATATCGAAGCCGGTCTGCAGTTACTCGATGTTCTGGTCGAAGCTAAAGTAATCGCGTCAAAAAGCGAAGGCCGCCAGCTGATCAAGCAAAACGGCCTCCTCTTAAACGATAAGAATGTTAGTGAATTCGCGTATCTCTTAAGCGAGTCCGACTTTACGGAAGGCGAAGCCATTGTCCGTAAGGGTAAGAAAAAATTCCATAAACTGCAGCTGGTTCAGAACGCTTAATCCAAAAAAGCTTCGTTTAGCTGCACGCCGAAATCTCTTGCGATAGCCCGCAGACCATCATTCGTGATGGTCTGTTTTATTTCCAGACCACTTGATAAGACTTTTAGATAAATATCGGCGGACTTCTCGATGGTATGCATGAGACCGAAAGCCGTGTCAAAATCCGGCCCGGAGCAAAACAGTCCATGATGAGCCCAAATGACAGCCTCAAACTCGCGCATGAGCTCGCTTGTAGCCCCGGCAATGGCAGGTCCGCCGGGAACCATCCATTCCACCACGCCTACACCGCCGGGAAAAACCACGGGACATTCGGTTGCGCTCTGCCAGAGGACTTTGGTGAAGTCCTTTGCGTTTAAGGGTAAGATAAAAGTCAGGGCGATTACGGCAGGTGTATGTGCATGATAGATCACGCGGCAGCTTCCGTTTGTCGCTGCTTTACGAATACTGTGGTTCATAAAATGGCTGGGAAACTCGCTCGTGGGCTTCGCCCCGTTCTTTAAGCCCCAGACGATTCGCCAGGCATTTCCCTGCTCGTTTACTTCCACGATACCGATATTCGACGGAATATCGAGAGCAATATTTCGGAAGTATTTACCGCTACCGGTCGTGATAAAGTACTCGCCGGCCAGATTAGAGGCTTCGACACCCATTTCGACCCACTCGCCGGGACTTTCATTTAAGTAAGGTCTGCAGGCAGCTATATCCTCGTCTTTCATGCGATAGGTCAGGTTTCCGCCGTTTCGTTCATGCCAGCCCTGAAGCCAGCCGTCCTCGCATACTCTCGCAAATGACTTTACGACATCCAATGCTTCGATCCGCATCTTCTTTTACTCCTTATCCTATTTTCTTTGACTCAAGACATCGGCTTCATACGCCTTAACGATTTCATACCACGCGGCATCGCCCGGAATGTTTTCCATCTTGCAGTAATGCTGCCAGATATCGCCGATCGGATAGGTTTTCATTTCTTCCTGGAGAACCATAAGCGATGTAAAATCACCTGCATCCTGATAAGCCTTGAGTTGCTTGTTGGGCTGTAAAAGCGCGTAAAGCAGGGCTTTTTGCATATTGCGCACGCCGATGACCCAGGCAGCTACCCGGTTGATCGATGCATCGAAAAAGTCCAAACCGATGATCACTCGATCCAAGGCATTATTTCTGACGATCTCTCTGGCGATTTCTCTGGTTTCGTCGTCGAAGCTTACCACATGATCCGAATCCCAGCGCACCGGACGCGTCACATGCAGCGGTACCTTATCGAAGAATGCCAGCATAGATGAAAGTTTGTCGCTGACCATTTCGGTCGGATGGAAGTGACCGTTGTCAAGCAGATAGTATACCGAAGGATGCTGAGCCGCGTAGGCCATGTAAAATTCGGCACTGCCAACCGTGTAGCTTTCCAGTCCGATACCAAAAACCTTACTCTCGACGGCATCGATCACGCCGGGCAGTTTCTCTTGGAATATTTCATCCAGGCTTCTCTTCAAGCGAAGGCGAGGTCCCATACGGTCTCCCGGCACATCTTTGAAACCATCGGGGATCCAGACGTTGTTGAGCACCGGGCTGCCCAGCTCTCCCGCGATATAAGACGCAATGCGTCGGGACGCAATACCATGGCGCACCCAGAATTGTCGGATATCCTCGTCCGGACTTGACAAGGTCAGGCCGTCTTTGACTTTCGGATGACTAAAGAAAGTCGGATTGAAATCAATACCGATCCCCTTCTCTTTGGCAAAGTCTATCCAAGCCTGAAAATGCTCCGGCTGCAATTCGTCGCGCTCAACAGATATGCCTCCGGTTACTGCATAACTGGCGTGAATGTTAATCCGCTTCGTGCCGGGTATCAGCTCGATTGCTTTCGTAAAATCAGCCATCAGCTCCTTGGGATTGCGCGCACGGCCGGGATAATTTCCCGTCGCCTGGATACCTCCCGAAAGAGCTTCTCCGCTACCTTCGAACCCCTGCACATCGTCGCCTTGCCAGCAGTGAATACTGATCGGTGTTTGACGAAGTTTGGTTAACACGTCATCGACATCGATGCCGAGCGCTTCGTACATTTCCTTGGCTTCCGTAAATCTGCTCATATAAAACCTCCGCATATATTAATAGGCCTTGATATCAAAACTAAATCTGACCAGATCACGCGCTTCGGTTATATCCCGAATCACTCCTTCTGCCAGCATCTGAGACAACACATTACCGATCACCGTCGCTTCGGTAGGACCTGCGAATACAGGCAACTTGCAAATCTCTGCCGTGAGTTCGTTGAGGTAACCGTTCATAGAACCTCCGCCAACGATATTGATACTGCTGTACTGCTTACCGGTGATGGCCTCGAGCCGTTTAATCGTCTCCGCATAGAACACGGCCAGACTGCGATAAACACAGGATAAAAGCTCTCCCGTCGTGGCAGGAACCGCCTGACCGGTTTCGAGGCATACGGTTTTCACTGCATCGATCATGCTTTCCGGAGCCATGAAACGAGCATCGTTTACATCCACGATGCTGTTAAATCCGGCGGCCCGACGTGCGGCTGCCTCCATTTCGGCATAAGAGGGCTTGGGATCAAGTTCTCGTCTGATGCTTTGGATCATCCACATACCCATGATATTTTTCAGGAAACGATAACGCCGGCCGTACGCTCCTTCATTGGTAAACTGAGCTGCTTCGGCCGCATCTGTAAGTATAGGTTCGACTGTTTCGATCCCCAGCAGGCTCCATGTTCCGCTCGATAAATAAATCGCTTGTTCGTCTCTTGCGGGAACAGCCAGATAAGCACTGGCCGTGTCATGAGTCGGAGGCAAGATGACTTTGCAATCGAAGCCAACTTCTTCCCGAACAGACGGCAAGAGATTTCCCACCAGGTAACCGGGTTCTTCAATTCTCGTAAAAATATGGCGCGGATAACCCAGTAAATCGATCAACGGCCAGTCCCAGTCGCGACTATGCACATCAAGAAGAGCGCTAGTACTGGCGTGCGTGTATTCGTTAATGGCATTCCCGGTTAAACGATAGTTAAAATAAGATGGCATGAGCAGTAAGCGATCTGCCTTCCCGAGAAGATCCGGACGCAAAAGCATGTCCGCCTTTAACTGGTAAATCGTATTAAAGGGCAACTTTTGAATACCACCTCTTTTATACAAATCACGTTCGCTGATTATCTGATGTACCTGAACATCCATTCCACGGGTTCGTAGATCTCTGTAATGATAAGCCTCGGACAAAGGCTTGCCCGACTCGTCCAGTAAAACATAATCCACACCCCAGGTATCAATACCCAGACTAACGGGAATCTTACCGGCGTTCTTGCATGCTCTCAGACCGCTAATGATATCGCTTAAGAGCTGTTCGGTATCCCAGTACATGGAACCGTCCCGTTCCAGGATACGATTTTCGAAACGATAGACTTCTTCGGTCTTGAGGACTCCGTTGTCGAGATAAGATAATATGTGCCTGCCGCTGGAAGCGCCAATATCAATTGCCAGATAATACTGCATAGTTCTTCACTTTCATAATCATTGACATGTTAATCGGATCTGATCCTAGATGAAAATATCATAGCATGAGCAGGCCTTTTAGGGGTAAAGTTTATGAATAAAACGTTATTCTAACTAAAGAAAAAAGGGCTTGTCTTAAACAAACCCTTTTGAATCAATTATATTCAATACTATGAAAGTCAGACTTAAGCCTTCTTACTCTCATTAAGCGCACGAGCCAGAGCTGACTGGCGACGGGCAGCAGTATTCTTATGCAGACGACCATGAGCGGCGGCCTGATCAATCTTCTTCTGAGTATCTCTAGCGAGCTTCTCGGCACCTTCGGCACCTTCTGCGATAGCTAAAGTGGCCTTCTTGATCTGATTACGGATCTCCGACTTCTTAGCACGGTTAGCTTCTGTCTTCTTAGCTGTGACCTTAACTCTCTTAATAGCAGATTTGATATTTGGCATTTTTCTCACCTCCTGTACTGCATAATCTCAACAAATGTACGTGATAAACGGTTATCAACCGCAACTTCGTCAAACGCTAAACAATAATAACATAGAGACAAGTCAAAAGCAAGATCTCAAATACACGTCTCTATGCGCATGATGAACCGGTCTTCACTTTGATTTTGATACAAAAAGAAGAGCCGGATAGGATGCTTAGTTACTGTTGGCATTGGCGCAGAGAAGATATAGTGTCGTGACACCGCATGCCGTGGCCCCCTTACTCTGAAAAGCAAAGAGTGGCGCAGACATCCAGGATGTCGCGGCGATATCCAGGTGAACCCAAGGCGTATCTTCGGCGAAACGTCCGATAAAGAGACCTCCTGTAATGGCCCCTGCATAGCTCTCCCCGATATTCTTCACATCAGCAATACTGCTGTCGAGCATCTTGTGATACTCGGGATAATCAGGTAACAGATGGAAGCGCTCGCCGCTGATTGTCGAGGCTTTTTTTACTTTTGCCCACCAATCCTTATTATTGGACACAACACCGGTCACGCCGTTACCCAACGCTGCTCCAACCGCTCCGGTCAAAGTCGCGATATCAATCAGTCGACTCACTTTTTCGTCCTTACGAATATAGCTGACGGCATCGGCCAGAATTAAACGGCCTTCTGCATCGGTGTTGAGTACTTCGACTGTTTTTCCCGAGTAAGATCTATAGACATCGCCCGGAACCATAGCGCTTTCGGATACTCTGTTTTCGCAGATCGGGATGACGGCAATCACATTGGTCTCGACTTTATTCTTAGCCAGGGCATACATAACCGCAGCTACCGAAGCGCCGCCGGCCATATCGCTCTTCATGCCCATCATAGAAGCGCCGGGCTTCAGTGAATATCCACCGCTGTCAAAAGCGACTCCTTTTCCGACCAGACCGAGCGTTTCCTTCTCGCTGCCCAATGGCAAATAGCGCAAAACCAGCAGACAGGGTTTATAGGCACTGCTGTCTCCGATCAGGAACAAGCCGTTCATACCCATTTCTTTCAAACGGTCGGCAGAGATGGTTTCGCACTCGACGCCTAGCGGCTCCAGTGTCCCTGTTATGTGCCGTGCCATGTCTTCCGGATGAAGGAGGTTCGAAGGCATGTTGGTCATATCTCTGGCCATTACTATGCCTTCTGCCAGTGTCACGGCTTCGTCCATTCTCGATTTGGCATCTTCCTCGCTAAAACTTTCCGGCAAGAGAAGGTTGATGTTAATTTCACGTTTGTCTTCTTTTTTAAGGGTAAAGTTATAGCTTCCGAGTACGAGTCCCAGGACAGCATTACGAATGCCATCAGAACCTTGAGCATCCAGAACGGGAGCCAGATCAATATCAAAAGCATCGACTTTATGTTTATGAAGCGTGGCGGCTGCTGTTGCGTACACTTCCTGCCACTGAAGAACAGGTAAGTCTTTATCGCCAAGCCCGACCAGAAGCTTTAGCTTGTCATTCTCGGAAATAAAGAAAGTCTCAAGAAAATCTCCCGAGAAACCCGGCCGGGCCTTATTCTTATCTAGTATCAGTACAGTTGCGTTTGATGCGGTATCGTTTAGCTTAAATGAATGTTTGATCATAATTACTTTACCTCTTAGCGATTGCATGTGACGATCGATTATTTGATCACTATTATCTCATGATTGTCTTACGAAAGCGACAACTGTGCATCTATCCAATTTGTGCCGCAAGTACTTGTTAATAATGTCAAAATAAAGTACGATACTTGAAGAACAAGATTTTCTCACCTTTGAAGATTGAATACTGCGTATTATATGAGCAATTTCTTCGCAATAAAGGTGTTAGAATATATGTAACAGGCTATGTAAATATAGTATGGACGGACAACTCTTCCGGAGAAACATGACATCCGCGCATCTCACGGCGTTTGATGATTGGCTCGAAGCAGTTCTCCCGCCCCTCTAATATACCGGCTAATGCAGACAGTTGAGTCGCATGCCGGTGTTCTTTTAGAGTAGTCTCGCTTGCTGCAGGATATGCTGAATCCGATGCGAGTATATAGAGCTTACTATCATGCATGCCATCAAAAACCGGGTATAAACCCGCACAGACAGGAAATTCGGACGCCGCGAAGACGGCTTAATTTCCTGTGTCTGATAAACGGAGGAAAATATGACAAAAAACGACAACAACGACCGTAATTCAAACGGTCGTAATCAGAAAGATCCCAGGAAAAAAGATGAGATCTTTATCCCGAGACCTTTACCTGATTTTCAGGTAGGTGATTCGGAGGCCCCGCAGGCGAAACGTAAAAAAACCTCTGACGGGACTAACAAACCTGCACGCACGCAGCGCTCCCGCCGTCCGTCCGGTAAAGACAATGCGCAAGCCAAGGAAGAAACGAAGCAGAGCAGCCCTTCTCGCAGCCGTTCGCATTCTTCCGCCAAGAGCTCTGAAGCGAAGCCTGCCTCGAAAGCCAAATCCCAAAGTAGCGAGCAAAAAGCGAAGAAAGCCGGTCAGAATCCCGAGAATGCCGGTCGCGCGCCTTTCACGGCCGGTCGCGCGCCTTTCACGGCCGGTCGCAGCAACAAACGCCGTAAAAGCGGTACCAGACGCGCCGAAGTCGGTGTGGACGGCACTTTGCGTCCTTTGCCCCATGTATCGCCCCAATTTAATCTGGATCATCTGAAGACGCTTGGCCGACATGGCGACATGATCTCGCTGAGAACCAAAACAAAGCCCAAAACCGGCCAGAACACACTGAAAGTGATTCCCCTGGGCGGCTTCAGCGAAATAGGCAAGAACATGACGGTTTACGAATACGGTAACGACATGATTATCGTTGACGTGGGCGTGGCATTCCCCGAAGAATACCAGCCGGGCATCGATTCTGTCATTCCGGACATGAGCTACGTCTTCCAGAATAAGCATAAACTGCGTGCGGTCTTTTTGACCCATGGTCACGAGGACCATATCGGTTCGATCTCCTGGTTGCTAAAAGAGGTGGATGTTCCGGTTTACGGTCTGCCCATGGCGATCGAACTGGTTCGCTACAAACTGGTGGATAAAGGCGTTCGCGGTCGGGACAAACTACTTCACACGGCCAAGCTTGGCTATGCCAACGCCGTAAAAGCGGGCGTGTTTAAAGTCGAGTTCATCAATGTCAACCACTCCATCGCCGACGCCGCCGCACTGGCACTTCATACGCCGGCCGGTATCGCGATTCATTCCGGTGACTTTAAGGTTGACTATACCCCTATCCACGGTGCCCCCATCGATGTCGGCCGCTTCGCTGAGTTAGGCAGACAAGGCGTCCTGTTGTTCATGTGCGAAAGCACGAACATCGAGCATGAGGGTTTCTCTCCTTCGGAAAAAGTTGTCGGAGACATATTCGCCTCGTACTTCGAGAATGCCAAAGGACGCATTATCGCAGCCACCTTTGCCTCTAATGTATCGCGCGTACAGCAATTGATCTCGGCAGCCGAACGCCAAAACCGTAAAGTCGCACTGGTTGGTCGCAGTATGTTGAACGTCTTTCGCGCCGCAAGTCAGTTGGGCTACATTAAGATAAAGGCTGATACGCTGATCGACATCAGTCAGGCCAACCGTTATCCAGACAATCAGGTCGCGATCATCACGACGGGCAGTCAGGGCGAATCGATGTCTGCGCTAACGAGAATGGCCTATTCCGAACATCGCAATATCGAGATTAAACCCGGTGATACCGTAATCATCTCGGCTACACCGATTCCGGGGAACGAGAAATCGATCTACCGTGTCATCAACGAGCTCTACAAGCGTCAGGCTACGGTTATTTACTCTGCCAACGCCGAAGTTCACGTCTCGGGTCATGCCTACCGCGGCGAAATCGAGTTGCTTCATCAGCTGATTCGTCCGAAGTACTTCATCCCGGGTCACGGCGAATATCGCCACATGGCCATCCATACCGAAGTTGCAAACAAGCTCGGCCAGTCATGGGACAGTATGTATATCCTGAACAACGGCGATATTTTCGAGTGCACGAAGGATTCGGCTCGTATCGCGGGTTATACAAACGCAGGAGCCATCATGATCGATGGATCGCCCAGCGGAACGGTTGACCATGAGATTTTGGATCAGCGTCGCAGTCTCTCTGATGACGGCGTGGTCTCGGTTTCTATCGCCGTTGATAAGAAACGTAATGCTCTGGCAGGTTCGCCTGTCATTCAAACCCGCGGTTTCATTTATGAATCCGATACAGAAGGCCTGGAACGCGAATGTATCCGCAGGATCAATAATTTCGTTACCAAATCCGAGAACAGCAAGCAGCCACTTGATCAGATGCTGAGCTCCAACGCTCTTCGGGATCAAATCCAGGGAATGCTTTACACGAAGACGATGCGTCGTCCTGTCCTTCTTCTTTCTGTGATTACAATCTGAAGTTAATGAGAATCAACTCCCAAAAGGTCGGAAAGCCTCACCAGGCATTCCGACCTTTTTCTTACCATTCGGACTTAACAAAGAGCGGCCGGCATCTACTGCCGACCGTTTTAATGTCGTCTATGATTAACTCAGGCGAAAACAGATTTTACATACTCAGGCAGTGCAGCGACTTCCACCAGCTCGACGGCATCTGTTCCGTTGATCTTTACTTCTACCTTACCGTCCTTGATATCTCGGCCGATTGTCACTCGCAGATAGGCTCCGATAAGTTCCATGTCGTTAAACTTAATACCGGCTCGTTCGTCGCGATCATCCAGCAGAACATCGTAACCGGCCTGCCTCAAGCTCTCGTAAAGAGTTTCGGCCGCCTGCATCTGTTCTTCGTTTTTGACATTGATCGGTATCAGGGCTACCTGGATAGGAGCAATGTTTTTGGGCCAGATAATACCCTTCTCGCTGTGATTTTGTTCCACGATTGCAGCCAGACAACGGCCCGGACCGATACCGTAGGAACCCATCACAACCGGTTTCAACTCGTTGTTGGCATCCGCATAGAAGAGATCCATGGCTTTGGCATACTTATCGCCAAGCTTGAAGGTATTGCCGATTTCAATACCCCGCTTAAAGCTGACAGGACCGGCCCCGTTTTCGCAGATGTCTCCTTCCACAATCTGACGGACATCGGCTACTTTGGCCACGGTGAAATCTTCCACGTTAACATTGATGATATGCTTGTCTTTCGCATTGGCGCCGACCGTAAAATTAGCCAGTAGGGAAACTTCCTGATCCATGATCACAGGTATATTCAAACCAATGGGACCTGCGAAACCGACAGGTGCATTCGTCACGTCTTCGACTACCGTCGGGGGAGCCATCTCGATTTCGCTCTTACCAAGCAACTTCAGCGCTTTGGTTTCATTTAGTTCATGATCGCCGCGAAGCAAGAAAGCATAAGGCTCGTTATCTACCAAGTAAATCAAGGTCTTCACGAACTGCGTTTTATCCTGACCCAGGAAAGCAGACACTTCATCAATGGTCTTGGCATTCGGTGTATCGACTGTCTCTTTTGATAAATGTTCGGCCTCGGACTTCGTGCCGGAAGGTATGCATTTGGCTACTTCCAGATTGGCTGCGTAGCCCGATTCCTCGTGAACAACCAGGATATCTTCTCCGATCGGGCTCAGGGCCTGGAACTCTTCAGAGAGCAATCCGCCCATGACCCCCGTATCGGCGCGAACAATGACATATTCGATACCCATGCGGTCAAAGGCACGTTTATAAGCATTAAACATCGCCTGATATGAGACGTCCAGACCCTCTAGATCGGTATCGAAGGTGTAAGCATCTTTCATCGTAAATTCGCGGACACGAATCAAGCCGAAACGAGGACGCGGTTCGTCACGGAATTTGGTCTGGAACTGATAGAGGCTGACCGGCATGTCTTTATAAGAGCGAACCATCATCTTCGCACCGGCGGCGAAAAGCTCTTCGTGTGTAGGTCCCAGTACGAAAGGTCTGTTAAAACGATCCTTCAAAGAGAACATGCTGCTGCCAAAAGACTCTCGCCGACCGGAACTGATGTACACATCCTCGGGAATTAAGGCAGGCATCGATACTTCCTGACTGCCAATGGCATTCATTTCTTCCCGGATGATCTTCTCGACCTTGTTCATCGCCTTCAGACCAAGCGGCATTAACATATATACACCGGACGATGATTTCTTGATCATACCGGCACGCACCAGCAGATTGCCGCTGGCAGAATCTTCGTCTTTTACATCTTCGCGAAGCGTATAAAAAAAGGCCTTGCTTAACCTCATATCTATTCCCCATTCCTTAACATTGATACATGCTATTGTAACATGATAAAGCCTTTTTTCGCAGATTTCTTTCCAAGCGAAAAGCTCCCCGTTTTCACGAGGAGCCAGCTTATTATCTTAATGGAACTTAGGGCATTACAAGTCCGCCGTTGGGCGAAACAGTCTGACCGGTCATGTAGTTGGATTTGATCAGGAACTCCAATGTTGCGGCAATTTCGGAAACCTCGCCGATCTCGCCCATGGGGATCGACTCTTTCAGTGCGGCAACCTGATCCTGGTCGACACCGCGAAGCATGTCCGTCCAGATCATGCCTGGAGCAATAGCATTGACTCTGATGCCCAGTTTTCCGTACTCCATGGCCAAAGCACGTGTCAGGCCGATAACACCGGACTTCGAAGCACAGTAATCACCTTGATAGGCGACACCCATCAGGCCGCCGACAGAAGATATATTCACGATGTTACCGGATTTCTGCTCCACCATGTAAGGCAGAACCAAACGGGACATATGCAGGTTGCTCATCAGATTGATGTTCATGAGCCATTCGTAATCGGACGGATCCATCTCATGGAATGCTTTATTATTGGTCACACCGGCGTTGTTAACGAGCAAGTCGATACGAGGGCCAAATGTCTCAACAGCGAAATCAACGATCTTCTTGCATCCTTCGAAGCTCGATACGTCGGCTTGAATCGTTGCCACGTTGACATTACACGAACATTTCAGTCTATCCGCAATATTGTCACAAAGCTCCTTGGAACTGTTGCTGTTGTAGTTAATGACTACGTTATAACCCAACTCTCCCAAACGGCAAACCATCGCTTCGCCGATACCTCTGGATCCACCGGTCACAATTGCTGTTTTCATATCATCTGATCTCCTAAAATTTTCTTGGAACAATCTTTACTTTCTATAGATAATTATATCACGATAAAAGATAAAAAAAGAACATTTTAGGGATCTAATAACATTTTCAGCCTTATCTCTAAATATTGTTAATTTTGTATCTGCTTCTTAATCGAAGTGTTGTTTTTGTATCAAAATAAGGTAAAAAATATCCGGCTCCCGAAAGAGCCGGATCACTAATATCAGTTCTGTTTATGCCTGATACGCTGATCAGGAACAACCGGTTGTGGTACCGCAGTCCATGCAGACATAGCAGGTTCCGTTTTGAACCATTCTGGGACTCGAGCAACTCGAGCAGACCGTACCGTCATAAACACGCTCGCCATGTTTGGCAGCTTCCCTGGCTGCTTCATGGACGAAGGACTGACCAAAGATATCCTGTTCGATTTCTTCGGCAAGCTCGGCTGCCTCGGCTAGTTTCGCCTTGTTCTGGTTCTCCTGGCTTACTTGTAACTCATAAGCAAGCAAAGGAGGCATCGGTACGCTGGCATCCTCGGGCTTGACCTGGGCACGGCTGAAGTCGCCCAGTTCGATGTCGATAATTTTACTGATCAGGTCCGAAATGGAGCTGGCATACTTGATGTACGGGTGACGCTGTACGAAACCGTAAGGTTCGTAACGCTGACCACGCAGCATCTTGGCAATATTCCAGGCCGGGATCTTGTACTGCAGCATGACAGAGATGGTCTTGGACAAGGAGTTCAAGAGACCCATGATGGTGGTACCTTCTCTATCGGTTGTTATATAAATCTCCGAAATCTCACCCAGTTCGTTGCGGTTAACGGTTGTGTAAATTTTTACATCATCAATCTGAGCTGGATGTGTATGACCCGAACGAATACCCGTCAGTTTGACTCGCCGCGAAGCGGGATTTTCGCTTACGCGGGCCGGAGGAGCTGCCGTAAGCGACTGGCTCGTGCCCGCCTTCTTGCTGCTCTCTTCGACCTTTTTCTTTAAGTTCTCGAGGTTCTCGAGTAAAGCTTCCTCGCGTGCTGCCAGTTCATTGGCCTTCTCGAGCAGATCATAGTAGTTCAGATCTTCCAAACCGTTTCCGCTCGATGCTTCTTCCAGTCTATTGTTCAAAGGCTGCGCAGACTTGGATCCGTCTCGATACAAGGTGATGCCTTTGACGCCGGTCTTCCAGGCCAGAAGGTGAACGGCCTTGAAGTCCTCGACCGTCGCTTCGTTGGGCAGGTTAACTGTCTTAGAAATCGCACCGGAGACAAAAGGCTGCAGTGCGGCGACCATCAGAACATGACCCTCGGGAGCGATGTAGCGCTTACCCGTACCGGCCGTGTTGGCTGTATCGAAAACAGGATAATGCTCTTCCTTCAAGTAAGGTGCGCCTTCGATCTTACCGTCGACGATCATGCCGTTTTCGTCTTTACGTCCGACATAATCGACGATCGCTTCGATCTCTTCGCTACCGTAACCAAGATTTTTCAATGCCAGAGGAATCAAGGGGTTGGCCAGAACCATGGCACCGCCGCCAACAAGCTTCTTGTAGGAAATATGCGAGAAGAAAGGTTCGATCGAGGTCGAGTCGCAATCCATGGCGAAAGAAATCGTACCGGTAGGAGCCATAACGGAAACCTGGGCGTTGCGATAGCCGAAACGATCACCAAGCTCGACCGCATTCTGCCAGGCAGCTGCCACGGCCTCTGCGAGATCGGCGGCCTTCAGCTTGCCAAGTTCATCCGGATTCAGGCGGTAAGGCTCGTAACTCAAGTCCTCGTAAGCATCGCTGCGGGCTGCAGAAGCACGGGCATGATTGCGAATGACGCGGTTCATGTGCTCTTTATTGATTTCATAAGCCGAGAAAGGTCCTGCCTTCTTCGCCATCAAAGCCGAAACCTGATAACTGCGTCCGGTCAGAAGCGAAATCAAAGCTGCGGAATACTGTCTGGCCTCGTCCGAGTCGTAAGGCATACCCTTAACCATCAGCAGGGAACCCAGGTTGGCTACGCCCAAACCCGTCGTACGGAAGACTTCGGTACGGCGAGCGATATCTTCGGTCGGGAACTGACCCCAGTTGATGGAAGCTTCCAGAACCAGCTGGATCAAATCGATGTAGTGAGAGTAGCCTTCCAAATCAAAGAGAGAGGTTTCCGGATCATAGAACGCATAAAGATTGATCGAAGCCAGGTTACAGCTTGTATCATCCAGGAAGGCATATTCGCCGCAGGGGTTCGTGGAATTCAAACGGTTATGAGGTGCCCAGAACTGACCGTCTTCACCACCGGGACAAGTATGCCACTGGTTAAATGTATCGGTAAACTGAGGAGCCGGATCGGCGCAACGCCAGGCCGACTGATTGATCATCTCCCAGAGATCGCGAACCTTGACTTCGCGGTTAATCGACGGATCGACTCGACCGACCAGTTCGATTGTCGCATCGGGATCCATCTCGAGCAAGTCCACTTTTCTCATGAACTCATCGTTGATACGAAGCGAGTTGTTCGAGTTCTGACCGGAAACGGTGTTGTAAGCTTCTCCGTCAATACCGCCGTCGTAACCCATTTTGGTCAGAGCCCAGACCTTATCTTCCTCTTGAGCCTTCCAGGTAATGAATTTCTCGATTTCCGGATGGTTGATATCCAGACAGACCATCTTGGCCGCGCGTCTGGTCGTACCGCCCGACTTGATAGCGCCGGCGTTGCGATCCAGGCCTCTCAGGAAGCTCATCAGGCCGGATGACTGTCCGCCACCCGACAAGCGCTCGCCTTCGGCTCTGATATTGGAGAAGTTGGAACCCGTACCGGAACCGCCCTTAAAGAGCTTGGTTTCCGTCACGTACTGTTCCGAAATAGAGTGCGGGCCCAGAAGCTGATCCTGCACGGATACAATGAAACAAGCGGAAGCCTGCGTACGCGTATAATCATCCTTGGCCTGTACAACCTTGTTCTTTTTCTTATCCCAGTAATAGTTGCCCGCGCCGCTGCCCGAAATGCCGTAGGCTCGCTTCAGACCGGTGTTAAACCACTGCGGCGAGTTCGGTGCATAAAGCTGAGCGAGTAAACCGTAAACGAGCTCGTCGTAGAGAATCTGACTCTGCTCGCCTTCTTCGATCATGCCCTCTTCGATTAATGAAGCGACCCAGAAATCGACCATGCGATGTGCGACCTGGCGCATCGAAGTCTCGGTTCCGCTCTCTCCGGGAACACCGGCTTTCCTAAAATACTTGGATGCCACGATATCAACGGAGTTCTGCGAATAGTTTTCGGGGAACTCGAGGTCAGGCATGTCGACCAGCACCTTACCGGTTTTATAATCGGTGGTTTTCACATGACGCCTGGCCCAGACAAACAAGTCATAAACGGTCTTCTCCGTCTGCCCCTCCAGTTCCTTCGTGTAATAGCGAACAATGACATCTTTCAAATCCTGCGGCCTGGCCGGAATGGACTGACGGATACCATCTCGCGTTATCTGCTTAGTCATACTAAACCCTCCCATATATTTTTCTTCTCTATTCCTATCTGGCAAAAGACCCTCTGCCGGCCGGCTCCGAAGGACTCGCAAGAGACTCGGCAACAGCGGAATATGCGTGCTACTTATGATATAACGCTACTTCTACTTAGTCAATCATATACACAATATGTAGTGCTTGCTCTCCACTTTGTTACAACATGTTGTGTATTCATCGAATTTCCGAGCACAGAAAAAAAGCCTGTAAATCACAATCGTCCAAACCCCGTCAGGCTAGGACATAGCACCTTGGGAGAAGGACGTTATGACATAAGGCTCTGTTAATGAATATTTGCATAATCAAAGCATAAAAACAAAAATATCGATTCCAGGCGATCGTATGCCGTCAATAATTCCGACATTTCCGACAGATTTTCATCCGTTTTCCTGTGCAGTAATTTAGCCGCAAGCGAATATTTTACCGGCCGCGCTGCACTTCGATGACATCGCGGATCGCTTTTATCCGGCCCAGCACTCTATCATACTGCGCCTGACTTGTCACTTCTATGGTCAGCATAACCGTCGCCGTAACATCTTTATAGGCTTTCATCTGCCCTGATATGATGGATGCTTTTTCTTCAGCAATGGCATTTGATATTTCGCTGAGCAAGTGACTGCGATCATGAGCAATAATCCGAAGCTCGACCTGATACGTCTGGTTTGTCATATCGTCGACATCCCAGTAAACATCGATCAGTCTCGAAGCCCGCTCGGCATCCTCCGGTCCCAAAGCGGAAGCAGCCAGAATGTTGCGGATATTGGAGCAGTCGCGGCGGTGAATAGCCACACCTTTTCCCCTGGTAATATAGCCGACAATCGGATCACCGGGCACGGGACTGCAGCAGCGCGACATGCGAATAAGACAGTTGTCCATACCGGCGACTACGATGCCGTACTCGTTCTTGGTACTCTTCTTTTTCCTGGTCGATTTCGTCCCCGTTCCTCTTGTCGGTACAATCTCACCGGCATCGGTTACGGTTGCCGTTTGCGGACTGTAAACAACCTGACCCGAAGACGATACGCGATAACCCAGTTTCAGTTGCTCGTCCGTAGGCAGACTCTTGATATACTCGTCTCTGAGCCTCGGAATAACCTTACCGGCCGTGATCGTGCCGTGTCCGATTGTGGCATACAAATCGTCCATGGTCTGCAGATTGTAGCGCTGAAGCATCACTTCGATATATTCTGGTTTCATCAACTGCAAAGGAGTAAAACCGGTCTTCTTGAGTTCCCGCTCGAACATGTCTTTGCCACGGGCAATATCCTCGTCTCGCATCGCCTTCTTGAAGAAGGTATTGATTTTCGAACGAGCCGAACTCGACTTAATAAGCTTCAACCAGTCGCGACTGGGGCCATGAATTTTATCCGAGGTCAGTATTTCAACGATATCACCGTTTTGAAGTTCATATGACAATGGAACGATCCGGCCGTTTACTTTCGCTCCGTACATGTGGTTACCAATCCCGGAGTGAATCGTATAGGCAAAGTCGATCGGAACCGCGCCTTTGGGTAGCGATATGACATCTCCGCGAGGCGTAAAGACAAAGACTTCCTCGGTAATTAATCCCGTCTTCAATGAATCCAGGTACTCCGAAGCATCTCTCATATCTTTTTGCCAATCGAGGAGCTGACGAAGCCAGGATAATTTACCCTCGACATCCGCGTCGCTCTCCGTAAGAGCCGTCTGTTTGCCTTCTTTATATTTCCAATGCGCAGCCAGACCGAACTCTGCGGTACGATGCATGGCATAAGTTCTGATCTGAACCTCGAAAGGTATCCCCTTGGGTCCGATGACCGTCGTATGCAGGGACTGATACATGTTCGGTTTAGGCATGGCGATGTAGTCTTTAAAACGACCGGGCATGGGTTTGTACATCTCATGCACCTGACCCAGGACGGCATAGCAGTCAGCGACCGTGCCTACGATAACCCTGCAGGCAAAGAGATCGTAAATCTGATCGAGATGCTTATCTTTCGTCAGCATCTTCCTGTAAATCGAGTAAAAGTGCTTCGGCCTGCCTTCGATCTCGCATTCGATGCCGATAGCGTTTATCTCTTTCTTCAGCTCCATGATAACTTGCTCGAGGTGCTGTTCGCGTTCGGCGCGGCGCTGCGATATGGCACCGACCAGCTCATAATAAGCATTCGGGTCCAGATAACGCAGACACAGGTCCTCTAGTTCCCACTTCCAGCGATACACACCGAGTCTACTGGAGAGCGGTGCATAAATATCAAGTGTCTCCTGAGCTTTCTGGATTTGCTTTTCGCGCGGCAGATGCTTCATCGTCCGCATGTTATGCAGGCGGTCGGCCAGCTTGATCCAGATGATGCGAATATCATTGGCCATGGCGAGAAACATCTTTCTGAAGTTCTCGGCCTGAAGCTCTTCTTTCGAATTAAAGCTCATCTTATCGAGCTTGGTTACGCCGTCAACCAGATTCGCGACATCGCTACCAAATGTATTACTAAGTGTTTCGCGCGTGATACCGGTGTCTTCGACCACATCATGAAGAAGAGCGGCAATAATGGTCGCTTCGTCAACTTCCAATTCGGTCAGAATATCCGCAACCGCGAGGGGATGAATGATGTAAGGTTCGCCTGTCGCACGTTTCTGCTCGTTATGCGAAGCCATGGCAAAGTCGACCGCCTGATATATTCTACTTACATCACCGGTCGGATTGTAGGCTTTATAATGAGACAAGAGTTGAGCGATACCTTCTGCGACATCTTCCGCATAATGATCCGGAATATCGCCAATAGAGACTTCAGCGCTCTCGCTGCGCTCGCGAAGGAGATAGTCAGCGGATTCAACCACATTATCGCCGTTCGTGCTGCGAATCACAGATCGCTGCATGGCACCTGCTTCGAGTTGGATCTCTTCTGGGGCTTCCTGCTCTGGCGTGCTCATACGCTCGTCAAGATTATTCTCTTCCGGTGAAACATCGGACTTAGCAGCATCACTGGCATGCTTCGCACGATCAATTTGATAATCCATTGATGTTTCCCTCTCTTTCTTAGTGTTGAGCTGCCGGGGCCAAGCGTTTCCAGGTCGGCGTCTCGTACAAATCCGCTTTCCCTTCGAGTTTTCTTAATCCAAGCAGGCGTTCGTTGTGATTCAAGCGTCGAACAGCCAAGAGGCCGGCTTCCTGATAAATGTCCAGAACCCTCCTGATATGAAAGCTGTTTACCTCAATATTATACATGCTTTCCAACGCCTTCGTCAGCTCGCCTATGCTCAGACGATCCGGGCCTTCTGCCAGCCGATGCGAAAGATAGCGGTACAGATTTCCCAGAAGAGCTTTTTCCGGTAATAGAGAAAGACTGTCCGTTCCCAGGATCGCCGCCAGTTCCGCACCGTTCCATTGACTATAAGCATGGTACAGCAGTTCTGTTTCCACTTTATCACCGGTGCGAACTTCCACCGCTACTCCGCCATCAAGGCTGATTCGATGGTCTTCTATCATGAGCTGAAGCGTATTAGAGCCGCGAAAGCGGTTAATACCCGTACGTACGATGAAATCAGCTTGTTTCACACTGTCATCCAGACGCCCGGCCGCGCCGAAATAAATCGCCGTCACACGAACAGATCCTCCAACGGACAGTAGTAAACGTAAGTGCTTGTGATCTTGTCCAATTACCCGATGCTGCAGAATTTCAGCATTTCGAATCAGGAAGAAAGGTTCCGGATTTCCTTCGCCGAAGGGTTCAAGACGGCTGATATCATGAGCCAGCTGCGGCTTAAGCTCTTCTGCTTGTAACTCAAACTCATAATAACGGTCGCCGGGGCTCAACTGATCTTCGCCGATACGATCCGCGGCTTCCTGAAAAGCGCGCCTGAAATCATCCAGTTGATCCAGACCGACTTCCACGCCGGCTGCCGCATGATGACCGCCGAACTGCTTGCAATGCTCCGCTGCGTCGCGAATCAAGTCTAAAACGCTGCTCTCTCCGAATGCTCTGGCCGATCCCCGCCAGAAAGCTTGCTCCGGATCCGATTCTGTATCGAGCATTAAAGCTACAACCGGACATGATAAACGTTCCGTGAGACGCTGGGCAATGATGCCCATGACACCTGCATGTCCGTTTTTTAGACTGACTACCACGCCGCGGTGCTCCAGCATTTCAGGATGTAAACGCAGCTCGTTAAGCGCTTCGGTAATGGCAGCGCTTTCGATTTCTTTTCTCGTCTTATTTTGATCCAACAAGCGTTCGACGATTTGTACGGCTTCCGGCACATCGTCGCATAAAAGAAGCTCCAAAGCGGTTAAGCTGTCGCCCAGCCTTCCGGCGGCATTGATTTTCGGACTGATTTTATAAGCCAGATCCGACGCCAGACAATGAGAGGAGTCAATCTTCACGGAAGACATTAAAGCAGCCAGACCGGCTTGCGGTTCTTGCCTGATTTTCTCAAGACCTCGTCTGACCAGCGTGCGATTCTCGCCTAAAAGTTTCATCGAATCACCGACAGTGCCGACCGCCGCCAAGTCAATGACATCCTGCCACAGCTCGGGCATCCCCAGTCGAACACTTAAAGCTTGAATGAGCTTTAGAGCAACTCCGGCTCCGGCCAGTTCCTTACACGGATAGAGGTCGTCCGGACGATTGGGATTAATCACGGCCCGGGCCGTCGGAAGCTCCGGCAGACAACTGTGATGATCTGTCACGATAACCGGGATACCTTGTCGCTCCAGGGCTTCTATCTCGGCGAAACTCTGCACGCCGCAATCACAAGTCACAAGCAGATCGACTCTCTCTTCCGCAGCATAGCGAACACCGGCTTCTGCCAGACCGTAGCCATCGGTTAAGCGGTTCGGGATATAGGCAATCGCCCGAAGACCCAAACGGCGAAAGCTTCTCAGAAGAATGGCTGTCGAAGTGACACCATCCGTGTCGTAATCGCCATGGATCAATACTTTTCCCTGCCGCTCGATAACAGGTAAAAGGACCTCCATAGCCTTATCCATATCTTTAAGCATAAAAGGATCAAAGAGTTCGGGGATCTCGCTTGAAAGCATCTCTTCTTGTTCATGCGCGGGAATGCCGCGGAGAGCCAAAATGCGCTCCGCCGGGTCTGAAATCTTCGAAGTATCTCCCGCAGGGTCTATATACTCCGAACGGTTTATCCAATTTTCAAAGCCAGATGCCATCGATATGCCCCTTTTTCTTATACTAAACTTTCAACACATTCCTTCTATACAAATACAACCCAGCGCTCATGATGAGTCACCGGGTTGTTTGATTCCCTTATTGCACTTCAGCTGATCAAAGCCACAGGAGCTTGAAGCTAAAATTAATGCTTTCTCTTACGAGCAGCTTCGGACTTCTTCTTACGCCGTACACTGGGCTTCTCGTAGTGTTCTCTCTTGCGGACCTCCGCTAGAACGCCGGACCGAGCGCATGAACGTTTAAAGCGACGCAGTGCGCTGTCAAGGGATTCGTTTTCTTTAACTCTGACTTCTGACATTTTCTCCCTCCTCTCGGCGACAAAACACAGTATAAACCGTTTTTGCATTGATAAAACTTATTATAATCGCTGGAGCAAGCCTCGTCAAGTTGGCGGCAAGCATTTGGCGGGAAAATTCCGTTTACATCGTATCTTCGTCCAAAGCTTTCCCGCCCAGCAAGTGGAAATGCAGATGCATAACCGTCTGCCCTCCTTCTTCTCTGCAGTTATTCACCAGACGAAAACCACGATCGGAAATGCCTTCTGCTTCGGCAATATTTCGTACGGCATACAAAACATTATTCATGACCTCCGGCGCATCGCCCGAAGCCTGCAAGTCCAGGATATCATTATGATGAACGCGCGGCACGATCAAGCAGTGGATCGGTGCTTTCGGATTGATATCTCTGAAGGCATAAACATAATCGTCGCTATAAACTTTTGTCGAGGGAATTTCACCCTTGATAATCCTGCAGAATAAGCAATTGTGCATATTTACCTCCCGAATGAGAATGCCGGGCAATGATGCGCCCGGCAAGTCGTCTTAATTAGTTCAATATTTCGCTGATCATGGTCCGGGCAAGAGCGAGGGCATCGTCGAGTTTTGACAGGTCTTTACCTCCGGCCATCGCCGTATCGGGACGTCCGCCGCCACCGCCGCCGGCCAGAGCAGCCGTTGACTTGATGATCTTGCCGCAGTGCACGCCGCGCTTGACGGCCTCATCGCCCGCCATGGCCACGAAGTTTAGTTTACCGTCCATTTCCGCCCCCATCACCACGACGGCAGGATTCAAACTGTCGCGGGCTCCGTTCGCCAGATCGCGTAAAACATCTACCGAATTGGCCTTTGCTTTCGTGACGAGAACCTTGACGCCGTTAATTTCTTCGGCCTTACTCAGGAGATCACCGCTACTGGCCTGCGCAAGTTTACCTTCCAGCTCGGCGATTTTCCTTTGTGCGTTCTTGAGATCGGCTAAGGTATGTTCAATACGGGGCAAAAGATCGCCGACCGAAGTCTTCAAACTGTCCGCTGCCTCTTTAAGTTCGCTGTCCAGTCTGAAATAGTCTTCGTAGGCAGAGCGGCCGGTAACAGCTTCTACACGTCTTACGCCGGATGCCACGGATTGCTCGGATAAGATCTTGAACATACCCGCTTGAGCAGTATGTTTCAGATGTGTTCCTCCGCAGAGTTCCCTGGAATAATCACCCATGGTAATCACACGCACGGCATCCCCGTATTTTTCATCGAAGAGGGCCATCGCACCGCTTTCCTTGGCTTCTTTCATCGACATGATTTCACTCTTGATCGGATAATCGGCAAGGATGGCTTCATTGACCAGACGCTCGACTTCGCGAATCTCTTCTTTTGTCATAGCTTGAAAATGGGCGAAGTCAAAACGCAAGCGGGTCGGGTTAACAAGCGATCCGGCCTGGGTAACATGCTCGCCCAGAACCGTACGCAGGGCTTTATGCAGCAAGTGTGTGGTCGAGTGGTTACGCATGGTGGACAGACGTGTCTCGGTATCAACCTTAAGTTCTACCTCCTCACCCAGCTGTACGGTACCGCTCAGTACCCGGGCATGGTGAAGGTAGACCGACTCGGCGGTCTTCGTCGTATTGAGAACCTCAATGACGAGATCGTCCTTACCTAGAATCCGGCCGATATCGCCGACTTGTCCGCCGCCTTCGGCATAAAAAGGTGTGCGATCCGTAACCAGCATCAGTTCGTTGTCTACAGTTGCCAGAGGCGAGCCGTTGACTTCGCCGCTCTCCTCGTCTTGTACAGCCAGGAATAAAACCTTAGCGATATCACTCATCTGATCATAGCCGCTGAACTCCGTGGCAGGCAGGTGATGAACATCATCGGGCAGAGCAGATCCGCCCCAGGCCGTACCGCCCTTGGCAGAAAGAGCCGCTCTGGCTTGTTCCTTCTGACGCTTCATATTCGTTTCGAAACCTTCGATATCCACATCTAACCCGGCTTCCTGCGCAATTTCGCGGGTCAGATCAAGCGGGAAACCGTAAGTATCATGCAAACGGAACACTTCATCACCGGAGAGCACGGTAAGACCGTTGGCTAAAGCCTCTTTAATTGCCTCGTCCAGGAGGCCGCTGCCCTGAATAATGGTCTTCTCGAAGCGGGCTTCTTCGCGTTCGATCACTGTCATGATGTAGTCACGACGCTCGTGAAGTTCCGGATAAGCAGCTTTCGAATCATCGATCACGATAGGCGTCAGCTCGTTCAAAAAGAGACGTTCGATGCCGAGCAGACGGCCGTAACGGGCAGCACGACGCAAAAGACGGCGCAACACGTAACCACGGCCTTCGTTGGCCGGTAAAATACCGTCTGCCACCATCATGGTGGTCGAACGAATATGGTCGGTGATAACACGGATAGCTACATCCGCTTTGGGATCATCGCCGTACTTAACATCGGCGATTTCGCAAACTTTCGCCAGGACATGGCGAACCGTATCAACCTCAAAGAGGTTGTTGACACCCTGCATAATCGTCGCAATACGTTCCAGTCCGGCACCTGTATCGATATTTTTCTTCTCGAGAGGTATATAACTGCCGTCTGCCTGACGATCGAACTGCGTAAAGACCAGGTTCCAGAACTCAATGAAGCGGTCACAGTCGCAATTAACACCACAGGTATCCTTACCACAGCCGTATTCGATGCCGCGATCATAGAAAAGCTCGGAGTCGGGTCCGGAAGGACCGGTTCCATGCTCCCAGAAGTTATCTTCTTTACCGAGACGGGAAATATGATCGGCCGGCAGCTTAATCACATCATGCCAGATATCATAGGCTTCGTCGTCTTCTTCATATACGGTGACACGAATGCGTTCGGGGTCCATCTCCAGATGCTCCGTAACGAACTCCCAGGCCCATGAAATAGCTTCGAGCTTGAAGTAATCACCAAAACTGAAGTTTCCGAGCATCTCGAAAAATGTACCGTGTCGGGCCGTATGACCGACCTGCTCGATATCCGGTGTGCGAATACACTTCTGACAGGTGGTTACCCGAAGACGAGGCGGCAGCTCTACACCCGTGAAGTATGGTTTGAGCGGGGTCATTCCTGCATTAATCAACAAAATCGAAGGATCGTTATGCGGCACCAACGAGAAACTCGGCAAACGCAAATGTCCCTTCGATTCAAAAAACTTCAGGTATGACTCGCGTATTTCATTTATTCCCATGTATTTCATATCAATCAGAAACCTCTCCCTACTGCATTCGTCCGGCAATTGCAGTCTATAACGTATCGTTCATTTTAACGTATTTACCCGTTTATCTCAATCGTCGCAAGCACTTAAGTAAAACAGAAGAGCATCCTGACGCTTGCCTATTGACCGTTTCTCCTAATTTCGGGTAAACGCTCACTTAAACGAATGATCCGTTCTTCTTCCATGGCCTCGTCTGCACAAAAGACCGTTAAATGTCCGTAAATCGAGTCTTCCAGCGTCGTCGCCGATATCGATGCCTCTTTTCCGTTCAAGAGATTGACGAAGTCGGCCACCAGGGCATTGTCGCCTCCTCCGTGGCCGCCGGTTAACGTGGCGTCCTCCACCGCATTCACTTCGATACGCTCCGATGTATATCCGACCGGAGACTTCAGATCGATGCGACGGATTTCAAAGGCATCATCTTCGAAGCGACCTTCAATTTCGCCGGTGGTCCCGACAATATGAATATGACGTTCCGATCTCGCGCTGCCGCCAACCATCTGCAAGGTAGCGTTAGCACCTCCGGTAAACTGCATCATGACGGTCTGATGATCGACATTATCGTGATTGCAATCCCAGACACAACGCCCGAACATGCTATCTGTCTGCAGCGAACGTACCTGGTCTTCTTCCGTCATCTGATCCCGACTGTCCATGTCGCCCCAAACATAATAGGAGCGCTTGGCATTCGATTCGATATAGTGCTTGCGAGCCGAATAACGACAGCTGGGTTCGATTTTACAGTCAACCAGGCAGCGTTTCCCGGCGCCGAGTGGTTTTTTCTTTTCGTCAAACTGGAAATCCGAGCCAAAGCTTCCGACCTTGGCAGGCGCCTGACCCATCATCCAGACCAGCATATCGATATCATGCGAACACTTGGCCAGAAGCATGGACGATTTACTTTCTTTCTTATTTCCCCATTTACCCCGGACATATGAAACGGCCGTATGATGATAATTCACGTGTTCGGTTGCGGCGATACTGATGATATCTCCGATATCCCCGTCCATAACGCGTTGTTTGATCAGGCGATAAAAGTTGGCATAACGGAGTACATGACAAATCATGACCTTACTGTTATTGCGTCTGGCGGCTTCATAGAGCTCGAACATCTCTGTTTCGTTGATGGCCATCGGTTTTTCCAACAGCATATCGTAGCCCGCATCAAGCAAAGGAATCGACGTAGGCACGTGTTGCTCGTCCATGGTACCGTTTATGATTGCATCGGCCAGCTTGCCTCCGGCGGCCAGATCCGCGGCCGATTCAAAGCACATATCTTCGCCGAAACCAAAGCGGGCTGCAAGATTGCGCCGTCTCTCGGGATTCGGGTCCGCAACACCGACGATTTGAAGTTTATCGGGGGCAATTTCCGCATACTGAGCATAAACCTGAGCACGGTGCCCGGCTCCGACGATTATAGCTGTGATCGCTCTCATTTTACTTCACCTATCTATGTCAATATTATCTAAGCCGTCGTCTGCTTTTTGATCGTCAGGAATATGTGCTGGCGACAAGGCTTGTTTTACGGCTATACTATCAATAGTTTCAAGCAGGAGGTCATTATAATGCCAGATACCATCAACCCGGGAAGCGGAAAAATCATAAGATACAAGAGTGTCACAGACGCGCTGCTGGATTGGCGCAGCTTGACCGCTCTGTCTATATTGCTGATATCCCTGGCCGTCCCCGCTATCCGTTTCGGAAGCGACGGTTCAAGATGGCTTTTCTGGACTTTATGCCTGCTCTTTACTGCCTTGCCAACTTTACCGCTAGCTCTCCTGATTTTCAAGAGGTCGCCAGAGGTCTCCTTCCCTTTCTGTATGGCGATCGGCCTGCTTTTGCTTTCGTTTACTTCCTGGTCTTTGTCCTATATGCACATTCTCCCTTTTACACGTTGGGGCTTATTCATTATTTTAGCTATTATCTCGGCTATTATTTGGGGAAAAAGATCAAATCGCCTCTTATTTACGGAATTTATTCTACAAAGGGGTCAACTCACTGCCGCTATTTCATACGCCTCTGTTTTTGTACTGGCATTGGCCTCCTGGACTTTCGTGCGCGGATTAATGCCAAAGGCGGAAGGTCTGGAAAAATTCATGGACTACGGCTTTATGATGAGCATGTGGCGTTCTCATTGGCTACCCGCCAAAGATATGTGGATGGCCGGAGCAGACATAAACTACTATTATTTCGGGCAGTTTGTTTACACGATGCTATCCAAGCTTTCTGCCATCGCGCCGGTGTACAGCTATAACTTGAGCATGGCCTCGACCTTTGCTTATATGATTGTACTGTCAGCCGCTCTGGGTTGGATGCTTTTTTCGATCTCCGTTAAACAAGCAATAAAAGGGCTGAGCAGTATCTGGCGTATCTGTGCGGCGGCCTTCACAGCCTTCTTCGTGGCGATCGGCGGCAACAGCCATTCATTCTTTTACGCGAATAACGGTCCCGGAAAACATTTACTAATATGGCTCTCCAATAGAGGGATTGATGTAGGTAGCTTCGAGAGCTTTTTCTTCGCCGATTCGACACGCTATATCGGATATAACCCGGAAGTTGCGGATAAGACTATTCATGAATTTCCTTACTACTCCTTTCTGGTGGCAGACTTGCACGCGCATGTCGTGAATACCGTTTTCGTCCTGCTGCTCCTGGGTATGCTGCTGGCATACTATAATCAAAAGCAAATCCTCCTGATCCCGGGTACTATCGAAGGAGAGAGTACAAAACAAAGCCTGCTCCGTCAGTTGAAAGCTCTCTGGAGACGATTTATCACCGAACCCTCTGTATTACTTAGCGGACTGCTCCTGGCTGTTTTCATGATGTGTAATTTTTGGGATTTTGCGATTTATCTGGTGGTGATCTTATTTGTGTTCTTCTCCAGAAATCTCAGAGACGAACAATCAAGCGGCCGGATGACCGGCTTCGCTCAATTCCTGCTCGTTACTTTTACGCTGTTTTTACCCTTCCTGATCGTGGAAAATCCGGTAGCGGCTTTATTTTCTTATCTGATTGCTTTAGTCATCGCTTATCTTATGTTCCGCTTGAACAGGAATGCGTTCTCGCGTACCGGACTTCAGCTGGCCCTGATTTTCTTCTTGTCGCACCTTTTCAGTTTACCTTTTAATCTTCGTTTCGAAGCGATCTCGAAAACAATAAAACTGACTACGAATCAATCGACCGTTCAGCAGCTGTTTTTACTCTGGTCTGCTCATATCGCCTTGGCTCTTCTCTGCAGCTTTACCATCTTCTATGAGAATCGTCGTCAAAAATCCGATATCTCATTGCCTTTTCTCGAGCGAGTCAACGGCAGCTGGCTGCTGATACTTTTGACGATTTCCGGCGTTGGCCTGGTCATCGCTCCCGAAATCATCTATGTCAGAGACATTTACGAGAACAGCTTTGCCCGTGCGAACACTATGTTTAAGTTTACTTATCAGGCTTTTATCATGCTCGGTCTTGTTGCCGGGGTAAGTCTTCCGATCGTTCTAAATCGTTTAACGAACCGAGAAAAATCTGTATCGTTGCCGGTCAATGGCGTGCTTGCGCTCGCGATAGCAGGCCTTTACGTCATACCCGCATTCTATCCTTTTGTGGCCACGCCCGGCTGGGTACCTAATCCGAAAAACACTCCCTGGCTCGGGTTAAATGCCACGTCCTGGATGGATACGGCATATGAGAGCAGCGGTAATATCAACGGCGAACAAGAAATATATGACTTGTCCGTCGATGCGGCTGCTATCGAGTGGCTGAATCAAAATGTTCAAGGTCAACCCGTGATCCTTGAAGCAGCAGGCTTGTCTTATACCCACTTGAATCGTATATCGGCTTACACCGGCTTGCCTACGGTCATGGGCTGGGAGACACACGAATGGCTATGGCGAACGTCGGGAGATACGCTTAATGCCTACGGCGAAATCGTTTGGCCCAGGCAAAAGGATGTCGAAACGGTCTATACCTGGTCCGATCCCGAGCGTGCGATACGTGTTTTGCGCGAGAATAAAGTGGAATACATTATCATCGGAGAACTGGAACTGCTTCGCTACCCGGAAATTCAGCCTGAGATTCTGGCTGATCTGGGCGAAACCGTCTTCTACCAGGGACTGATGCGCATAATTAAAATCAATCCTGATACGTTAGGATAGTGATAAAATACAAGATTGAAAGATGAAAGGTAATTAGCACATGCATAACAAAACGTCCCTGATGCAAGACTTCGAGCGAATCGGCATCGATCCGAAAGGCACTCTCTGGCTTCATATGTCGTATAAGGCCCTTGGCCCTGTCGAAGGAGGTCCAGAGGCGTTTATCGATGCCTTAATCGAGTATATGAAAGACGGCTTACTGGTTCTTCCTTCGCATACCTGGGCTTCGGTCAATGCCGAGCAAAACACTTATGACGTCGTCAATACAGCTACTTGTATCGGCCTGGTACCGGAATTGTTCAGAAAACGTCCCGGTGTTCATCGCAGCTTGCATCCGACCCACTCCATGGCAGCTTACGGGATAGAGGCCGAAGCATTTGTTTCCGGTCAGACCGCCTTCGATACGCCTTGTCATCCGGATTCGAACTACGGTGATTTGATCCGCCGTAATGCGGATGTTCTCTTAATCGGAGTCGACTTTTCCCGTAATACCCTGGTTCACTGCATTGAAGAAATAGCCGATGTACCGGGACGTTTGACAGAGAGTATGGAAACTCTTTATTCCATCGACCGTAACGGAATCAAACATGCCTGTCCCCAGCATCGTCATATTGGCGCCATTTCCGAGAATTATCCGCGCATGGAAGGAGAGTTTTTTCGACGCAACCTGATGCAGAAAGTGCGTGTAGGGAGCGCCCCTACCCTCTCGTTTAAAGCAGCCGATTTATGCGAGACCACTCTGGATCTGCTAAAGGACAATATTGGCTACTTCGACAATCTTCCTGAATAATCACTGACATCTCCGGATAATAAAAGCAGAAGAGTAAAAAGGAATCAAGCATAGTACTTGATTCCTTTTTCTCTTGGCTTGCTTCGTTATAAGCTTATTCGGTCGGAGCCGGCAGTTTGAGTACCTGACCTGCTTCGATATAAACATTCTCCGGATCAAATCCGTTTAGCTCGCCGATCAGGCTCATATAAGCCGGATCGTTATAAATCTTCAGTGCGATGAAATAAATTGTATCGCCTTCCTGAACAACATAGGTCGCTTGCACTTCAGTGGTCGTAGGAGTTGCGGTCGTCGGAGCCGTTGTCGTTTCTGTTGTAGAAGGTGCAGTTGTTGGCGCAGTCGTAGTAGATGCTGTCGTCGCAGCTGTGGTCGGAGCCGTCGTTGATTCGCTTGTGGCGACTGTTGTCGTTGTCTCTTCGGTGCTCTCGTTGCCTTCGGATGTAGAGTCGGTGCTCGATTCGACTGTATCGGTAGAAGTCTCTGATGTCAGATTATCGCTAGACGAAGATTCTTCTGTGGCAAGAGTACTTTCTTTTGTGTCATTGACCGTACTTGACGAAGGGATGATCTGAGGAGTACTCAAACTGCTGTCACCGGGCTCTTCTCCGGACACAAGCGTCTTGATAATAAAGAAGAGCAAGATAACGGCTACGATAGCCAGAGCAATAACGGCAATCTTCTTATTACGGTCACTATCGCGATAGCCTCCGGAATAAGCGAGAGTTGGGCCTTCTCCCCAGTTTTCATCCGAGTATAGCGGCTGATCGGACGAAAACTGCTCTGACGTTTCGGCCGCATAAAGCGGAGACGAATCAGCAGATTCATCGTCAAAACCGTTATAGTCGATCGCATCATTACCCGTTAAATCCTGATAAAAATCCGTGTTGGACGCGGAAGTGCTATCCCGCTTATCCGGTATGGCCGAATTGGCCTGCATCTTTTCGAAGCTGGCGCTTTCCGCAAGCGCAGCTAGCTTAGCGGCTTCGTTCAGATCCAGCCCGGGCTTCGTATCAGCCATATCGTAGTCCGGGTTATTGGCAGACGCCGTCACCGGCGACGGCACCGGTGCTTTATAGGGATCCTCGAAATCCGCGAACAAAGCATTGTTGTTTTTATTACCGGTTCGATCCGTGGTACGTGCGGTAAAGCCTTTGGCCAGTGTTGCTCTGCCCAGACGGTCGACGGTTGAAATATCTTCGACGAAACCGATCATAAATTGCATCGATGTATGAGGATTTTCGGTGCTGGCCAAATCAAGCACCATCCCGGCCGCCTCGCACTGGTCTTCGGCCACATCCAGAATTCTCAGCATCTGTCTTTGACCGATAGCTTCCATCACTTCCTTATTACACATGATGATGCAATCGTCTTGCTTCAACTGAGCAATATTCGAATAACGTATCGTTCCGGCGATTCCGGCGGAAAAATCATTAAGGTTGGAAACTTTACGACCGTTACCGTCGATTGGCTCCAAAGCATACTCGTCCTGAGTCAGAGGATAGAGTGTTTCGTCGCGATACAGATAAGCACAACCGCGGCCCAGTGTGATCGCGGCCATTTCACCGTCCTTAATAATAATGCCGGAAAAATACGGCTGACGAATAGCCGTATCGGCCAGGGTCAAACGACCGGCAACATTAACGACGCATTCTGCCAGTTCATTTATTTCATAATCAATATTGCGACGGTTGTTCTTCTTCAGATCATTGGCAATCTGATCCAAAGCCTGCCTGTTTCCGTCATCGTTATGTGTTTCGCTGCGATTACCATGCGAAGAGGCATAAACGGCAAAAAAGGAACCGCGATCCTCGCGATCCAACGTTATATCCGCAAACTGTTCTTCACGTCGACCTGCAATACGGCCGTCCAAGTAAAATGAATCGACTGCGCCTACACTTGGTGTGTATCGTGCGGTCACCGTCGTCGCTAACCTAGTGTTTCTGGCCATTTAGTCCTCCCGGTCTAAAAGAGCATATTACCTGCTCTCACTTACTAAAATTGATCTGCATTTATGCAGGAATGAATTTATACATAAAAGTTCATAGCAAAACCCGATGCATCACAACACGGAATAAATCCCGGCATCGGCTATCTGATATTGTAACATAGCCATAGGAAATGGCGAGGCGTCAAGCTTACAATTCATTAACTTTTAACAGCAATAAACATCCACTTAAAGCACAAGGCTTTAACAAATTCCTGAAAATAAAGACCAGCTGCTTACAGTTTAAAGAAATGCTTGCTGTTAAATACCATACCGATCATATCCACACGTCCTTCTCGAAAGCGTTGCTTCATATTCCGAAACAAGATCGTCTGGCGGTCTTTTTCCGGCGTAGCCAGGTTGGAGCGCAACAAGTCTACCATACCGGTCCGGCGGAAGAATGATACTGCTATCAATTCATCCTGACTGAAGGTTTTATAGAGCTCGTCGATGTACTCCGCTTCGCAGCCAAAAGATATGGCATAGATCAATAAGCTGATCAGCGAATCGACCGGTGGCCGTTGGACTGCAGGCAGAGTACTGAAACTTGTCAGATAACGTTTGAACAAGATTGAATGATGAAGTGTCCAATGGCCGGTTCCGGATAAGGAACGGATATTCAGGGTTAAAACTGCCAGGCATATGCCCGGAATTAAAATCAGCCAGGCCAGCCAGTTCCATGTCATAACGAAAAAAAACACTGCCAAAATCAGATACAACGCACTCATAAGCGTGAGCAAGATCGTACGGCGCAGATGCTTGTCGAAGAGACCTTTGGCTGCCAATTCGTCTTTGACCGCCTTGGCATAATCGGCGATAAAGCGATAGTAAATGCCGGAAAATTCATTCTTACGGCTCAT
Organism: Fastidiosipilaceae bacterium; assembly: GCA_050309435.1. Taxonomy (GTDB): domain Bacteria; phylum Bacillota; class Clostridia; order Saccharofermentanales; family Fastidiosipilaceae; genus CAYXVJ01. The sequence continues at coordinate 170,355 of JBNRMJ010000011.1, forward strand.
TTTCTCGAGTACGGCAGGCGAAAAACCATCCAGATTCCGACCCAAATCGCACATGGATTTCCAGATAATGTATTGATTCTGATCGAGGCAAACAGCACCTTTTCGTCCATAAACCAACCATGTCTGACTTTCCTCGATAAAGCGGGGTGAAATATCGTCGCTCGAACTTGAAATATCTTCCGCTATCACGGGTTCGGCTATCGTGAAAATATTTTTATCATAGTTAAAGAGTCCGAGACTCACCAGCTCGATCAGCACGGCATAAATATCCTGACCGGTAACTTTACGACGCATTAAGAAACTTAAGCCGCAAGGAGATATACCCAGGGGCGGATGCGAGATGCGGGGGCCGATGATATTACGCCGTCCTCGCATAACATCCATAAAATAAAAAGCAGATACGATGATAATGGCCAGTAAAGCCAAAGCCGAAACGATATAGAGAATACTATCTTCCAGCCAGCCGCTAACAGCACCGATCGTCATCTGGCGTTGCCGGATTTCGTTTAGTTCCCGGTCCAGACCGGGCAGCACGGGACTGTCGTCCGTCATAAGAACTGCAGGATAAGCATCTTGATCATAAGCAAGCACCAGTTCAAAAGAACTGTGCGCAGGAACTTCAAAGAGTTCTACACCGACTTCCAGATTGCTCTCAAACAATTTATAGTTTAGAGGTCTTTGCCAGCGATATAAGGGATATATCGTAAAATCTACAGGTTCTCCGTTCTCGGACGGAGGAAAATTAAACCGGGCTTTCATGTATTGGATCGGATATGAAAAATCATCATCGACCAGGTAACGTCTCAGAATACCGGCATCGCTGTAACGGTCGGAAACGGCAGTTAAGGCATAGCTTAAGCGGATTTTTGCCCTGCTGCCTTTCTGAAAGTTGTCGAGAATGTGCAAACTGTTCTGATCGCTGCTGCGAACCAGCTGGTAGGTCGTAGAGGGAAGTACTGCATTCGAAACAGTTTCTTTCGTATCGCTGCCTCGTCTGGGAACATCAGCGGGTACGGAAAACCCTTCGCCTTTATCCACTGATAAGTTGACACTCGTCATTTCCAGGTTGATGGCTCTCGAATAGTCAAAAATAAAGATGAGCGATGTCATATCGCTGTTAATCGTCATAGTGATATCTTCGATGACTTCGACATCACCGTTCGATTTGACTTGATGATCCAGGTAGACCTCGTCGATAATCGCAATAGGCATCTGAGAATCGGCAGCATACCTCATTACCCAATCATCGGCATGAACGACGGTTGCAAACAGGTTCATGAAAGCAGCAAGCCACACAATAAGGAAGGCGACTCGCGATATTTTGGACCGGTTCGATTGCTTTTTGTTTTGCTTCACGATATTCAACTGTTTCTGCACTCTTTCTCGATTGTGATGATTTGCATTACGTTATTCTACCACAGCAATTACAATACTCTAATTATCAGCAAAGCCCGCAGGCAGCGCAAGCCGACGGGGCCATGGCTGTCCCGCCCAGACCGGTTTCGCGAAGACTAGACGGCATACTGTTGCCCACAGTCTTTGTCACGATGATCATTTCATCTAAAGGAACGATATTATCGAGTCCGGCCAGACTCATTTCCGCTGCCAAAATGGCATTTGCGGCTCCAAGAGAATTTCTGCGCTGGCAGGGTGCTTCAACCAGGCCGCCTACCGGGTCGCAAACCAGGCCCAAAACATTTTGCAGGCAGGTCGAGGCACTGCTAAGAGATGCCCGCGCCGATCCGCCCAGAAGCTCTGTAACGGCAGAAGCCGCCATGGCGGAGGCAGAACCCGTTTCAGCCTGACAACCTCCCTCTGCTCCCGAGACCGAACCATGCGCCATAATTAACATTCCGATGGCAGCCGCGTTATATAAAGCAATGATCATATCATCATCCGAAAATCCCTGTAACTCGGCCAGAGCGATCAGAGTTCCCGGGACTATACCGGCCGCACCTGCAGTCGGAGCCGCCACAATCAAGCCCATCGAGGCATTAACCTCAAGAACACCCATGGCATAAGACGATGCACGACTGATTAAACTTCCGCTCAGCGCTTCCCTTCCATTCGTTTCCGCTTCTGTACGAAGGCGGTGTAAGCGTGCGCTCTCTCCGCCGATTAAACCGCCGATTGACTGACGCGGCGTATGAATCGAATCATGTACGGCCGCTTTCATAATCTCCCATGCCCGTCCCATTAAAGCCAGACATTCGCTGCGGCTTCTATTAAACAGAACTTGCTCGCGACGAATCATCAGTTCCGAAATCGCTAAACCTTCCGATGCAACCAGTTCCAGCAGTTGTTTGCCGCTTTGAAAATTCAGTTTATCTGCATCCAGATCATAGATATCGTCTTCTTGGCTTGCCGCTTGGCTCCCGACGGTTGCCGACGAAGCGGAATCAAGAGTCGGTATGATGATGGCTCGTTCGACGGATTCCAGTCGATTCAGCTGTCCGCTGACTTCCGGCGGGATGAGTTCATCGGTTTCGATGACCATATAAGCTCGTTTACCTTTTTGTTCCCGGTAAAGGCGCATGAAAGCAATATTAATATTATGATCGCTCAGGACATTTGTGAGGCGTGCGACAACACCGGGACGATCGATATGGTGGATCAAAATCGTATTGTATGACCCGGTAAATTCGATATCTACACCGTTTATACGCCGGATAATCGCCCGGCCTCCGCCTACGGATTCGCCGCGTACCGTGACAAATGTATTTTCACTTCGCAATATGATATCTACGGTATTGGGATGAACACTTTCATCATCATAGTCAAACTCGAACTCCACTTTTATGCCGCGTTCTGCCGCGATATCAAAAGAATCCCTGATTCTTTCGTCATCCGGTCTCAGGCCGAGAACTCCGCCCACCAGGGCACGATCCGTACCATGCCCCTGGTACGTTCGGGCAAAACTACCATATAAACGGAATTTGGCCGACTGTATTTCTCCGCTCATCATCTGACTTGCTAACAGAGAGATGCGAAGCGCACCGGCAGTGTGAGAACTGGAAGGTCCGATCATGTTCGGTCCGATAACATCTAGTGCACTGATATCTTGAGGCTTAGCCATATATGTATCCTATTCTTGAATCTTTAATTCAAAGCTTAGCGGTAGACTGTTGAATTCATTCTACTAAAAACATCAGTTTTAGAGAAGTCGACAGAACTCTCGCGAATGACAAGTGCTTAACGTTCTCTTGACCGGCTGTGAAAGATCGTGTTGACATCAGGCAGAGGCGAAACTATAATGGGTTAGGTCACGGGCTCGTAGCTCAGCTGGGAGAGCGCCGCGTTCGCAATGCGGAGGTCGAGAGTTCGATCCTCTTCGAGTCCACCATGATAGCAACCGATTCTTTTCAGATTGAAGAATCGGTTTTTTATTGTCATTACTCTTCTCAATTCTTTGTATTGCGGATTCTATAAGCTATAGTATCTCATAATAAGAGTTATTTCTATAGCCATTAGCATAAGATAATCTTACAAAAGAGGTATTCAATGGACGCATTAACAAGTTTAGTCATAGCGGGCTCAATCGGCATCGTGCTGTTGGGGATCGCGAACTTATTCGCCAAGTACCTGAAACTACCTGGCGAAACCGGCAAATCGAGCCGGTCCCGGAAAAATACCATGAAATATCTGCTTGTCTTGCTTCTCCCCTTGATTATTTCTTTTCTAATGTCTTCTTGCGTATCGGATCCTAAAATATCAGGTTCCGGAGACTCTGATCATAGCATCGTCACATCGCAAAATAACGAGTTCACAACCGGCACGCGACATAATCTCACGAATGAGGGCGCCGGCGATGAGTCAGTAAGCGATCTAAACGATGAATCAGTCGACAGCAGTTCTTCCATTCCCGATGATGCAAAAAGCGAAACAGAATCCGGAAAAAGCAGTAGTCAGCTTAACGAAGACAATGTATCTTACTCCTCCGAAAGTGACGAAACCGGTAGCCGGGAAACCGCCGCTGCTACAGGCGAAGCCCTGGAAGTTCATTTTCTGGATGTGGGTCAAGGAGCGTCTGTCTTCTTTCGTCAAGGCGATCACAGCATGATTCTGGACGGCGGTGATCGGCATGCTTCAAGCTTCGTGGTAGCTTATCTAAAAAAACTTGGCATTCAAAACATTGATGTCATGATTGCCACCCACTATGATGCAGATCATATCAACGGCCTGATCGGTGTACTAAACTCATTTCCGGTCGATGTCGTATACAGTGCCGATTATGTCGCGACAACAAAAGTATATTCATCATTTAAGTCCGCCATAGCAAGCCGCGCGGATAGAGAAATCGTACCCAAAATCGGCCAGGCATTTGATCTGGGTGATATGCATGTAACATTTATCGCACCGCGCGAATATGGTCATTCGGATGTTAATGATGATTCCATATCTATTCGCGTGGATTTTGGTCAAACGAGTTTTATTATAATGGGTGATCAATCCGCTAACGCAGAACAACAGATACTAAATCGCGTAAATCTGGATGCGGATGTATTCTACAGCAGTCACCACGGCAGTAACGGCAGTAATTCTAAAACCCTTCTGGATGCAGTTAGCCCGAAGTGGACGGTGATTTCTTCCGGCAGCAATAATTCTTACGGTCATCCGGGTCAAAACACATTGAATCGCATCGAAAAAAGTGGTTCCAAGTTGTTCAGAACAGATCAGCAAGGCACGATTATCATAAAGAGCGACGGAAGGAATTACGAATGGTCAACCGCACCGTCCAATGACTTCGCCGGTGCTTCCGGCCAAACAACAGACGAAGCGACTGTCATTCCCCGTCCGACAACTGTGCCAGTCGCTCCTGTTCCGACATCAACTTCGAAACCAGCTGCCGTTTCTCCGCCTCCTGTTGTAACGACAAAGGCGCCTGCAACGCCTGCTCCCGAGACTGTGCCGACAACAACAGCAGCGTCAGACGAATGGGTCGTTCCTGCCGGCACCACTTATGTTCTCAACCACAATTCGAAAAAGTTCCATACAACTACTTGCCACCACGCTAAGCGGATCAGTGCAGAGAATCGAATTTTTTCTAAAGATATTCGGGATACCGTTATTGAGATGGGGTACGAACCATGCGGAACATGTCATCCGTAATGTTGACTGACTGCTAAGAAAACGATAACCTTTATGTTTTCTCTAAACTTGCTTATAATAAGCGATGCATTCGGGATGTCTCCCGTTTTGAGGCGAGAAATTAGAAAGCGGACAGGTCATGGAAAGCGATAAACAGAAAATAAAACAGGATGCTATCTTCTTGTTGAGAGCCGCTGGTAAATCCTGGAAAGAAATTCAAATCGTGACCGAATTGAGTTACCAAACAGTCAGACGTTATTTTCGTCTGGCACTCGAAGAGCAGTTACCGGCGAAAGCGGAGTCAGGAATTATTAACCCGCTTGTTCGGGATCAAATCAGTCTAGAAGAGCTGCTAAACTAACACAGCACTATAAAAAAGATCTTCGCTATCAGATGCGAAGATCTTTTTTCTTATCGAATGGCGTGGGGGCTTCCCAGATATTGAGAACCCATCGGATTAACCGTCGATCCGTAAATAGCTATCTCAAAATGCAAGTGAGGTCCGGTCGATGCACCAGTACTTCCCACCTGACCGATAAAATCACCTTGTTTAACTTGCTGACCGATTTCGACAGTTACAAACTTCATGTGAGCATAAGTGGTGCTGATGCCATTGGCATGTTGAATCGTCACGAAGTTACCATAGCCGGTGTTATGAGTGGTATAGGTCTGACCCTGCCATGTCTTGTCAACCAGTATAACCGTACCGTCCATACTGGCTCTTATCGGAGTTCCTGCCGGTGCAGAAAAATCAGATCCATAATGAAATGCGTTTACTGCTCCTGTAATCGGGTGGACTCGAGGTCCGTATGACGAATTATCGTTTTGGTATGAAACCAGAGGAAACATAAAGTACTGAGAAGATCCTTGACTTGGCGGAGGAGCATCGGTAGCAGGAGGAGGAGTCGTGGCAGGCGGCGCTGTCGTTGTCGCTGTCGTTGAAGTTGATGTTGTCGTCTTTACCGTGCTTGTCATCGGCGCTTGAGTAGTCGCAGGTCTAGTGGTCGTAGTCACTAGTTCGGTCGTTGCAGGCCGTTCGCTAGTTGTCTGCCTCTGAGTTGTTGTCGTAGTTTGACGTTCGGTAGTGCTTACCCGCTCCGTTGTCGTTGTCTGACGTTCGGTAGTCGACCGGGTCGTTGTCGTCTGGCGTTCCGTCGCAGTCGGACGCGAAGTCGAAGTTGGCGATCCGGTGCTTGAACGGTCGCTTGTTGTCGCAGCGCTAGAACCAGCACCTGTATTTCCCTGCGAAACTTGAGTTTCGGATGTAACTGCCGGAGTCGGTAAAGGTAAACCGGTGCCCGGTACAGATAAACTTTCTTCCATGTCGGCAGATTTGGGTTCAACTGTTGTTTCTCGAGCACTCGACTCGGCAGTAAGCGAAGCTTGTGCCGCTTCTTGAAGTTTAGCCATTTCGGCGTAATATTCCATTAGCTCTTTGTTGATTAAATCGCCTTCTGACTCAAGGGCCTCTAAACCGGCGGAACGATTTAAGATGGCTTGTTCCAGGCTTGCCAAATCACTCTCGATTAAGTCAATGTCATTTTTAAGCCGGCTGAGCTGCTCGTTGACATATTCGAAATAGATTTCTGCCTGTCCCGCCACATCTTCCGCTTTAGCCCTGGCTATGGCGGCATCCTCGCGAGCCAGCTTCAAATCAAGCAACATCCGCTGATCAGCCGAAGCTATGAAAGACATCAGCCTCAGATTAGTGAAAAATCCGTCTATGCTGTCAGAAGCGAAAAAGATTTCAAGAAGCGAGCGATTACGATACTTAAATAGAGTTGTGATCCGTTCTTCATATAAAGTTTGCATCTCATCGGCAGCCAGCTGAGCATCCTCATACAAACGAACACTGTGTTCGACTGCATCCATGGCCATATCCAGCTCGCTGCTTAAGCGCTCATACTCTTCGAGAGTGGCGGCATCTTCTTCCAGTAAAAGATCCAGCTGAGCTCTCACGCTGTTACTCTGAGATTGATAAGCCGCCAATTCGGCCCGGGCCGCGGCCAGTTCACGGGCATTTTGAGCTTTTTGTTCGGCTAAAGCCGATTCGAGATCATTGGAACCGTCAGATACATGAGCAGTATCGTTTGAAGATGCCCGCACAAAGCCGGGACCCGTCGAGGAACATAAAAGGGTCAGACCCAGGATGATAGCTATAATTCTTTTTACTTGCACGGTAGTTGATACCTCCATGCCGATAAGTCGCCGACTGCCTCACCGAGATATAAAAGAGGCAAAAAGATCGGCTGATAATTGATATGCCGGAACCCGGACATTCGCTTCTCTGCCGATACAAGATAGGCACAGCGAATAACGCTATAAAGTCATTTGTAAGTATACTCCTTAGTAATATACTAAAAACCAACACAAAAAGAAAGTCTTCCGACAAGATCAATCGCGTTTTATTAACACACGTACCGAGTTTAGTACAGCCAGTATCGTCACGCCCACATCCGCGAAGACCGCGCCCCACATTCCTGTATAGCCTAGAGCGGATAATGCCAGAACAGCAAGTTTAACAGCTAAAGCCAATGCAATGTTTTGAGCCACCACGCGCTTGGTAAAGCGGGCGATACGATGCGCTTCGGTCAACTTGCCAAGATTATCATCCAGCAGAACAACATCCGCTGCTTCGATAGCCGCAGCCTGACCCAAAGCACCCATAGCCACGCCGACATCTGCTCTGGCCAGAGCAGGGGCATCATTTATGCCGTCGCCAACGAAGATCAGTTTATCTTTATCGCCAACGGCCTCAAGCTCGTTTTGAAGTCGTTCCACGGCAGCGATCTTATCTTGAGGTAGACAATTTGCTTCGTATGCATCCAGCTTCAGTTCGGAACTGACTTTTTTCGCAGCGGTTTCGGCATCGCCGGTTAACATAACAACACGACGCACGCCTTGTTTCTTGAGTTCGCGCACGGCAGTATCTACACCGGTTTTTATTTTGTCTTCCAGCTCGATGTAACCGGTGAACTTATCTCCACGAGCGATATACACCGTCGTTCCGTTGCCGCTCTTCAGAACTTCATCGGGAATCTCAATCGAGTTTTCAAGCAGCCACTTGGCATTACCTGCCAAGAGGCGCTCTTCGTCATAGTACAAAACGGTTCCCCGTCCGGCTACCTCATAGTAATCCCGGATCTGATGATGCTCTGTTTTCACCATGCCTGCTTCCGCCAAAATCGATGCGGCAAGAGGGTGATTGGATTCCTGTTCCGCGATGGCTGCCAGAGTAAGAACTTCGGCTTCCGTAAGATTTTCGTCAACGGATATGACTTTCCTTATGGTGAAACGGCCTTCGGTCAATGTACCGGTTTTATCGAATATGACCGTGTCCATATTGGCCAGAGATTCCAGATACTCCGCCCCTTTAACCAGAATTCCTTTCTTACTTGCGTTTCCGATACCTCCAAAAAAGCCCAGCGGGACGGATACGACTAATGCACAAGGACAGGAAACGACTAGAAAGATCAAGGCGCGATAAATCCAATCATTCCATACTGCTCCATCTAAAAGCAAAGGCGGAAAAACCGCTATCAAAAGAGCCATGACCATTACCGCAGGCGTATAGTATTTCGCGAAACGGGTAATATAACGTTCGGTCGGCGCTTTATGTGCGCCTGCCTCCTTCACCATGCGCAGGATTCGTTCAACCGTTGAATCCTGATAGCTGCCGGTCGTTTCGATCGTCAACAGTCCCGAAGTATTTATAAAGCCGGAGGAAACTTTATCGCCGGGCTCCGCAACACGAGGCATGGATTCACCGGTTAAAGCAGCCGTATCCATATAAGAACGACCTTGTTTCACCACGCCGTCCAGCGGAACCTTCTCGCCTGCTCTGACTTGAATCAAGGATGCCGGCAAAACCGCTTCGGGCGAAACGACTCGAACCTGCCCGCTGACCGGATCAATCAGATTCGCATGATCCGACTTCAATGATCGGATCAATTCTCCAATCGAGTCGCGGGATCGATCCACGGCTAAATCCTGAATAAACTCTCCTGCTTGATAAAAGAGCATAACCGCAACCGCTTCGCTGTATTCGCCCAAAATGAAAGCACCGACGGTTGCAACGGTCATCAGTACTTTTTCATTGGATATATAGAAACGTGATAAGGACTTTATCCCGGAAAGAAATACATCATAACCGACCAGAACATAAGCAAGCAGCGCAATTACGAAACGAGGCGATGAGGCGGGCGGCATAATAGCCAGGAGGATTAAGACGAGAAGACTCGTCGAAATACGAAGTAAAATGGCACGTTCATTCAATAGTGCTTTATACCAGATGCGCCCGGCATCTATCACAGCTTCCGTATTTCGATTAGCTTCCCTGTCCTCAACACTGCTTTTCGTTTCTTTCGGGACTTCTTCTACCTTCACACCGGGTTCGATTCGATCAATAATCGATTGAATAATTCCTTTTAAGATGGATGGCGAATCAACACCGGCTGTATCGCTTAACTTCAAAGTCAGTAACTCCACCGGCAGAGAAATAAATGCCTTATCGACAGACTCGAGTTTCATAATTTCAGACTCGATTTGTGCTGCGCAATTCGCACAATCCAACCCGTTTAAACGAAAATCAATCTGCACCGGCTTCGTAAACCCATCAATCTTCACTTGATTATATTCCATCTGCTACCTCTGTCTAAGCTCTGCGGTTTATGAAAAGATCTCGCTGACATGCTCCAGACCGGCCGCAAAGAGCTGACTGACATGATCATCATGCAAAGTATAATAAACCTGTTTTCCGTCGCGTCTCGATCTTAAAAGACGGTTGCGTTTGAGCAAACGCAGCTGATGCGAGATCGCCGATTGGTTCATATCCAGTAAAATCGCAATATCTCCCACGCACAATTCACCCTTCTCAAGGGCAAAGAGAATCTTCGCACGTGTGGGATCTCCGAGAACCTTAAACAATTCGGCCAGATCACCGATGACGTCATCCTTCGGCATCGCTTCGCCGATAGCGCATACGGCTTTCGGGTCCAAAACTGCAGTTAGATCTCGCATATCGTTATCCGGGTTGTCAGCTAGTTGCGTCATCCGTTCGTCTCCTCTTTCAATTCTGTCGCTGCGACATCACTTACTCCGACATATGATCATTTGTTCATATGTTGCAATTTATTATCTCATATCTGCGAAGAAAATCAAGTCCGGATACCTAAAAAGCTTCCCCGTACGGAGAAGCTTCTTCACTTGTCATGATACAGATGAAATGACTATCAAGTCATTTTGCTTTTCAGATCTTCGGCTTCGGATCGAAATTCTTCAGATGCCGCAACGAGGCGTTCGCCGGATTCCCCGATATCAACTTCTTGTTTCGCCAATCGTCCGGCGGAACGTTCGAGTGTCAGCTTGAGAGCTTTAATATGTTTCATACTGTCCTGAACAGCTTGTACGGTCGTGCCTACATCTGTCGCGACCGCTTTCACGTTCGTCGTCAAACTATCAACTGTCGTCTTCAGCCGGTTTGCAGTTCTCATACTGCCGACTTGTACGGCTAAACCGGTATTCACGGCACCGTCGACGAAGCGCTGCCGTGTGGCGCTGCCCGGTCGTGGTGCGAAAAGCAAGCCGGTCCCGACGCCGATAGCCGATCCGACAAGCAGGCCCCGCAGGACAGAACGACGCTTTTTTGACCGATGCGATCCGTTGACGAGATCGATTATATCTTGATATGACATTGCTGATTCCTCCATCCGAAGCCAATTCGCGGTATCGATGCTCCTGCATATACGGCTTCATTGATATATACTTATCTTAACATGTCGGATACCAAGAAAAGGTATCGTGAACGACCCAAGTTCCTTACTTCACAAAAAAGATCAAATATGTAACAATATTGACAGTACCGGATCGCAAGATATTGCAGAACAGGAAGAAAATCATGATTTTACAGGAATCCGCACAGATGTATTTGGAAAATGTACTTATACTGGAGAACCGTCTGGGTGAAGTGCGTTCCATCGATTTAGCCGAAGAAATGGGTTTTTCAAAACCCTCGGTCAGCCGTGCCGTTCACTTACTGATTGACAACAAATTTCTAACCATGGAAGCCGATGGAAGGCTTATTCTCACCGAGGCAGGCAGAAAAGAAGCGATCGGTATCTATCAGCGCCATATCGTCCTCTCCCATTTCCTTACGGCTCTGGGTGTTGATCCACGGATCGCAGACGACGATGCCTGCCGTATCGAGCATATTATCTCGAAGGAAACCTTCGAACGGATTAAAATCTTTTTAACAGAACACAATATTGATTTCCCGGAAGCAAATGAGAAAGATCTTTTCTACTTCGCAGAGAACGGAATCTCTTTGAAGAAATGAGCGGCGTCAAGCAAGCGTATTGACAGAAATTAAGACAGCCTCGACCGGATGGATCGGGGCTGTTTTTTCTACCTGATCTCGATAAATTCAAGCTTCGACGGCTCTCTCTTCACGTTTCAGATAAATCTGAAGCTGTTCATCCAGTTCGGCCGGCGTTGTTTCATAAGTATTTCTAATGAAATCGCTGATCTTCTGCTTCGGCGTGGCATTCACTTCTTCCACGGCCTGTCTGACATCGGCCCGGGCTTGTTCCAGCGCTTCCGATTCATCTGCTTCGGTCCAGATGCCGCGACCGGTCAGATATGCCCTCATGCGTTTAATGGGATCTTTCTTGTTCCAGCGCTCAAAACTTTCCGGCTCGCGATAGATACTCGGATCGTCACCTGACAGGGAATGCGGATCGAACCTGGAGCATACCGTTTCGATCAGTACGGGCCCGTTTCCTGCGGCCGCCCGGGCGCGTGCGGCACGTGCGGCGCTTAATACTGCAAATACATCCATACCGTCCACCCGAATTCCGGGTATCCCTGCTGCCGCAGCTTTCTGAGCCAGAGTGGACGCAGCAGTCTGGCTGGTCCAGTGCGTGGATATCGCATACTCATTGTTTTCTACGATGTATACAATCTGTGCTTTAAAAACACCGGCGAAATTAAGACCTTCGTAAAAATCACCCTGGGAGGTACCTCCGTCGCCTGTATACGTCAGGGCAACCTGTTTCGATCCTCGCTTTCGCAAGCCCAGACCAACACCGGCGCCCTGAATCATCTGTGCACCGATGATAACCTGGGGCGGAATGGCATTCATGCCCGAATAGTCATTTCCTTTCACGTGGCCGTTATTCCAGTGAAAACATTGTGACAAGGGCAAGCCGTGCATGACAAGCGGTCCGAATACACGATAACCGGCCAGCATAAAGTCCTCTTTTTCGAAGGCCAGATACGATCCGATCTGACTGGCCTCCTGTCCCTGATAAGGTGCATGAAAACTCATCCAGCCTTGTTTGGCGAGCATGGTACTTCGGGCATTGAGCTCCCGTACCCATAACATGCGGTTCATAATGTATTTTAGTGTATCGTCATCGAGAGCCAAATCATCAAATGCCTTCTGATTTACGATCCTGCCCTCGCTATCCATGATCTGATGTGTGGGAAAAATATCACCCAGACGTTCGATCTGTTGCCGAAAATCCAGGGGATTCAAATTATTATCATTCATATTGTGTCAGCCTTTCATCAGCTTTACTCATATGAATAACGTAGCAGTAACAAGGTGGATTTGCAAGTTATTTTGATACTCAAACAATCGGCAAAGTGAATGATTAGCAAGCATTTACTGCTTCATTTACTTCCAGCGTTCAAGCGTCTTTTGCATGTAAGAAGCAACATCCATGCCGAATACCGCCTGCAGGCGCTCTGCCGTGCAGACCTCGGACCATGGACCACTGGCTACTGTCATGCCGTCGGACAAGAGCAGCACTTCGTCTGCCAGTTCCGAAGCCAGATTCAAATCGTGTAACACACCGCAGACCGCGTGACCGGGTACTTGTGACCATTGTTTCAGATAGTCTATCAGTTCGGTTTGATGGCGAAGATCCAGATGATTCGTAGGCTCGTCCAGAAATATCATACCCGGCTCCTGGGCGAAGGTTCTGGCCAGAAAGACCCGCTGTAACTGCCCGCCCGAAAGATCGCTTATCAAACGATCACGTAAATCCCATAAACCGACTTGTCCAAGCACATCCTCGACAACTTGACGGTCCATGTCTCCGGGTTCAGCAAGCCAGCCTTTCCGAAGGAGATGATAACGACCCATCATGACGGTATCGTATACGCTATATGGGAAATAAGCGCTTTCAAGCTGTGCCAGTACCGCCATGCGCGACGCCAGTTCGACCGGTTTCATGGCACGAACATCCTGCCCTTCGGATAATAGAAGACCTTCGGATGCAAGTGTTCCGGTAATGGCACGAATCAAGGTTGTTTTCCCGCATCCGTTCGGACCCAGAATGACAAGGCGATTGCCCTCATAAAGGCTAAAAGAAATATCCCGGATGATATCGTCTTCCCCATATCCCGCACGGAGATTCTCGACACGAAGCAGTTCTTTTTTCATACGGACTCTCCTTTGCGTCTTTTAAAGTACACATAGGCAAAGAAAGGCGCTCCGATGATTGCCGTTATCGCCCCGACGGGCAGTTCTCGCGGTGCCAGCAATGTCCTCGCCAGTAAATCGGCCATAACCATCAGGGAACCGCCGAGCAGCATTGACATGGGAAGTACGGCCCGATGCGATGAGCCGAATATCCGTCTGGTCAGGTGAGGCGCGATGAGATCGACGAAACCTATCACACCTGTCAAAGAAATGCTGGCCCCCGTCAAGAGAGCCGTAACGACAAGGACGAATGGTTTGATAAAAGGCAAATTAATACCCAGTGTCAAGGCCTGGCTTTCGCCGAATGTCATGATATCAAGTTCGCGGTTGTACCTCATCAGTATCAGCGAACCTGCAGCCAAAACGAGAGCCACGATCGATACCGCCGACCATCCGAGACCTGAAAAGCTGCCCAACTGCCAGAGGACCAGTCTTTCCATCGTTTCTCTGGCCAGTGACATCAAGAGCGTCAGAATTCCTCCGAAAAATTGCGAAATAACAAGTCCGATCAAAATAATCGTCGTGTTTTCCATTCGTTTATCCAGTTTCTTCGATATTGCCAGAACTAAAAAGACGGTACCTACGCCAAAAATGAATCCGGCTATCGGAAAGCCAAGCGAACTTCGCAAGCCTCCGCTCAAGCCGAAGAGTAAAACAAAAGCAGCTCCGAGCGAAGAGCCGGAGGATACACCGAGCGTAAAGGACGATGCCAGAGGATTCTTCAAAACCGATTGCATAACGACACCGGAAACCGATAAAGCGGCTCCAACCAGGAATGCGAGGAGAACACGAGGCAGGCGGACCGACCAGAGGATACCGGCAATATTCGCCGGAACAGATGCCGGTAAGGATCTGCCCAGGATTTTATGTACCAAAATCAGTAGGATGTCCTGTGGTCGAATCGTGACACTGCCGATACCGATCGCCATCAGCATAATCACAACAGAGGCAAGGAGGGTCAGAGAAGCAATAAAGCTCCTCTGACCGGTTCTGTTTGTCGCTATACTCCCTGCTTGTTTTTTTCTCATTGTTGACTTACTCATAATATTCGGGGTAAACAGCTCGGGCAATTTCCCATGCAGCCTCCAGAATGTTGTGGTTAGGCAGCGAGGACCGGTTGTTGTCGATCTGATAAACATCCCCGTTCATGATAGCTGTCACGTTATCCCAACCGGGACGGCCCAGAATTTCTCCCGCAGGATCCTCGATGTAATTGACGTTCGTTAAGATAACATCCGGATTTAAAGCGATCGCCGCTTCTTCGGTAACCGGTATCCAGGACTCCTGATCGGCTAAAACGTTAATCGCAGCGACAAGGCTGATAGCTTCGTTTAAGTAAGTGTTAGCGCCTGTGCTGTAGAGATAAGGCAGAGCGGATATCTCGAAAAACACCGTACGTCTCTCTTCTTCGGGGATTGTCGCTGCAATCGAAGCGAGTTCATCTATACCGCTTTGAAAAGTTTCGATTAGTTCGGCGGCTTCTTTAGAGCTCGATGTAGCAGCTCCGATAAAACGGATATCTTCCATAATCTCGGAGAAGCTTTCAGATGTAGGAATATAAGCAACCGTCACGCCCTCATCAATCAAAGGCTGAAGAACAGATGTCTCTCCGCCTGCATCAGTAATATTGGAAACAAAAATCAAATCGGCATCAACGGCAAGCAGAGCCTCGATATCGGGGCTCATCAGATCGATGGCCGGAAGATCGGCAGGCAAGCCGGCAAACGAGACCGAGTTCGTGTCGATCGCTACGATTTTGTCTCCCAGCCCCAAATCGACCAGTATTTCGGTCGTAGAACCGACCAGCGAAACAATTCGCTCAACGGTATCCGGAATATCAATGGTGTTTCCGGCACGATCGGTATCAGGCTTCTCTTCAGGTTGAACTGCACTTGTCGAAGCGCTGGTTTCTTCTTCGCCGATAGATGTTTCTACCGTAACGCCCGTTGTCCCGGACTGTGAGACGAATTGACTCGATGATGCGTTGTTCCCGCTTGTTTGGCAAGCTGCGGTCGTGAACGCCAATGCTCCTGCAAGTATAAAGGCTATTATCTTTTGTTTCATTTCTTCCCTCCACGAAAGATTTTCTGATTTCTCGGGAAGGATAGCAGGTGCCTTGCGCTTTCAGGGCTTTGCCTCTCGATTTGCAAAGCATAAAAAAACGGCACCGGTGCCGTTAATCAGATGAGTTGGCCTTCGTTTACACGAAGTAAAGCCGGTATAACCGACTGCCCGTTCATCCTTTTCCCGCCGAAAAGTCAGATCATTGTCGCTTAAGGCAGGTCTCCTGGCTTACATGATATCTGCTTGGCTGCCTTCCCGGATTTTTCCAGTGGCGTGATAGCCTTGCCTCATGATTACAGTAGCGGGGGCTGCTGCGGAGTCTAACCGCATTCCCTATTATATGCTCGAAAGATAAATTTCTCGCATCACCTAAGCAACTTTATTATTCGATTATCAATGCCCGGATGCATCCTTGGCTACTCAAACATAACGGAGATCGTATAAGCTTGTCAAGCCTCAAACGAGACGATACGAAATCAAATCTTTATTTCGGATATCTTGTTTGTTTCGCCGTAACGCCTGCGATACTCCCGGGGCGAACATCCGCAGTGCTTCTTGAAGTATGTGGAAAATTGCGAAAAGAGACTAAATTCGAAATTCGTAGCTAAACGGGACAAGGGAAGATCAGTGTAGATCAAATATTTCCTGATCTGCTTTATCCGCTCTTCATCTAAGTAAGACATAAATGTCTGACCGCATTCTCTGGAAAACAATGTCGACAGGTAGTTGGGATGGACATTCATTACGGCAGCTACGTCAGAGAGACTAAGCGAATGTTGGATGTTTTCCCTTACATACTCCCTGGCCCTAACGATCATAGGCGAATAGAGCTTTCCTTCCCTGTCCCTTCGACTATCGTTCACGCTCTGCACAAAAGCGAGCAACATATCGTATTCCAGACTTTCGCCTTGTGGTTTTGAGTAAACGCGTTCGATTTGGCGGATAAACAAATCACTGAGCATAAACGCCGATTCGGAATCAACTCCGCCTTGTATCGCCGCCCGTGTAAAAATCGTACACGATCCGATTAGACTGTTCTTTAATGACCGGATCGGATCGGCGGATAACTCGGCTCGTTCCAGTCTGTTGATCTGTTCCAGCAACTCCAGAGCTTCCGAGGCCGCACCTTCACTGATCGCCTGCACGAGAAGCAGTTCGGCTTGATATGACGGATGTTGATAGTCACGATTGTGATTTCTCATTCGCTCGCGTATCAGTATTTTCTGAATATCCGTATGTAAACTTACTTTTCCTGTCTTATTCTCTAGTAAAACGTCAGTAACATCCCTATCAAGATTCGTTGACATTGGCATTACTTCCTCCGAATGATCGTCTCATTCCGACTTCAGCTAAAGTATATCGATAAGTGATCGATTTAGTCGAATCATTTATTACATATTGTAAAGTTTTCTGAAGATTGCAAAAGTTCAGTTGGTTAATCCGCTTAAACTAAATGTGTAACTATCTCTTCAGTAGTTCTTTGCCATTGAAGAATATCAACAATCACAGGAGGATTTCAGAGATGAAAAAGTCAAAAGCTAAACTGTCGGCTCTTGTTCTTGCTGCAGCCATGCTCTTAGCCGCTTGCGGCGGATCGCAGACAAACACCACAGGCAGCTCGAGCAAGGGTACAACGTCCGGCACCACCACGAGTGGCGGCATGACGTCTGAAGACGAAACATCGGATACAAGCGAAGTCCCCGAAACATCGTCCGGAGGCGAAACCGTCGAAATAACCTTAATGCAGTCGAAAACAGAAATTCAATCAGATTTGGAGACAGTCATCGACGACTTCAATAATGGCGGGCATGGTGTCCATGTCACCTTGTTAGGAACTTCCGGCGATAATTATGCAACGGTACTTCAATCTAACTTCGCGGCAGATCCTGCCTCGGCACCAACGATTTTTTCCATGAGCGGTATCGATACGGTAAACTTCGAACAGTTCTTTGCCGACTTGAGTGATACGAAAGCTGCAGGCATACTTTCCGAAGGACTGAAACCGGAATTCACAAGCGATGACGGTAAGATCATGGGCTTGCCCGGTTCAGTCGAGGGATACGGTTTTATCTACAACGTAAAGATGTTTGAAGATGCAGACATCGATCCGGATTCTCTGACCGATATCGACAGTTTTGTCGCTGCCCTGGAAAAACTGGCAGATGTGGAAGGCGTTGTTGCTCCGATCGGCTTTGCCGAGGATAATTACTTCATCTTCATCCATTTCTTTAACTGGGCAATTGCACTGGACGATAATTACAAAGAAGACATTGAATCAGTCAACGCAGGTGATATGAGCCTGGCGGACATTCCAAGTGTACAGGCATGGGCAGATGCTCTGGATCAGATCGCCCCTTATACCAATAAAGGACAAGCATCTTATGATGAACAGGTAGCAGGCTTCGGAGCCGGCGATTATGCCATGATTCATCAAGGTAACTGGGCACAGCAGATACTTGAAGATAACGAAGTAGATTTTGATTATGCTTTCTTGCCTTATCCGTTGGAAGGAAACGATAGCCTGGCCGTGGGTTCCGCTTCTGCATGGCGTATCAACAATCAGGCGAGCGAAGAACAGCAAGCGGCAGCCAAAACATTCCTGGATTGGCTAATTACCAGCGACGAAGGCCAGGAACACAGTGCGAATACCTTACTCTTTATTCCTGCTTACCAAGATGTATTAGCTCCGCAAGGCGGCCTTTCCGAATCGGTGGCAGCTTATGTATCCGACAATAAAACCGTTGAATGGACATACAACTTTGTCTTCCCGGCAGGTCTGGATATAGACGGCGCTGCATTCATGCAGGAGTATTATGCAGGCAGACTGACATCAGCAGAACTTCTTGAGGAGTTAAATACTACCTGGCAGGATCTGGCCGGATAAATCGAATTGAATCCATCGTTAGGGTGCTACTCAAGACAGTTGTTTTGGGTAGCACTCTACACATCCGGGTGATGCAAACACAAGACAGGACGTGAAGCCATGAAAACATCAGTTAAAAAGAACATCAGCTTTTTTCTTTTTGTTCTGCCGGCACTCTTTGCCTTTGTGAATGTGGTACTAATCCCCTTCATAATGGGAGTTGTTTACTCTTTTAGTAATTGGAGCGGTTTCGCTTTCGCCGGTTCCGAGTTTGTTGGATTTACCAATTATCTCGAGGGCCTCGGTGACCGCCGTTTTCGTCAGGCGTTTATTTTCTCCTTTCAATATGCTCTGGTCATGCTAATCCTCGTAAACCTGATCGGTTTTATTTTTGCCTTATTGGTGACCTCCAGGGTAAAAGGACGTAATATTCTGCGCTCGATATATCTTCTGCCCAATCTGATCGGAGGTCTGATTTTAGGTTTTATCTGGCGCTTTATTTTCAGCAGACTTTTCGTACAGATGGGTCTGGTCACGGGATTGGAATCTGTCTTCTTTAATTGGCTGGATGAACGGACCGCTGCTTTCTTCGCTCTGGTACTGGTCGGCGTCTGGCAACAAGCCGGATACGTCATGATTATTTACATCGCAGGCATCCAGGCGATCCCGGGTGACCTCATGGAAGCTTCGTCGATTGACGGAGCCGGAGCATGGCAGCGTTTAACCAGAATTACGATACCTCTGATGATTCCTTCGTTTACAATCAATCTGTTCGTGACGATGGCCAATGCCATGAAACAATATGATACGAATGTCTCATTGACGGATGGCGGTCCCGGTCGGAGTACCGAAATGGTAGCCATGAATATTTACAACTCGGCCTTCCGTTATAACGATGCTGCGGAAGCGCAGGCCAAGTCTATCATCTTCTTTTTTATCATTATGCTTATAACCCTCAGTCAGGTTTTCTTAACCCGTCGCAAGGAGGTTCAGTTATGACTAAAAGAAGCAAGATCAACAGAAGTTCCCTTACTCTTACTGTCATAGGCTGGCTTCTCTCTCTCACCATTATTTCACCCATTTATATTATGGTGATAAATTCTTTTAAGAGCAGACAACAGATCTTTCGAGATCAGCTTGGTTGGCCGGAATCCTGGAGTTTTGAATTCTACGCGGAAGCAGCGTCGAAAATGAATTACTTTACCGCCCTGCGCAACTCGGTCATAGTAACCGGAACTTCGGTTATCTTGATTGTCATCGTTGCCTCGATGGCTGCATGGGCTATTGCGAGACGTGAAGGAAAGCTGGCTAATTTCTTGTATTTCATGTTGATATCCACGATATTGATTCCCTTCCAATCCGTCATGCTGCCACTGGTCCAGTATTTCACCAAATGGCGTATCGCCGCGATCGGTTTCCGAATGGTAGGCACACATTATGGTTTGATTTTCTTTAACCTCGGATTCGGACTGGCACTGGCGGTTTTCCTATATACCGGTGCCGTGAAAAATGTCCCTGTTTCCATGGAAGAAAGTGCGACGATAGACGGTGCAGGCCGGTTCAAGACGTTCTGGCAGATTGTTTTCCCGAACATGGTTCCCATCACGGTTACAGTAGCAATCTTGAATATCATCAGCTATTGGAACGATTATCTCCTGCCATCGCTGGTTTTGACCCAGAATCCGAACTTGAGAACGATACCGCTCTCGACATTTTACTTCTTCGGCGAATTCAATATTCAATGGAATCTCGCTTTGGCCGGCCTCGTCTTGACAATAATTCCCGTTATTCTTTTTTACGTTGCGGCTCAACGCTACATCATCAGCGGCATTATGGCCGGTGCGGTAAAAGGTTAGAAAGGATGGTCAGGTAAATTGAAATATTTCAAGTCCGATCGATTTCGTCCCGTAACACATACGAATCATCCTTGGAAGATAATCGAAAGCTGCTACGACTCGTCGCAAAATGCCCGCTATGCTTCCTTGTTTTCACTGGCCAACGGCTATTTGGGCATCCGCGGTTCCCACGAAGATTCACCTTTGCCTATCGGAGTCAAAGCAGACGAAATACGCGGAACATACATCAATGGCTTCTACGAAACAGCACCTATTCTGTACGGCGAAAAAGCTTACGGATTCGCCGACACATCAGAAACGATTCAGAATATAGCCAACGCTCTGCCAATCGAGTTACGGGTTGACGGCGAACTGTTTTCTCTTGATCGGGTTTGCCGCGAAGGCCGGCTCGAACAATATGAAAGAAGTCTGGCCATGACCTATGGCCAGCTGGAACGCAGACTTGTGTGGCGAAGTCTCAGCGGGAAACGTCTGCGAATTGACTCGAGGCGTCTCGTGTCCTTAACGGATAAAAATATCGCCTGCCTGGTCTATCGGGTCACTTTACTGGATCCGGGCGATTGCAGTATCGAGATCCGGAGCATTCTGGACGGCGATACCGGTAACAAATCCGGCGGCGACGATCCGCGTTTACCACGTGCTTTCGAAGGGCCAACATTGCGGATAAGCGATCGACATACGGATTTGAATGATCAGTTGCTGGCATTGCGACAAGACACTCGAAATTCAGCTTTAGCGATCGCGGTTGCCGTGGCCCATCGCTGTAACTTAGGGACGAGTACAGTCGAGGATGATAGTAACGGTAAGATTGCTTTACATTATCATGCAGATTTGACCTCGCTCGAAACCGCCGAAATCGAGAAGTACATCGCCTATGATGACTCCCGAAGAAGCATGAAAGATGACTTGCTATCCGGCGCAATAAGCGAGAGCATGAAAGCCAGAGAGATGGGATATCAAGTTCTGCGCCAAAAGCAAGAAAGTTTCTTAACTCGATTCTGGCAGTCCGCCGAGATCCGTCTGAAAGGCGATCTGTCGCTGCAACAAAGCTTGAATTTCAGCCTCTTTCATCTCCTTCAATCTGCTTCCAACGACGGTATGAGCTCAATCGCGGCTAAAGGTCTCTCCGGCGAAGGTTACGAAGGGCATTATTTCTGGGATACCGAAATGTATATCTTCCCCTTCTTCTTGTACACCCGAGCGGATATTGCCAGACAATTGCTGCGATATCGTTATTCCATCCTGGATCAGGCTCGTTCGCGTGCGTTGCTGATGGGTCACAGCAGAGGTGCTCTTTTCCCCTGGCGGACAATTTCGGGTCGCGAATGCTCCGCATACTATCCGGCAGGAACAGCGCAATACCACATCAATGCAGATATTTGCCATGCAGTCGTTCGGTATTGGGAAGCAACACAAGATGATGATTACCTCTGGGACGAAGGGTTAGAGCTACTGATCGAATCTGCTGTGTTCTATCTCGATCTTGGTTTTATGGACAAGAAAAAAGGCTTCGTGGTGAATGAGGTCACCGGTCCGGATGAATACAGCACACTGGTAAACAATAACTATTTCACAAATCTGATGATTAAAAGCACCTTTAACGATGCCACTCGGATTATTAAACTTTTAAGCGAGAAAGATCCTGTACGGTTAAAGAACTTAATGACGAGGCTGACATACGACATCGTGGAACTTCAGAACCAATTCGAAGAGGCCTCGCGCTTCATATATTTGCCAAAGGACAAGAACTTAGGTTTACTGCTCCAGGATGACGCAGTGCTTGATCGAAAGCCATGGGATTTCATGAATACGCCGGAAGATAAATATCCGCTGCTGCTGCACTATCACCCGCTGAACATCTATAGGCATCGTGTCAGTAAGCAAGCAGACTTGCTCCTGACCTTCTTCTTGCATCCGGATCATGCAAGCTACACGGAAAAGCAACTTGCCTTCGATTTTTATGAGCTATATACCACGCATGATTCCTCCTTGTCCGCTTCCGTCCACTCCATCGTGGCAAACGGTTTGGGCATGCAGGGGAAAGCTTATCGATACTTCATGGAAACGGCCCGGCTGGATTTGGATGACACACATGGCAACACGGCAGACGGCTTGCACATGGCAAATATGGCGGGGAACTGGCTGGCTATCATCTACGGTTACGGCGGCATGAATGTAGTCGATCAAGTTCTTCGTTTTAAACCTCAAATTCCTGATGCATGGACATCATATGAGTTTAGAATCCGTTATCGAGCTGCGCTTTTAACGGTGAAAGTCGACCATAAATTTACGACTTACAGCTTAGTGGAAGGAACAGAATCAGAGTTTCTGCATTTCAATGAAAAAGTTATTCTGACAGCTGAAAATCCCGTTATGAAATTACCTCTTCAATCCATCATCCCTACCGAGGTAAAACCTAATAAAGTAAAAGCAATTATCTTTGATGTAGACGGAGTTCTCTTATCGTCGGATGAAGAACATTATCAAGCCTGGCAAAAATTATGCAACGAGGAAGGAATCTACTTCGATCGCCTTATCAACCAGCGATTACGCGGCGTATCTCGCATGGCGTGTGTCGACATTATTCTGGAACGTGCGCAACGAAGATATAACGAAAGCGAAAAAAGAGAACTGGCCGAGAGAAAAAATGCATATTATCTAGCGGCAATCGCCAAACTGGATGAAAGAGCAATCTTGCCCGGTGCGAAAGATCTGCTGGACGAACTGCAGGAATCAGGTATACCATTAGCCTCGGCTTCCTCCAGTAAAAATGCCCCGGCATTACTGGAGGCCTGTCACTTGAGTAAATACTTCTCTGTGCAGGTAGACGGCAGCATGATCTCCAAATCCAAACCGGATCCGGAAGTCTTCTTGACTGCGGCAAAACTACTGAACATTAAAGCGGAAGACTGCCTTGTCTTCGAAGATGCCGAGGCGGGGATCTTAGCGGCAAAACAAGCGGGCATGCACAGTATAGCCGTGGGCAAAATCGCCGGACAGTATCTGGAATTGGGAGCAGATCTGGGTACATGGAATCTGGCTCAAATCCATGCTGCTGATATTATCTGACGATCGACATTCAACAGCCATAAAGTAAGGGAGGCTGATCTATACGTGATTTGCCTCCCTTTCAATTCGTAGTTATATAGTTTATTTAGTTGTATCGCTGTCTCGTAAAAGCGATCCATGCTAAAGCGATAACACCCAGAAGTACGATCGGCCAGGCGACGAATGAAACATCATTGCCTCGCCCGGTGGCCGGAATCGTTTCAGGAGCTGGTGTTGAAGGCCTATTACTCTGGCTGCTTACAGACATCGTTGGTTCTTCGGTACTTTCATTTTCTTTTGAGCTGACTTCGATAGTTGAACTTTCTGTGATCCCTGCCGAAGTCTGGCTTTCAACGCTGTTGCTCTCTTCGACCCCGATGCTTTCTTTAGTCTCATTAAGCTCAGAATTTTCATTAAGCTCAGAGACGATTACTTCAAAAGAAGTAGATAAATTCTTGTAATCAATCTTAACTGCTTGAAGACCGCTCTGTTCCGGATTATAGCCGCTGATCATATCTGCGGTGACATCCAGCTCATGGTAAAATCCTGCAGCCGTCTCCACATCTACACGGAGCCCGTCAAGTTCAAGTGCTTCGTGTAATTCATATCGAAGTTTATCCGGAGCCTTCACCAGATGAAGCCGGATCGGATAATCATGAACGCGAATCGTAAACTCATCCTGGAAAAACGGAGTTCCCACGCTTATCCTTTGCTCACCGACTTGGTACGGATCAAAACCGCTTACCGTTTCTATATCCAGGGGCACAATGCTTTCTGCCATCGATCCTAAGCGATAACAAACAGACGCCCCCTTGGTATCAAAGGCTTCTCCGTAAAGGTAATCTTGTTTATCCGGGGTGTTATGCAATCTTCCGCATACAAGATAACGGAATGCGGGAAAACCTCTGTTTATACCGGGCGGAGGACTACACCAGACATCGGTCCAGTCAAAAGATAAAAAGGAGTCGCTGCGTTGCATTTCGTTAATAGAAAGGGCATCTGCTTCAACAACACATGATCCATAAGACAAATCCTCTCCCAAAGCTGTTGCACCGTCATCGAGATAATAAGAGTCTGTAATCTTTATCGTGTCAAAATAAGCAGCCGCCAGAAGCGAAGCTTCGGCATCCGTCCCCTTTGCCGGTCCTGCGTTATATGATTTATCGATCAAAGCTCTCATTCCCGTACCTGCCAGACCGCCTGCGAATCCGGCGTCGATTGCGCCCAGATTGTACGAATTAGATATGCTGCCATTAGAAGTATGACCTGCAATTCCGCCGGCCGACCCTGCTCCTTCACAACTCACCTTGGCATCATTCATGGCCAATTCGATGTCCTGATTGTTTCGTCCCGCAATCCCTCCTGCAGACGATACAAAGGAAGGCCCGTTTTCATTCTTGATCAAACCGGTATTGCTCGCTTGCCTGATCAGGCCATGAATATCGTTCACACCGCAGATACCTCCTGCATATCCGACAGCTTCCTCCCCTAACGGCGCCAAAGATGAAAAGCTAACCGAAGCTGCATTATGCACATGGATTATTTTCCCCTCGTTTTGGCCGACGAGACCTCCGATGGCACTGCTTGCTTCAAATCTCGTGTCGTGAACCAAAACGAGCTTACCATTCACGCTTACCGAGCGGATGATGCCGCTGTTAAAACCGGCCACCGCGCCAACATTGACAATGCCGGCCTCTCCTTCCCTGACATCGGGCAGCTTAGGGACATGGATTCGAATGTCGACGTTTGCCAAGGTCAAATTCTCGATTACCCCCGCGTTGCTGCCGAATAAACCGTAAGTGTTGTTTTCTTTGGCTTCGGCTGCGATAGCCAGATTGAAAATTGTATGACCTCGTCCGTCAAAGGTGCCTAGAAAAGGTTTATGTTTCGAACCGATGAGCTGCAGGAAGGGTGTCGCTGACAGATCCAAATCACAGCTTAAGGCGTAGTGCGAGTCGTCATAAACCTGCTCATTTTCAGATGTGCAGCGGGCTAATTGCTCAAGATCCTGTACGGAGGAAATGAGAAAAGGATCCTCTTTTGTACCTTGTCCGATAAATATATGATCTGCTGCTGCCAACGGTCTGTTCTTTACGGAAAGTAAGGGAAAAAATATAATCAGGCAGAGAAAAACAGACAAACAACGATTAAACAATTTGCTCATATAAATCTCCTGTTATTCAGGGCTTGCAAGCAAGTTCAGATCCGATTGTCATAGAGGTCAACCTAATTATATGTAATATAACCTATATAGTTATGTTATTCAACTACATTGTTAAATAATTAACATTGTAAAGAGTTTTTATATAGTAAAAGCGATCTCCTGCGAGATCGCTTTTCGGATAATAGAACTTTATTCTGTTAAATATCAAGAAAAGTCGTGAACCAGGGTCCTGAACTCGTCTCCTCGTTCTTCGAAACTTCTCCAGTGATGGTAACTGGAGGCCGCAGGCGACAAGAGACAAGATTTACCTTTTTCCGTCAATTGAAAGGCCATCTTCACGGCTTCGCTCAATTCAGTTAGTTTAACGGCCCGACCGGGCACCTTTTTTTCCAGTGCTTCATAAAGCATCGTCCCTGTCTCCGGAAGACACAGAATATGGGGTATATTCTTCCCTGCGAGCTCTTCGATGAAATGACTGTAGTCCAGACCTCTGTCCATGCCGCCAACGATCAAGGTATCGACATCATGAAGTGTCTCTATCGCAAAAAGCGTCGCCTGAGGAATGGTTGCGATCGAATCGTTGTAAAACTTAATGCCGTCAAATTCACCGAGGTACTCGCAACGATGGGGCATACCCTGAAAACTCGAGATCCCGGCGCGTATTTCTTCGTCGCTCAAAGCAAGTCTCTCGCATAAAGCTGCGGCCAGGGCCACATCTACCGCATGATGGTCCCCCATCAGGTGAGGATTTAGACCGCGATAGGTTAAGCCGTCTTTCATGCTGATTCGCTGCACGTGGCCCCTAATCAAATCCCGGCTGCGCTTACACAATTCCTGGTCTTCTTCGTTCAGAACGAAGAAACCATCTTCATCCTGATACCGAATGATATTCAACTTTGAATTTAGATATTCGTCATATGAGACGTAATGATCTAAATGCTCGGGATAAAAGTTCGTTATTGCGGCCAGGCGAGGTGATGCCTGGACAAACTGAAGCTGATGCGAGGATAACTCCACCACCATATAGTCAGATTCCGAATATTCATCCCAACGATCGAGAATCGGTATGCCGATATTTCCCGCTAAATAAGTATTTCGTCCGCTGTTTTCTAAGATATGAGCTGTTAAACTCGAGGTCGTTGATTTGCCCTTCGTACCGGTGATGCCGATTACATTTTTTATTTTCGTAAATCGCAAGAACAAATCGATTTGCCCGCTGATTTCACTATTCGGCCAGGCGGCCAGGACTCCGGCTTTAATCGTATCGGTCGTATAAGCTTTCAGACTGATACCCGGACTCTTTAAAACAAGATCATATGACAAGATGGCATCAAGATAATCGTCACCGGAATATGTCTTGAGACTTAAATCATCAATAACGCTTGGTTCTATAAGAAAGTTGTCGAGATTGATCTCATTACGATCCGCGATCGCCAATCCCGGAATATGAAGTTTCTCTCTGTGCTTCAGAATAAACGAGAGAGAGGATTTCCCCTCTCGTCCAAACCCAAGTATCAAGATTGATTTCCCGTCAAGATAACACAGTAAGGGATCTTGCTGCATAATTATGCCTCCTGAAGCATGCCTTTAATATAAGGCAGGAATGCCTCGGGCACGCGGTTATTTTCATTGTATCTGTTTAAAGGTCCGAACGGTTCGTCTATCACGCTGATCGGCCGACCGGAACCGGTTAAGTATACACCCGGTATCTCGCCGGCTTCTACCCAGTCCAGATATGTTTTTATTAGCTCAGGCAACGCTTCCCGCATAACACCGCGATCCAGTAAAGTCGTAATTGTCATGGTTAAGGCAACATTTACTTCAGAAACCGTGCCGACACACTCCCAGGGTTTGAGCTCGACTTTTCCGCAGAGACCTGCCAGATCCCTGGCAAGTAACCGATCCCGAAACATATCTTTCCCGATAACGCTCCATAATGTCTCGTGTTCCATAAACGGACTGAGTACGACTGCGATAAAAAGACATTTCGCGCAATGACCGCACCAGCGATCTTCCTTCGAGCCGACGTTACAGGATCTGAAAACCGGGAAATACTCAGGGTGTAACGAGAACTCGCGGGCGATGACAATCTCGGTGAAAGGTCTCATTAAACTAAAATAAAAGATCGAAGTCCCAAGCCAGGTTTCGGTGTAAGCCTGGAAAGCCTGTTCGAAATCACTGGATTTAGAGAACTGATGATTCACATCCGTTCCTTTTACGGTCGCTTCGTCTGCCGAAGATTCGTTGGATAAAACGATATAATTCAAGTCGTTTACGTAAGCGACATACATGGCAGTGAAAGCAACAACGGCCGAAAATGGCGTATGACCGTTCCAGTAACCCAGGCGATTCATCTCCAGCATATTTCGATCAAGTGTCCGATTCACCAAAAGGCGTCGTTCGACGGGAATTCCTGCCACATCCATGGTATCGACGGCAGCTTTACTCGCGTTAATTGCATAGGTAAATATTTCGTCTCGTTTCGAATGTAACCTCGCGAGTGTAACAGCCGAATCTTTACCGCCGCCTACCGGAATCAACATTCTTTTCGGGCCATAAAACCGCTCGTCTTCTTCAGATATGGATTTGGATTCTCTTCTTTTCAGCGCATGCGATTCAGTATGTACGGGCTCACGTGCAATAATCTGCATAAAGCTTTCTTCGTCTGTTTCAATACCGTTACGAAAGAAAAACTCTCCCAGACCGCCGAAGTATAACTGCTTCCAGAAACGTATTTGAGCAGGATCCAGCGTACCGCAGTTGATCTGAACCACAGGAGCGCAGGTAGTCTTCCAATAACTGATTAACTCAACCATACCGATATTGAATAAAATCAGTTTGGCGGTATCATCAGTCGCACGGTCACGATTGCTCATCGTTAGCGGGAAAGTTATCTGAGGTTTGAACTCGGTCAGGCCGGGAATCGAGAAACGATAGCTTACCTGAATATCCGTATCGGTTATCTTTATATCGTAACCATCATAGTGAAAAGCAGGCCATAAATCGCGTAAGGCATTGAAGTCCCTGGATTCACCAACCGATGGTATAACTTGGGTTCCCATATTTCCTCCGAAGCATAGTATAATGAAGCATAGTATAATAACGAATGTACAGGCTAATTATAACACCAATGACAGGTGTCGATGGCTTAGGACGTTTAGATAAGGCAGGATCGAGGAAGTATATGGATTTTCAGCAAGTGTGTGAATTGAGCGGATTACCCGCCAAAACAGTCGAGTACTATGTTGAAGAAAAAATAGTCATACCCTTTTATCCTGTTCGAAAGCAAACCGATTTGGCCGAATATGCTGAAGAAGATGTCATCCGTCTGAAGGCTACAGCCAACTTGCGTCGACTTGATGTACCGATTGCAGATATTCGCACCATGCTCGTGGATCCGCAGAAAGCGGCTTCTTTTACGATTCAGCATATCGCGCGTCTAACTGAATCTCAGAGAATTGCCGCAGAAAGAACTAAAGCTCTGGGTCAGTTGGAATTGGGCAACTTTCAGAGTCTTGATGATATGCTCGATACCCTGGCCGGTCTCGAGATTGATCTTCCTCTCCCTGCCCGTGACATTGATCACGACCAGGATCGCGAAAAACGCCATGCTTTGGAAACACTTCGTCTGCAGGTCCGTGATTTATCTGCGAAGCTTGAAATATCCGAAACAAGTCGAAAGCGCTATTTCGCTATCATATTGGTATTGGTTTTTTTATGTCTGATTGCTGCCGGCTGGATACTGGGTCCGATAATCCTGGCCGCTATTCTATAATTTGAGGTTAACTTATGAAACACTATCGATCGGCTGCGATCGTCCTGGTCGCAGCCATGCTTTTTACGCTGATTTCCTGTGATCGCTGGCCGGAGACTACTCCGAGCGCCAGTTCCACTTTCCCCCCTTTCGTTACATCGGATAGCCTTGAGCCAACGACAAATCAAACGAGCGAAACATCGACTTTTCCTGATCCCTCGGAGTCGACAAGCGAAGCTGAGGCAATCAAACAGACCAGGTGGTCGGGAGAGTTTAAGGCCGCTACGATATCTGCCGAAGCACTTGAAGCGGTAGCCGATGCCAGTGGTACATGGAAACGCTGGCCTGCGCTTTCTACTTTACCTGTTAGTTTCGACATCGACCTTTCGGCATATCTGGCTGCTCCGAAGAACGAATCTGTCTTAAAAGATCTTGTTGTTATACTCGACCCCGGTCACGGCGGGAAAGATCCCGGTGCCATCGGAGTGCTCGGCGATCAGACGATTTATGAAAAAGATATCAACCTGGCCATCGCGCTGCAAACGAAAAGAGAACTCGAAAATCTCGGTGCCGCCGTTATCTTAACCAGAAGCGATGACAGCTGGGTGTCTTTATATTCGCGTATAGCCATAGCCGGTTTCACCACCTTGGATTTCTGGGAGGAAGGACTTGCCCGAAGCGGCATGGACAGTTCCTGGATCATGCCGATTCGTACGGAACTCCGGAAACTGGTCGATATAAACGAGGATACCGTTGAGAGCGGCGGCAGAGGTTTCGCACAGGGTATGGGTGTTCAGCCTGTCCTAAGGATGCTCTTTGATGCCCAGGTCGAAACAGACCAGATTATCTATATTGCCATACATGCGAACAGCAGCGATACCACGGTTGCCGACAAGCGTGGTCTTCAGATGTACATTTCCACGAATCAGCATATATACGAGAGCGAATTATCGATGATTCAGGCCAACAGTGCGGATCCCGAAGTGTTGCCGATCAATCCCAATTACACATCTTATGATGATGCGGCGAGACTAAAGTTGGCCAATAGCCTCTTTTCATCGATTACAACAGAAATACCAGCCCTGAAACAGAGTGATATTTCCGCTTATGCAGGGAATTATGCATTCTTAAGAGAAATGAATTTGACGAATGTTCTGGTAGAAACGGCTTTTATGTCTAACAGTGAAGATTTGGCTATCCTCACCGACCCCGCCAAACAAGCTTCTTTCGCACGGGGTATCGCCGACGGTGTCTGGCGTTACTTCTCCGATTAAACATGTTATGATGGATTACATAATCTTACCCTGATGGTATAAATTGAGGTATTGCATGAACCTGGATAAACCCACGATACGAAAAATTTACCGCATCATTGCCTTTGCCGTATTACTGTTTGTCGCAGTTCAAAACCTGCATGTCATCCCGATGATCTTACGGTGGTTCATAGGAATAACCGCTCCCCTGATCCTGGGTGCTTCTATTGGCTTTGTTCTTAATGTACCTCTCTCTGCCATTGAGCGTATTTTATTCTCGAGACCCTGGAAATATTTCGATGTCGTTCGGCGAAAAGGAAAGCGCTTTTTCGCGATTGTTATCACCTATACTCTTTTCTTTGGTATCTTGCTGGGAATTTTCTTTACGGCGATACCCGAAATAGCCCGTTCACTGGGTACTCTGGCGACTCAAATTCCGGATTTCCTGCTGAGCCTTGATAAGATTGTCAAGGATCTTATCCTCCAATACCCTCAACTCGAGTCGATCATGAATGGTGTCAGTTTTGATATTGATAGTATCACCAACAGTATTACCGGCTGGCTTAGCGAAATTGCCGGAGATCTTGTATCTTCGGGATTCAGCGTGGTTCAGGGTATCATATCGAAAATTTCTACATTCTTCATGGGTTTGATATTATCCATTTATCTACTCGCCAAAAAAGAACCTCTGGGACGCCAGGCACGTTCGCTCTTATATGCCGTTATTCCCGAAAAACGAGCAGACAGCATTTCTCGTCTCGCTTCATCTGCCAGTACGACCTTTAGCAGTTTTATCAGCAGTCAGGTACTCGAAGCCATGATTCTGGGCATGTTGACTTTCGTCACGAACTCGCTTTTACGCTTCCCTTACGCATTCTTGATCTCTGTTATCATCGGAATACTGGCTCTTGTTCCGATTTTCGGTGCCATTATCGGTGCTGCAATCGGCATGGTCTTAATCGCGATCGTCAACCCGGTTCAAGCAATTTTCTTCCTGATCGTGAATATCGTGGTTCAACAAATCGAGAACAACGTCATTTATCCGAGAACCGTGGGCAACTCGATCGGTCTGCCGGCCATGTGGGTGCTAATTGCTACGATCATAGGAGGTAATTTGGGCAGTGTACTAGGCATCCTGATTGCCATCCCTCTTCTCTCCGTAATATACGTTTTAGTGCGTACGTTTGTTTATGAACGTCTCAAAACATTGAAAATTCCGTACTATAAAATTAAACGCTGATTTAGGATTGACTTAACGATCGAAGGGTGTTATTATTTTGGCTGTCGCTCAAGCAATGCAGCGATAAGAATAATCGGCATGGAGAAGTCGCCTAGCTGGCCGAGGGCGCGTGATTGGAAATCACGTAAACGTCAAAAGCGTTTCGAGGGTTCAAATCCCTCCTTCTCCGCCAATACTGATAAAGAAGCACTTTCCCGAGGAAGTGCTTCTTTTTATTTACTAAAAGCGATGATGTGCCTCGTCATCATAACGGCCGCTTCTAAAGTGACGAAAAATACAGTGTCAAGCGGAATGTAAAGCTATATTTGCAGAATAGTTGTTGGTGTCAACCATGTATTTGGAATACTATAATCTGCGTAACAACAGCCAAGCTGCATCAAAGGAGCATTATTAATCGAGATGATTTCACTACGCAGAATACAAAAAAATTACGGCACGCATCAAGTCCTGAAAGATGTAGACCTAACAGTCCGGCAAGGAGAGATCTACGGTTTGATTGGAAAAAACGGTGCAGGTAAGACTACGAATTTCAAGATCATCCTTGGGCTGACCGAATTTGACAACGGGCAATTATCCATAGCCGGAACCGGTCAAATGCGGATCTGTCAAACGGAAGAAAGAAGATTGGTTTTTTTATAGGAAAGAACTTCTTCGATTATCTGACTGCTACGGAGAATCTGGAATATTATCGTCAACTGAAAGGCATTCGGGATAAGGCTGAAACCGAACGAGTTCTGAACTTGGTCGATCTGGATCAGACGAAGTTAAAGTTCGGCTCTTTTTCAGATGTTCGTAAGCTTATCACTTCGCTGAACAGGGAACTCGGAACAACTGTGATTGTCTCGTCGCATATTCTCGGCGAACTTGAGCATACAGCGAACCGCTTCGGTATTATCGATCAGGGACAGCTACTGCGAGAAATCACCCATGAGGATTTAAGAGCACCCAGTGATAAAATCCAGCTCCATGTAGCGGACTACCCAAGAGCCAAACAAGTACTTTTCGAAAATAATATAGAAGTGTTACAGGAAAGCTCCGAATTCAAATCCTTGGAAAACTATTATTTTGAGCTGATTGGAGGCAAGATTCATGAGTAATTAAATATTTGCCGATCTTCGGCGCGTTTTTCATTAGCAAGGTTTTCTGAGAGCTGTCGGTATTTTTTCGCTTTGCTTTGATCTTCTTGTGTTTATCTACTTCAACCCAACATTTACAGCAGAGATGTATGTATCCAAAATCTCCTCCTTCATGGGATTTTTTCCTCTCGTTATCGGATTAATTATATTTATGTCGGTATATGCAGATGATTTTAAGTGTCGTTCCATGCAGGTAGCTATCGGTTATGGGATCGGCAGAGAGCGGATTGTTTTCGCTAAGTTGATAGAAAGTACAGTTTTATTGTTAGCAACGGCTGCTTGCATGGCAGTATTAATTCTGGCGGCTCCCCTGCTTCTTGGTCTCTCTCCAAACTCCGAGCAGATGGCATCCCTCGCTCTGACGGTAGCCGCAGACTCGCTGAGAGCTCTCGGATATGGTGCTTTATCCTCGATTGCGGTATTTATGACGCAGAATGCGGTAAACGGAATAATTATCTATGTACTGCTATCATCCAAGACCATTTACATCATTCTGTCTATGTTGCTGGGACAAGATATTATTGTCAATATCGTGGAGGATCTGACGAAATTCCTCTATACTAACTTGCTCTATACAATCCGGACAGACATCGTATAGAGCAAAAGCTTCGATGCGCTTATTCTGATTGTATCCCTGCTCGTCTTCTCGTGCTGATTATTGCCGGAGCTTTCTGGGCGAAAACTTACTACAATGACAGATATGTTGTTTCAGACTACTTCTATACCCGGATTCCCGAAGATGAGGTTAACGAAGATTCCTGGCTGGTCGACAGTGACGGCGTTAAACAGTCAAAAGGAAAAGCTTATGAACTGATCGGATATAATGCTCAGGGAGAAAAACGGGTGGTGTATTTTACGAAAGCGGGCAGCGCAGAAGATTATTATGCTCCCGGAACCTATATTGCCGTCAGTACCAGCAAGACAATCGCACTCGGTGAAGAAGTCGTGGAAGATAGCGCTGTCGCTCAAGCGGCTTACGAATGGATACAACAAGGGCTGTCTCTATCATGATTGCTATTCTCTACGTCTTATTTTGGCTAATCTTATTTGCCGCTTTTATATACCTTTAATTCTGGTCGTAAAGGCTCTGAAACGGTATATCAATTCGAAAGAAGT
The DNA here is from genome assembly GCA_050309435.1 of Fastidiosipilaceae bacterium. GTDB lineage: Bacteria > Bacillota > Clostridia > Saccharofermentanales > Fastidiosipilaceae > CAYXVJ01. Next base: position 204,422 of record JBNRMJ010000011.1, read on the forward strand.
GCGCGAAGAGAAAAAAGCTGTTTCCCGTTCCTTAGGCGAAGCCTTAAAAGAGAATCGCGTTCGCTGTCATATGACTCAGGAATTCGTTGCAGAAACGCTGGGCGTCAGCCGCCAGTCTGTTTCAAAATGGGAAAATGGATCCAGTGATCCCAACACAAGCAATCTGCCGGCATTGGCAAAGCTATACAAGATATCAGCAGAAAAATTACTTGAATATGCTTCTGATCCGCTAAAAAAGGAGTCTGAGTAATCAGACTCCTTTTCGCAATATCTGTTCACTGGAGTGAAGGGCCATGCTATCCTACAGACTATCGGGAAAATCTCTGCGAAAAGCTTCCAGAAGTTTTTCAGGCCAATCACTTGTTGCTTCCAGCCTTCCCGTAAAGAATCGCAGCACAGCCGGTTCTTCCGTGAAACGCAAGCCTCCGATCAGATCCCGGTTTTCAAAGAGCCAGATCAGCCGATCCGCGACATAAGATACCTGTGATAACGTAAAGACCCTTTTTGGCATGGCCAGGCGCAACAACTCCATATTCGCAAACTGCTCGCTGCCATCCGGATTTCTCTGTTCCGACATTGTTCCGCGTTCCATCCCGCGTATACCGCCGGCAATATACACCGCAACCGCAAGCGCACCGCTCGGATACTCGCTTTGAGAAATATGAGGAACAAAACGAGAAGCATCGATATGACATCCCAATCCGCCGGCAGGTGTGACCACCGGTACCCCTGCTTCCAGCAATTGACGGGATAACTCGGCAACGAAGATCGGTGTCTGTTCGATCACATGAAGATCCAAGGTTTCATAAAGGCCTACTGTCAGTGCTTCCATCTCGCGAACCGACATGCCTCCGTAAGTCATAAACCCTTCGAAGAGCGGTATGAGAGGACGCATGGATTCGAACATATCCTTATTTGAAGTAATGATGGCACCGCCTCTGGCACAGCCAAGTTTACGGGCCGAAAAGTATGTGATATCAAACAGCGATGCGATTTCTCTTGTGATATCGATAATCGGGGCATGGGCAAACTCAGGATCCCGGGTCTTGATAAAGTAGAGGTTATCGGCCAATAAACTTGCATCAAGAACACTGATCAATCCCCGCTCGCGGCAAAAGGCAGATACCTCCCGCATATTCTGCATGGAGATCGGCTGGCCTCCGATCAGATTTGTGCCGGCTTCCATTCGAACGAATGCAATATGATCCGTACCTAATCGTTCCACCGCAGCAGCAAGCTTAGTCATATCCATATCGCCTTTAAAAGGATGCTTGCTTGTTACCTCGAGGCCCCGGTCGGCAATCAATTCCTCGATTGTACCTCCGGCTTCAATGATATGAGCTTTTGTAGTCGTGAAATGAAAATTCATCGGAACAACTTGTCCTGGTTTGACAAGTGTTCGGGCCAGAATATTCTCGCAAGCTCTGCCCTGATGTGCAGGTAAAAAATATTTAGTTCCGAAGATATCCGTTAGCGCAGCTTCTAAACGAAAATAAGTTTCTGAACCTGCATAACTGTCATCTGCCTGCATCATGGCGGCTTGCTGAGCATCGCTCATCGCATTCACGCCGCTATCGGTCAGCATATCAAGAAATACATCTTTGTTTCTTAACAAAAAGGTATTAAATCCTGCTTCCTCGATTTTCGTTTTACGCTGTTCAACCGGCAAAAGGTTTAAACGCTGGACCACCCGAACTTTATGCATTTCCAATGGTACCGATTTCCCCGTGAAGAATTTAACTTTTTCCATTCTTCGTCCATCCTTTCCAGACTTAATCGTCTATAAGCCAGGCCTGAAAGAACAAAAAAGCTTTCATCCTCCAGGCGTCCAACACCTAGGGACGAAAGCGAACTTCCGCGGTACCACCCTAATTGCACCAATACATGATGCCACTCTTCGGATCAATCAATCCTGTACCCTGTGACGGGGGCAGCCGTATTCTCCTACTGATGCGTTCAGAGAATCCGCTCGGGAGTGTATATGCATTGGCAACTCAGTATCCGCTCACACCTGCCGCGGACTCTCTGCATCTGTCTCAACGAGACATCTGACTTGCTTCCTGTTTCTCTCCGTCAATGCGTTTGTAATAAAATACTGAAATGATTCGTCTTTGTCAAATATTTCCCAAGAGATTCATTTTTCGATTAAACCCCGGTACAGATTCATGAGTTCGATAAACTTCTTCGTATCTCCTCCCGTATCCGGATGATACTCTTTGGCCAACTGTCTGAAGCGCTTCTTGATAGCCGTTTCATCTGCATCAAAGGGTAAATCAAGTCGAATCAAGAGATGTTTGTCATAATGATCCCTCGAGACAAAATGCGTCTGATCAAAGAGATCACTGTAAACGAAAGCCAGATATTCATCGGCAATTCTGCGATATTCATCGAGATCCACCGATAATAAATATACCAAAGGATATTTCACATCCTCCGCAGCTCTCAATGAAAAAAAACGATCCCAGACCAGGCGGTGTTCACCGTAACCCAGTACTTGCTCCCTCAAACGAAGTTCCAAACGTCTGAGATTTCGCAGTCTTTGCTTAATTTGAATAAGATCCATTCACTCTCCTCAATAAATAAGCCGTCCGTGCTCGTCGTCGATGCCGGATTTACGCCGAAAATAGCTGTTGACCTGATCTCGCCATTCACGGGCATTGATCAGCTGACGCGCGAAACGTTCGCTGACACGACGATGCACTTTCGCATCCAGTTTACTCTTCAGGGATTCCCACTCTGCCATAAACCCTTCGACTTGCTCGCAGGCCCAAAATCGGCTGTCGTAAATATGTTGAATCACGGTTTTTCCCGACTTCAGGCGATCCGTATATGCCAGACGATGAAAAAAGAGGACATACTCGTCCGGACAGCTTTCGACCCGATTAAAGATCTCCCCGACTTCGCGTGGATAGAGAGTCGCATATGCGGTACCTTGGTCGCTTCGATCGACACCGATACCCCGGTGATCTGCCCGGTGGTACGTACCCCAGCGATCGTATTCGTATCCGTCTACAGAAGGCCCGTAATGGGTATGCGGGGTTACCATCCAGCCTATGCCCAGAGGCGCTGTGTAAGCTTCATACACGGGCCATGATGCCAACAGCATATCAACCAGCTTGCTTTCGTCCGCGCTTGCCGGATCGAAGCTCAACGCCGCCCATTCGCGGGCAGTCTCCTCTGCCGGCCGATCGGCCGACCAGGCCAGACAGCCATAAGCGTAGAAATTTACAGCCGCTAAATCATGACCGAACCAGTTTATATCATTCCCCGTATTGGAAACGGCAGCAATTCCGATTTTCACCTGCTCCAATACATCTCCTTTGAGAATAGAAGCCAGACTCGTATCTTGAGTCCGTGCTGCCGGATTTCCGGTCTGAAAATCCAGTATCTCGCGCCACTGCGGCAGCAGGTAGCACAAGTCGATTTGCTGTCCGGTATATTCCTGAGTGATTTGAAGTTCGAGAATCAGATTCGTCTTCGTCATGGCGCTAAACAGAGGAGAAACGGGTTCTCTTACCTGAAAATCCATCGGGCCGTTCTTGATCTGAAGGTAAACATTATTTTCGAAGAGTCCGTCCAGCGCAGCGAAGTAATCATAGGCCGCACGAGCACGATCTGTTTTCGTATCCCTCCAGTCCTGTCCTGCATTATATACGAAAGCCCGCCAGATTAAGATTCCTCCGTAAGGTGCCAGTGCTCTTCCCAGCATGTTGGCACCTTCGGCCTGATTTCTGCCATAAGTAAAAGGTCCGGGTCTTCCTTCAGAATCGGCTTTGACCAGAAAGCCGCCCAGGCACGGTAAGGCCCGATATACCTCTGCCATCTTCTTATCCCACCAGCGGATCACGTTTTCATCCAGGGGATCAGCAGTCTCGAGTCCGCCTTCTTCGACCGGAGCCGCGAAATTCAAACTGAGAAATAAAGAAATGCCGAATGAATGAAATACATCTGACAGGTATTTTAGACGGTCGAAATGTTTAGCGGTAATCAAGAAACGAGCTTCCTCTTTGACATTTACGTTGTTTATGACAACGGCGTTAATACCTACCGAAGCGGCTAAACGGCAATAATCCGTGATTCGTTCATGCAGCAAAATCTCGTTATTTTCGAAAAAGAACGATCTCCCGCTGTAGCCGCGTTCGATACTGCCGTCCATGTTATCCCAATGGTTAATCATCCGAAGTTCTGTCTTCGGCGTATCGGAAACAGTTAGTCCATCGGATAGTTCTCCGAGTATCGCCTTCTTGATTAAGGCGTAGCAGCCATACAATGCTGCTTTATCATCTGCTGCTTCGATACGAATCGTCTTGTTGTCGCAGCAGATTTTGTAACTGCCTGATTGTGCCGGCTGATCGTTTGATACAAGCTCGATATTCCAAATGCCATGTGTCGGGTCCGGAGGACCGAAAGCCCGCTCCAGTTCGCTAATAGCCCGTTTCACAATCTCAGATGGCGATAGCTTCGCTACGATCTGCCGAAGCAATCCGGCTTCGGCTAGCTTTTTAGTATTCAGCCATGCATCATACCCGTTCATAAAGTCTTCTCTCCTCAATTCTATGATCTGCTTATATCGGTAGCAGATATTGCCTGACTGACACTCTTATTTCTTTTCTCCAGAATCTTTTTTATACGGGGACGATTATATCTCTGAGCCATAATACAAGGCAGATTCACAGCCAGAGCATAGAACAGCATCATTAAGACAACATAAGCTTCGACAAAAAGCGAAAAGAAAATAAACGGCCAGATCGCCAGCCAGTGAGCCAGCTCTCCTCTCGCGGATTCTTCGAGGAAGCGCAGAAGATTCTCATCGCCATAGCTTGTCAGATAGCGCTTCTTGTAAGCTTTCTTCCTGTATAAGGCACCGCCGTCCGGCAAGCGTTGTTTCCACCGTCTGACCAGAAACAGGCGCTCATAGATATTACCGTTGTCTTCCCAGGCATAGGAGCGGAAAAGATAATTATTGCTGTCGAAATATTTACGGGGCAGCCTTTGCGATATGTAAACGGCAGATAACTGAAAGAAAAGCCACAGCAAGACAGATAGCAGCAATGACAGATATGTATCCGGATAAAAAATACGCATTACTTCATCCTCCCGGGTATTTTTCTGCCTTTCCAGCTCACCTGCAATCCAAGCATCCTGAAAACAAGAGAGATCAGGAATAACAGCAGGAATATAAGAAGAACAAGGGGATAAAAAAGTGAAGTCCATAAACGAAAGTTTCCCAGACGCTTCCCGCAGATTCGAAGCATGACGGCATAAAAACAATAAATCAAACCGAAGGCGGCAATTTGAAATGTATCCGTTGACCGCACTGCATACACGAAATTAAACGGTACCGATATCAAGGCGGTCAGCCAGAGAAAGACCAGGGAGAACACCCGGGGCGGGACTGTTCCGGCACCTGCGGCAATATTCTTGATCCAGCCTCGACATAAAGCGCTAAAACCTTCTCTATACATGCGATAGGAAATATCAGGGTCAGCTATATATAAGTCAAAATCATATCCTAAGCTAGTCAGGCGCCGGCCCAGATCAACATCATCAATAATGCTGCTTCGTACAGATTCATGACCTCCGATGCTTTCATAAACTGCTTTTGGCATTAAAACAAGCGGACCAAAGAGACCTGTTTGTCTTCCTTTCGGTCGTCCGAGGCCGTTTCCGGCAAACTGCAGTAAGTTGAAAATAAAGGAGAACTGTTCGTAAAAATGCTCGCAAGAATGCCAGGGCTGGACGGATATTGTTTTTTCTTGTCTTTGATAAGTGCCTAAAAGACGGAGAAGAGCAGCTTTCCCTAGCCGGACATCCGCATCGAGAAATAAGAGCAAGTCAGTCACGGCTGCCTCGCTGCCCAGCTGACAGGCATACGATTTACCCGTCCAGTCTGCCGGTTTCTTCTCCACAGAGATCAGCCGAGCCGAAAAGGAACGAGCTACGTCCGCCGTACGATCTGCCGATTGATCATCTACACAGATGATCTCTGCGGGTTTCGTGCTCTGTCTAGATAGATCATGGAGCAAAAGAGCGAGATTATGTTCTTCGTTTCGAGCCGGGATAATTACCGTTACAGCGGGGCTTACATGCTCCTTTTCTTCTGGTTCGTGATTTATTTCCACAAGAAAAGGTAAGGCAGGCATTCGCCAAAACAGCAGACAAAATGATAAGCTGCCCAAGATAATAAGTCCTGCGTCAAGATATGTCCATATCATCGTGTCACAAGCTCCAATGATTTCGGCCGCGCCGACTCGTTATCTCCGCCCTCACTGCTGTGAATCGAAGAAATCGAGCACAAAAATCCCTTCGCAGCGGTAAATAAGAGTCATTCATGCGAAACCTCATCCAGGTACGAGAATACTTTTACAATTTCCACCGGCTGTGAGCTTTCTTTATTCTGAATGCAGGAATTTTCGTACCTCAGTAAAGTATCGATATCTACTCTTGTCTCGTCCCAGCGGCGTTTGGCCCCGACGAAATTTCCGACACTAACCCTTCTCATGATACCGCGAACATCGGTAACTTCTTTCTTCGAACAGTACTCATACTCGCAAAAACGGCAGCGCAACGCAGCTGTCATCACTTCCTTCATACGGGGTTCCCGGCCTGCGAATAAGCGCTCTTTCGTATAAGGTTTTTCCACGATGTTCACGTATTTCGGACGTTTGGGATCATAAACATAACGGTCCAGACCGCGCTTGGCAAGAATGGCATTCGCAGCCGACAAGCCGGAGGTTGTAACCGTAGGCGTACCTGTACCCATCACGGTCGATTCCCCGCAACAAAACAAGTTGTCCCAAGCGGTTCGGATATGCTGACGATGAAACATGTGTTGGCCCAGCATCTGCTTGGGACCGGCTACGGAACCACCGTTTTTCAATGTAAATCGTTCGATTGTCTGCGGTGTAGCTAACTCGCAGTAACGCACGGCAGCAGAAAAACCCGGAAAGCGACGTTCCAGTACATCCAGCAAGCGCTTGACTTCATTTTTCTTACGCTCTTTATACGTATCGTGATCCAGACCAAACCAATTCACAAAACTCGGTCCGATCGCAGTTACCGTATGCTCGTCATCGGCGCAGAGACTGCGATCATCGATACTGAGGATATAAGCGGTAATTTCACTCTCGTCAAGCTCTCTTGGGTTACCAACCAGCATTTCAATCGGCCGGGTTCCCTGTGGAATAACCGATTTATCGACTCGTGTGTATAAAACAACACTCGGATGGGTGGGTAGCTGGCGCTCGGCCCACTGACGCCTCTTATCTGTTGTATATATCGGATCGACAAGCTTTCCATATAAGTTCCAAACGGTACCCGAATAGACAATGTCCTTCGCACATAAGACTCGTCCGTCGTCCAATTTCACCGCACGAGGTTTCCCTTCGTGGAAAACAATCGATTCTACACGACGCTGATAAATCATCTGACCGCCGTTCTCTTCGATAACCTTTTCGAGCTTACCCGGTAAGAATAAGGTTGACCCGGCCGGATAATAACTGCCGCCAAGATGATTATCGACAAACATCACGGCGGCTAATACAGCCGGAGCTTCTTCGACCGTCGCATAACAATAAGTAGACGTAAGCTTATCAAAAAAATTGAATATCCCGGGGTTCGTGAAATAGCGTTCCAGGAGTGATTTGGCACTGCGATTAAGCATACCGAGGAAACGGACATAAGACAAAGGATGCCTGATCATGCTTTTGAGTGCAATATTCGCGGCAGTCTCGTCTGCGCTTGCATAAGCGGGATTTTCAACCATAACATACCGATACATGCGCGACATATCCGCATAAAAGCGTTTGATACCTGCGGCTTCTTCCGGAAAAACTTGAATGAGCTCATCGGTAAAGCGATCGATATCCGGGTAAAATACGATACGACGTCCCTGGTAATTTACGCAGTAGAGCTCATCGTGCGCGATCACATCAATACTTTCTTCTAGGCAGTCGAAGACAAAGCGATGGATATTGAAGCCTGCTTCGCCGAAACCGTAAAGCATAGCCGCTCCGATATCAAAAACCGTATCACCGCGCTTGAATATTCCGCAGCTTCCGCCGGGCATGTAAGCCTGCTCGATCACTGCTACATGAAGTTTTCGTTTAGCCAGTAGCGATGCAGCCGTCAATCCCGATAATCCGCCTCCGATAATGATCACATCATAGTCCATGATATCCGCTCCTATCCAAACGACAGAATATTTATCTTATGTTTAAGCTTTATACAATACTAACAAATAAACCTATTATTTCAAACACGGTGCATATAGCAAACTGCTCTATAACCCGAAAAAAAGAGCCGTGACACAGATGTGTAACGGCTTCAAAGTTATCGGAAATCCGGATTATTCTATTATCGAAAATAAATCTACATAAATCCCGGCTACTTTAACGTTGGCAGCCTTCGCTGTCGTAACTTCAAGAAGTCCGAAACTCGTACCATATACTTTTATCTCATCCCCTTCTTGTAAGAGTTCCCGGGCTAAAAGAGATTTATTGAACTCCAGCAGAATTATTTCGTCTTCGTTTTGGTCAAATGATATTAGAACCTGAGTTATTTCATTTCGCTCCTCAAGTTGAACTACCTTTCCGGATATGCAAACATGACGCATATAATAATAATCGCTGTCCTGCATCAACTGGCGATAATTAACAGTTAAGTAAGGTTCAACGGCTGTTTCGGAAATATTCTGATTGCTCGACGTTTCCTCTCCGTTCAGAATATATTGCTCGACCTCATTCTTATACTGCTGATAAGCTTTGGCGATTTCCGCTTTCTCCGATTCCAGTAAGTCGTATTCTTTCTGTAAATCAGCCAGCTCCGACTCGCGACCCTCTAATCGAGCAGATATTAACGCAGACTCTGATTCAACCTGATTAGAGTAATCAGCCAGCTGTTTGGATAGCGCTCGCAATTCTACCTCGAGACGATCGATTTCGAGGTTTAATGATTCGACCTGCTCTTGCTCCGTGCTATTGGAAGCGTATTGAGATCTGCCGGTTAAGGTTTCAGATTTTCCGCTGGCGGATCCCGAACACGAAGTCAAAGCAACAGCCAAACATACTGTAAGGAGTCCTGATTTTACTCTAAACATATTCACTCTTTCAATCGGCAAGCAAATTTTAGTCTACCAATAATGTACCGTTGCCGTTTCTGCTCAGAGGTACAAATTTATTCGTACCCACCGATAAGTATAAAATAGATTGGCCGAACGTCAACTAAAGTCAGAATTTTTAGACATTTTATCTATCTTTCTTTTACATTTTACGCTGTTACGGACAATTAGGCTCATAAACGTAACATTTGAACCAGATAAAAAACACTTTTATATTGATAAATTTCAGTATCACATAATTATATTTTGCTAACATTTAACGTATCTTTTATATTTAGTAATATCGGTTACCAGCCTATGGAAATATATACAGTATTATTTGCTTAAGGAAGAAATTCCTACGGACTAACGAGAACCTGTAAAAACACATATCTGTTCTATAAAGATCAGACATTCTTATTTGGAGGTAATATGGGACTTTTAGCATGGATTATTATGGGTGCCTTAGCCGGTTGGGTAGCAAGTATGATCATGAAGCGTGACGGCTCCATGGGTGCTATCGCCAACATCATTGTTGGTATTATCGGAGCACTGCTCGGCGGTTTTATCGTCAACAATCTGCTGGGCGCTGATGTCGAAGGCGGTATTACCGGCTTTAACATTCAAAGCTTCCTGGTAGCCTTACTTGGCGCAGTTGTTCTTCTGGCAATACTGAATCTTATCAACAGAGGCAGAGCCAGATAAAAAGAACACAGACATTGAATGCTTGACCCCGGTTTGTCAAAAGTCCTTCATACAGGATATTTGATAGACTGGGGTTTCTGTATGGTACTATGGTGATATAAACAGAAGGCAATATCCCGGTCAAAGAAAAGAGCCGATCCGTTTCCTGCTATATAGCAGCAATCGGATCGGCTCTTCTATTCAATTATTTCGCCGGTCTCAAGTATTGTCATTTACGTTTTCGATTCTTCTTGACCTTGGATGCACCGTGCATAACATCTCTTACAACGGATGCCGTTGCCAGCGGACGTTTGACGAATTTCAGCACAGCTGTAATTACTGCAGCAATTTCCGTGAATATGTTGCCTGCCGAACCCACAAGATCCGATGCAGTCTCGGTCATGCTCTTCACGCCTGATAAAACTCCGGGCAACTCGCTGACGATATCATCCGTGAGATCTACAATATTTCCGCTGATATCATTGACATTCTGAACGGTCTGAGGAAGACGACTCACAGTATCCTTCAGGTCAGGTGTTACCTCATCTAGCATCCTGTTTAAGCGTGAAATCGTTCCGATCAGTTTAGCCATCACAACAGCCGCAATAATCAAAACGACAACACCGACCAAAGTTAGTAAGCCACGCCAGAGCGAATCCAATTCTATTGTGATTGAATTGCTTAATACTAGAATGGGCATACAGAAACCTCCTGCTTGGTATTCACTTATCAGTTCAAGTCGTCTTTAACATTCTGGTAGGTATCTTTGACATCATCCTTGATGTCCTCGGCACCTTCGCGGACTTCCTCTTTTACATCCTTGGTGGTATCAAGTACGTCATCTGCGACATCGTTCAGGCCTTCTTCCAGTTCGTCCCTGACGCCTCTGGCTTCGCGACGTGCTTTACGGGCTGCCTGACGCATTTCGGCTGCCATGTCCTTGGCTTCGCCGGCCTTCTGAACGACTGTATCCTTGACATCGAGTGCAACATCACGAACCTTTTCGGCAGTATGGATACCGGCTTCTTTTACAGCCCTGGCACCTTCGACGGATTTATCCGCGATCAGTTTACGTGTATCTTTACCGGACTGCGGGGCCAATAGAATACCGGCAAGTGCACCGGCTGTAAAACCAAAGAGGCAAGCAGCTGTGGTCGCTTTCTTTTTATCCCTGGCATTCTGTCCTGTAAATGCACCAATAATTTCCTGTACTAACATTGTTTCAGTCCTCCTAGTTAATATAATGGCTTTTGCCTGTTAAATAGCTTACCATGTCAGGTTTTTATTTGTTGTACCTCAGGTATCTTTATTAATATATTCACAATATTATCACATATCATTTTATTTTGATATTCAAAATATCAATAAGATAAAAATGGCAGAAATACTGAAAGCCAAAGCAATCGGCAGCAAAACATGAAATTTCCTGACTCTTGTTTTATGACGAAGGAGTCGGGATGCCAAAAAGGCTCCGACTCCTCCGCCAAATAAAGCAAGAATAATAAGTGATCGCTCGGAGACTCGCCATCCTCCGGTGACCGCCCGGCGTTTGTCAAGCACATAAACAGCAAACACCAGGCCGTTGTAAAGAAGCCATAAGATAGACGCTGCCAATCTAAACGAAGCGAGACCGTCTGATATCATAACTGTTCAGCAATAGCGGGTCTTCCGCAGCTCTCGTAAATCCTGAATACCAAATCCATACTTGAACGTATATCGCCGACTGCAATCGGAACTTTGGCTCCCTTGGCCAGAGCTTGATAGAAATCCGCAATACAAGATGCGTGTCCCAGGCCCCAATAGTCTTTAAAACCCGTGGCAGACATCTCTTCCTGACCGACACGTTCTACTTCCCCGTCATTCCGGTAGATCACTAAATCTCCGCCGTCGAGCAACACTCTGGCCAGTTCGCAATCCAGCTCGATGCTGACCGGCGCATTCGTACTATAGGCATTGGTAGCGTAGAACAGGGCCGGAATATCGCCGTAGCGAATATATGCATCCACAGTATCTTCGACTTCGATACTTGTCTTCAGACTGCGGTTGCTCATCCCGGCCTCCACATCCGTCACTTCTGCATCAACAAACAGATTCATCAGATCCAGAGTATGAATCGACTGATTGATCAGCACGCCTCCACCTTCCAAAGCCCAGGTACCGTGCCAGTCATCGGCATAATATGCTGCATCACGATGCCAGTAGACCTGGGCGCGTGCACCTTTAAGCTTGCCAAACTCTCCTGCACGCATCCGTTTCAGAGCATTCACGACATTGTCATTGTAGCGGTTCTGGAAACAAATCCCGAGCGGAACCAGCTTCGCGGCATCTTCCAGCACTTCCCATTGTCTGCGATTCATGGCCGGCGGTTTCTCCGTAAACACGGCCACGCCGGCTTCGGCAGCTTCCATAGCCATGCGTGCGTGCAGGTAGTGCGGTGTACATATGTGAATGACATCCGGTTTGGCTTCGGCCAGCATCGTTGTCAAATCGCTGTAGGCTGCGGCTTTGAATTCCGAAGCCATGGCTTGTGCGCGCTCGATCTTCGTATCCACCGTGGCGACGACTCGAACACCTTCCAGTTCTTTTAGACAAGCGGCATGAAGAGCCGCAATGTTTCCGCAGCCAACTATGGCTACGCAAAACTCTTTACTCATTGATCAATCCTCTTACGTATTAGCTACCATACGTTCCGGCAACATCGGTTACCTTGTCTGCAGTATTTTTAAGTCTGGAGTTTGCGCGTTTCTCGTTTAACTTCTCCAGGAATACATCCTCGTCAATCGGCAGGGACACGATTTCTCCCAACCAATCGGAAAGATGCATGGCGTTGGAGAGCATCAAACCGTTGATACCTTCGTATCCTTCGGCAATCAGATCTTCACCGCGTAAAATGCGTGCAGCAAAGGCGTTCAGTACACCGACATGCTGAGGATTATCTCCGCTTGTATCCACAATGATGGTTTCCATGGCCGGTCTGGCAAATACATTTGCATGCTCGCGGCTGTTCCATTCACGCTCGCCGACTTCCAGTTTATCCAGCGTCAACGTACCGTTTTCGGCAACCAGACGACCGCCGTCCAGCTGAATCTCGAAACGGTTCGTGCCGGGTGCATCGGCTGTCGATGTAATAAACGTACCGGTCGCGCCGTTGGGGAACTCTAGATAAGCCGTAACATCATCTTCGACTTCGATATCATGCCACTTACCGATATGCGTAAAGGCACGTACTTTAGCCGGCATACCGCAGATCCACTGCATTAAATCCAGATTATGAGGGCACTGATTCAAGAGAACGCCGCCGCCTTCGCCTGCCCATGTGGCACGCCAGGCACCCGAATCGTAGTAGGACTGGGGACGATACCAATCGGTGATCAGCCAGTTGACACGCTTGATTTCTCCCAACTCGCCGCTGTGTACCAGCTCGTACATTTTTCTATAAAGAGGATTGGTACGCTGATTAAACATCATGGCGAAAACCTTATTCTGCTTCGCAGCAAACTCATTCATCTCGCGAACAGCTTTCGTATACACGCCGGCCGGTTTCTCAACCATAACATGCTTGCCATGCGATAGAGCTTCGATGGCATAGCGGGGATGATCATAGTGCGGAACGGCAATCAGTACTGCGTCGCAATCGTCGTTTGCGATTAATTCGGAACCGTCGCCATAAATGCGAACGCTCTCGGGCAAGTTCGCCTTCGCCCAGACACGGCGCTCTTCCTTAACATCCGCCACTGCTACCAGTTCGAGCTCCGGTGTCAGGCCTTCTTTCATCTTCGCGATATGACCGGAACCCATATTACCGATACCGATAATGCCGATGCTTACCTTTTTCATTGATCTTACCTCTCATTTCTGATGTTTCGATACACTAAATATAACTTGCATAAAAAGTTTAGCAGCTTAATAACCCAGAGTTTTCAGATAATCGCGGCTCCTCTTCAGCGCATCAAAAGGACTGCCGATCGTTGTATCCTGCTCAACGAGGATATGCTCCGTGGTACCCAGTTCCTCGAGTTTCTTTAAGATCGCAGGGAAGTTCATGTTTCCTTCGCCGATCGAAGCGAACTTCACGTCATTGCCGATAACCTGCATATCTTTCAGATGGACGCATTGAATTCTGTCTTTCAGGATCTCCAGCCATTGGATAACATCGCAGCCGGCAGCCTGGAGCCAGTAGGTATCGACCGTAACGCCCATCAGATCGGGATCGAATCCGTCGAGCAGCTCCAGCATCATGGGGCGGCCGTCCACTTTATTGAACTCGAAATGATGATTATGATACATAAACTTCATGCCGGCGTTCTTAATTTTTCGTGCCGCTTCCTGATAGTCTTCGGCAAAATACTTCAGCCAATGCGCTTGACGATACTTATCGGGCATACCGCCGAGGCCAATGTATTTACATCCGTAGATCTTATGTTCTTCGATTAAGCGGTCCGTATCATTCAGAATACGTTCCGCGGAGTTATGTGTCAGAACGATCGGTAAACCTGCTTCATCGCATAAAGATCTAAGGAGTCGTGCATCCATTTGAGGTATGCCGCTTACCTGTACTGTTTCATAACCCATGGCAGCTACCTGCTTCAGGCTTCGACGAATGTCGTCCTCTGTTTGTAAGTAAGCTCTGAGTGTATAGAGTTGTGCACCTAGTTTCATCTCTTCCTCCTGTTTCGCTGCTAAATATAAAGCTTGTTTCTATAGTTAACAAGAAACAAGCTTTTACTTTTTCTATTCTATCACCAATTAGACACGAAATTCGGAAAGGTAAGAAAATTTCACCAAGTTTTTCAGGAATTTACTACTGATTTATACGCAGATAGCAATTGCTTACCCACCTCGGGCAAAGAACGCTTCCGTACCTCCTCGTAAGCGGCTTCGATTGTGGACGGCAGGCTTTGATCAAGTATGGCTCTGAGTTTGAAATCAAACTCCTCGGCTGTCCGGGCTTTATATAAGCATTCTCCGTCGTAAAACTCTTCATAAATCGGGATATCCCGGATTAAAACCGGAATGTTCATCGCCATGGCTTCCAGAAGAACGATGCCTTCGGTTTCCTCGTGTGTCATAAACAAAAAGCAGTTCGCACCGGCGTATGCATCCCGAAGCTCTGCGGCCTTGATATAGCCGGGGAAACGAAGATTGGGCAGCTTAGTCCGGACGGCCTCCGCCACTTCGCTTGTGAGAGCCGAGCGCGGCGAATGTCCGAACCAGATGAACTCGATATCCGGATGACGCTTGGCCAGTTCCACGAAATCGACGATACCCTTACGCTGCATGAAATGGCCTACAGAAATAACCGCTTTCTGTTCCGGGCGAAGATTATACTGTTCCCGGAAACGCTGCCCGTCCGCATTCGCCCGGTTGAATTTCGTTAGATCGATACCGTTTGAAATCGCCACGATCGGTCGATTCAGACGATAATCTTCCAGAATCTTTTTAGAATACGGCGTCGGCGTGATGACAAGATCTCCCTGGCGATAACAGTAGCGCAGCCAGTGTTTAAATAGAGGTGACAAGAGATTCGAACCGCGAAACGAATTGCGAAAATCCTCTTCGGTCGAATGTGCATGGTATACGACCTTAAGTCCGTTTCGGCGGGCTTTCTTCGCCAGGCGAACCGTAGCCGGAAACCAATCATTCAGATGGATTAAATCGGCATCCGTCGTGAATCGGGTTTCCACTTCCACATCCAGCTCCGATAAAGCTGCCAGCTGATGTTCGAGAGCTTTCCCCATGCCGCTGGAAGCCAGAGCTTTATAGTGACCGGTATATAAGCAAATCTTCACGAATCCTCCTTCGCGTCGGTTCTTAGGCTTACTGCCCGACTGCCTGTAAACGAAATACCAAAGCCTGAAAGTCGTTGAGCATGGTTCGCGAAGCGAAACGCTCATCTATGTCATTACCCTCCAGAATCAATCCCGAAGACATCAAGTTATCGCCGTAGCGTTCGACATTGCTCTGAGCAGGACCTTCAACTTTATACAGATAATCGTCTTTCAATCCGCGAATCTTGATGCGCGGCCAGGGGCCGACGGCTTCCGAATGTCTCGTGTAGAATGCAACAAGTGCTGATTTTTTATCTTTGGCTACCAGTGACCAGGCACAATACTCCGACGTGAAAGGATTGGCCAGGCGATAAAAATCCCCGTAAGCCACAAGATCCTGCACCACTTCTTTATAGGTAGCGATATCCAGACGAATCTGATCCTTCTCTTCTTCTGTCAATTGTCTGGGATCCAACTCGTAACCGAAGGTTCCGAAACATGCGACAGCCGTGCGCAGCTTCAAGTCGGTCATGCGGCCGGTCTGGTGATTCGGTACGGCTGACACATGAGCGCCCATGGACGAAACCGGATAAGCCAGACTCGTTCCGTATTGTATCTTCAAACGCGAAACGGCATCGGAGTTGTCCGAAGTCCAGGCTTGAGGAGCATAGTAAAGCATACCCGCGTCAAATCGTGCTCCGCCGCTGGCACATGATTCAAACAGCATGTTCGGAAAACGCCGGATCAGACGCTCGTACAGATCGTAAACACCTAAGATAAAGCGATGCAAGGTTTCACCCTGCCGTTCGGCCGGTAGCGCGAGGCTCATCACTTCGGTCAGATAACGATTCATATCCCATTTGACATAATCGACTTTCGCCGCTTCGAGAACTGTACTCATCTGCATATAGAGGTCGTCTACGACTTCCGCTCTGCCCATATCCAGCACATACTGGTGACGACCCGGCGACAGCCGTTTACCCGGCACATGGATCACCCAATCGGGATGCTCGTTCCAGATTCGCGTGCCGGGACTGACCATTTCAGGCTCGAACCACAGACCGAAAAGAAGACCCAAATCATGTATCTTGTCGGCCAGACCCTCGATTCCGTTGGGCAGTTTGCGCTTGTCTGTAGACCAGTCACCCAGCGAACTATTGTCACTATCCCTTTGTCCAAACCAGCCGTCATCAAGAACGAAGAGATCAATCCCCATTTCTTTGGCCACGGCAGCCATCTCGACGATTTTTTCCTCGTTGATGTCAAAATAGGTGCCTTCCCAGTTATTGATCAAAACCGGCCTCGGTTTCTTTTTCCAGGGACTGCGTATTAAGTGCTCGCGATAGAAATCATGAAAAGCCCGGCTCATGCCGTTCAGGCCGTCCCGGCTATAGACCATGACAGCTTCGGGCGTATGAAAGCTTTCGCCCGGCCCCAGCGCCCAGCTAAAGCCTTCGGGATGAATACCCGTCAAAATGCGCGTACGGTTATAACTGTCAACTTCGATTCTGTTACAGAAATTCCCGCTATAAAGCAGATTAAAGCCGAAAACCTCGCCACTGTCTTCGGTCGTTGTTTTTCGGGTCAGAGCCATAAAAGGATTATGTATCGCCGAGCTGATGCCGCGGCGGCTGGACACTTCCTGAATGCCATGAATCAGCAAGCGACGTTCCATCTGCATCTCTCGTGCCCAGGATCCATGGCTTGAAAGTAGCTCGAACTCATGAGAAGGCAGATCCAGGGCCAGGCTCATGGCGCGTTCGAGGTACAATTTCTCGTCAGCAGTCTGCGTGATACACGCGCTGCGGCTGATAACGGGAAGATTGTCAAAAATCGAGTAGATCAGATCAACTTTCAAAGCGGAATAATCATCGACCAAAGTAATAATCAGCGATTTAACCTCTCCCTCCTCGGCAAAGGAGGACGGCAGACCGGGTAAAGGATCTTTCCGATCGAGGATTTCATAAGACTGATATCTCAAATGAGTGATTCGGTCACCAGCGGGGTATCTCACGCTCAGGGCCTCTTCCCTGAAATCCGTCGTTCCGAAAACAGGATATTCAAGGAATTGATGCTCGAGAGAGCTGAAATTATCATCATCGTATAGTAAAGCTCCATGCCGGTGCCCGCGAATTTTCAGAAACGAGAAATCGTCTTGATGACGAATTGCCTCACCTGTATAGAGATTTTCCACAACCTCAGATCGTTCGCGCACCGTCATGACATAACTGACAAGACCGTTCGTCAGATGAAATAGCGGAAGCCCTTCACCCTCGTTTACATAAACCTTCGCGTTATACATCGCTTCAACCTCTTCTATAGCTCACTGCTAACGTTAGTCAAAGCCATTATACTATAGCGACCGGAGCATTACCGAGACAAAACCTTGGATAAGAACTCCTTGGTTCTTTCCTCCTTAGGATGACTAAACAGTTCGTCTGCCAAAGCTTCTTCGGCTATGACTCCCTGATCCATGAAAATGACCCGGGTTCCTACCTCCCTGGCAAAACCCATCTCATGAGTCACGACAACCATGGTCATGCCGTCGGCCGCAAGCTCTTTCATTACGTCCAGTACCTCACCTATCATCTCCGGATCAAGAGCTGAAGTCGGTTCGTCAAAAAGCAATACCGCCGGATCCATCGCGAGAGCACGTGCGATGGCCACGCGCTGTTTCTGGCCTCCGCTTAACTGATTGGGATAGGCCTCCGCCTTATCTTTCAGACCGACGCGTTCAAGCAGGCTCATCGCTTTGGCCTTGGCCTCTGCTTCGCTCATCCCTCTGAGAGTCCGCGGCGCGATAGTCATGTTCTGTAACACGTTCAAATGAGGAAATAAATTGAAATGCTGAAATACCATGCCCATTTTCTGACGCGCCCGGTTAATATCGATTTCAGGATCCATGATATTGACATCTTCGAACCAGATCTCCCCGGAAGTCGGTTCTTCCAAACGGTTCAAGCAACGCAGGAAGGTTGATTTTCCAGATCCGGACGGTCCGACGATCACCAGGCATTCACCTGCTTCTATTGTTGTTGTTATACCGCGCAGAACCTCAAGATCTTCGAATTTCTTGGTCAGATTTTTAACGTTTATCACTGCGGCCCAGCCTCCTCTCCATCACTCTTAAGATCTTCGTCAGAATCATAACAACCGCCAAATAAATCAGCGCTACCGCGAAAAGCGGAAGAGGCGACAAAGTAGCGGATCTGATGTTTTGTCCTGCTCTGGTCAAATCCGTGAAGGCGATGTAACCGGCGACGGATGTTTCTTTCAAAAGGGCTATAAATTCATTAAATAACGTCGGCAGTGTATTCTTAAATGCTTGCGGCAAAATAATCAGGCGCATCGTCTGCCAGTAGGTAAAGCCGAGAGAACGACCGGCTTCCATCTGCCCGCGATCCAGAGACTCGATACCCGCGCGGAAAATCTCGGCTACGTAAGCACCTGAGTTTACGCCGAAGGCTATACCGGCTATGAGCAGCTTACTCATGTTCGGTGCACCGGCGAATATGATAAAGTACCAGATCATGATTTGAACGACGACAGGCGTACCGCGAACCACGGTAATATAAGCCTGTGCCAGCGTGTTCAACAGGCCGAGTTTAACGCCTGATTCGTGACTGACTCTGATCATCGCGAGGACGACACCGATCACGACACCGATTAAGAGGGCCATTGCCGTCATGGCCAGAGTGTTGCCCAGGCCTTCGAGCAGCCATTTCCAACGCGCTTCCGCGATGAAAATCTGTTCGATATCCAAGGCGAGACTCTGCCATTTGGCAGGTGTCAGCCAGCCGCTTAGATAAGCTGCCACCGCGAGTATCGGTACCAGAGCCAGACTTACGATATCGATGATTCGCTGTCCGCCTGTACGAGGTTTATTATCCTTGTCCATAGAAACCTTCCTTCGCACCAAAAGACCCCGGACGAAGCCAGGGCCGATTAGTCAGTCCATTGTGCAGACTTGTGATTTACTTGCTTTCGCCACCGAAGTCTTCCACTCGGATTACGATTACCTGACGAGCATCTTCAATGTATGGCTGTGTAAAGTCTGTCGTAAGTTCACGCTCGGGTGTAACCGTCATACCAGCCGCTATAAAATCAATTTTACCTGTGTCCAGTGCCAAGGGCAAGGAGTCAAAGTCCATGTTTTCGATCTTTAACTCCATGTCGAGTTCTTTGGCAATATAGGCGCCGATCTCAATGTCGATTCCGATAAATCCATCGCCTTCTACCATCTCGTAAGGAGGGAAGCCTGCTTCCGTTCCAAGTGTCAAAACACCATTGGGAGCACCGGTATTCAGATCAATATCGGATGCTTTTACATCGCTTGTCGCATACTTTTCCTGTAGAGCTTCGATAAAGCCTTCGGATTTGGCCTTACTTATGATCGCGTCGATCTTCTCGAGCAGTTCCGTATTGCCCTTCTTGATCGCCAGAGCATATTGCTCAACTTCATATTGATCGGGTAAAATCATCAGCTTCTCATCTTTATCGACGAACTGCTTGGCAGGCCCGATATCCATCAGGGCAGCACCGACCTTCCCGGAAGTCAGAGCCATAATGGTGTCGCTGAGCAGAGCATATGACTCGACATTGTCTTCGTTATCTTCTCCTACCAGCTCTTTGGCGAGGCTTTCGCCGATCGTGCCGGCCTGAACAGAAATTTTCAAGTTGGCGACATCTTCTTTTTTTGTGATGTTGAGTTTCTCCGCCGAGCCGCATGCCGTAGTGAGCAAGAGGATCGCGGATGCCAGTGCTAAACTGCAAACTTTTTTAATTTTATTCATTTCTTTCTTCCTTCCTTCAACAAGCTTCAAACCCGTTGAGACAAGTTTTATCGGCCAATTCATCTTCATGATTGCACAATCATATATTCTTTTTATCTCCTTTGCAAGCAAAAAATCAATTTTGAACCCTATTTCTCGAAATTGTACAAAAACTTACCTCTTTTTTCTGTCGTAATAGCGATTTTATAAAATATTGATTTTATGCATTATATATGAATGATATGCATACTTTAGTGACCAGATACTGACCCGGCAGTAAATTTGGTATAATACATGAAAAGAAGCATCGAGGAGAGTTTAATGATCACCGATTTCGATCAGTTATATTACAAGGATAGTTATTTACGCAGCTTTGAATCTCATATTACGGACGCGAGGCTGATCCTGAATGAGTTTTGGCTTCGTTTCGATCAAACGGCCTTTTACCCCGAAGGCGGAGGCCAGCCGGGTGATCGGGGTATTATAAGTATCCCACAATTAAATCTGAAACTTGAGGTTATTGATACGAAGGAAGACCGGTCCTTAATCTGGCATCGATGTAAAGGAAGAAGCATGTCGGACTTGTCAGCCGAAGCCTTAATCGGTTTGCAGGTAAGAGGAGAAATCGATTGGGACAGGCGCTTTGATATGATGCAGCAGCATTCTGCCGAGCACATACTGTCAGGGCTGGTCAACCGCCATTTCGGCTACGACAATGTGGGCTTTCATATCAACGAGACATTAATGACAATCGATTTTTCGGGTCCCCTGACGGATTGTGAAATTGCGGATATGGAAAAGAGATGCAACGAAGCCATCCGCGAAAATATTGCCTACGAAATCGATTATTACACGCCCGAAGAAGCAAAAAGCATAACATATCGCAGTAAAATAGATTTACCCGATGCAATCCGCATCGTTACCGTTCCGGGTTACGATCGCTGCGCATGTTGCGGAACTCAAGTCCGTTTTAGCGGCGAACTGGGATTACTTAAGGTAATCGGAAGCAGTAATTATAAAGGAGGTGTTCGTCTCGAAGTTCTGGCCGGCAGGCGGGCTCTGGAAGATTACACACGCAAACATGAAGCTTTCATCAGGCTGAGTCGTAGCCTCTCGTCCCCTGTTGAGCAGGTAGAAAATGCCGTTGTTAAACTCGCAGCCGATGAGGATGACTTAAAATATAAAATCAGCAAACTGGAGCAGCGACTGGTTCGAAGCCTTCTTTCCGCCGTTACGGTCGGAGTTTCTGAAGCGACGGCGTATAAACACAATGACCTTTCAAGGTCCGCACATAAGGAGCTTTGTAAAAAAGTCAGCGAAATTGCCGGGAGTCCGGCTGTTGTCTACGGAGAAATGGAAGACAAGAGTATCGCTTTCTGTATCATTGCCGAAGGGAAACTCGACGGGCATGCCTTAATGGCGGATTTGAAAAATGCATTCGGAGCTAAAGGCGGCGGCAAGCCGAATTTTATCTCGGGACAAATCGCAGCGTGTCAAACAAGTACAAGCGAACTCGACCTCTTTTTCTCAAAAAAAGGTTTTATGATCAAGGAGCTATAGTCTGATCCGGATAAGCGGACCACAAGCCCGTACTCCGGCCGTTCCGGTCATACTTCGTCAGATAGAGACAGTCTCGTTCCGGGGTAATGCCGGCAATCGCGAAGGCTTCGTCTTCATCCCGGGTCTCCAGCACATACCAGCGCTTATTCTTGGCATCGAAAAAACTCAGGTCATCAAAAACAAAGAGTTGATTCGAGCTGTAAATACGAGGCCGGCTGCCGATTCGTTCAGACGGCATTTCCGATATGATGGCTTTTTCGTCATAATCCAGACGATATAAACGGTATTGATAGATCTCCCGGTATATATTCGCATAGGCTATTTCGAGTGCGAAACCGGTGGATTCATCCGCCCGCCATGCTTCGAACCAAGGCTTTCCCTCTTCATAAGACCAGCGGGTATCGGCATCCGGTTTAATCTCCAGCAGATCGTTTAGCGCAAGCGATCCGGCAGCTTCATCGAGCGTGATCACCGTCTTATTAACCAAGTCGTAATCCAGCCTGGGTCCAAGCCCCTTCCCGTACGTTAATGCTTCGATTTTTCTGGTGTAAAAATGATCTTTCTCGTCGATTTCGAAGCCAAAATAACCTCCGTCATCCTCCAGGATAACAGAGACATCGCCGCTCGAAATCACATAAAGCCACTGTGTAAATACTTCATCACCGCCTATGCCGAAAACAATATAACGGTCATTTGCCACGGCTTGTAAGCCGAAGTCTGCTGTTTTGATTACGGTCTCGCTCATATCGGCGGGATCGACAATCGAAAGGCGCTTTGGTGTCTGCAGAATTAAGCGTCCGTCGGATAAAATTCGTAGCAGCTTTACACCTCCATCGGCATATTCTTCCGGTAAAGCAAGCTTTTCCATCCTCTCTATTGTAAGAGGAATCGGCGCAGTGAAGGAAAGGCCGTCCGGATCGGCTAACTGCGGATCGGTACCGGTACCGGTCTCGTTATTTGACAGCGAACCCGGTACGGATACATGGCTGCTTTCGCCGGAAACCGTAGCGTTGCCGCCGGTCGAAACAGAGGGTCCCAAAGGCAATCTATCCAGTCTAAATAAAAGCAAAAGAAGAATGAAAAGCGCTACGAGTGACAGCAGAATATAGAGCAGTCTATTTAAACCGGGCGAAGATGATTTACCGGACATAAGAAGCCTTTCTACTCGCTGATCACGAGGAGTCTCATATACTCCCATGCCGGATCGATGTCATCGATCGTCTGATAATCGTTATTGTAACTGGGGTCAAGAATTTCCACGACATATTCGCCGTTTTCATAACGATAAGCGTTCGCCACGACAAAATGCGTGGTGTGATGCCCGTTATGCTCGATACCGAGTATGACGGGATTCCCGGCAGCCAGTTCGCGAATCGTTTCGTGCTTTACATAAGTCCGGTCCAGTAACTGTGTCCGGGCATCCAGAATACTGTCTTTTCGTTTAATCGTTAAATGTTCGGCAGCGCTAAAGGCTTCCCACTCGAGTGGAGCAGCATATTGATCCAGCCTGCGATTCATTTCCGAAGGATTCAAGTAGATGCCGTAATGCTCGGCCGTCATGGCAAGCGATGTTACAGCACAACCATAAAGAGCGATCGAACCGTTAAACGGATACATGATCTCTTCACCCCAAGCCGGATCCTGCTGGCGATAATGCGTTAAGTCGTAGCGGACCTCATCGGGAACTGCTTTTCCGTCAAGATAAAGCCGTTTGTCTCCGGCGGCATAAAGCGGGACAGCTTCAGTCTTCAAGCGATCCATCGGAAATAGAAGGGCGATAGAGAAAAAGACCAGCATCAATAACGCCGCCAGGCGTATGAATACCGGTCTTTGTCCAGTCTTATTTTTCATTCGTTCAAACGACATAAGATTCATAAGTCTGTCGCTCCGTATCGTTTCAATAGCGGCCCGGCAGGTTTCACCCGCCCGGCTCAGGCCATCAGCGGAGGAAGAAGTTTTAACTCTTCCAGCTTCAAGCGTACTTTCTCCAAATCCGAGAAAAATGTTTCTTTTTGTCTCGGATCTCTTAGAATGTAGGCCGGATGAAAGGTAGGCATTATCCAATAGCCGTTGCTTTCTTGCCAGATACCGCGAGCCTTACTAATTCCGGTCTTATCTCCCGTAAAATAATTATAAGCGGTAGAGCCCAGTAAAACGATAACGCTTGGTCCGGCGAAGAGAAACTGCTGACGTAAAAGCGGTTTACAGGCACGAACTTCTTCCTCGGTTGGTTTTCGATTCCCCGGCGGACGGCACTTAACCATATTCATGATGTGGTAATGCTTAGCGTCGATTCCCTGCGCATCGAGCAGTTGATCCAGAAGTTTACCCGAACGGCCCACGAAGGGCTTGCCCTCAAGATCCTCGTTGGCACCCGGCCCCTCTCCGATCAATAATAAAGGAGCCTGAACGGCTCCTCTCCAAACTACCGCTTGCGTACGTGTTTCCGATAAGCCACAGGCTGTACAATTGTTACAAAGCTGATTGAATTCATCCCAGCTTAATTTACTCATACAAATCCCCTCAACCTTGATTACAATACGATCAATGTAATTCCATCGTTCTTTCTCGCCCAGTCGGGATCCGAACGGAAAGACTTATCCAATAAAAGTATATCCCGGCCGTCCTTCTCAAAAGGGCCGAAATGCTCTCCAATACAAAGCGCCTTGATACGCTTGTCCATCTGCATTTTCTTCAGATATTGACGACTAGCGCTTCGAATAGCACCGCCTGTACCGCTTGAACCATAGCCGTGAATCACTTTTACGGACTTAACACCAATTCGTCTCAAGGTTGAAATTTCCAGACGAAGACGATTCATCGCTTCTTCAACAGTCGGGTAATTTTCTTCAATATTAATTATTTGCGTAGCCACGATATATCACCATCCTCTTAAGAATTAATTATAACATAAGACCGGAATCAATTGAATTATGACTAAAGCTCAGGACTTTACATATGTTCACAACTCATGTTATCACGAAAATAGCGGCAATCTGTTCTATAATAGTGAGAAAAGCTAATCAAACAGACTGGAGATATCTTTATGACAGAAGAAAAAGCGCGGCAAATCGATATCAGGAAGCTGCATGACAGTAAACGCCATGCCTACGAAATGCATCTTCACACCGGCGAGTTCGGCTGGTGCGCGAAAGTACCTGCCGCGACCATCGTTGCCACATACGAAGAGATCGGTTATACGGGCCTTGTCGTAACCAATCACTACTTTGAAGACGGATTTGAAGCTATGCCCGAAAGCAGCTGGGCCGGTAAAGTCGATCATTACCTTCGCGGATACGAAGCCGCCCGCCGCGCCGTCAGTAAGGATGACTTTCATGTCTTACCGGGGATGGAAATACGTTTTAACGAGAGCTGGAACGATTATCTGGTTTACGGCGTCAACAGGGAACAGCTCATCCAATATCCCGAACTGTACAAATATTCGCCGGAGAAGTTTCGGCTTCTGGCCGACGAGCTAGGCTGGATCTTCGTCCAGGCCCACCCCTTTAGAAAAAATATGAAAGTGATCTCTCCGGCCTTACTCCATGGTGTGGAAACCTTCAATATGAATCCCCGCCATGACAGCCGCAATGATCTGGCGTTTAGCTTTGCCAAGGAGAATCATCTTCTGGGAACTGCAGGATCCGATTACCATCAAATCGGAGACGAGGCACAGGCAGCGATGAGTTTTTCCGAACCTGTAACCGGCTCGGAAGAATTGGCTAAGATCCTTCGTACGGAATACGATAATCTGCAATCAAATAAAGCGGCCGTCAAGCCGCAATCCGAAATCAAAATTCATTATGTCTAGGTCCTTAATCGAGGACCTTAAACGGTTGGCGTAAGATTCGGGTCAACATATTAGTCATGAGTGTAAATTCAGGCGGATAAGCATCTTTACCTTCAAGGTGTAAACTGGGTTCGACATCCGAGGTATAAATCGAAAGAGTCCAGCTCTGGTGATATATGCTGTTCGCCTGAACGCTCTCGGCATCCGGATAATAAGCCTGCCAGGAACAGATATGACAAATTTCCAGCATTCGCAGGAGCTGTTCAGTATCTGTTTCGTTGAGGGAACGGGTAAAATTGCGATTCCAGCGATTGGACTCACGCCAGCGCAACAAACCATGAGCCAGGTCAAACTGAACTTTGACCGAGCCCTTTCGATACATCGTTAATTCAACCTCAAGTAAGGTTATCCCCTCCAAGGTTTCTCCCTCCATTATTATCCCCTTTTGCATTATTGGAAATATCATACCATGATTTTACTTAAAATTATACGAAGCCTAAGGCAGCGTGATAACCTTGGCACTCTCGACCATCAGCTGAGCCAGTCCAATCGAATTGATCGGTGTTGCCAGACAAGTTTCCACGGTTATTTCATAGTGTGTCAACGAAGTCTGATCTACATGTAAAGCACAGCCCATTTCCTTCAGGGCCGCAAGTTGGCGGTTGATCGCACTGCCTTCTTTTACCAGCAGAGCTCCGCTGTTTAAGAAAACAATATGCAAAGGCAGCTGCGACTGATGTAAAAGAGCTCGAAAAAACTTGCGCATCAAATCACGGCCAAGCTCTATGTCGTCTCTGCCCATTGATTCGGATCCCACAAGAAGGGTATAGTCACCCTTATGGTCGTCTGCATGGAGTTTTAGTTCCGAAGGCAAAGGAAGGCCATCGTTTTCGCTTTGACTGTCATAACGAAGCCGGGTTACAAGAACAGACGACAAAGGATCGATCTCGCCTTTTCCGCTTCTGCTCGCATGGATGCGTTTCCGTCTTGTCTGTTGCCACAATTTCTTCTTCATTCTCATTGATCCGTCAGCTCGGTCAGCTTAGATCCACATCTCCTTCCAAACGCTTGATCGCGCGACTTAACGCGTCTTTACTGCGCCCCCAGGGCTTATCTTTATTGCGATAATCGAATTTCAGAGTAAACCACTCCACATCATCTATCAATTGTGCGGCCATAGCCGATTGCTGCTCGGCGAGAACCGACAGAAATACGGCAGCTTCCTGCTGATTCAGGTACTTGGCGGCTCCTTCGAGAAGAGTGGCGATATGCGGTCTGCAAAAACCATCTTTCGACTGAAAAGCACTCCGGAAGTCTTCGTCATTGAAAAACTGCCAGAAAATTACATCAAGATAGCGATCCAGTGTAAATTGTATACGATCGCAAATCACACAGTCCGTGACTTGCGCACGAATTTCTCCGGCGAGCTCCGCCAGCTTATCTTTATAGTTCTCCTTGGATCTGTATCCAAAAAGACTCTTCTTCTCTGAAGGTATGACAGACTGCAGCGATCGATTTAGTGCGGGAACATTTTCCTTCAGATGCGTATGCATCATCAAGCCCAAGCCCAGACGATTCTTCTGACTGTTATATAGATTAGTGAGGTGAGGCGCACAGAATCCATGTTCGTTTGTTTGCTGCCGAACATCCGGCTCCATCAGCGACGGCCCCAAATAGTATTCCAGCATTTCTTTATCTGCCCTGTCGGCCAGCCAGCATAAAGGACAATCCACATCCGAGTGGAAGGCATCGTTTACAGGAATCGTGTATATTTTCTCTTTAGTAGCCATAAGTTCCTCTTTCACTAGTAAATAGCCTGAGACTCAGTCTAGCAGATTTACCTTATAATGTACCGCTCACCGGACTATTTGTTACTTCTAGTCGCGGACGATGTACGACTCTGACCGCACGCACATTCACAGACAAAATATTTATAGATGTGTAAGTCTCGAGTTTTTCGGCCAAGGCCTCCTGGACCTCCCGGAGCACGTCTTTGGCGGCATAAGCATAATAAAGGGCAAGCTCGAGCGAAATGACAAGTCCGTATACCTGCTTATCAAGTTCGCAACGAGTCAAAGCTGCCACGCCTTCAACCTCGCCGGCGATATAAGCGATCAGGTTTTTCATGGCTTCGTCCGAAATGCTGTAATGGCCCAGACTAGAGAAAGTAGGTCTGACAACGGTTCGTTCCGCTTCTCCTACATTTCCCGCCTGGCCTCGGTCACGCCCTGAAATCCTCCGGATACGACTCAGATAGTCCTGAAAATATCCGCTGAACTCATGTTTTATTTCCATGCTGGGTACAGGAATCGTATGCTGGCCTTGAGTCATACGCGTAACTTTCGCCAGCTGTCGCTCCTCTTCCGATGTGACATCTTCGATTCTGATCAGCATGGACGGCCGCTGCAGCCAAAGATTATCGCAGATCCGGTCGAGCATCGAATCACTTGTCCCCAAAATCATCAAGGTGGTGGGTTGATGTTCGGCTAAAGCTCTGCGCATGGTTTGTGCGCGGGTTTCTTCCATGAACAAAGCCCGTCTCACCGAGTCAATCTTCGTGGCCGATCGTTTAGCCGAGCTTCCCGTAACGATCGAGGTACCATGAATCAAAAGACCGTCGTCAATAAGATAATGAATCGAAAACTCTCTGGAGACACGAATCGCCTGGGTGCTCTTGCCTGTGCCCGAAGGACCGACGAAAGCGACAACCGTGATCTTCGAAAGGCGTTCTTTCATCTCGGCGATCTGTACTTCTTCGTCTACCGCTTGGAATTCCCGAGCTGCCATCTGCAAACGCCCTAAAGGCGTATTCGGAGGCAGGCGGTCGGCAGGGCGCTCGTCCAGACGCGCACGTAAAGAAGCCAGTTCTCCTTTCGGATCCGGCTTCTCGATTTCTCCTTCGTCTTCGTGCTTACGCCGACTCCAGATCCAGTCTAAGAGTTTGGCCATTACCTCACCACTTACTCTTCTTCGTTCTCCCAGTTATGGAAGATATCCTGAACGTCGTCACTGTCTTCCAGCATATCAATCATCTTACGCAAGCTGATTCTTACCTCGGGAGAATCGACTGTCACCCAGGTATTCGGGACCGGTTCGACGACCGCTTCCTCCAGGACATAACCGGCTGCTTCGAGTGCATTTTTCGCGCTTTCAAAATCTTCCGGTCTTGTGTAAACCAACGTGTACTCGTCTTCGTTCAGTACGTCGTCGGCTCCTGCCTCCAGTGCGTCCATCATGAACTGATCTTCGTCTTCGATATTCTCTTTTAATACGAGAATGCTGCCCTTATCTTCAAACATAAAGGAAACACTGCCTGTCGTACCGAGATTGCCGCCGTTTTTATCGAATGCATGGCGAACTTCGCCGGCCGTGCGATTCTTGTTATCCGTCAGCGCGCGTACTATAACGGCAACACCGTTCGGGCCGTAGCCCTCGTAAGTGATTTCCTCGAAATTTTCATCGGCGCTGGCACCGGAAGCCTTGGCAATGCTGCGGTTGATATTGTCATTGGGCATGTTGTTGGACTTCGCCTTCGCAATAACGTCCTTCAAACGAGGGTTGGAAGCCGGGTCAGGACCACCGTGCTTAACAGCAACCTGGATCTCGCGACCCAATTTCGTAAATATCTTAGCTCTGGCCTGATCGATCGCACCTTTTTTTCTTTTAATCGTGCTCCATTTAGAATGACCTGACATGGAAACCTCCCCTGTATGTAGTATTCTATTATTATACGTTGTAGTGGAAACCCAATGCAAATACGCACGCGGAGGTCTAATATAAATGTCTTATTCCGACTTAGCAGAAGTTAAAGCTATATTTAAACTCGAACATGCCCTGTCGTGTCTAACTGTATATAAAAATGTCACCGAAAGTGATGTCATTCGTCAATTACGTTCTTTTCTCTCCGGACTCGCACGGCCCGGAGTCGCCGTGGAAGATAACATGGTTGAATATACGCGATTGCTAACCTTGGTTATGAATGCCGATATAGACGGCAGTTTAAGCAGAATAATAGTCCGCCGGATTCTTCTGACAGAGCACGCATTGAATAAATTGCTCGCGGAGCACGAGGCAGCGAGGCATCCGATGGCCACGTCCGCACTCAGCGAAATGGCGGCGGCCGATCTCGATGTGCTGCAGCAGCTGGCGGGTGTCTCCTCCTTACAAGTTAAAAAGCTCATGAATCTGAAAGCCGGAGACCAGAAACGCAGTGATCTGTCGGAACGTATATCCCGTTTGGCCGTGTGGCATAATCAGGAAAATACCAGAATTTCGCATAACGAACTTCACGCATATGGAGATATTCTGGACAGCTTCGTCCGGAGCGTGAATGAGAACGGTTCCTGGTCGGGGATGCTCCCGGAACTTTTTCGTTTCCATCATGCTTGCGGAAACGGAATTCTGGCCGGATATCGCAGTTTAAGGCTCACGAGTAACGGACTGGAGCCGGTAGTTGAGTCGTCTTCGCTATACAGGCCTGCTTTACTGGATTATCATGGCTGCTTTACCGATTTAAGGGAGCAAACCGAAGATTTCGCCCGCGGAGGATATGCAGCCGATACCATAATCACCGGAGTCGTCGGTGTGGGAAAACACAGTATCATTCGGGACCTGGCCGAACGTCACGCCGACGACAAGCTTAATTTCGTTTATCTGAAGACCACGGATAGTACACAGGTCATCGGGCTATTCGAACGACTCGAAATTTCGCCCAAACGATCGGTACTTGTCATTGACAATGTATATCCGGAAGCCGAAACAGATTACGATCAGGCTTATATCAGGACACTCAGACAGATTATGAGTAGAAAATCCGACAAAGTACTGATTTATCTCCTGCATGACATATCGCGTAAAGCGATGATAAATGGTAAACTATTTGATCGTAAAGTGCTTCTGTCGATCGCGAATACCGCTTCGGAGGCCCTTATCGGGTCCTTCCCTTCAGTTTGTCATCTGCGTTTGCCTTTCGAGGAAGAAAATAAACTCCTGCTTGATCATCTGGCTATGAGTTTTGATGTGCGGCTGCGAACGGATCAATACGAAGAGTTTAACCGGTTCACTGAGAAGAACGGTTTGTTAAACACACCGGCAGCAGCTTTGAATTTCGTAAGAAATCTACTGATATCAAGCATTTAGAGTCAGAAAAGGAAATATAGCATACATGAGCAATAAAGCAGCCAAGATAGAAAAAGAAGTGAAACGGCGTCGGACCTTTGCCATCATTTCACATCCGGATGCCGGTAAAACAACCATCACGGAAAAGCTCCTGTTATATGGAGGCGCCATCCACCTGGCCGGATCCGTTAAGTCCCGAAAGTCTAACCGTCATGCCACGTCCGACTGGATGGAAATTGAAAAGCAGCGTGGTATTTCGGTCAGCAGTTCGGTCCTGCAGTTTGATTACGACGGTTACTGCGTGAACATCCTGGACACTCCGGGACATCAGGATTTTTCGGAAGATACCTATCGAACACTGGTCGCCGCCGATGCCGCCGTCATGCTTCTTGACGGTGCCAAAGGCGTCGAGCCACAAACGATTAAACTCTTCCAGGTTTGTCGCATGCGCGGCATTCCGATCTTCACGTTTATCAATAAGATGGACCGGGCGGCCCTGCCTCCGTTCGAATTAATGGATGAACTGGAGAAGGTTCTGGGGATTTTCTCCTACCCGATGAACTGGCCGATCGGAACCCATGGCGACTTCAAAGGCATCTATAACCGCCGTACCTCGAAGGTCGAACTTTTCGATTCCAAGACATCGAGTCACGGTTCAAAACAGGTCAGCGCCAGTTTCAAGGATATCAACGATCCGGATCTGGCCCGCCTGATCGGTTCGGACGAAGATCTCGAAAAGCTGAAGGAAGACATCGAGATGCTGGACATCGCAGGTGAAGAATTCGACATGGACCGCGTCTCCCGCGGCGAATTGACACCGCTATTCTTCGGCTCGGCTCTGACAAATTTCGGCGTGGAAACCTTTTTACATGCCTTTTTGAAGATGGCACCTCCGCCTTCCGCCAGAGAGACCAAAACAGGTCGCGTCGATGCGACGGATGAATTTTTCAGCGGCTTCGTCTTTAAGATCCAGGCAAACATGAACCCGGATCACCGCGATCGACTGGCGTTTATTCGTATCTGCTCCGGTGCCTACGAGAAGAATCTTGAAGTAAAGCTCGTGCGCGAAAATCGCAATATCCGTTTGCAGCAACCACAGCAGTTTATGGCGCAGGATCACAAGGTTGTCGAGGAAGCTTATGCCGGCGATATCATCGGTGTCTTCGATCCGGGGCTGTACCGTATCGGCGACTCCCTGGTTGAAGGCAATCAAAACGTCGTTTTCGAAGGTATCCCTGTCTTCCCGCCCGAGCACTTTGCCAGAATAAGCGCCAAAGACTCCATGAAGCGCAAGCAATTCCTTAAGGGTATGGAACAGCTGGCTCAGGAAGGTACGATTCAGATGTACAAGCAGCCCGAAATCGGTACCGAGACCTTTATCGTCGGTGTAGTCGGTGTTCTGCAGTTTGATGTTCTGGAACAGCGCCTGAAGTCCGAGTACAAGGTTGACATCCGGATTCAGCAGCTAAACTACCGCTCGGCCAGATGGCTGCGTTTGAAGAACAAGCCTTTTGCCGTGGCGGAGGATATGGAGAATCTCAATTTAACCTCTACAACGCTTCGTGTTATCGACCACCGCGAAGATCCTGTTCTCTTGTTCGAGTCCGATTGGGCCATCACCTGGGCGCTCGAACGCAATAAGGACATCGAACTCGTTTCGATCAACGACTAATTAACCAAGGAATAAAATAAACCGGCTCGTATGCCTTAGCGAAGATTCATACGAACCGGTTTTTCTATTGATCAATTCAGACGAAGTCCGCTTTCCGCATCAAATATATGGATTGCTTCCGGGTCGATGGCGAAACGCTGTCGTTCCCCCGACTCAAAATGATAATGTCCGGGCATGGTCATGACAAGCTCGCTATCGTCATCAAGCTTAACGAAAAGCGACTGCTCCTTACCAAGATTCTCGATGACATCGATGTAGCTGCTAAACGTATGCATATTCAAGAGATTATCATGAGCACTTAAGAAGCGCTCGGAGCGAACGCCGATAATGACTTTCTTACCTTCGAAAGCACGAGTTTTCGCCAGATCTCCGGTTGTTATACCTACTTGAACGAGTTTGTTATCCGAGATAAAGATCCCGTTCGTTATTTCACCCCGGATAATATTCATCGTGGGTGAGCCGATAAAGCGCGCCACAAACAGATTAGCCGGTTTATTGTAGAAATCCGAAGGAGGTCCGACCTGCTGAATCTGACCGTCATTTAACAAGACGATTTTCGTCGCCATGGTCATCGCTTCCGTCTGGTCATGAGTCACGTAAATCGAAGTGGTATCCAGTTGTTTATGCAAACGAACCAGTTCGACCCGCATGTGCTCGCGAAGTTTGGCATCCAGATTTGATAAAGGCTCATCCATCAAAAAGACCTTCGGACGTCTGACCATCGCCCTGCCCAGAGCGACTCGCTGGCGCTGACCGCCGGATATGTCAGAAGGTCTGGAATACAAGTAATCTTCCAATTGAAGAGTCTTCGCTGCTTCTAGAACCCGTTCGTGAATCAGTGCTTTTCTTTCTTTTCTCATCTTCAGAGAAAAAGCGATGTTGTCATATACGGTCATATGCGGATAAAGCGCATATGATTGAAAGACCATGGCGATATCCCTGTCTTTCGGAGCGACTTTATTGACGACCCGATCGTCGAAACGAAGCTCTCCTTCCGTTATGGAGTTTAGTCCCGCTATCATGCGAAGCAGGGTTGACTTGCCGCAACCGGAAGGCCCCAGAATAACGCAGAAATCTTTGTCTTCGATTTCCAGGTCGATGTTGCGGATCGTAAATGCTTCACGGCCTTCGTATTTTTTACCAACGTTATGTAGTGATACTTTCATATATAACTCCTTTACCCTTTCACCGAACCGGCAGCCAGGCCCGAAACCAGTTGATTTTGAAGCAACATAAAGAGAATAACGATCGGGATAGCCGTAATTAAGCTTCCCGCGGCAAAAGCAGGCTGATTCATGTTACGGGCATCATTTACCAGACTGAAGAGACCCGTTGCCATCGTATAGTCTCTCGGCGTGGTCAATAAAACTTTTGGAAGCATGTAATCGGTGAACGGACCGATAAAAGACCACAAGGCAACAATGGCGAGCATAGGTCTGACAATCGGTAAAATAATCATGCGATAGACACTGAGGTTCGAACAGCCGTCGATTCTGGCGGCCTCGTCGAGTTCCGCGGAGATCGAGTCGATGTAACCCTTCATAATAAAAGTGTTTGTCGCGATCCCTCCGCCGGCGTAAATCGCCACCAGCATCATTTGTCGGGAAAATGCCGGAACGATGCTGCTGATGATCGAATGCAGCGTGAAGTAAGCCGTTATTCCCGCGAAGGTCGGGATGACCTGGATCAGCATGATCGTCAGAAGCGATGCTTTTCGCCCGGTAAAACGAAATCTCGAGTATGCATAACCCGTAAAGGAAACAATCACGATTGTTACCAGGGTTGATGCCAGCGAGATAAATATCGTATTTCTGAGCCAGAGGAAGAAATGCGTCTCGTTAAATAAAAAGTCGAAATGCCTCAGCGAGAAGGTATAGGTATCGCCCAGACGGATATACTGTTGCTGGTCGCCGTTAAACGAACTGATGACAATCTGCGCGATCGGCCAGATGACATTAATGGCATAGAGACTTAAGAAGATATAAGTCAGAGCCAAACCAACTTTCCCCATCGTCGTCAACGGTTGCTTGTCGGAGAGATAAAGATCTTGTTTTCCGCTTTTCTTATCACGTCTCTTCATGCTACATCTCCTTAAAAGCCGCTGTCTGACGATAACCCATAAAAGCCACGACGATTAAAGCGATCGAGATAATGATCGAAATCGCGGCACCAAGTGCCTGATACTGATTGGTTACCGTCAGTTTAAAGATGTAAGAAATCAAAAGGTCGCTCGAGCCGGCCAGATTCCCGTATTTACTCGGTTGGAAGGGGCCGCCTCCGTTGAAAATATCGATAATCGTGAAGTTGTTGAAATTGAAAGTAT
Source organism: Fastidiosipilaceae bacterium (assembly GCA_050309435.1). Taxonomy (GTDB): domain Bacteria; phylum Bacillota; class Clostridia; order Saccharofermentanales; family Fastidiosipilaceae; genus CAYXVJ01. The sequence continues at coordinate 239,206 of JBNRMJ010000011.1, forward strand.
ACTGTCCCACAAGCAAAGGAGCCGTCTGGAAGAGGATCATCGGTAAGGTAATTCTCCGTAAACGCTGCCAGGCCGTGGCACCGTCGATTTCTGCCGCTTCGAATAAATCCCCGGGGATGGCCTGCAAGGTACCTGTGGTTAATAGGAAAATGTATGCACTCCCGCACCAGCCCTGAATCAGGATTAACGCAATACGAGTCAAAGTCGGACTGTGTTTGACGTTTATCCTTTGCCCCGAGCCAAAAATATTGCTGATGATATCCGTCAGCATGCCGTCGGGAGCCAGCATCAAAGAGAAGAAAATGATGGTAATAAAAGCCGGAACCGCCCAGGGCAGGATAAAAACTGTTCGGTAGAAACGTCTTCCTTTCAGTCTCGGATTATTCGTCAGAAAAGCAAGAGTCATACCGATGACGATCTGCAGACTGGATGCCGACAGCGTCCAGACGATCGTCCAGGTCAGAATGCGCCAGAAAACAGATCCTGCCAGGCCTTCTCCGAGTGCTATGATGCGATAGTTCGACAAACCGATCCAGGTAAACTTACTCTGATGATCAGGATCCATATTGGTGAAACTAAGCAGAATCGTGGTGATAATCGGTACACCGATGATCAGGGCCACAAGCACATAGGTGGGTATGGTAACCAGAAATGGAAAACCTTCCCGTTCGATCGTGGCGGTAGTTTCGGTCCAGGCCTGAGGCCGGATGCCCAGAAGCATTTCTTTTTCTGTTTTTCGCGCGTCACGAAACGAAAGGATAATAATCACAAGTGCAAAGAGACAAAGCAATAAAGCCAGTACTCCTTCGATCATAAAGATCAGGGACCGCTCCACTCTCAGTCCGCCTTGGGCCAGTGATATCAGTCCGGCGATGCCCTCGCCTTGATAGTTTCCATAGCCCAGAGCATACGGGACGGCAACAAGATAGATAAACAAGGTGCCCAGGAAAAACAACAATGCCTTGATATACTGCCCCAGAAGCAGTTGACCCAAGCCGGGAATAACGATCGAGAAAAAAGATTTCCAGACATAACGCTGTCTGCTTTCTTCCGGTACGGTCCGGCGAACAGATGACAGTTCGGCGTCGATGACTTTTTCTCTGTCTTTCATGCCGACGGTCATTTCATGACGAATGCTGTTTCGTAAATCCTGTTTCGCAAGTTTAGGCGTACTGTAGACAAGACTTCTCCTGGCAGCCTGATAACGCTTTTCGCCTTCTTTCTTCGAGCCCGCGACCGCTTGTCGGGAAATCATACCGGCTTGATACTTCATCCGGGATGACTTTTGATTCTGTGCGATTTCGCTGCGAAGAGTTTTTAGCGTTTTATTTACTTCGGTCTTTTTCTCTTTGTCATCGGCCGGATCAACAGCCGCAACCATCGCTTTCGCTTCGTCGTCGCGGCGCTTCAGATCCCGATAATGACGCAGAAGTTCTGCTTGTCTTGAAATACGAACCAGAGACTGACGATACTCATATTCTGCGTCATAATGAAGATCGATATATGCTTCATAGAACTTCACTTTCTTTTCCGCAATATAAATATCGCTTGCCAGACCTTTCTCCTTTGAATCACGGCCTTTCAAGCCGTGCCGGTAAGCTCTTGCCTCGCGCCGAAGCTCGCTGCGAAATTTACTTTCGTCCCTGCGAAACGCATCGAGGCGAACATTATAAGGGTGTTGATCTCTCTTCTTCTTTAGTTCGCTTAGTCGTTTCAGATCTCCGTTTTCGCGAGCTTCGATCAGATCGGCGATATACAAATCCTTACGCGGATATGTCTTGGCCAGATCATCAATCAATACTTTTTGATATGCCATATAATCCTACCTTTAGCAAATGTCATTCCAGCAGCTTTCGATTCCGGATCTGCAATAGCAGCAAAAGCACTGCAATCGGATAATAAAAAAGCGAATCAAAATCAAAACGGATCAGATACATAATCCAGTTTGCCGCCAGGAGTAAGGTCCATAAACTGACTCCGAGTCGGGTCATACCTAATTTTCTGTCCGCAATAAAAACATATAGACCGTAAATCGATGGTATAAGCACGGCTCTGCCGTACGAGAAAACAATAAGCAACCTGTAATCGGCTTCGTTTAGCCCCGCTCCGGCTCCGGCCTGCCATTGCTGCCATAACTGCTTATCCTTTGCCATGAAAAGCGCTTCCAATGATAGTAAAGTCAAGAGCAAACCCAGCGTCATCAATATACGTCTTAATTTCTTCTGATCCAGGCTATGTGTTTGTTGCATCTTTTCTCCTTGTGGAAAGGCCCAATGTGAGGATGGCGTATCCGTCACAGAGGGCCTCTTGGTCAGTCAAAAGGATATGAGCTCCGCCGGCATCTCATCGGTGAAGATCGCTTTTCGGATCAGCTGTTAAGCATCGCTTCGAATGCGGCTTTTAATTCCCCGTAAGCAGCTTCGGCGCTGGCAGGTTCAACCGTATTCCAGGAGAGGACTGCATTTTTCCAGGTATCCCAGACTTTTCCCCATTCCTGGAAGAGCGGACGAGCCGGTGCATCGGCATAAGACTTAATAACAGCATCGATGACCGCTTTATCCGTATCAGAGAGATCGGATGCGGCATAGTCCTCAGCCGGCACATTCTCCAGGATCTTGCCCGTTGTCTTAAACAGATCGACGGCATATTCCGGATTCACGATTTCGGCTATCAGCGCTTCGGCCAATGCGATCTTGTCTTCGTCGCCTTCAATACGCGAGTTAAGTGCCAGGCCCCAGCCGCCCTTCCAGTGACTCAGAGCATGACCGTTGATCGTCAGTTGATCGATCGGCAGAATTTCGAGATTTCCGTCGCCTGCCTGAGTGGAGATTGCTCCGGTGTCCCAGGGACCGCCGAGTCTCAACACGGACGATCCGGAACCGGTCGTGAACGCACCGTCGACATAGCCCCAGCCCGCATCATTATCAAACAAAGCGGTGTTGGCGTTAAAGTTCTGTTGCCAGTAAGTAAAGATACCTTCGATGGTTTCCTTTTTATCAGCAGGTAAATCAGCCCAATCCATTGTCATATCGGAGAAAAGCGTACCGTCGTCATTCATACCGAGCAGCTCGATTTCTGTCGAGTTGGTTGCGGCTACGCCGTACCAGGCATCGAAAAGGGGCAAAAGGACTTCGTTGTTTTCATAGTCCAGGAGTTCGACCGGTTTCGATAAATCAATATTCGCTGCTTCGGCATTCGCCGTATTGGCGAAAAGAATCAAGGTTTCGATGTTATAAGGAAAGGCAAAATACTCCCCGTCGATCATGAAGTTTCCACCTAAACCGGCATCAAAATCATCCCAGCCGCCGAGTTTTTCCGCCAGTGCCTTGGAATCCACAGGCATCAGAATATCATTACTGTGCAGTCCGTATAGACGATCTGCCGGTATCGCGAAGAGATCGGCCACATCCTCGTTTAGAGCATCGGTATTGTCGATGGTGTCGAGGTGATCGAATGCGCCTACTTCAATCAGATTAATTGTAGAATCCGGGTTATTCTCGAGGACACGATCCACGGCATCCTGATAATAATCCATCCAGCCTTCCTCGGCCTGAACCGATATCTCTGCTGTAATGGGATCGGCCGACGGTTGCGAACCGCTCGTTTCGCCCGGTGCTGCTGTTGTTGTTGTGCCGCTCGTGCCTCCTTGGCATGCTGCTAAAAACAGTGCCATGGAAAAAGCTGTCGCGACAGCTACTATTCTTTTCATCTTTTACCTCCTATTAAGCTGATAAGACTCGAGAGCCCGTTATTATTGAGCAATAACCATGAATCTAACGCCTACGTCTCAATCATAAACATATATATTTAGCAAAGATATGTTAAATGATACGATAGTTGGAACGATCATATGTTACGAACTATCTGCGTTTCCAAAAACTAAACGATCTCTTTACCCTTTGAGAAAGGACAAAAAAAGCACCGCTGTGAAACGCGGTGCTTTTCATCAAACACGTAAACTAAAAATCAACTTTCACAATCTTTTCACAGAACAAATCAGGTCTTGTCGAGTAGATATAATTTTCTTCCAGCGGGATCCATTTCGTCTGAAACATCATGGCAGACGCCTCCCCGTTACGACGCTTAATTCTGCGGATCTGATCTCCTGCCTCCACATCCACAAAAAAAGACAGATCCGGGCGATAGAAAGAACGTAGTAAAGGATGTAACGTATATGCTCCTTCGACAATCGCCATATCCGTAAAAGCGACGTCTCGTGCAGGACTCATGGTCCAGATATGAGGAATCAAGGCGTGGTAGCTAAACGCTTTTCTCTTGGTCAAAGGGTATAAGACGTCAGAGAAGAAACGTTCGCGATCGACATTTCCGCCGGCTTCGGCCAGACGTTCTTTTGTCTTCCTCTCCGGTGTCAGATAAAAATCATCCATATGAAAGACCGACAGATCCAGAAGCTCGCCGAGGACTTTCGCCAGGCTGCTCTTCCCCGCTGCCGCTCTTCCGTCCAGTGCTATCAGGAGCGGGAGAGCCGGCGCCGAGGCAGGTTCTTTTAACCAGTAACGCAGTTTACGGCGAATTTGCTTCAGGACTTCAAAAACCGCCGAATTTACAGGCTCTCTGTCGGCTTGCTCCAAAGCGCAATCAAACTTATTCAATAAGGACCGTAAGTCAAGAGGCGAAGCCGTTTGTCTTGACTTCGCCGCATTTTCGAGTTCATCGGTATACATATGGCTACTCTCCGGTATAGAATCCGATAGTACGGAAGCGATCATGTCGTTCCTGTAGCATACGTTCGGTACTTTTATTTTGCAAGTCTTTTAGCGATCTCAGGAAATAATCCTTGATTCCCGCTGCCGTTTGTTCACTGCTTTCATGTGCGCCTTCTCCTGCTTCTGCGATGATCTCGTCACAAATACCTAGTTCTCGAAGATCGAATGCGGTGATGCGGCTTACATCTGCCGCTTCGCTTTCACGCGCGGGATCCTTCCACAATAAAGAGGCAAAACCCCGAGGCGATATCACGGAATAGATCGCATTGGACAGCATGGCCAGGCGATCCGATACCGCGATCGCCAGTGCGCCGCCGCTGCCGCCTTCGCCGATCACGCAACTGATAATCGGAACACTCAGAGCACTCGTTTCCATAAGATTTCGGGCGATCGCTTCGCCTTGACAACGCTCTTCGTCTTCGACGCCGCAGTAAGCACCCGGAGTATCTACCAGAGTTAAAATCGGACGACCGAACTTCTCGGCTTGTTTCATCAGTCGCAGAGCTTTTCGGTAACCTTCAGGATGCGGCATACCGAAGTTACTATCACTGTTCTCGGCCAGATCTCTTCCCTTCCTGGTCGCGATCACGGTTACGGGAATACCGTCGATCAGAGCCAGGCCGCCCCATATAGCTGAATCGTCTCCGTAATAACGGTCGCCGTGAAGCTCGCTGTACTCGTCAAAAATTAAAGGCAGATAGTCCAAAATCGTCGGTCTGCCTTTTTGTCTGATGAGCTCGAGACAGGCGGATCCGGATCGTCTGACCGGCTCCGGACCTATATATGATGGAATATCTCTCGCTTGTTTCGCGCTCGGCGCATGATAGCGCAGAAGAGCTGCAATGTAAGCGCGAGCATCGCTTCTGGCTACGATTTTATCCAGAAATCCGTGCTCCAGCAAAAACTCGGCACGCTGAAAATTGTCGGGAAGGGTCTCGGCGATCGTTCCTTCGATAACACGCCTTCCCGCAAAACCGATGATCGTACCGGGTTCGGAGATAATCAAGTCTCCCAGACTGGCGAAACTTGCGGTAACACCGCCGGTCGTAGGATCGGTCATGAAGGATATGTAGAGGAGGCCGGCATCGCCGTGCCGCTTGACGGCTGCAGATGTTTTGGCCATTTGCATGAGGGAAACGATCCCCTCCTGCATACGGGCTCCGCCGGAAGCGGTAAATAAAAGCACCGGAAGTTTTTTGGCCAATGCGCCTTCAAAGAGGCGTGTGATTTTCTCACCGACCACACTTCCCATGGATCCCATCATAAAGCGGCTGTCCATGGCCGCAACCGCACAAGGCATCCCCTCTATCTCGGCATATCCGGATATAACGGCATCGTTTAGACCCGTTTTCTCTCTCAGCTTTTCCAGTTTTTCGAGATAACCATCGTATTCCAGTGGATTCAGACTTTTTAGATTTTCATCCGTTTCCCGGAAACTGCCGGGATCAACGATTAAACGCAATCGCTCGCGTGCCGGAATGCGGAAATGATGACCGCAATGCTGACAGACGCTATGCAGACGTTCGAAGTCCTCGCGATACATGATCGCCTTGCACTCGGGGCAACGTACCCAAAGATCATCCGGTATCGGTTGTTTATAGGTAAAAGGCCGTTCCTCGCTCGCTGCGTTTTTTTGACTTTTTCGTCTGCGCCCCAAGGCCAGGGCATCGGCCATTTGAGTTTCGCCTTCTACTTTTTTCCTTAGCTTATCGAATATTCTATCAGTCATAATCGCCTCTCAAGCCAGCTTCTCGATCAGGAGCGGCATGCATCTCTCCAGAAATCCGTTATCGTAATCTCCTGATATAAAGTCCGGATGTCGCAAGAGTGCCAGGTGGAAGTCCACATTGGTCGCTACGCCGTCTATCGTTAACTCCGTCAGAGCACGGCGCATCCGGCGAATGGCTTCCGTCCGCGTTGGCGCATGTACGATCACCTTGGCCAGAAGAGAATCATACTCCGAAGGTACGATGTACCCGGGATAAAGTGCCGTATCCACACGAACGCCGTGACCGCCAGGCAGTATCAAGTTACAAATCTCGCCGGGCATCGGCCTGAAACCAAGGACCGGATCCTCGGCGTTGATTCGACATTCGATCGCATGCCCCTGGACACGCAGTTTTGACTGCTGGAGGCTAAGAACTTTGCCCGATGCGACCAGAATCTGTTCTTGAATCAGGTTGGTTTGCGTAACCATTTCCGTGACGGGGTGCTCAACTTGGATTCTTGTATTCATTTCCATGAAGTAGAAGTTTTTATCTTCGTCCACCAGATACTCGATCGTACCGACACCGGTATAGCCGACTGCCTTGGCCAATCTGACCGACAGTTCGCCCATTTTATCGCGCAGTTTACGATCCACAACCGGTGAAGGAGATTCTTCGAGAAGCTTTTGATTGCGACGCTGAATCGAACAGTCTCTTTCACCCAGGTGAACTACGTTTCCATGCTCGTCGGCCAGCAGCTGAATTTCCACATGATGCGGATTCAGAATATAGCGTTCCATGTAAACACTTTGATCGCCGAAGGCTGCTTTCGCCTCCGCCCTGGCTGCCATAAAAGCATGATTTAAATCCTTTTCCTGATATACGATTCGCATGCCGCGACCACCGCCGCCGTTAGCTGCTTTGATGATGACCGGATAACCGATTTCGCGTGCGGTCGTTAAGGCCTGGCTAAGATCCGTTATCAAGGATGACGAACCCGGAATGACCGGCACTCCTGCCATGACCGCCGTTTTTCTGGCTTGGTTTTTATCGCCCATCAAGGCCATCGCTTCACTGGTCGGACCGATGAATTTGATATGACACTGTTCGCAAAGTCGAACCAGGCTAACATTCTCGGAGAGGAAACCAAAGCCCGGATGGATCGCATCCGCGCCTGTAATGACTGCCGCGGATATGATAGCCTGGCGATTCAGATAACTGCTCTGCGAATCGGCGGGCCCGATACAAACCGCTTCATCGGCCAGATGCACATGTAAAGCATCCTTGTCGGCTTCCGAATAGACGGCAACCGAGCGAATGCCAAGGTCTCGACAGGCTCTGATAACGGCTACGGCAATTTCGCCGCGATTTGCAATTAATACTTTTCGAAACATATCCAGCTCGTTTCTATCTGCTTTGGATCAGATAACCCTTATTCTTTTTCACCTACCGCAAAGACCATATCCGCCGACGCGGCCAGGGTGCCGCTGCCGATATATGCTTTACCGCTGCCAAAGCCCACCGAACCGCGGATACGATCCAAAGTCATTTCGAGACGCAAAACATCTCCTGGTACTACTTTGTGTTTAAAACGGACATTATCGAGTTTTCCGAAATAGGCGATACGGCCTTTGAATTCTGCTTTTGAAAGAATACAAACCGCACCGGCCTGAGCGATCGCTTCGATGATCAGCACCCCGGGCATAACCGGTTCCTGAGGAAAATGTCCCTGAAAAAACGATTCCTCGCCGGTCACATACTTCAGACCGACCACTGAATTCTCATCCATTTCCAGAATCTCATCGACGAGTAAAAAGGGATCGCGATGAGGGATGATGGTTTTGATGGCTTCTTGATCCATTAACATGATTCACCTACCCGATTCTAAACAGAGGGTCGCCGTACTGGACCTTCTGACCGTTTTGCACATATACTTCGAGCACCTTACCCGACGCGGTACTGCTGACTTCGTTCATAAGTTTCATGGCCTCGATAATGCACACGACATCTCCGTTTTTCACTTCTTTGCCGACTTCCGTGAACGGCGGGGCGTCCGGAGACGGTGCGGAAAAGAAGATACCGACGACAGGTGCGGTGACGATTGCCCCGGGCGTCTCTTCCGAAATCGGTACACTGTCTCCGTTCTCGTTTGCAGGATCAATCGGTTCTGCTTCTGCCTGCGAGGCGATGGTATCAACCAATACCGGTCGATATTCAAGTGTCTGTGCATCGGCAGATTGAAACGGCATTGATTTCGGATGACGCTTTAGTTTTAGTTGGCTGGCACCAACCGATAACTCCAGCAGATCGATACCCGTCTCGCTCATCGCTTCCATGAGTTTAATGATCTCGTTTGTCTCCATGTTTAAGCCTCTACTTTCTTGATGCACAGGCAGGCATTGTGACCGCCGAAACCAAGCGAGTTGCTGAGAGCATAGAATACATCTTGTTTCCTGCTGCCTTCGCTGACATAATCCAGATCACAATCCGGATCCGATACTTTGAGCCCGATGGTCGGGGGAAGCAGATTCTCGCTGCAGGCTTTTGCCAGGACAATGGCTTCTACGGCTCCTGCGGCACCCAGAAGATGTCCTGTCATTGATTTAGTCGAACTCACGGCAGGTCTTTTATCCGAGCTGTCCATGAATCGATGGATGGCCGCTGTTTCCATAGCGTCGTTGATCGGAGTGCCGGTTCCGTGAGCATTGATATAATCGATCGATTCCGGCTTTATACCTGCTTCCTTCGTCGCTTGAATCATGGCACGAACGGCACCGCTCCCCTCCGGATCAGGCGATGTTATATGGTATGCATCTGCCGTCGTACCGTATCCGGCAATTTCGGCTATAATCGCGGCTCCCCTGGCCCTGGCATGTTCGTACTCTTCGAGCATCAGGATTCCTGCGCCTTCTCCCATGACAAAGCCGTTCCTCTCCTTATCAAAGGGAATGGATGCACGATCCGGGTCTTCCGAACTTGAAAGTGCGGTCATATTGCCAAAGCCGGCCAGAGCGACTTCGTTAATCGTAGCTTCGGTTCCACCTGCCAGACAGGCGACAAGTTCGCCGTATTTAATCTTGCGAAAGGCTTCGCCGATCGCGTGAGCTCCCGAAGCACAAGCCGTCGTTACCGCCATATTGGCTCCTTTGGCACCGTAAATCATGGATACGCGACCGGCAGCCATGTTTCCGATCATCATGGGAATAAACAGCGGCGATACGCCGCGCGGCCCTTTTTCTGCGAGTTTCATGACTTCGCTTTGGAAGGTATCGATACCTCCGATACCGCTGCCGATAATAACGCCTACTTCCCAGCAGTTATCTGCCGTAACATTAAACCCGGACTGCTCCATGGCTTCGGCACTCGCCGCGATGGCAAACTGGGTAAAGCGATCCATGCGTCTGGCTTCTTTTCTGTCCATATAGTCGAGCGGCTCGAAATCCTCTATACTTGCCGCCAGCTTTCCTTTATACAGACTTGTATCAAACTTCGTAATCGGTCGAATTCCGTGTTTACCGGCGATTAAATTTTCCCAGAACGTATTGGTATTTAATCCGATCGGAGTTATGGAACCCGTACCTGTTATAACAACTCGTTTCATTGACATACTCTTATCCCTCTCACATCGCCAGTCCGCCGGCAACTTCCAACGTTTGACCGGTTATATATGCCGCTTCGCCTGAGGCCAGAAACGAAACCGCTGCCGCGACTTCTTCGGCACCGCCGAATCGTTTCATGGCAATCTGTCTCAGAATCGCTTCTTGTATATCCTCGGATAAAGCCATAGTCATATCGGTGGTGATAAAACCCGGCGCAACGGCGTTACATGTGATATTTCTGGCTGCCAGTTCTTTGGCCGCGGTTTTTGTCAAGCCGATCAGGCCGGCTTTGGCGGCTGCGTAGTTGGCCTGGCCGGCATTACCGTACAAGCCGACCACCGAGCTTATATTGATGATGCGACCGTAACGCTTTTTCATCATGACTTTCGCGGCCTCTCTGATCATGTAAAAAGGACCGGAAAGATCCGTTTGGATAACCTCGTTAAATTGCTCTGCACTCATGCGCAGCAGCAAGCCGTCGCGGTTGATGCCTGCGTTGTTAATCAGACATTCCAAGGATCCGGGCAAGCTAGCTGCCGCATCGATAATGACTTTGGCTCCCGATTCCGTGCCGGCATCCGCTTGAATCAAAATACAAGCGGCTCCGAATTTCCTTGCTTCTGCTTCTGTATTTTCGGCCGCAGCCTTGTTCGCATGATAATTGATCACGAGGTCGAAGCCGTCCTTTGCCAAACGGAGGGCAATCGCTTTACCGATACCACGCGAGGCTCCGGTAATGACTGCAACCGGTCGATTCTTTTGCTCCCCTGATTGATTTGTACTAACTGAACTCATATCTCTCTCCTATAGTCGAAATAATGCGGCTCCGTAAGTCAGGCCACCGCCGAAACCACAGATGGCAACCAGACTGCCTGCCCGGATACGACCTTCTTTTCTACAGGTATCCAGACCGATACCGATCGATGCCGAACTGGTATTCCCCGTTTCCGCCAGACCGCTGTATACCTTATCCATGCTTAGACCCAGGCGTTTGGCGGCTGCTTCGAGAATTCTGTTGTTTGCCTGATGAGGGACCACATAGTCCAGATCGTCAACCTTCAGGCCGGCATCGTCCAAAACTTTTTGTAGGGCTTCGGCCATGGCGTTGACGGCGAAACGATAAACCTCTCGTCCCTCCATGCGCAAGCTTGCCGGAGCCTGAGAGAATCGCTCCGGAAAGCGTGTGGCTGCATCATCGGGCCACCAGGGATGCGGTGTCAGTTTATGGGCCGCCATCAGGACCCCACCCGCACTGCCGTCCGCTCCGAGTTTGGAAGCCAGAAGTTCGCCGCTGTCGTTTCTTCCCATGAGGACCGCAGAGGCCGCATCACCGAAGAGCACACAGGACGCGCGATCGCTAAAGTCGGTGATACCCGTCAACTTCTCGGAGGAGACAATCAGGACATATTTGATCTTGGGATCCAGAAGGTATCGGGCAGCCATATCAAAGGCATATACAAAACCGCTGCAAGCCGCGTTAATATCCATGGCAAATGCATTCATCGCACCGATTTCCGCTTGTACGAGACAACTCAGACTCGGTGTCAGATAATCCGGTGTTACGGTGGTGCCGAGAATCAAATCCACCTCGGATCCGTCGACGCCGGCATCCGCGAGTGCCGCTTCGGCCGCTCTGGCGCCCATGTACCAGGTGCTCTCGCCCGCGGACATATGCCGGCTATGAATACCGGTGCGGGTACGAATCCACTCGTCGGATGTATCCACGATCTCGACGAAATCATCGTTCCTGATAACAAGGTCGGGTAAATAGCTGCCGCTTCCTATGATTCCAATTTTCACTTCTCTACCTCAAATGCTGTTTCTTTGTCTCTTTGCGCGAAATCTTGTAACTTTACAAGCTTACGGCATTCGTTTATCTTAGAGATGATATATTTTTGATTATCAAATCTTTTGAAGATCAAACTATTTGATAGTTTAAGCATTTATTCGCTCTCCGTCAAGTTCCGGAGAGTATTCGTCAAAAAGATTCACAAATAGAAACAAGGAGAATCCTATGATAGAGACAGCGATTTTATTCAGCGGACAAGGGGCACAATACGTCGGCATGGGTCGGGATTTATCGCGTACTTCCCCGGCCGCCGGGAAAATTTATGAAACAGCATCTACACAGCTGGGGATTGATCTTCTCAACCTGGATGAAGAAGCACTGGCCGATACGCGTTATACTCAGCTGGCTACTTTCACACTCAGCATGGCCGCATATGCTGCTCTCATCGAACTCACGGGTAATGCCAACAGCTTTTTCGTACCCGGCAAAATGGCCATGGCAGGATTTTCACTAGGCGAATACAGTGCTTTTTGTGCCGCGGGAGTGATTGACTTCAACGCTGCACTCGATCTGATTGCCTGCCGTTCGCAAGCGATGAGCCGGGCTGCGGCCGAGACGAACGGGGCTATGTATGCGATTTTAGGTTTGGACGACGATTTCATCGTCTCAGAACTGGAAAAAGCACCCTTTTCCGACAGGGTCTTCCCTGCCAACTTCAACAGTCCGGGTCAGCTGGTTATCGCCGGTTATGCCGATGACTGCGAACAAGCAGCCAATCATTTTCTGGAAAGCGGTGCAAAACGTGCAGTCAGGCTAAAGGTTTCCGGGGCCTTCCATACAAAATTGATGCAGTCAGCCGCGCAGCGATTGGCCGGCTATGCTGCCAACATCCGCTTTAAGTCAAGCGACCACTTGCTCTTCTCGAATATTTCCGCTGATGAATTGACCGCCCTCTCCTCTATGCCGGACTATCTGGCCTCCCACATGGTCAGCCCCGTGCAATGGACGAAGACTATATCAAACCTAAAAGAGCGAGGCGTAAAACGCTATATCGAGCTGGGTCCCGGAAAGACTCTATGCGGACTTGCCAAGCGCGTGGATCGGAAGGCGGTGTTCCTGAACATCGACGATTCTCAGAGTCTGGAGGAAGCATTTCAGATGCTTGCCCGCTGATTTAAAGCCCCTGTAACGGTATTGTAAATAAGATTTAGTATACTGACTTGAGGATACCTGAAGCTTCTTTGTACATCGGAGGTACGTATGACAATACCGCAAGCTCTCATCATCAGCCCTAATTTTTACTGGTTGCTCTTATTGCTGGCCAGCGTCCTGATTGGCGGTCTTGGTATCTCTTTGTTCGTACTGAAGACGAGTCAAGCCAATCAGTATCAAATCACGCTGCGTGACATCAACGACGGTCTGGCCGAAATCAAAGATCGCACGATGGATAACCGTGATCAAATCAGCTATTTGCTCCGTCGCAGCGAACGACGGGAGTTAATCGCAGCCTTCGACGATTTGTTAAGCCGTGCCGGTACTGACTATAAAAACGAATGGGTACCCGATCCGGCTCCTCTGGCCGTGGCGGCGAAGAATACCGATAGTTACAGAAAACTCGGCGGCATAAGCTTCCAGGCCCCAAGCCTGGCGGGACTGATCGCGACCATTTTATTGATTGTTTGTCAGAACTTCCTGACCGGTAGTAATCCACTTATGTTGGCTTCCTCTCTCTTTCCGTTCCTGCTCGGGCTAAGTTTAACCTATTTGATTCAGTCCGCGGTCAAGGCAGATCGAGAGAACATCGACTTTCGCATCGAGCGTCTTCTCGAACGTCTTAAGCTGATTTTACCTGTCTATAGCGACGAGGCGGCCAGTGCGCTTCTGGTCGAACGTTTCGTGACCTACAACCAGAATCTCAGCGAATCCGCCAAGGATCTGGTCGCAAGCGAAGTCATCGCAGGCGTCAGCCAAAATCTCGAAGAACTGTTAGAACGCGATGTCGTGCCTTCTCTAACCAGAAGCAGCCAAACCATCAGCGATCTGGCCCGCGACCTGGCCGGACAGCAAGATAATAAAATGGCCGAACTCGCTTCTTCTTTTAGCGAGCAACTCACGACGCAATTAAATACACTCTTCGAACCTGTAAATAAGCAGCTCCTGACCTATGTCTCGATGATGGAGGAAAATCAGGAACGTGTAAATGAGTCATTAAGGGACTTCACTATGCACCGGGAATCTCTGGATTTAGTTTCGAAGGACGTTTCGACCTCGCTCGAGTGTCTGCGCGTCGAAAGAGACGGCTGGCAGGCAGAGCGACAGGCATTAAACGAAGTTCTCGCTCAGATTACGGAAGCGGGCAGCAAGCTGATCGATCTTCAAAACAGTGCGGCAGAAACACTGGCCGACCGTTTAGATGCTCTGGGGATCAATCTGGACTCGTTTGCCGAGTCCACTGCTTCTTCTCTTAAGCAACTGGCCGATATCAACAGTCGACTCGATGATTTACTTCGCGACACGAACCTGGAAAATTCAAAAACCGTACAGGATTACCGTATCCTCAGCAGCGAAATTATGGCAGCCGCCAAAAACATGGAGCAAACCAATATGGTGCTGGCGTCCAGCGTCAACGAATTGAATACGGCCCTGGCCGATTCGGTCGGAGGCTTTCGTCATCAGATCCAAACACAAGTGAACAGCACGCTCGAAGATTTCGACAGAGGGCTGGCGGAAATGAGTCTACGCCTTTCTCACAGCGTAACGGAAATCAGAGATACCGTGAATTCCATGAATCGTTTAACCGACGACAGCCGTGCACGCGACCGGCTCTCCCTGCAACACAAGGCGGAGAATTAAGATGAATTCAAAGGTATTTCCGGGCCGTTTCGCTGAAGCGCTCGGCGAAATACGGAAAGCCCATATCCTCCCTTCGGAACGTGCCGGGAGTTTGGAAGACAGTCGAAAACTCCTGCTCTTGTTGCGCTCGGAAGATAATTCGATCCATGCGACTCGACTGAAGCGCCTGACAAGCCGCGAACAACAAGCGATATACGGACTATATATACTAACTTCGGTTCCCGAGGAGCTCCGCTTGATTGACGAGCTTGTCATCCGCTATGCCAGCTGGACACTCTTTAATGCCGGCTGGACCGTTTTTCAGCTATACTTTCCCCATCAGGCGATTCAACGCAGTTTAGCATGGCTCTGGCGCTTTCTAAACAGTTCCGTAGAGAAAGCCGGACCCAAACCGCCATTCTTCCTTCGGATATTACCGGAAACGGTGTCGCTTCGCCTGCCCGCGGCCGAACTGTTGACATCCGCTCTGGCTCTTCTTCGTAAAGAAACGAGTCGCGAGGATAATCCCCGGAGCCTGAACAATTTCCTGATCACGCGTCATATTCTGCGAGAGGGGCGTTTTGCCGCGATGCTTTTCGAGCTATGGATGCTGGAAGAAGAGGACAAGCTCTTGATCGAACATCTGGCTTTACTTCGTCCGACCTGGCCTCTGCTCCCCCCAAAAGACCTGGCGAAATTATTGAAACGTGTTCTGAACAGTACACAATTATGCGACAGCGAGCGAAGAATACTGCTATACAGTATCGACGATGCCATTGACGAGAGACCCTTCAATTCTTTTATCGAGTCATCGGCAAATAAGGAAGCATCAGGCGAACGTCGTAAACAGTTTTTAAGCGCTCTCGGCCGGCCGGAACGCGAAGCCTGGGAAGCCTGGAATATACTGGATACACTAAGAAATCAATATCGTGCTTATCCTGTCAAACAGGACTTTATGCTTCGCTTTCATACGCGTCTACGTGCCTTCTATAAACTCGGAAACTCGACCATCGCCTGGGAATTTCCCGGTTTTTTCCTCGTGGACAGCATTCTGGAACCCGAATACAGCTACATTTATCCCGATGAGCATTATAAAGCGACCCTCTCGTCTTCCCCTTCAACGGGATTCGACCCGGGCCGCCCTTCGATTCCATTCAGGACGATTGATAATCCGCAGGATGCCGTAAAAAAGAACAGCATCTTTCAAATTCAATATGTCGAACCGATGCTTTCGCGAGCCTCCGAATTCATGGCTATCAAACTGGGTATGCGTCCGCCTGTCCGCTAAACGTATACACCTTTAGTATCTGCGATCGTAATCTACAACATTCCGGGACGGCTGACCGTTTTTGGTGATGGCATCGATATTCTCGAGTATGATTTCCAGGACCCGGTCATTGTAATCGGGTCTCTTTCCGGATATATGGGGAGTAATCAGGACATTGGGCAGTGCCCACAGCTCGTGATCGGAAGGCAGCGGCTCGGGGTCGGTTACATCCAGTGCCGCATAAGCCGGTATGCCGGCTTTCAATGCTTCGATCAAATCCCCGGTGACCACGGAAGCCCCCCGGCCCGCATTCACAAATATCGAACCATCCTTCATTCGGGAGAAGAAATCCCGATTAAAGAAGTGGCGGCTTTCATCGGTCAGAGGCAGGATCGCGACGATCACATCAGCCTCGCCTATACGTGCCATGGCTTTATCGCTCGTTAGGACCTCGTGCATATGTGCGACAGCGCGTCCGCTTCGGTTCACACCAATCGTTTTCATATCGAACGCATTGACGGCAAGCCGGGCAATAGACTCGCCGATCGCACCTGTTCCGAAAATCATCATGGTTTTTCCCTGCAGTAGATCCGGATCGAAATCACTGTTCCATTCGTTCTTCAACTGATGTTTCACAGAATGAACCACCCCGCGCCCGATCGCCAGAAGCATGGCAAAAACAGATTCCCGGATAGAATAGCCATGTACACCGCTGGATGTCGTGAGATAAATTCCGTGCTTCTTCATCCAATCCTGGTTCAGGCTGTCTACACCGGCCGAAAAGGTCTGGATCCATCCGAGCTCAAGCTTCGATAATGCTTCAAATCGGGCGGCATATTCATCTGACCAGCCCAGGACGGCATAAATGCCTGAAAGCGTCTCGTCATTAAGCTGATTCAAGTCTTCGTAAAGAAAATCGAAATCAGCCGTCTCCTCGCGAAGCCTGGCTAAATGCTCATCGCTAAATTGCTTGCTTAATAAGATCTTACGCTTCTGAGTCATATCATACCCCTTCTACTTCCCAAAGATTTAGTGTCATATTATCACGTAGCCAACAAGACAGCGATCGTTCGGCTACGGGAAACTCACCATAACCATCTTCGTCGATCACGACTTTATCTTCCAGATTTCCAAGATAATCGGCATAAATCTGACCGGTCTCCGTTTCGCCGACTGCCATTCTTAACGTAGCAGGAGCACCGTTGGATAAAATAACCGCTAGCGGCGGCCTTTCTTCTTCGCTGCGGCGCACCCATCCAATCAGATTTTCAGATTCGAAGTAGTCATCCTGAGCACCCCTGGCATAGATACGACGCAGACTCATCATCTTGTCGATGAGGCCACCCATGGCCTCTATTTGACCGTCTCCCGTACCGCAGTAATCACCATAAAATACACAAGGATAGCCTGCTTCGCGAAGTAATATCAGTGCATAAGCAAGCGGTTTAAACCAGGCTCCGACGGATGACTCGAGGGACTGTCCCGGCTGCGAATCGTGGTTCTCCACGAATGTTACCGTATGCAAAGGATCTGCTGCCACAGATGTATTCTCAAATATACTGCGAAGATCAAATGCCGTGCCTTCGATCGATGCCTGATGAAACTTGAAATGAAGACTGACATCAAACAGTGCCAGTAACTGTCCTGTTTCATTGAGATACTGGTCCAGCTCGAGAACGTCGGCGTTCCAGTATTCGGCCACGAAGAAGAACCGATCTCCGTGTACGCCTCGAACATGCTCGACCAAAGAACGAACAAAGCCCGCGCTCATGTGCTTGACGGCATCCAGTCTAAACCCGTCTGCTCCCGTCGTCTCTATAAACCAGTTTGCCCATTGAATCAAATCTTCGAAAACTTCCGGATGAGAGAAATCCACATCCGAACCCATCAAAAAATCGAAGTTGCCGTATTCCGAAGACACATCCTCGGCCCAGAACTTGTTTTCTCCGATGAAACGAAAGATCCCGTTTTCACCGTTTCGTGCATCATAGTCCGTGCCCGTAAAGTGATACCAGTGTAGAGTTTTATTTGAATATTTTCCGTCTCGTCCGGGAAAAGTAAATCGCGTCCAGGCCTCTATCTCATATGGCTCGGTTATAGCCTGTGATCGATTCTCCGGATCCATCTTTTCTGCCAAAACGACTTCGGTCTCGTCGGCCCCCGAGCGATGATTCAGGACCACATCCATATAAACTTGCATGCCATGTTCCTTAAGAACACGAATACACTCCAACAGCTCATCCTTCGTACCGTATTTCGTACGAACAGTCCCCTTCTGGTCAAACTCGCCCAGATCATAGAGGTCGTAGACCGAGTAGCCGGTGTCCGAATCGCCGCCCTGCGCTTTATAGACCGGAGGCAGCCACACGGCTGTCACTCCTTTGGCGGCGAGGCCCGGAGCCATGTCGATCAGTCGGCGATAATGCTGACCGTCGTTGTTCACATACCATTCGAAACTCTGAAACATGATGCCGTTTAACATAAGGTATTCTCCCTGGTATAAGCATGTCGAGTCGGCACTGCTTTATCATCAGGCTTCATCGAGGACAGGATCCAAACGAAGTTCGTTCATATCCACGCAGAAGCGATCGGCGATGTCAATTACGCTTTTCTGTTCTTCGGCCAGCACGTCTTCATGGATCAAAACGCTATAAAAACCACCTTCAACGGCAGAAAGAAGAGATTGCGGCGTATCCTCGAAGACAGCCGTCTCCGCAGGCTTACTGCCCATATTTTCTGCAGCCATAAGGAAAACTTCGGGTGTCCGTTTATTGATCCCCAGATCGGAACAGCTGTAAATCGCTTCGAAATAAGGCAAAAGCCCGTGCTTATCGAGAGCAGGCACAGCCAGTTTTCCGGCGGTTAAAGTCGCCACGGTCATGCGAACGCCGTTATTCTTTAAGTACTCAAGATAATCTCGTACCCCCGGCTTTAGTCCGACGTCATTCAGATAATGCCTTTCCATAGACTCGTAGCCGAGTCTGCGAATCTCTTCTTCACTCTCCGTGATGCCAAAATGTTCTTTCATATAAGATACGACACCAGCAAAATTCAAACCTTCGACATCCTGCTTATAACTGTCCGGCACCTTGACGCCTTTACTATTTAGAAAATCCAAATCCAGATTATGCCACTGCACCATCGAATCCAGAAGAGTTCCATCCATATCAAAAATCACAAAACGCTTATTCATACTATTCCTTTATCATCGTTCATAAAATTACTTATTAGCAAAATTTTAACACAGCTGCCGATAAATACATGTTACGCTACAAATAGAGGAAGTCGAAAAGGCGAGAGGTGAAACAATGGATAAGAATCGTAAAAAAGAACTGATCGAAGAATATAAGAATCGCAAACCGGATATGGGAGTGCTGTCCCTAACATGTACGATCACTAATGATGTTTTTATGTTGACGTCAAATGACATGACCGCAACAATCAACAGCGAGCTTTTCAAACTGAACTCGGGTCTGCATGGCAATCGCGAGTTGCAGACACTCTGGCATGCTAATGGCGAAGATGCCTTCGAATGGAAAATCGTAGAATTACTGGATTATCAGGATCAGGATGTCGACTATAGCGACGATTTGGAAAGCTTGCTCGAACTCTGTCTGGCAGATCATCCCGCTGCCAAAGCATCATATAAAAGACGCAAATCTTAAGAGAATCCCGTATTGACATTGACGTTGCGTCAAGCTTTATACTTCAAGCAAAGGGAGGCGCAAATGAACTACAGCATAAGCGAATTAAGTAAACTTGCCGGCGTCAGCAGTCGTACGCTCCGCTACTACGAGACGATCGGTTTGCTCTCGTCCACAAGAAATCCGGAAAACTATTACAGGGTCTACGGTCAAAACGAAGTCAAACGGCTGCAGCAGATCTTGTTTTATCGCGAACTGGGAGTTCCATTAGCGAAAATAAAGTCGATCCTCAACAGCCCCTCCTTTGATCATGAGAGCGCTCTTCTCGAGCATCTGGAGCAACTCAAGGCCAGGCAGGAACAGTTGGTCGGCTTGATTCATACGGTAGAAAAGAGTCTGAAAGCAGAAAAGGGAGTTATAGTCATGTCAGATCGCGAAAAATTCGAAGGCTTTAAAAAGAAACTCATTGAAGAGAACGAAGCCAAATACGGACGGGAAACAAGGGATCGATACGGCGACGAAATCGTCGATCAATCTAATCAAAAACTGCAAGATGCATCAGAAAAGGATTTCAACGATATCGAATCGTTGAATAAGGCTTTCAACGATAAGCTAAAAGAAGCGATGGCCGACGGCGATCCCGCCGCCGCCCCGGCTCAGGAAGCCTGTGACTTACATCGCAGATGGCTGGCTTTCTACTGGCCGGCCTATCATAAAGAAGCTCACCTGGGTCTGGCCCAAACTTACGTTTCAGACGAACGTTTTAAAGCCTACTACGAAGCAATCGCCCCGGGAGCCGCCGAGTTTTTATATGCCGCGCTGCAGATTTACTGTGCTTAAGAACTCAGGCAATCAATCGTTACTCATTAAGACAAAATACCCTCTGCGCCAAGTCCTGCACGGAGGGTATTCTTGTATCATATTATGAACGGATAAAGGACAGGATTCTTATTCCTTCTTATCCTCTTCGGAGAGTCGTCCGGTTTGAGCGATCGTATGAAGTTTCGAGGCATCCTTGACGGGACGGGGGCTTGCATCAATCGTGCTTGCCGAAGCATCGGCGCCTTCTTTAATCCGCACAGATGTGGACTTAGGATCGATTTTTGCCGTCGTTTTCTCGGTATTGGGCTTTTCTCCCTCGACTATGATGAAGTGCTCCGGAGGATTCTCGATATCAATGATAGCGTTGGTCGGACAAACATTTGCACAGGCGCCGCAGTTCGTGCATTTTGTATAGTCAATATAGGCGAGTGCGCCTTTCATCGTGATCGCATCGACGGGGCAGGCCTTCACACAGAGCGTACAGCCGATACAGCCGACCGTGCAATACTTTTTCACCTGAGGTCCCCTGTCCTGAGATTGGCAGAGAACCGTAAAACGGATATCGTGATCAACCATTTCAATAAGCTGTTTGGGACAGGCAGCCACGCATTTACGGCAGGACTTGCACTTTTTCTCGTTGATAACGGCAATATCGTTAACGATATCTATCGCATCGAAAGGACAGGCACGAACGCAATCTCCGTGGCCCAGACAACCATAGGGACAGGCCTTATGACCGTCAAACAACTGAGCGGCGGCCGAGCAACTGTTAATGCCCTGATAAGCGTACTTTTCGGTGGCCCGATTGCAGTTACCCTGGCAACGCACGCGAGCGATCTGGATTTTCCGTTCGGTAGTATTCGCAGCACCCATAATCGAGGCAATATTACCGACCACGGCAGAACCGCCCGGCACGCAGAGGTTGATGCCAGCCTCACCCGAAGCTACCGCTTTCGCATACTCGTCGCAGCCGACGTAACCGCAGGCACCGCAGTTAACACCGGGCAGAACTTCTCTTACCTCGTCTGCTTTCGGATCGGTAGGCACATAGAAAATTTTTGCTGCGATGGTTAAGAGTACTCCGGCAGCAGCACCGACTCCGCACATGACCAGGACGGGAGCGATCAGAGTCGAGATTCCGTCAAGTGTCATGATATGTGTTGGCAATGCCTTTACCGAGGCAAGAATCATCTGTAGATTGAATAGTAATGTTGTCATCTTGTCTCCTTTAAAACTTCATGCCTTGAAAGCCAAAGAAGGCCAGCGAGACCAGTGAAGCTGCGATTAATGAAGAAGGAAAACCCTTCAGCACTTCCGGAATATCCGAATTTTCCATGCGTTCGCGGATACCCGAGAAAAGTAAAATCGCGACCAGGAAACCAACACCGGAGAAAGCACCATTAGCAACTGCCCAGCCAAAATTTAACTTATCCTGAACATTTACCAATGCGATACCCAATACCGCACAGTTAGTCGTAATCAAAGGCAAATAAACGCCTAAAGAACGATAGAGGGCTACCGACGTTTTCTTGATGAACAGTTCAACGAATTGAACCAGCGCAGCTATAACCAGTATGAACGAAAGTGTCTGCAGATAATCCAGACCGAAGCGCTCCAGTAAAAAGTGGTTGATCGTCCAGGTAGCAGCCGAAGCCAGCGTCATAACGAAAGTAACAGCGGCACCCATGGAAAGCGCGGTCTCTGTTTTCTTCGAGACACCCAGAAAAGGACAGATACCCAGGAACTGGACTAAAATAACATTTTCGATAAATACCGCGGTAATTAAGGCGGTAAACAGAGATGGTATTAAATTCATTATTATCTCTCCTTTTCTTAATGCCCGCCGGATGCGGTAAGCGAATCGCGCTGCCTGTCGGCATCATCTTTGAAATTTTTTAAGTCAACTTTCACCAGCTGCAACTTATTCATCAAACCGATCAGAATACCGAAGGTAAGGAATCCGCCCGGAGGCAGAATCATCATGATGACGGGGCTGAAAGCTTCACCAAACAAGGCGAAACCGAGAATCGATCCGTTACCGAGGATTTCACGTATGCTACCCATGATAAAGAGCGCCAGCGTGAAACCAAGACCCATGCCCAAACCGTCCATCGCGGCTATACCGATACGATTCTTACTGGCAAAGGACTCGGCACGACCCAGAATGATGCAGTTAACGACGATCAGGGGAATGTAAATACCAAGAGCTGTATAAATGCCGGGCAGATAAGCCTGCATCAAGAGCTGCACGATCGTGGTAAACCCTGCGATAATAACGATGTAAGACGGAATACGCACTTTATCGGAAATGACATTTCTCAGAAGCGATATCAGAATATTGGAAGCAGTCAGAACCGCCAAGGTAGCCAGCCCCATACCAATACCGTTGATCGCGGCAGTTGTAACCGCGAGTGTCGGGCAGGTACCCAAAACCAAACGCAAAACCGGGTTCTCGCTAATAATACCGTTCTTGAAAGTGTTGATTGCTTTACTCATTGTCCGGCTCCTTTCTCGACAAGTTCCGCTGCAAGTTTCAGAGCCGTATCGGCCGCCTGCGTCACAGCAGTTGAAGTGATCGTAGCAGCAGAAATAGCTTCGATTTCACTTGTCGGATCATTAAGCATTTTTACTACTTTAAGCGTGGTTCCCGCACCGCCGGCACCGGTAAACTGTTCATAGAAATCAGGCTTGGTCGCATTCGCTCCCAGACCCGGGGTTTCCGTATGCTGAGTAACACGAAGACCGGATATGAAAAGGTCATCGGCCGTAACGCCGACTATGCTGTTGACAGCTCCGCCGTAACCTGTTGTAACGGCATCAAAAACATATCCGATCAGTTCATCGGCTGCATAGGCAGCATATACAGCTTGAATCACACCAGTGGTATCCAGAGCTTCTTCGCCTTCCAAAAGTTCAAAGCTTTCAGCTTCGGTCATTACAGACCGACGGGCTGCTGCCGCATCTTCTGCCGCACGTATCGCGATCGTTTCGTTCGTAACACTGTAAACAAGCGCCAGTAAAAAGGTGGTTACCAGACAGATCGCAAACAATGATATCGTCGGGAAATACTTTTCTTTAAATGAATTAACCATGTTTCGCCTTCTTTCCACCGAATGCCGTCGGCACTATAATGCGATCGATCAAAGGGACACAAAGGTTCATCAATAAGATGGCATACATGACACCTTCCGGATATGAACCAAAAGCACGGATAACCACTGTCAGGAATCCTGCACCGGCAGCGAATATGATCTGACCGATTCTGGTCATCGGAGTTGTCGTGTAATCGGTGATCATAAAAAAAGCACCAAAAATAACCGCACCGAACATCAACTCGGCCAGAACATTACCGCTGAAGAGGCCGTTGGATCCCAGCCACATCCAGGCGAAGAAAGAGAAACTTCCGATATAAACCAGAGGCATCATGGGCTTAATAACTTTCCTGAATAAAAGATAGCTTGCTCCGATCAAAATCGCCAGGCAGGATACCTCGCCTATCACACCACTGGAATAGCCCAGGAACTTCGCCAGAAATTCCGTGCCGTTAAGCGGCCAGTTGCTCAGTCGGTCTTCAATATCCGATAACGGTGTCGCAACCGATGTGGCATCGGCTGTTGACCCGGCCAGTTCAGCAGCTTTCGCAGCCAGCCAGGGAATCCAGCTGTCTTTCATATCACGAGGAACCGTAAAGGTCGTCATGATGGCAGGCCAGGATACCATCAGCATCGCACGTCCTGCCAACGCCGGGTTCAGGAAATTCTGGCCGATACCGCCAAACAAACACTTGACGAATAGTATTGCGAAAACCGAGCCGACAACAGGTATCCAAAGCGGCGCCGAAGGCGGTAAAAACAATCCCAGCAACAGACCCGTGACAGCTGCACTGCCGTCGGTAACTGTCACTTCTTTTTTTAAGACTTTCGCATAAAGATATTCAGTTAAAATGGCCGAAGCCACCGAGGTAGCCAAAACAGCCAGCACGTACCAGCCAAACTGGTATATACCCACCAGTGATACCGGCAGAAGGGCGATGCACACATCCAGCATGATGTTTTGAGTCGATACCTTCGTCCGGATATGGGGAGATGATTTCGCCGTTAAAAAGATATTATCCACGATTAACCTCCGCTTTAGATTGTTCGACCTTCGCCGCACGAGCCGCTACGGCTCTCAATTCGGCTTTACCCAAACGGAAAGACTGGACCAGGTTTCTGGCCGCCGGGCAGGCATAACTGCAGCATCCGCACTCGATGCAGGACATCAGGTAATACTTGTCTGCAGCTTCCTGTACTTTACCCTGAAGAATTTTGTTATTCAGATCCAGAGGCATGAGATTCATCGGGCAGACCTGAACACAACGACCGCAACGTATACAAGGAGATTCTTCCTTCATATCGACGGCAGCCTCCGTCAAGGCCAAAATAGCATTCGACTGCTTGAGTATCGCATTATCCAGCGTGAACTGACCGACACCGTTCATGGGGCCGCCCATAATAACACGGGTCGGCTCGGCTTTTAGACCGCCGACAAACTCAAGAACATCCGATACCAGCGTTCCCACCGGTAAAATAACATTCTTTTCTGCCTTCAGTGCATTACCGGCTACGGTTACGCGCCGTTCGATCAGGGGCATTCCTGTCTGCAGATAGGTATGAACATAAGACACTGTGCTGATGCTAAGCACGAGAACGCCGATGGATGAAGGTAATTGCCCCGCTTCGACTACTCTGCCCGTGATGGTATAAATCAGCTGCTTCTCACCGCCCTGCGGATAACGTGTCTTCAGTGCTATAACATCGATGTTCGGATGCTTCTCTGCAGCCTGAATCAGTCGGTCGATTGCTTTTCTCTTATTATCTTCGATACCGATTATCGCTCGCGGGATACCGGTCATATACAGAACATCTTCTATACCCTTCAGAATATTTTCGGTATTCTCTACCATTTCGCGGTAGTCAGAAGTTATATAAGGTTCACATTCGGCTCCGTTGATAATCAAGGTATCGAATTTGTGTCCGTTTGGCGGTGTCAGTTTAAACCATGTCGGGAAACCGGCGCCTCCCAATCCTACCAGGCCCGAATCACGAATTGCCTGAATCATTTCTGCCGGATCTCTGGTCGTGATCGGAGCAATCGAGGGATCTGTTTCCTGAATCTCATCGGGTTTGATGGCGACAGATACAACATGACGTCCGCCTGCATAAAGCATCGGTCCGACTGCCGTGACGGTACCCGAGGCACTGGCGTGAACCGGGGTCGAAATCCTGTCTTTCGGTTCTCCGATGAGCTGACCGCGAAGGACGCGATCACCTTTCTTTACGATGGGCGTACACGGAGCGCCGATATGCTGCTGCATGGGAATAACCAGCTTTTCCGGCATCGGCATCCGAACACTTTCTTCTTTTTGTGTTTCTTTATGTCCGGGTGGGTGAATACCGCCTTTAAAAGCCTTTAAAGTTTTTAGCACTCCTTTCGCCCTCCCTTCTCTTTTAAGCTGATATAGAACATAAGAATCCTCCTTCTCCCATTTACATCTTCGTTAACGAAGCGAAATTGTCTATATATTCGTAACGCGGCCTTATACCACAAAGTTTGGAAAATTAGGGAACATAGGACACGGTCAATACCATTATAAAGTTATTGAGAACATCTTCAATAGATAAATTAGTGATTCTGCCTAATTCTTCAATGAATATCAGCCAAAATAGATTTATATGATATAATTCAATCGATTCATTTGTAACAAGTACATTTATATCAATATATTAGTACTCATATCGACGAAAATAATAATCGATTATCCGGAAATATCATTCAGTTTTCTTTGTTACGGTTACTTTTGATCTCGGGAGTTCATTTCTGTAAAGCCGCTCATCATCAATAGTTTTATCGGACTTGATAAAAAAGGGAAAATAGATCAAGCTTCCAGTAACAGGCATTTTTAACTAATGCCTCAATCAGAAAAGAGGAGAATATGACTGAATCAAAGCAGAAAAAAGTAAAGCAAGTAATCTATATCATGGTCGACAGTCAACGATGGGACATGGCGGGTTGTTATGGCCGCCCCGAGCTAAACACTCCTTCAATCGATCGTCTGGCCTCCGAAGGAATTCGATTCGATCGAGCTTACACTGCCCAGCCGGTTTGCGGTCCGGCACGTTCCGCAATCTTTACGGGGACCTACCCGCACAGTAACGGCAGCTGGACCAACAGCATGGCTTTATCCGCCAACTGGAAGCACATCGGACAACGATTAAACGATAATCAGATTCATAGTGCCTACATCGGAAAGTGGCATCTGGACGGCGGAGATTACTTCGGTTTGGGTATTTGCCCCGAAGGTTTCGACCCGGATTACTGGTACGACATGAAGAACTTTCTGGACGAGCTTGAAAGCGATGAATGCAGAATTGCATCACGGCAAGCGAAAACTGCTTTCGATCCGGGCGTTCGCTCGGAGGACTGCTACGCTCATCGCTGCACTGATCGGGCCATAAATTTTCTGGAGAAGCATAAGAATGAAGATTATGTCCTCTTCGTCAGTTACGACGAACCGCACGGTCCTTTCCTTTGCCCCGAGCCATATGCAAGCATGTTTAAGGATTATGAGTTCCCCAAAGCAGCCAATATTTGGGATGACCTAAGTGATAAACCTTCCTACCAGGCTGTTTGGGCCGGTGACTCGCTAGAATGCGATAAGGATGAAATGCGAATTACCCCGGGACTTTTTTTCGGCTGTAACGCTTACGTTGACAGCCAGATCGGACGTTTACTGGAAGTAATCGATGCAGATGCCAAAGACGCTCTGATAATTTACACCTCCGATCACGGCGATGCTTTATCTTCTCATTCCCTAAGCGGTAAAGGTCCTTCGATGTATGACGAAATAGCTCGGGTTCCCTTCATCGTGCGTATGCCGGGCGCTCCTGCCAATACAGTTGTAACCCATCCGGTATCCCATATCGACATTACACCGACTATTATGGATTACATGGGATTGAATATTCCGAAACTACTGGAAGGGAAATCAATGCTTCCGATGTTCCGCGATCCGGCTATTCGATTGAACGAGTATGTGTTCACGGAATTCAACCGTTATGAGATCGACCATGATGGTTTCGGCGGCTTCCAACCTATGCGGGCTTGTTTTGACGGTCGCTACAAGCTATCGATTCATCTCTTATCAGAAGATGAGATGTACGACATGGAAAACGATCCCTGTGAGATGATAAACCTGATCAAGAGCGAAAAACATAAGGAGATTCGCGATCGTTTACATGATGCCATCCTGGATTGGATGAACGAGACCCGTGATCCGTTCCGGGGCTACTATTGGGAGCGTCGCCCCTGGCGTCAAAACGCCAGAGAAGCAAGTTGGGATTATACGCTCATGACCCGTCAGCGTGAAAACGAGGAATATGAACCACGTCAACTCGACTATGGTACGGGTCTGCCCATGAAAGAGGCCACGCGCTTAAAAGGACAGTAGTAATCATATCCTCATAGGACAAAAGATAAAAGGATCCGGGTTTCAAATCCCGGATCCTTTCTGCTAAATTTATCAGCTCCGTACCTTACCTTTACGTTCCGGTCATGTTCTTTAATCAACATCTTCCAGATAAGCGGTTGTCCAGGCTGCAACCTCCGAAAGAGCCGGATGCGGCACCATAGCTTCGTCTTGTAATCGAACCGAAGCCGGATCCAGATAGGTCGATTTGATTTCGCTACGATAACGTCTGGTCGTTTCAGACCCGATCTGTGGATGTAATACCTGAAGCGGAACCGTTCCGGCAGACAAGAGGAAGACATAAGGTTGGATTAAAACAGAAGCTTGAGGGCCGATGATATGAACTCCAAGGATTTTTCCGCTATCCCGATCAACTACCATTTTTACGAAACCGTCATCTACGGCATCCGGTTCGAAGCCCAGGCCGTAACCCTTGGCTGTCCGGGAATAATGATGAACGCCGACCCTAAGCTTGTAGCCATGATCTCTGGCGGCCTGTTCGGTTAAACCGACATGAGCTACTTCCGGATATGTATAGGTTACGAAGGGGATTCGATCATAGCGAGCCCAGCGGGGTTCCCAGTCCTCATCCCTCCGGGCGAAAAGATTATGCGCCAGGATTTCAGCTTCGTAATTCGCCCGATGTCGCAGCTGGGGACCGCTTTTGCAATCGCCGAGGGCATAGATGCCTTCGACCGAGGTCTCGAGGAATTCATTACACATAATCCATCCCTGGTGATCCAGTTTGATCCCCGCACGCTCGGGATGCAGCAGATAATGAGGTTGAACACCGGTCGCCATGAAGATGGTTTCACAACTTACCTCTTCGATTGTGTCGTTATTGCGGTTCAAGAGTTTTAAGGTCTTTTTTCCGTCACTGCTTCTTACTTCTTGTAAGACAGTATTCAAACGAACTTTAATACCGGCGGCTTCCAGTTGCTCTTTCAGAGCCTGACTGACATCGCTATCTTCATGTGGCAGTAAGCGAACATTACGCTGGACGATTTCCACCTCGGCTCCCGCAGCCGCAAAGATATGGGCAAACTCCGTTGCGATCGCACCACCGCCCAGTATGACAACATCCTGATACGGCTCATCGGGGAAAGCATCGGAGAAAAAGCTTTCGGAGGTGACAAAACCGGCTTCATACAGACCCGGCACTTCGTCGATTCGTGTTTTCGTGCCTGTAGCAACAATAATCTTATCGGCTGTTATTCGTTCGGAAGGCGAACCGTCATTAAAAGTGATTTCAAGAACTTTGCTGTCGACGAAGGTTGCGATGCCCTCGTAAACCGTGCAATTGCTTTCCGCTTTATATTCGCTGCGAATATCAATGTTTTCTGAAGTCTTATAGAAAACCCGCTCCTTGAGTTTAGGCCAGTTGATCCTTACATCCGAGCTGTCCACTGCGATACGAGAAGCCGCCTGCAGATCACGCACTAAATTGGCTGCCGATACCATCACCTTGGTCGGAATACAGCCGCGATTCAGACAAGTGCCGCCAAAAAGGTGTTTTTCGACAATAGCCACATCTAATCCTGCGTCCAGAGCGGCATCACTGACGATATTTCCTGCTCCGGTGCCAACCACAATGACATCAAATTTTTTCATATAATAAACCTCTTTCAATAGGCAAAAGAGCCTTTTGCTTTTCTTATTGTAACTATAGTCGTAGATGGCCGCCAGCGCTGTTCGGTATGATATAGATATTAAAGATTGATCTATAACAGGAGGTTTCACATGAGTAAGGCACTGGTACTGCTCGCACCCGGTTTCGAAGAAGTCGAAGCCGTAACGATTATCGATATCCTGCGACGCGGCGACATTCATGTCGATACTGCATCCATCACGGAGGATCACTGTCTGACCGGTTCGCACGATATTACCGTGAAAGCCGATATCCTGCTAAAGGAAGTCGATGATGTATCAGCCTATGATGCCGTCATCACACCCGGCGGTCTTCCCGGTTCGACAAACCTTAGTCAAGACGATAGAGTTCTCGAGCTGCTCAGGGAAGCTGTTGCCAAGGATAAAATTGCGGCTTCCATCTGCGCCTCGCCTATTGTTCTTGAAGCAGCCGGTCTAACCGAAGGTAGAATCGGGACATCTTTTCCTGCCATGAAAGACAAGCTGAGTTTCGCCGAATACCGCGAGGACCTGGTTGTGCGAGACGGTAAACTCATCACCTCGCGCGGGCCTGCTACTGCGCTTCTCTTCGCCCTGGCCATTATCGAAGAGCTCGAAGGCAGGGCAGTCTACGAGAAAGTTCGCGAAGCGCTCCTCATTCCACAGTTAAAGGATCAAATCTTCAACTACTAAGGCACAGTCATCTTATCGTTCCAAACCTCGATTCAAGATGCTCAATCCCGCCGGTAATGTGGCGAAGAAGAGTCCGATATTAATGACCGTAATCAATATCAAGACCGGCCAGACAAAAGCAATCAGATTAAAAGACAGGAGAACGAAAGTAACGATGATCAAGATGATTGTCGGTCCTATCGCGATGCCTTGAAGAAGCAGTAAAACCATGGTTTCGATCGTACCTTTGATCTGACCAACCAGACGATAAACCAGCAACTGGCTGCCGCTAATAATCAGATGAACGGATAGACAGGCTAACACGAGTGTCATCATGATCAAAGGATTGATCCCCAGAATAATCATGGCCAGAACAAGCGATGGCAGAATATCCAGAAAAATCTTCACCACACCCAGGCGACTTGCCTGCAGGAGTTTGGACATCGGAGCTGCAGGCGAAGAGTAAAAGAGCGGCGATTCCAGTTCCGAGAGCAAGCTCGAGAACATGCCGTGCCAGAACATAACCACAATGATTCCGCATAAAATAACCATGAGTCCGTAAGTTACAAAGTTCTCCGGATTAAACTCGTTATCGGAGGCCATGCCGCGCAAGAATACGGCGATAAGTCCGCCTCCCATGAGATAAAAAATCATCGCAGGCGAGAACACGTAAGGACTGCTTCGTCTGTACTCCCTCCACTGCCGATAAAAAATAGCATCCGCACCCCAGCCCTTGTTCAGACCGGTTTTACGAACCTTTTTCACCCGGGTCAGTTGACCGCTCTTCTGCTTGTTCAGCTGGCTTTCACGTTCGAAAGTCAGATCCATTGCGTCCTCGTAGAAGTCGGCTTCGCTGCGGCTGATGTAAACCACCATGACTATACCGCTTAAGACCAGTAAAACTCCTCCGACGACGCCCCAGGTATGCATCCCGTTCAAGACAGCGGTCATCAAGGATAAGGACCATCCAAGCAAAGGCATAAAAAGAAGCATCGGGCTTTCCAGAATATCGAAGAGCGCAGTCCGGAGATTATCCTGATAAGGCTCTCCCATGGCAAATATTCTTGCGACATAAAGTAAAAGCAGAACAAGAGGCAAAACCAGCACGATACCCCGAATGACGGCAGCGAAATTCTGATGATTGAATAACAGCAGATAAAGAGTCATCGTAGCCAGCTGGGCGATCGTGATGACGATAAACCAGGTCAAAACAAACAGTCCGAAATCACCCCAGCTCAAACCCATGTTGCGCATGTTGGGCAGCTGATAAATCATAAAAAACGTACTGATCAGAATCGATGACATGGAGTTTAGCATGCCGTAAACCAGCACGGTTTGGCTGCGGACGGGCCCGGTAAAAATAAAATGAATATCTGATGGTTTATAAGTCGAACTGCCCCGCTTGGTTCCCTGGTAAAGCGCCTGGATGACCATAAAAATAACCAGTACGGTCCAGGTGACAATCATAATTCCACCGGTAACATCGGACGGATTCACATCACCCGGTTCCACTGGTGCATCGCCGGAGAAACTGTTTCCGATAAAAGAAGTAGCGAATGTAAAAATGATAAAAAGGCCCCAGAAGATGAGCATACCCAGTTTCGACTTGTTATAACGCAGTTGTTTAAACCAGTTCACTATCTTGCGTTGAAAAAGGAAAAATATGGCAGACATTCTAGCTCTCCTTCCCCGCTGAATCTTCCGCGGCAGGTATTGCCTCAGTCAAAACCGCAGCAGCCATATCCGTCATGCCGGCACGGTCGGCCGGCTCCGTTACCGTAAAGAACAAGTCCTCGAGGCTACGTCCTTGTCGGTCGAGGTTCTCTCGCGTTTCATAACTCACCAGATTACCGCTCATCATTATCATGACACTGTCCCAGATCTCATCGACACTATCGAGAATATGAGTAGAAATAAAGAGTGAACTGCCTTCCGACTTGAGCTCGTTGAAAACAGTCTTCAGCTCTTTGATGGCGTGAGGATCCAAACCGATCATAGGCTCGTCAAAAAGAATCAGAGCCGGTTTCGGTAAGAGAGCCGCACAAATCGAGACTTTCTGCTGCATGCCTTTTGATAACTCGGAACCCAGTTTATCTTTTTTATCCGACATTTCGAAACGATCGAGCAGTTCTGCGGCTCTGCCTTCCCAGTCTTCGACTTTATAAAGCCTGGCCATAAACTCCATGTGTTCCTGCACCGTGAGCAAAGGATACAAGGCGGGGATCTCGGGAACATATCCCAGTTGTTGCTTGGCTTCGATCGATTTGTTGGAATGCCCGTTCAAGGTGATACGTCCGTCATAGCGAAGCAAGCCCATGATGCATTTAAAGAGCGTGCTCTTGCCTGCACCGTTTGGTCCCACCAACAGCGCCGTGTTTCCCTCCGGAATCATAAAATTAAGATCCTTGTTGGCTACAAGCTTTTTATAGCGTTTTGTGACATGAGATACTTCAAGCATAGTTTTCCATCCCCTTATATATCTTACTTAATTAACCGTAATAAAACTCTAGAAACATTATACGGTAATTAAAGTCACGAAACAGTGACGCTTTTCGATTTGATCTGCTAATATTAGCTTAATATCCCCTATGTGAAATATTTCAGAGAGACTGGAGTTTTGCTCGTGAGCCAAAAAGCGCCTAATCCCAAACTTTTTCGTTTTTTACGTATAATCGCTTTACCCTTATTCAAGATACTGTTTCGATATAAGCGCCATATAGATCCGCGCATTCAAGATGTGAAAGGGCCAATGCTCATCATCGCCAATCACACAAACTTTCTTGACCCTGCTTTCGTTGCTCTGGCCCTTCCGAATCAAACGATCAACTTCGTGGCGGGAAGCGTGCTGATGAAAAATCGTAAAGCCAGAAAGCTGATGTCGTCTCTTCAGGTTATTCCCAAACTCCAGTTTGTCGCTGACACGAGAGCGCTTCGTTCAATGCTCGAGATCATTAAGCAAGATGGACGTTTGGCCCTCTTCCCCGAAGCCAGACGAAGTTTGGACGGAGGCTCGGAACCGTTCGATATCGCTACAGCCAAGCTTATTAAAAGATATCGTTTGAATGTCGCGACGGTCCGGACAGACGGAGCTTACCTGGTCTGGCCACGCTGGTCTCATAATCTGCCGGCGCCGGGACCGGTCGAATCGACGGCGAATCTCTTACTGACAAGCGAAGATACACAGCGCTATACGGCCGAAGAAATTTCCAACATTCTTATTCGCGCCCTGGCGGGAAATGATTTTTCCTGGCAGGAACAGCGAAAAAAACCGGCTCGATACTTAACGTTTAAGCCGGCCGAAGGTCTGCATCGCCTGTTACACCGCTGTCCCGAATGCAAACGCGATCTGGTCATGCAATCCACGAAAAACAGCCTTAGATGCTCAGCCTGCGGCTATAAAGTTCTGCTCAAAAGAGACAGGCTTTTCCATGAAGACAAGAAAAACAAAAATAAGAGCCGGCTTTATTTCCCAACCATCTACGACTGGCACCGCTGGCAAGAGGAAACCGCGGCTCAAGAGCGCTTCATCGAGAAAAACAGCTGGAGCTTCGACACCCTGATCGAAGAGTTGGAATACGGGGATGATCCGGAAACCGGTTTAAGCATGCTGAAAGCAAGTGGCATAAGCGCCGACGGAAAAGCCGTAGTCTTCCCGGACAAGCTGGTATTTACGTCAACCATGGAATCAGGTCCGCAAGTTCGCTTCGAAATACCTTTTAGTACGGAGACAAAGCAGGTTTTTACCAACTTTAGCTACATACAGTTACCCATGAACGGAAAGCTATATAACCTTACTCCGGAAGTTCCCCAAAACTGCATCCGGGTTCTGGACTGGGTCGAGAGTAGCACCGACGATCTGACAGCTGACGGCCGGATGTTCTAAATCCGGTAGTATTCCTTTATCTTCCGATGAGCCGCGCGTAAAAGATCCTGATCATTTCTATACGTCAGTTTCGCCAGTGCGGCTTCATAAGGAAGTAAGACTGCTTCGGAGACCTCTGCTTGCTGGAGTTTGATCTCTTTACTTCTAAAACGGGCAAGATAGTAAACAACTTCTTTCTGATAAGCCGGAGGGATCTGATAGGATACAGTGTAGCGGAACCCCGGCAGCAGCTCGACTTGCAAGCCGGTTTCCTCCCAGATTTCACGAAGGCCCGTACCTTCTTCACTCTCTCCTGCTTCCATATGACCTTTCGGAAAGCAATAGTGTCCGAGCACCGAACGAATAACCAGATATTCCGGTCCTTCGTCTGTGAGGTAGTACGGCACGCCGCCAACGCTTTTATCGTACAAGCAGTAGATCTTAAATTGCTCTTTACCAAAATCCGCTTCGACTCCGAGCTGTCTGAGTACTTCAGCGCGATGCGGTCTTTTTTCGGCTGTGCTGACTACTAAAAGAGGACCGGCCTCCTGTCCGTAGTCGAAGAGTACGGCAACAACCTTGCCTTCGAATGGATCGTCAATATATGCAGCATCAATAATGAAGACTTTATATCCAAGTGCTTCGCCGGTCGGGATCGGATAGATATGATCCAGGTTCATTATATCCTGCTCGCCTTTACGGTGATTGACATGGACGGTCAGCTTTTCGCCAAGAAATCGAAAAGCGAGTGTTTCCAAGGAGCGAGCTTCTCGTAGATCGAAGTTAGTTCTTCCATACGTCATATATTTGAACCTCCATCCTTAAGGTAATTACATTATAACCTCCATTTTGTACTAATACAAGAACAGCCTTTCCGGCTTCTATTTCTAGCAAAAAACTGTACAGTCAAACGCACATATACGCTCTTACGGATTTACTCTCATGAGCTCGAATATATCATCAATTCGGGGCATTTCCATCAACGCACCTTGTCTTGTAGTTATCAAAGAAGCTGCCGCATTCGCGAAACGAAGGGTATCAAACAGAATCTCTTCATTGAGCCTTTCTATATCATAATCCAGCAGAGTCGCCAGGCAGGCACCCAGAAAGGTGTCGCCTGCACCGGTTGTGTCGATGGTCGGAACAGAGAGATAGGTATCTGCACTGATCCGAAGATTTTTATAGTAAACGGAAGCGCCTTCTTTTCCTCTAGTGATAAAGAGGATTTTCACATTCGGATAATTTTCCCGAAGTTTCTCAATGGCTTCATCTGCTACCTCTTCTCCCGTTATAAAGACTGCTTCCTCAACGGAACACTTCATGATATGACATTGTCTGCAGCCCCAATCCATCTGCCTGCGGGCATCTGTCAGATCTTTCCATAGCGGTACGCGCAAGTTGGGATCAAACGATATGAGCTTGTTGAATCTTTGCGCAGTTTTAATCGCAGCTATAGTGGCGGATCTGGCCGGTTCATCTGTGAGGGATAAGCTGCCGAAGTGAAAAATCCGGCAGCTTTCGATCATGGCAGTATTTAACTCATCGGGTCTAAGCATCGTATCCGCTCCGGGCTCTCTGAAAAAGACAAAATCCCGATCTCCGTCCGCCGAATTACGGACAAAAGCAAGAGTCGTATTAACCTCATTGTCCCGGATAACTCCGCCGGTATCGATTCCCGCGCTTTTAACCGAATCGGTCAGATGTCTGCCCAGGAAATCATTCCCGACTTTACTGATGAGAGCCGTCTTTCTTTCGAGCCGGCTCAACATGGCAAGAACATTGGCCGGCGCACCACCCGGATTCGCCGCGAAAGCCAGCTTGCCGCCAGGCTGCATCTGAGTAAAATCGACTAGTAATTCTCCCAGAGCGACTACATCAAACATATATCTTCCATCCTTATCTACCGTCGCTTTTGCTCTTCGTTAACGGTCCACGTCAATGATAATCTTCATGGTCTCTTCCCGATTCGCTTCAATATATTCGTATGCAGCTTGATATTCCTGAAAAGAGAAATGTTTACTGATCAGTTTCTGAAGCTGTATTTTCTTTTCTTCCACTAGCCGGATCGCATCGATATAGTCCTCGCTTCGATACATCATAGACGTATTCAGATCCAGTTCGTGATCGTTTAGAACAGCCAGATCCACCATAACCATCTTGGCAAAGACGGCAACCAGGATAATCACACTGCCTTTTCTGGCATGACGGATCGCCTGGTTGATGGTTTGTTCCACTCCCGCACACTCAAAAATGACATCCGCTTTATCCGGTCCGAATGTTGAGACAAGTACATCTCCGTAATCGCTTGTCTTCGTAGAAACGGCAGAGTCGATTTTGCAAGCACGGGCAAGCTCCAGGCGATAATCACTGATATCAGTCACCAATACTTTAGCGGCACCGCGGGCCACGGCAACTTGTGCGACGAGATTACCGATCGGTCCGGCTCCGATCACGGCAACGTTTTTACCTTGTACGTCACCGTATTGTCTTACGGCATGGACCGCTACAGCAAGCGGTTCGATCAAAGCGCCTTCGTCGAAGCTCATACTATCCGGTAAAGCGGTAACTCTCGCTTGATTCACCGAAACATACTCGCTGGCGAATCCTGTCGTTTGAAAACCCATGACTCTTAATTCTTCGCAGAGGTTATACTTCCCGTGGCGACAGGGGTGACAGTTGCCGCAGATAACTTGAGGCTGAATCGTTACTTTCTGTCCTCTATGATAACTACTTACCTCGTCTCCGAAATCGACCACTTCACCTGAAACTTCGTGACCCTGAGTCACGGGATACGGTGTAAAGGGATGTTCGCCGTGATATACATGAATATCCGACCCGCAGATTCCGATCCTGCGGATGCGAATCAGAATTTCGTCCGGGCCGGGTACCGGCT
Organism: Fastidiosipilaceae bacterium; assembly: GCA_050309435.1. Lineage (GTDB taxonomy): Bacteria > Bacillota > Clostridia > Saccharofermentanales > Fastidiosipilaceae > CAYXVJ01. The sequence goes on from JBNRMJ010000011.1 coordinate 276,152, forward strand.
GATCTACCTCTCTGAAAATAATATGAGCCGGTTTGGTCATCACTTGCTGCAGCATATACTTGTCCTCCTGTTTTTATAAGGAAAATCTGTCTTTTATCATTTGTGCCACTGTGCTTGCGTCAAGATAGCTGTTATCGATTCTCATGTAATTCGGATACGTAATTTCGCCTTCCCGGCTTACACAGCGATAGCGCTTATCCAGATCCAGCATTCGTTTGGTCGACGTTTCAAGATCCCTTTTGGATGCTTTCTCGGCCAGACGATTTTCGCTGATGTTTCGTTCCAGACGAATGCTTTCGGGAGCATTCAGCTCCACGAAATACACATCGGCTCCAACCGAGTCATAGATATCAAAAATCTTCTTCACATAGGCCCAATCGGCCTCCTGGTCGAAAGCCCAGATGAAAGTGAAAATCAAACCCGCGTTATTCGTTTTGGCAAATTCGCTGAAGATCACATCTCTCAAGCGTTCCGTGACCTCACCGTTGTACTGACCGAAAAGCTCGATAACAGGCTCGATGGTCATATGATTGTGAAAGAGTTTTAACTCTGTGCTTTTGGAGAGCTCTTGGCCAACGGTCATTTTACCGACTGCCCCGGGCCCGAATATCAAAACCAGCTTCATCTCCGGTAACTCCTGTCTGATTGCTACTTCCATTATATAATCAAAGCGATGCCGGGCATAGCAATGCTAAGTTTTTCAATTTATCATGTATAATCTTAACTTTGATATCCGAATTAATAACGAACATGGGTATAAACGTGACATATCGCCGGAATCTATCCATGTAAAATTATTATGATATGCATTTATTGCGTTTAGGAGGAATTATGCGAAACGCTGATCATAAAGAAAAGTTAATCGAAGTATGGGGTGATGTCGTCGATGTCATGTCCATGGTTAAAGCCTTTGGTATTTCGATTGTTTGCACCATGGGCCTGTTCTTTCTGGCACCAAAAGGAAATCGTCCTTTACAGCTTTTATTCGGTCTGGGAGGAGCCTGCCTGGGCTTTATCATGAATGCCGTTTTATTCAAGCCCAAGAGAAAGATCACGACAGAGGAGGACGACTATGCCAATTGAGCTGATCCTCCAGATGATCGGCATGTCACTCATCGCCGTCGTTGTTTATACATTCATCGGATTTATACCGGGTACGGACGAAACATCTGTTTTATTGCCGGTTTCGCTGGCTTTGGTTCTGGCGGGAGTCACCCCGGTTCTCGTCTTGACCTTCTTCGTTGCATCTATCGTGTCGCTTAACCTGACAAACCTCATGCCAACGGCTCTCGTCGGGCTGCCGGGAGGAGTTTTGTCCGCACCTTTAATCGAGCATTCCTTTGCCATTAAAGCTAAAGGAAAATCCGCCGGAATTATTCGAAAAATGGCCGCAGCAGCCGTAATCGGCGTGTTCATTTCCGTGCCTACATCGTTTGTACTGGCACATCTGATCGCCCCCTACGCCCAAAATATTCAGCCTTATGCATCGCTTCTCTTCATCATAGGTGCCATTTTCCTGTCTTTCATGTCGAAGAACCGGATTTTGTCGCTGCTAAGCATTATTCCCCTGGCCATACTTTTCATGGGTTTGCGTCATCTCTACTGGGGAACGGGCGTCGTCAGCGAAGGAACGAATATCACCACCTCTTTCTTCCTGGGTATTACGATCGGTCCGTTAATCATTTCCCTGCTCGGTCTGCTGAACCGCAGCAAGCAAGAAGAAATGCTGATCTCCGATTACAAGGAAATTCGTATCCCGCATATGGATAAAAAGGAGACGCTGAATCCTTTCAAGATCCTGAATAAAGAAGAAGGAAAATGGGCGGTTTTGATGTCTTTCCTGTCCAATTTCCTCTTTATTCTCAGCCCGGTCGGGCTGATTCTCCTGCTTGGCGAAGTCGTCAATAAACGGGTTAAAAATCCGGAAGATAAAGCCTCGGGAACGATTACAACGATGAGTGCACTGGCCCAGTCCACCTACTTATCCGGGATTATCATCCCTCTGTTTGCGCTCGGTATCCCTCTTTCTCCTGTCGCGATCGGTCCGGGTAACGCCTTGTTTAATGCACCACCGGTTTATGGACTCGAAAATAACCTGCATTATCAACTCGGAAAAGGCGAGTTCCTGCTGGCTACGCTGATAGGTGCAGGTATCTCTGTCGTGCTGGTATATTTCCTGATCCATCGCTTTGCCTTTAAGATAACCAATTTCATCATGCGTAAAATATCTCATGAAGCTGTCCTGGGTATTTTTGTGGCTTTCATCCTTCTTCTGGCCTATATGGATGCCGGCTTGATCAATGTTTTCGGCGTTCTTCTGATTGGCATGACCTGCGGCTCTCTCAACAAACTCGGTGTCAATTATGGTGTACAGTTCATGACTCTTTATGCCGCACCGCTGATCATACAGAGATTGAGCGGTCTCTAAGGAGGAGCCAAATTATGTCAATGCATAGTAAAAATAAACCTATGGGTATCGGCCGGGCCCATGGCAAGATCATATTGATCGGCGAGCATGCAGTCGTTTACAATCAGCCTGCCATCGCACTTCCCTTTAAAGAGGCGAGCGTCAAAACAACTGTTACCCCTGCAGATGAAATGACAGTCGACTGCATTTATCATCGGGGCAGACTGGAAGATGCACCGCCTGAATTAAATAACCTGAAAGCCGTGACTAAAGCAACTTTGGCTTACTTAAATCAAAACGAGAAGGCTTTCCATATTAAAATCGAATCTGATATACCGCAGGAGCGCGGCATGGGCTCGAGCGCGGCCGTGGCGAATGCCACCATTCGTGCGTTATTCGACTTTTTTGATATCGAGCTGGCTCCCGATGTTTTATTCGAGCTGGCTCAGGTATCGGAGCGAATCGCCCATGGCAATCCGAGCGGCCTGGATGCCCGTGTAACGGTATCGGAAAAACCACTTTTTTTCATCAAGAATCAAGGTACCGAAGCCTTTGACATAGCGGCTAAAGGCTATCTGGTTGTCGCGGATACGGGAGAAAAAGGCCAAACCAAACTGGCCGTCGAAGCACTCGGAGAGAAGAAGGCCGCCAATCCGACCCGTATCAACGACCTAATCACAAAACTCGGCGAACTTGGAACCCATGTTCGCGAATGCTTGAAGCAAAACGACCTCCACTCCATGGGCGAAGCGATGACAAGTGCCCAAACTTACCTCGCTCAGATGGGCATATCCAATCGAAGTCTGGATCGCCTGGTTGAAGCAGCTCTGAACGCAGGTGCTCTGGGTTCGAAGCTTACCGGCGGCGGATGGGGCGGCTGCATGCTGGCCCTCGTTCCCGATCTGGCAGCGGCAAGACAAGTCCGCGAAGCGCTTCTGGAGCAGCATGCGAGCCAGACCTGGCTCTTATCCCTGGAGTGAAGAAAGGGTCAAAATGACAAAAGCAAAGGCACACGCTAATATCGCGCTTATCAAATACTGGGGGAAAGCCGACGAAGAACTGGCTCTCCCTTCTACTTCGTCTCTTTCTTTAACCCTGGATGCCCTCTACACGATCACCGAAGTCCGAATCGATCCCGACTTAAAAGCAGACCGCCTCGAGCTAAACGGCAGGCTTGCCCCTCCTTCGGAACAAGAAAAGATCAGTCGCTTCGTCGACCTTTTCAGAAGAGATGAGTGCTTCGTTCGTATCTCGAGTGAAAACTTTTTCCCCACGGCAGCCGGGCTGGCGAGTTCTGCTTCCGGTTTCGCGGCTTTTGCCACGGCTTTGAATGCAGAGTTTGGGCACTTTTATGACAAGAAGACCTTGTCTCGCCTTACGAGGCGCGGTTCGGGCTCTGCCGCCCGATCCCTCTTCGGAGGCTTTGCCATATGGCAGCGAGGCGACGACGAGAGTTCCTTTGCTTACGGGTTGGATGACGAGATGGATATCGAGATGATCATAGCCGTCGTCAGCGATGAAAAGAAAAAACGCAGTTCCCGTTCGCTCATGAGTCAAACCGCCGCAGAATCCATGTACTTCGACAGCTGGGTAAAGCAAAACGACGAGGATCTGAAGGCAATGCAGGCAGCCATAAAAGCAAAGGACATCCGGCAAGTAGGTCGTATCGCCGAACGAAACGCAATGATGATGCACGGAACTTTACTTGCGCTCGAGGAGCCGTTTTTATACTTGCGGCCGGATACGCTGCGTGTTCTCGATATTGTAACGGCCTGCCGAGATGAAGGTCTGGTGGCCTACTACACCATGGATGCCGGTCCCAACGTCAAAATCATTACTAATGCTTCGGATCGAGAGGCCGTTATTTCGCGCTTGCGAAGCGTATTGAGCGACTCACAAATCATCCCGGCCAAGCCCGGGCCCGGTGCGGAGGTGATCTCATGATTCAAGCCAAAGCGCCGGGCAAGCTCTTTATCGCCGGAGAGTACGCGGTTGTCAATCACGGCTTTCCATCCATTTTGGTCGCGGTAAATCGCTTTATCACCGTCAGTATCGAAGAATGCCGGGAAGAAGGCAGTATCATATCGCGTCAGTATGCGCATTTACCATTGAAGTGGAAACGAGTCGGCAATCAGTTTATTATCGAAAAACGTGATAACCCGTTCCACTACATACTGGAAGCGATCAGCATTTGCGAGGAGTATGCTCTGGCCTTGGGTCGAAGTCTGAAAATATACAACCTGAGGGTCGATTCTGAATTGGATAGCCAGGAAGGCGCCAAATACGGCCTGGGCTCCAGCGCGGCCGTGACAGTTGCCACCGTCCGTGCACTCTTCAGACTTTATGAGATCGAGGAAGATGATCTGACAATCTATAAACTTGCTTGTCTGGCTCATATGAAGCTCGGCAGTAACGGTTCCTTCGGAGATCTGGCGGCATCAAGCGTAACCGGCTGGATTGCTTACCAGTGTTTCGATCGGGTTGCCGTATTGGCTAAGAGAAATGTCTTGTCTTTACCCGATCTTCTGGCAGAAGAGTGGCCGTCCCTCTTGATCCGGCGCCTCGAACCTCTGACCGATTACAAACTCCTGATCGCCTGGACGCAATCACCGGCCTCCACGCCTTCACTGGTCGACCGAATCAGCCAAACCGTTGATCCGCTCTTCTACGAGCGTTTTCTGCAGGAATCCCGACAGCTTGTTACAACGATGATAAAAGCTTTTGACGAGAATGACGGCAAGCAGGCTGCCGCTATGCTAAAATCCAATCGCAGCTTGCTTAAGGCTTTGAACCCTTCGATCGAAACCCCGGACTTGACGCGATTGATTGATATAGCAAGCCCCTATGGAGCGGCGAAAACATCGGGAGCCGGAGGCGGTGACTGCGGTATCGTGTTAGTGGATGAAAAGACCGATATAGAACCTCTGATAAAAGCCTGGCACGAAGCTGATATTATCTGTTTAAACTTAACCGTATATGACAAAGGAGTCACGGCAGGAAGGAAAGATAATGAATAAGCGGAAAGACGACCATGTAAACCATGCCTTAAGCCACTTCGACCGTACGGTTACGAATGATTTTGACCGTATTCGCTATATGCATCACTCGCTCGACAGTATCGATATGGCTGATGTTGACATCAGTACGAAGATAGCCGGTGTCAAACTGGAAACACCTTTTTATATCAATGCTATGACCGGTGGCAGCGATTGGACGCGGGAGATCAACGCCAAGCTGGCGAGCGTCGCGGCTCAAAGCAATCTGGCCATGGCCGTCGGATCGATGAGTGCGGCTTTCAAGGATCCTGCAGTATGGGATTCGTTTCTGATTACCAGAGAGGTGAATCCCGACGGCATCATGTTCGCGAACTTAAACCCGAACTATGGACCCGAAGAGGCCGGTATTGCAGTTAGCCGACTAAGGGCCTCGGCTCTGCAGATCCATATCAATGCCGCTCAGGAAATCGTTATGCCCGAAGGCGATCGCACCTTTGCTCACTGGCCAAACTCTATCTCATCGATCGTCCGGACTTTACCGGTGGAAGTCGTGGTCAAAGAAGTCGGATTCGGCATGAGTCGCGAAACGATTCGTCGCCTCATGGATCTCGGCGTAAAAAACATAGATGTGTCCGGCCGCGGCGGCACTAACTTCGCACGCATCGAAAACGAGCGGCGCGATACGCATAAGCTGGATTACATGAACGATTGGGGACAAAGCACCGTCCAGTCGCTTCTGGAAGCACGGGACTACCGCGATCAAGTGAGCATCATCGCTTCAGGCGGTATCAGACATCCTCTTGATATGATTAAGTCCTTCACTCTGGGAGCCCGAGCAATCGGCATATCGGCCGGGATGCTCAATGCCGTGATGAGTCTGGGTGTCGAAGGTACTGTGGACATGATTGCGCAGTGGAAAGAAGACTTGAGGCTTCTGATGGCCTTGCTGGGAGCTAAAACAATCCACGAGCTCAGGGATAAGGATCTTATCTTCTCCCCCGAGCTTATGAATTACTGTGAAAATCGCGGCATTCATCCGCATTCGTAAGGAATTATTCCTGATACCGATTTGCCAGAAGCCGGGCTGCTTCCACCTGAAGCAGGTCCGGCTTTTCGCCGTCCTCGACCATCCAGGCATTTCCCATCGTCGTTTCAATGAAATGCGCACATACCAGATCCGCCGGATTCAAGTTGAGATTCGAAGCAATCAGTTTGATAACATGATCCAAATGCCTTATGTTCGTATCCATATCGGCATCTAAGAGATACTCGTTCATAACAAATCGAGGCAAGTCAAAGAACGGGTCGCCCGCGACGCCCTTCGGATCGATAATCCTGTACGTACCGTCCTTTGCCAAAAGGAGATTATCATGATGCAAGTCTCCATGAAGCAAGAAATTTTTCGAGTACTTGTCTCTTAATATCTTGTATCTTGCTTCTGCCTCCAGCATGTACAAACGCATTTGCGGCTGATCCGTTCTGCCTTCCATATACCGGCTGATTCGACTGATCCAGCGATCATACGAGGGATAGTTATCAACCGCTTTCGAAGCCGTATGGAGTCCCTGATAGACCTTAGAGAAGTGATAAACCCGTTCTTCGGCTGTCTTCAGCTCACGTAATACCGTCCCCGGCCGGATGGCTTCGAGTAATAAAACGGAATCATCCGAGTCAAAGTCATAAAGACGGCAAAAGCCACGACCGGCAAAAGCCTGCAGGCAATCTATTTCCGTTTTCACTTCAGGTCCCGGCCGGCAGATTTTCAAAACACACTCTCCGTAAAGCAGCGAGGATGCTCGAAACAAACAGTTAATCGAATAGTAATCGATCATTGCCGAAACGTCGAGTTTCCAGCGATTTATATATAGTTCCAGGAGATTTTCGACACGAGTAAGAAACGCGCGGCCGAAATGCTCCTCTGCTTTCTCTCGCTGTGCGGATGCAATCTTAAACATAATCAGCTCCGAAACCCTTTTATTGCCAGCCATTTTTTCAGAGTCGCAGCGTCTTCAAGAAGCTGATCCGGCTTATTGTCTTTGACAAACTCCAGCATCAATTTATGCTCTTTCTTGTCACCGGCAATGATATCGAGATACTCCATCCAGAGATCTTCCCCTTCTTTCAGGCTCTTACGGCTGTAATCGGGGAACCAGGAAAAGACGTGGACATCGCGAAGATAAGGTAAAACCATCTTTAACGCCGCAACATTCTCCTCTTTATCCAGGGAATAATTCGGTTGCCAGTATAAGTTTAAGTTAGGACGATCCACGGTATGAAAAATATCCAGCGCACTGTGTCGCTCGTCTGTCAGCGTGTTGGGATGATATTCGTAAGAAATGACAATTCCCTCTTGGGCAGCCATATCACAGATGATTCTTGTATCGCCTGCCACAGCTTCTCGATAAGCCTCATCTGCTTCCCCTGAACCACGCTTGCCTGCCCAAACCCGAATAGATGGAGCACCCAGGGCCACTGCACAATCCAAATAAGGTTTAAAATCCACGGCAGGATTCTCGTTCTCCCCAACACGGTAATACGAACCGTACGCATAAGTACGCAGGCCCTTTTTGTCCATGAGCTCGCGAACTTTTTTCGCAGTGGCAAGATCGCCTGCCGGGACATGAATATCACTGCCCCACTCAATACCGCCAAGTCGAGCCCGCACGACCAGATCGATGATCTCGTCTGTGTCCAGCTCTCGAAACGTAATTGATACCAATCCTGAAGAAATCATATGCTACCTCCTCTTTCCTCCCATCATAACGAATCTTCGCGTCCCGGAACAGGTAAAAATAAAGACTGCACCGAAAAATTCTTCGATGCAGTCTTTATGCGATAGTCGATCATGAAAATATTGGATCAGCCCTTGACCGAACCGATCGTTAAACCGGTGACAAAATACTTCTGTAAGAATGGATACACGAGCAGGATCGGTAAGGATGCCACAACCGTTATGGCCGAACGAATCGACTTCGGAGTTACCATACCGGCAGCCGTCGTTTCGCTGACACCGGAACCGTGGATGGCCGAGCTGTTGGCTCCCAGAGCAGTTGTCGAGTTGACCAGCTTCATAAGCTCGAGCTGCAGCGTAACCAGATGCGGCGATGACTGATTGTAAATGTAGTTGTCAAACCAGGAGTTCCAGGCGCCGACCGCACAGAAGAGCGCGACCGTGGCCAGAACCGGTTTCGACAGAGGGAAGATAATCCGGAAGAATACCGTGAAATCTCCGGCACCGTCCATGCGAGCCGACTCGACAAGACTCTCCGGTAAAGAAGTCATGTAAGTACGAATAACGATGACGTTAAATGCACTGACCATGCTTGGAATAATATAAACCGCGAAGGTATTCATCAAACCAACATTTCTGATCAGGAAGTAGTTGGGTATCATACCTGCGTTAAAATACATGGTTAAGACGAAAGCGATCGTGATAAAGCGGCGGAATATATAGTTCGGTCTGCTCAAGGTATAAGCCAGCATAGCTGTGGTAATCACGCTGAGAGCTGCCCCGATAACCGTACGAGCGACAGAAATCGTAAACGCTGTCTGAATACTGCCCATTTGGAATACGGATGCATAGTTCTGCCAGGAGAATACTCTCGGCCAGATATGGATACCGCCGCGCAGCGTATCATAACCTTCATTCAAAGAAACAGCGATTGTGTTCAAATAAGGATAAAGCATAATCACCGCCACAAAAATCAGAAAGATTGAGTTTATGGTCGTGAAAATGACATTTTCCGGGCTTAAATCGAATTTTTTTCTGCTAACAGTTTTACTTGCCATATCAATCACCCTTACATCAAGGACTCTTCGCCCACACGCTTCGCCAGCCAGTTGACTATAAAGAGTATGAGGATGTTAACCGTGCTTTTGAAAATACCTGCAGCGGTCGCCAGCGAGTAGTTGCCCTGTGAGATGCCCCACTTAAGAGTATAAATATCGATCGTTTCGGCATAAGACATTGTCGGACCTTTTTGAAGCAGATATTGCTGTTCGAATCCGGCATTCATAATATGTCCCGCGTTCATGATAAGAAGAATAATAATTGTGGCCTTAATACCGGGCAATGTAATGTGCCAGATCTTCTGGTAGCGATTCGCTCCGTCAATTTCAACGGCTTCGTATTGCTCCATATCGATACCGGACATCGCCGAGAGATAAATGATCGTACCCCAGCCGACACCTTTCCAGAGGTTGGATAAACCGATAACGCCCCAGAACATTTTTGCCTCTTGAAGGAACAAGACCGGTTCCTCGATGAAGTTGAGCTGCATGAGAACCTGATTGACAATACCGTCGGCGGCCAGTGAATCTGCTACGATACCGGCGGCAACAACCCATGAGAGGAAGTGCGGCAGATACGAGACGGTTTGAATCGTTCGTTTGAAACGGATGTTTCGGACTTCGTTGAGCATCAAAGCCAGGAGGATCGAGCCAACGGTGCCCAAAAAGAGATTAATCAGACTCATGGCTACGGTATTCCGAATGACCCTGGTGAAATCATCGACTAAAAACAAGGTTTTGAAATTCTCGAAACCAACCCATTGCTGGTCGAAAACATTCTTGATATTGGGTTTATATCGTTGAAAGGCCATCGTCCAGCCCCATAAAGGTGCATAGTTAAAGATTGCGATCAAGGCTAAAAACGGTATTGACATAACCATCAGCTGCCATTGACTCGCCACTAAACGTTTGAACCGAGCTCCCGCTGTCCTGCTCAAAGCCAGCGCATTTATTTGGTTCGTCGTGTAATTATCCGCAGTCGCCGGCGGTTTGGCTTTCTTTCGCGGCATGAGACTCTCCTTTTTGATTACGAAAGAGGGCTGTCTTCCGACAAGACCCTCTCTCGCTATTATTGTTCTGCCTGCTATGCGTCAAGTAAGAGATTTACTCGGCCCAGTTTTCATTTCTCCACTGGATCTGCTCATTGATGAAATCAATGACGATGTCATAGTTAGCGGTCTTATAGACTTCTACATACTCGTTCCATTTGGCTTCGAAGTCAGAAGGATCGGCTGTGATAACGCCGGGGAGCATCTGAACCTTCGTATCGGAAGCCTTCGTGTTGGCGATAGCTTCGGGCGAACCGTCGGGGATGCTGACCTGCCATGTCGGATAGTAAACAGGGTTGGGCTCGGGAAGAGCGAAGAACTCTGCATAGGACTTAAATCCGTAGGCATCCAGGAATTCCTTGTCGAAGTCAGAAAGAGCTTCGTAGTACTCGTCGGGATCGTTACCGGGACTGAAGACGTTACCGTCGGAGAAGACGCCTTCCAGCTTGGGAGCATATTCGAAGAAAGCCTGGAATCTGTTTGCAGGACTCCACGAAGCGCTTCTCTGCTCTTCGCGCTGTTCTTCTGTGCGATAAAGTTTACCGTTCTCGTCTACGCTATGGCCGATTCCTTCAATACCCCATGAGAAGGTCTTGGACCATTCTTCGGTGGTAATGTCGTTCAGGAATGACATAATGCGTTCGACCTTACTGTCATCGGTGGTGGTTAGCATAAAGCCGTTGTTGAGGTTGATAACAGTCTGATCACGATAATGTTCCTGGATGCTCTCGTCATAAACGATGGGCAGCGAAACGTAGGTACGCTCGTCCTTACCGGCGCCGACAAGTGCAATGTTGGCGGAGTTCATGTTCCACTTCTGATCCATGGTACCCAAAACGTTACCGGCGGACAGTTTGGCAATGTACTGATCATAGTTCATCGAAGCGGCTTCGCGGTCAAAGAGACCCTTGGCGTTGATTTCGTTGAGTTTCTGGTAGTACTGTTTGGCGGTATCGGTGGTGGAAGGATCCCAGGCTACCTCGGTCTCGGGATCAACAATCGCGTTACCGTTGTTCGGATAACCTGCGAGGAACTGCGGGGGATTAACCAGACCGAAGTTTCTCCATCCGTCATTCAAAATGGTGTAACCGATGGTGGGTGCACCGTCGATTTCCGGATAGTCGGTGGCATAACGCTCGATTAAGTCGAAATATTCATCAAGTGTCTTGATTACGGGATAGTCGTACTCGGCGAGAACGGCCTTCTGAATGAAAACACCAGTACCCCAGTGCTCTGTGATAATTTCTTCACCATAGATGACACCGTAGTTGGGCATGTAATAGATCTTACCGTCTGTGACGGATTTCATGCGATTGAGGAAACGCTCGTAGTGGTTATACAGATTCTCATTCTTCGCGATCAGATCATCCAGCGGACGAGCACCGCCGTTGTCAACGACACGCTGATTGAAGGGCATGAGATCGGGATAGTCGCCGCCGGCGATCATGATACCGATACGCTCGTCGAGGTCGCCGACCAGGAATTCGACATCGAACGAAACGCCCAGCTCATCCTTCAACAGTTGAAGGGTGGGGTTGTTGTCCAGCGGCTGCTCGCCGGTTTCGAAGAAAACCGAAATGGTAATATCTTCACGATCCGTACCGGGTTCCGTACCTTCTTCGGTCGTTGCATCGGATCCCTTATCGGTATTCTTGGTCTCGCTGCCGGCAGGTTTCGTGGTACCTGACGTGGTGCCTTGCGTATTGCCCGAACCACAGGCAGCCAGCAAGCCGAGCATCATGACCGAGCTCATGACGAGTGCTATTACTCGTTTTTTCATACTGCAATCCTCCTCTTTTTAAACGTGCGATAAAAACGACTGTCGTTTGTCTCGCGAGTTACCCTTATAGTACAAACACTTGGTTAGTTCTACTAGCACCATCTTGTCTAAAACTGTTCAAATATTGCTTTTACATCGCTTCTCTATGTTTTCTGTATGTACAATGTGTCAAGCAGTAAGTTGAGCCTCTGGTGAAATGAATGCAAATGATCTTTTACTTACTAATAGTCAACCGTATCATTCTCGATTGGACACTTTATATTTTAAGCTAATTCTCCTGACAATTCGCTCGAAATTGCTACATATGATCAATTCTAGTATATGTAATCGTCCGTAAGTCCCATGAGATATCCGAGTTTACCCGGCAGTTACGGTTCCGGTAAAATTCTTCTTCGTCGGTTCTCGAAATCATCTCGAGCTTACCGTCAACTTGAATGTAAGCCCCTAAAACCGTACCCAGAAAACTGCCGGAATAATCCGGAGACAAGATTCTGCCGTCGGCTATAGTCTCAAAAGCCACTTCAGAAACTCCGATAACGCAACCGAAGCGAAGATCCTGTCCGCGAATGCCAAGTGTAAAACGAAGATACTTTCCGCTACCCGGGCCATGGCTTATACGGAAGCTCTCGAGGCACTCTTCTTCCCCGCCCATGCGACGATAAAGAGCCAGCTCAAAGGTTTGATCCGATATATACCGCAAGGCCGTTCGATAGTAATAGTGGTTGTCCTGGAATGCAGTTAAACCGAAAGAAACACCGGGTTTCATGTTATCCGGCCATTTCGTATCAACAGTAAGGTCGAGTGCCATATGCTGCTGACGGATAAATACGGCAGACGGTGATCCCGGAAGATCCAGACGCTCCGGCGAGGCAAGAAGCCTTAATCCTTCTCCTTCATTAAAAGAAAATGCATCTTTGAATTGATGACCTCTGATACAGATCATGCGCTCGTCCCAAACGGGATTATGCTCGAAATCAATCACATAACTCTCTGAGGCGGCTTTCGGTTTATGTTCTGCCAGGTTAATTGTTCCCGATTTCAAAAGGCGGCCGTGACCAGCATTGACCACCGGCCAGCCGTCTTCCCAGCTGACTTCGGCGATATATGCTTCCCGTCCCAGATTTCGATAGTAGCCGCCGTACGGCCTGGAAGCCAGGGCAACGAGATACCAGTCGCCGTTTTGTGTTTCGACTAGATCTGCATGACCAACATTAACTACGGGAAAACCTTTGCCAAGGTGACGATGGGTCAGGATCGGATTTTGATGGCAGGCTTCATAAGGTCCGAAAAGCGATTTAGAACGTCCGATCATAACGGCGTGTTCATGTGCCGTTCCGCCTTCTGCCGTCAAGACATAGTAATAAGGATCTTTATAGTAGATATGAGGAGCTTCGGGCCAGACAGCGTTTTGCGCATAACCTCCCCAAATCACATGAGTATCACCGACAAGACAAGACTTATCGGGATCAAACTCCCGCATCCAGATCTCGTTATCGCCGAAGTAACGCGCATTTGGTTTCGACCTGGTTGCCGTAAACCAGAAGCGTCCATCCTTATCCAAGAAGAGATCAGGATCGATTCCTTCCCCTTCGAGATAGACCGCATCGGACCAGGGCCCTTCGGCTCGTTCGGCCGTCAGGAAGAAATGTCCGCCTGCACCGACATTCGTGCAGACCAGATAAAATCTATTGTTATAATAACGCAAAGTCGGCGCGTAGATACCGCCTGAATGCCAATACGCATCCAGGGTCAATTGTTCGGGCCGGTCCAGTGCATGACCGACTTGTTCCCAATTGGCCAGATCGCGACTGTGAAACAGAGGCAGGCCCGGAAATACGGTAAAACTGGACGTTACCATATAGTAATCTTCGTCGACACGGCAGATAGCGGGATCCGGGTAAAAACCCGGCAATAAAGGATTCTGATATACAGCTTTTTTCAACGTATGATCCTCCATGCTCACAAGTCAGAAATCACCTCTGTACAAACCCGCGAGTGCGAGGAAGCCGAAGGCATAGAGGAAATTGTCATAGTAACGTCTGCGGCCGCTTCTTAGTTCGGTATTCCAGAAACGCTCGGCAAGCATTCTGCTCTCTTCGGTCTGGTTCAGCATGTAAGTAGCTGCCAGCGTGGCCAGCAAGCCGATCGGATGGCGGCTGTATCGTCCGCCGTCCGTACCGTCCAGTTCATACCGTCGAAACTCATCGGTCGGAATCTGCCAGAAGAATTCGGCCAGACTGTCGGCAGCGTCTATCATCCAGGGCTCTGTGCCGCGGCCGGGCCATGTGCCGGCCAGGGCGATGTTTAGAATAGTTCTGTAAGCATCACTGAAGAAATTGTGATGATCATGACCGTACACGGGCTTTCCATCGTATGTACTGTATTCCGGATTCATACCAGTTAAGGGATTGATGGTAAGCGGAAGATATTTCAACGACGCTTCTTCAATGGCCAGCCAGCGCTCTCGATCTTCCGGCTCGCAGAAATCCGCGAAGAGTCTGTAAAAGTGCGGTATGTGATAGGAAGGATCCGTAAAACCGGAATCCGGTACGAATTCAATAAGGTTATTTTCAGTCCACATCGGACCGGCTTCTCCGGGAGCGCGATGTAAAACATCCGTCAGAATTCGTTTCGCCCAGGAAGCATAGTCAAAGTACGGAATATCGAGACATTTCTCACCCGTATCCGCTCCTGTACCCCAGCGTTTAGACGCCAGTATTAACGCATAAGCGAAAAATTCCTCGCCGTCGGGAGCAGGTCCTCCGGCTCTCTTCCGGCCGTCAAGAGGTACCGACCAGGCAAAATAGCCGCGGCAGGGTCCGGAAGTAATATACATATGATTTAAGGTCCAGCGCCAGGTTTTATCAAATACAGCCTGATCATTCATCAAGGCCGCCAGGCTCATGCCATAAGACTGACCTTCTGTCCTGACATCATCGTTTCCCGTATCGTAGAAGTAAATCTCGTTCTTTTCGGTTTCTATACAAAATCCGACCTCGTCGGATTGAAGAAGCGCTTTCCAGATAGCGTCGGCCCTTTCATAGACAGCGGCCTTTGATTTCCCCAACGTCACCCAAAAGTTCTTATAAGTTTCCTTCGTTTCCTGTTGATTCACTGTATACATTCTGTGCCACCTTTCGAGTGTTCTTAATGCAACAGTTTACTGAACTATGATTTGAGTGGCTCCCTTGCTTTCGTCATCATCTGTGCAAAACTTGCTCAAATTCCGTTTAAACCGAGAGCATTAACAATAAAGTTTTTCTTTTTATCCTGATAGTCGTCGTAAATTTCCTGTTCGCTCTTAGTCAGCTTACGGGCATAACGTTGCTCGACAAAATACGTGGAAGTCACCCGATCAATGGAAATACTGTCCAAAGGCCAGCCGGGATGTCGTTTATCCGAAGGTTTATTGATCAGATAAAAGGTGTTCACCTCATGAATGGGACCGCGCATCGTAAAAGAGCTGATATTTCCTTCATGACAAATGGCATAGGCATCGTGATAACAAGCCGATAAACGCCCGCCGTAACGATCGGCAAGCCGGCAGTAATATACCAGCATCTCCTCGTCATCCATCTCCCGGCCGCTTACCTTATGGCGACGAACAAAAAGGCCGGGTTGATCCGGATGATCTAATGGCAATTCGCGAAAATACAAACCCGAATCCGAAGATAAAACCGAAGAAGCATAACGGCCGTAAAACGCAGCTTTGATCCTGGCATTTTCTTCTGCCGTCTCGCCGGCTTCCGCAGGTATATCATAAATACCCAAATCGGATAAAGTCAGAACTTCGACCTGAAAATTCGCGAACATATCCGCATACTGTTTCGTCTTACTCTTGTTATGTGTTCCGATTAATACCTGCATACCTTATTCCTGTCATAAGAAGCTTCTCTTAGAATCGTATGATACCCGACGCGGCACCGATTTTCCCGCCGTTCTTGAGATGTTCGTAAACCATACGTTGAAGCGAGGTATCGCGAGGCAGTTTTTCAAGTTCGGTCTGACCCTTAAAGAGCCAGTTGTATACACCGCTGTTTTCCTGATCAAAATCATATATCTCGAAATCCGAGTAGAATCGCTTAATTCTGGAATGCTCAGGCAACAGCTTGTTGAGCTCCGGTGACAAGAGCCAGGTGCTGCAGAAAAACAAGACCGGAGAGCCTTCCGTACAGATGATGGCATCATGTTCGCGGAAGAAAGCAAGCGCCTGGCGGTAAGAATCTTTTAAATTCTCGTCGCTCATCACGGCATCGGAAGGTATGTGGACACTCAAGATCATCTTCCCGTTCGAATATTTCATCATCTTTTCGCCGAGATCGCTGCTTCTTCGGTACTCGAACTCCAGCGTCCCCAAGCGGAAGAGACGAGAGCAGGTTTGACGCCAAACCCAGAAACCTCGCGTAAAACAGATTTTCCCATTCTGCTCGATATCCTCTTCGATGAAACGCGGAAAACAACCCATCGAATCCAGGAAAATCTGATCGGACCAGCCGTTCTTCCGATAGTCACAGCGGGTTTTACATGCCGCAGCCAGACACAGGCCCAAATCAATCAATCCATCCGGATCTTTACCTTCGTATGCTTCCTTTAAGCGCTTCCAGCCGGCCTCCGCTGTTTCAAACACAGTCATGCCCGTCAGGTCGCTTTCATGCCGATCAAGTAAGTCGTCTGTTAAGAGCGTTTTGAGTGCATCTATCACTTCGCTTTTAATTCCAAGTTCTTCTGCCAGTCCCAGTGTTTCATTTACGGTATATTTCTTCGACATCATTTCTCCGCCTATCGTTCATCTTTCAAGATAATAGTTGAAGTTTATCTTATTTAGTCGTGTTTGAACAGGCAGAGAAAAGCTCCCTCGCGACAACATTCATATCTGAAAAAGGCCGTGCGAAGGAGCTGTCTTGGGAGCAGTTATCTTACTATATGCTTTATTCGCCGTTGGAACGGAAGGCATCCAGTTGCGACTGCACCTCATTAATAACATCATCGATGCCGGCATCCGTTAGCTGCTGACGATAATTCTCGATGGCCGTCATCAGGTCGCCTTGAGCTTTTCCAAGCATGAGCTGAACACCGAGGTTAACGTTGGCATTGGCGATATTCGAGAGTTGGACGGTCACATTCGCCGGGTTGAAAGTAAACCCTGCAAAGGGCGAGTCAATGGCCGTACTGCTCCATTCTTCGATCAGTTCGTAGCGAACAGGATCCTCGGAAGCAAGCGGAATATTCAGGCGATCGTTACGCAGCGCCCAGACCGAGAAGCCGAAACCGTCGACATCATCCGAGAAACTCTCCGGTCTGATAATCGTTCCATCCGCGATTTCGTACTGACGTCCCTCGATACCGTACTGAATCAAATTGTAGTAAGCTTCGTCTGTCATAAACTTTTCGATGACCTTCAGGGCACGAACAGGATTCGACGAAGTATCAGATATGGCTGTCGTGTTATCGACACCCGGTTTCTTAATGACTTTATTGTTGTCAACGGCGGGGCTCCACCAGTCAACATAGATATCGGGAAGAGAAATTTGATAACCGCCGTAGGTGCCCGTCCAATCCGGCATGTGTGTAATAAAGCCGGCAGACTGACCATTGAGCAGATTGTCCTTGGCACTGGTTTGGGTAGCCAGGATATCCTGCGGCCAGAAACCGCGCTCGGCCCAGTCGGCCATCATTTCTACCCAGTCGGCAAACTCGTCGGTGAATGCCGGATGAATAATCTCACCGGTATCCGTAGTATCCGCCGCA
>JBNRMJ010000012.1:0-79483 GCA_050309435.1 Fastidiosipilaceae bacterium
GGCGCTTCCTCCGTGTTCGTTTAGTCACTTAACATGGTAGGGGAATCCGTTCTGGCGGGACACTTTTTATGTGCCGCTTGGGAGATCTTTTTTTACCCTTCGCGACACTTCATTTTACAATTCACCAGATTCCTTTCGCAGCGAGCCTCCGATAAACCTCTGCCAATGGTAAACCAACCACGGTGTTGTAATCTCCCTCGATTTTCTCGACCAGCAGACTTGCGCCTTCCTGAATGCCGTAAGCGCCGGCCTTATCTAGGGCCGAACCGGATCGGATCGAAGCCAAGGCAGCTGCTTCCTGCGCTTTATCCCAGGGATAGAAATGGACAAGAGTAACGGATACGAAAGACTCGAGTTTGCCATCTGCGATCATCGCTACGGCAGTCATGACTTGGTGGGCCTTACCCGATAGTGATCGAAGCATCGAGAAAGCGTCTTCATCGTCACGAGGCTTTCCGAGGACGGTCTTACCATCATAAACAATCGTATCGGCCGATAAAACAAGCGCATCATCGTGATGATGGTTTTGCCATACTGATTTTGCTTTCGCTTCAGCCACCGCACGGCAAGCCAATGCGACTTGTTCTTCGGCTCTTAATTCGAAATTTTCGGCAAGACTTTGAGAAAAAATACTCTTTTCGTCAATATCTGAAATGTCTACCTGAAAGTGATAGCCGGCTTGTGTGAGAAGTTCTCTGCGACGAGGCGAATTTGAGGCCAGAATCAATTCGGATGCCTTAGAATCAGATGGCCTGTCGCCCAAAGTTACATGATTCTCGCAGCAGATACCCCGGAGAGAGGCGGCCTGACTTATCTCTAAATTTTGACAATCAAATTCGTTCATTTATTTCTCTTTCCGGACATAACTTATCTGCAGATAATACTATACTTCTCGGGCGCACTTGTCACTTGCTTGTATTGAACTTGTAACATCAGTATAATAAATGCAGGCAGGCGTCCTATATATAAGCGTGTCGCCATCGTTAATCTTAACATGGAGGACAAACATATGGATCGGGTTGAATATAATCTCAGTAAGTGGACACCTTTGATTAAAGGCAGCATGTGCAACGGAAACCAGTGTGCAGGCTTCCGAAATATCAGTACCGGAATTTTCGAAGAGGTTTGTAAGCTCAAAACGCCACAAGACCTAAAGCATTTTCAACAGCGGTTTCACTTGAAAAGTGATCAGATCAGGAGAGAATGGTAAGCGCATCCGGAAAAACAAGACACCTGCCGGCTACAGTTGTGTAGAAAAAACATCAGCGTAAACAAGAGAAAACCGCCGCATTCCCGGAACAACTCCCGGGAACGGCGGTATTACTATAGAAAGAGATATTTATGTTATTTATTTGGTATCCGAAATGCTCCACCTGTAAAAAGATGAAGAACTGGCTCGACGAGCATGAGATAGCTTATACAAGCAGAGATATCATGAGCGATACACCAACGGCCGAGGAACTTGCCGGCTGGCACCGCATATCAGGTCTTCCCTTGAGTCGCTTTTTCAACAGCTCGGGTGATCTTTACCGCTCGCTTGATCTGAAAAACAAACTGGTCGGTATGCCCTTAGAAGAGCAATATACACTTCTGGCCGGCGATCCTTACCTGATTCGCAGACCTCTGCTGGTCGCCAAAGACATCGTTTTGGTCGGCAGCCGTATTCCCGAATGGGAAAAGGCACTGCTCGATTAAGTTTCTTCAGCTAAGGCGATGTTCTCGTTATCCGTGCTCAACATGCGCACGAGCATATCCACGGAACCTTCGATACCAAACCTGCTCGTAGAGATGGAGATGTCATGAGACGAGGCATCTCCCCATTTCCGCGTGCCGTAATAGTTGTGATAGTTTTCGCGGTTGCGGTCGGTCTTCTTAATGATGCGCTTGGCATCCTTCTCGCTGACATCGTCTGTTTCCATGATTCGCCTGACCCTGTCTTCCTCTGTGGCATGAACGAAGATGGAGATCATATCCGGATCATCTTTGAGAATTTCATTGGCCACGCGGCCGACAATTACGCAGGAACCGCGTTCTGCCGCAGCCATAATCTGCTTGGCTATCGCATGGAAAATACGATCGCTAAGGACATAGAATCCTGCATCATATTCGGGTATATATGGATTTCTCAGGCCCATCGGGAAACCAAGAGAGGTCAGAGTCATGGATTTTTCGTCGTGTTGTTCCAGTTCTTCCATGGACATGTGTTCCGCTCTGGCAACTTCCTCGAGCAGGCGTTTGTCATAGAAATCAATGCCGAGCCTTTCCGCGAGCATACGGCCGAGTACGCGTCCGCCGCTGCCATGTTGTCTGCCGATACAAATAATCAAACGCTGTTTCATCCATATCCCTCGATTCATCGATGCACCTTACGGTGCTTGCGCTGACGATAGCCTTCAGACTCTTTACTTATGTATATTATAGCAAGTTTAATTAGCTGATGTGTAACAAGCAAACGAAAAAGTCGAGGCCTAAACCTCGACTCTTCGTAAAAAAGTGAAAGCTTACTTAATTCAACCTTACGCCCAGATCAGCCAGACAAGGATATAAGCAGAAAGCACGGCGGCCAAGGTGTAAGGGACACTAATCTTCATGAAGTCCTTATTGCTGACTTCATGGCCGTTCTTTCTCAAGATACCGATACCCATGATGTTGGCCGAAGCCCCGATAGGAGTCAGGTTTCCGCCAAGGGTCGCTCCGCAGATCAAACCGAAATAAAAGAGATAAGGATCCATTCCCATCTGCAGGGCGATAGAAGAAACTACCGGCAGCATCGTAGCCACATACGGGATGTTATCAATAACAGCTGATATCAGAACAGATGCCCAGAGCAAGACACTGAACATGACGAAGACCGAGTTTCCGCCGATCTTGACGAACAGTTCGGCAATCGCATCGACAACACCGACTTCCTGGATGCCGGCGATAACAACGAAGAGCGACGCCAGTAAGAGCAGTGTGAAATAGTCCGTCTCCAATGCCATGGCCTTGAGTACGATGAATTTCCTTGTTCTGATGATTTCATACACGATTCCGACAGCCATCAGCGAAACACAGATCAAACCGTTCGTGATTTCCGGTTTATTGGGAATAAACGAAGCGAAAATCAAGAGAACGACTGTTCCCAGCAGCAAGACCGTGGGAAAATAATTCGTAACCGTCGTAAGTTCGGTACCCTCAACTTTTTGATTGAACTTACGGAAATAGACATATAGAACGACTGTCGCCGCAAGTAGACCAATCTGGTTGATCCAGAATAAACCGGGCTTGCCCTGCATCCAGAAAAAATCAAGGAAGTCCATATCAGCTGCACCACCCAGCATAATGGAGGTTGTGTCACCAACCAGAGTAGCCGCACCTTCCAGATTGGAAGCGACAGAAATTGCGATTACACTCGGAACCGGTGAAATTTTCAATTTCTTAGCGATCGTCACCGCCACGGGAGCAACCATCAAAACAGTAGCGACGTTATCAACGAAGGCGGAGATAACACCGGCAAAGACCGACAGCGCCAGAATTGTCCATTTCACGTTCGGCATCCGCATGATAATCATATCGGCCAGACGAGACGGCATCTGCGATTCGATGAAGAGGTTAACCACACCCATCGTGCCCAGAATCATTAAAATAACATTCCAGTCAACGGCACCGAAGACCTTTCCGACCGGCAGTATACCTAAAACCACGAATAATACCGCAGCAGCGAGGGCTACATAAGCCCTGTACTTTGGCAATGAGATCATCAAGACATAAGTCAGGATGAAAAGAATTAAAGCTGGTAACATATGAACTCCTTAAATCATTGTTCCCTCCCAAGGGACTCACAAATTATAGCTGAAAGACGGTCATTGTGAAGCGGATGTATTTGTAAAATTAGGACTATAATATGAGTAGTGTAATTAAGGCAAAGGTGAACCATGCCCGTGAAAAAATCATTTCGTATTCAGGCTTATCAATCCGCCCCGTCCGAGTCTGCTGCATCAGGCATTCTTCAGCTATGTAAAGACCGTCACGACTACCGTGATGTCGAACGGGCAATCTATAATCAGCCTGATTTCGTATTTTTCGCGAAACTAGGAAAAGAAGTAATCGCCTTTTGTACGGCACTATTGGAGCAGGATAATCTGGAGGCGACCCTGTCTTTATACGTTAGACCCGACGCTCGCGGACAGGGCATCGCCGGCGAACTGTTGAGCCGGACGGTCGAACAGCTTCGAAAAAAGGGCTATGATCCGAACTTCGTCTCTTTTTATCCCCGTCGTGATCAGAGCCTGGCCGCCTTTTTAATGCATTACAACATGCATTACCTCTACAGTGACATCTGTATGTTATATCCTCCTGACATCCCGCACTCCCCTCACAAGCTACGTAATAGTGCCGAGATCGTTCCTTATCAGGACTCTTTTTATCCTGAAATGGTTCGTCTACGCAATCTTGGTGTAAACGATGATCAGCGCTTGAAAAAACTGCCGCAGCGTCAACTCTTTCACGAAGACGATTCTGCCTACCGCAGCTGGATGAAGAGTCAGACATCCAATGCTTTCGTTCTTTTGGTAGACGGACAGATGAAAGGGTTCGCGATGGCTGCCTCTGACGGTGAAGTTCGCTCGATCGTAGTTGATCCAGCAGAGCGCGGTCAAGGTTATGCCACGGCTCTTGTCTCTTGTGCTTTGACGAGACAGCTGCAATCAAACAGGCGCGAAATCTATCTTTGGGTCGCAGAGAGAAATATCGTGGCCAGACATATATACAGTAAACTGGGATTTCGAGATGACGAGATCTTTGACTGTGCTTTCGGTAAACCGCTTTTGTATTAATACTTATATTTTTTGAATTTGTTTTCTAATTATTTACAACGCGGTAGTCTTTACCGCTTGACGCTTTTTTACCTAAGTTTCACACTTATATAGTTATCTATTTGTTCTATGAACTTGCCTGCAGGCATTAGAAGGATTTCAAATGTTAGAATTACGCCATATCTCAAAAACTTATAAGGTCGGCGATATCGAGACCAAAGCGCTGCAAGACGTTTCCCTCTCCTTTCGCGAACAGGAGTTTGTCGCCATACTCGGTACGTCCGGATCGGGAAAAACGACAACACTGAATATCGTCGGCGGACTGGATCGTGCCGATTCAGGCACGCTGGTCATCCAGGGCCGGGATACCGGCCGTTTCTCCAACCATGATTGGGATGCTTATCGCAACAATTCGGTCGGTTTTGTTTTTCAGAGTTATAACCTGATCAATCACCTCTCCATCGTAGCGAATGTCGAGATGGGCATGACCCTTTCAGGTGTCAGCAGAAAAGAAAAACACGAACGCGCCTTAAAGGTCTTAACCGAGGTGGGTCTGGCCGATCATTTACATAAAAATCCGACTCAACTATCGGGTGGTCAGCAGCAGCGCGTTGCCATCGCCAGAGCTCTGGCCAACGATCCGCAGGTTTTACTCTGCGACGAACCGACCGGCGCACTGGACAGCGAAACGAGCAAACAGATCATGGATCTGATCCGCGAAGTATCGAAGGACCGGCTCGTCATCATCGTGACACATAACCCCGATCTGGCTAATTCATATGCCGATCGCATCATTCACTTCTCGGACGGCCGCATTGTCTCGGACTCGAATCCTTATGAAGAGAAATCGAGTAAAGATGTGTTTAATTTACGCAAGACCGCCATGAATTATCTGACGGCCCTGACGCTTTCCTTCAACAATCTTCTAACCAAGAAAGGCAGGACGATTCTTACGTCCTTTGCCTCTTCGATCGGTATTATCGGCATCGCCGTTATTCTGGCGCTCTCGTCGGGATTCCGCATTCAAATTGATAAATACCAGATGGATACCCTGGCCGACATGCCGATCATAATCTCGCAGCAGGCTTCTACCTTTAATATGGAGGATATTTCCACCTTACAAGATAGTATCGAGGGCACGGATGAGTTTGCGGACAGCGACGAAGTTTATCTGTATGATCCGTCGAACAGTACATTCGTTCACACGAATGTTTTTACCGAGAAGTTCATCGATTATCTCGATCAAATCGATCCGGACATCGCCAGTTCGATTGGTGTGGTCCGCAGTGTTCAGATGAATCTGATTCGCGATCTGGGCGATAAAATCGTACCGGTTACCTTCAGTGCGGGTCGAGGAGGCCCAGGCGGCGCTAGCGGCGCGCCGAGCCTTGGCATGTCCTCTTATCCGGTCAACCTGGATCCCGGCGCTCCCGATTACCTGGAATCTTCTTATGACCTCATGGCCGGATCTTATCCCCGGGAAGCAAGCGATCTGGTTCTGGTTATTGATGCTCGAAACCGCGTCAACATCAACGTGGCCGAAGGGCTTGGTTTTGATGTTGAAGATCTGGAGCATATAAGTTTTGATGAAATCGTCGGTCTGGAACTAAAGGCCGTTTCCAATAACGATTACTACATGAAGACAGAATTCGGCACCTTCGCTCCGGGAAACGATTATGATGCCATGTATAACTCGGAAGACAGTCTTACCTTAACCATCACCGGTATCGTAAGACAAAAAGAAGACGTGGGAATCGCCGTACTGAGCCCCGGTATCGCTTACAGCGATGACCTGACGAAACTAATCATGGAACGTGCCAGGGATTCTGAAATCGTCAAGGCTCAAGAGGAAAGCGACACGAACGTCATCACAACCGAAGCCTTCACCGATAACGGAAAAGAGCAATTCCTAGCCTATCTCGGTGCCGACTCCATGCCGAGCCTGCTTCTGGTTTATCCTCAGACATTCCAGGATAAGGATGCCGTGCGTGCTTATCTGGATGACTTCAATAAGGATCTGGAGCTGGAGGATCAGATTATCTACACGGATATGGCTGCGACTGTTTCCGAACTCTCCGGCGGTATCATGAATGCGATTACACTGGTGTTGATTGCCTTTGCCGCTATATCGCTGGTAGTTAGCCTGATCATGATCTCGATTATCACCTATACCTCCGTTTTGGAACGCACGAAAGAAATCGGTATTCTGCGGGCGCTGGGTGCCAGAAAGAAAGATATTACCCGTGTCTTTGACGCGGAAACCTTCATTATCGGCGTTTTGTCGGGCCTTCTCGGTATCGGTGTCGCCTACCTCCTGACAATACCGATCAATAATTTCCTTTATCGAACCACGGAGCTCAAGAATGTCGCCGTGTTGAAACCGACTCATGCGGCCTTCCTGGTTGTCGTCAGTACGATCTTGACGGTTCTGG
This sequence comes from Fastidiosipilaceae bacterium, assembly GCA_050309435.1. Classification (GTDB taxonomy): domain Bacteria; phylum Bacillota; class Clostridia; order Saccharofermentanales; family Fastidiosipilaceae; genus CAYXVJ01. The sequence continues at coordinate 7,226 of JBNRMJ010000012.1, forward strand.
GCGGTCACATACCTGCCATCATGGCTTCCCGAAAAGATCCCGTTGAGGCACTGCGCTCCGAGTAGATATGCTAGTCTGGACATAGAACAACTCTTTTGGGAGGTTATATGTCCGGATTCAACACAGACTTGCAGACTCAATCTGCCCATAAGAAAAAAGCGAATCGCGGCCTTAGACGAGAGTTGAATCTTCTCGATGCGGTCGCGATTGGCTTGGGAGCCGTTATCGGTGCCGGAATATTTGTTGTCAGCGGTCAAGCGGCCGGGATCGCCGGACCCTCGATGCTTCTCTCGCTGGTCGTCGCCGGAATCGCGGCTTCGGCCAACGGCCTTAGCTCGGCTCAACTGGCATCTTTGTACCCGCAGTCGGGCGGCACATACGAATACGGCTACGAACTCTTGTCGCCATGGGCCGGTTTCGCAGCCGGCTGGATGTTTCTGACCAGTAAACTTGCTGCCGGAGCGGTTGTTGCACTCGGCTTCGCGGCCTATGCCGGCGAACTCTTCCCCCTGCTGCCGTTAAAAGCTACGGCAATATCAATCGTCGCCCTGTTGACAATAGCCAATCTCTTTGGTATCAAAAAAGCAGGTTTGCTGAATCGTGTTATCGTCTCGGTAACCGTTTTGCTCTTGCTTGCTTTTGTGCTCTTCGGGGTATCGAAAGCAAACAGGAATAATCTTCACCCCTTTATGACCGGCGGTTTAGACGGCTTTCTCGAAGCATCGGCCATGATGTTTTTCGCTTATACCGGTTATGCTCGCGTCGCAACACTGGGAGAAGAAATCAAAAATCCCCGGAAAAATATACCGCGGGCTGTGGTTTTGACTTTAGCCTTGTCGCTGGTCTTGTATCTGGCTGTAGCCGGAACGGCTCTGGCAGGTATCGGTGCCGGTGAAATGGCCGCATCGGCGTCCCCGCTGGTTACGGCAGCTTTCAAGATGGGCTTTCCTCTGCTCGCAAGATCCCTCTCACTTGCCGCCGCGACCGCCATGCTGGGTGTCCTTTTAAGTCAAATCCTCGGGATCTCGCGCATGCTCTTTGCCATGTCTATACGCTCGGATCTACCGCCTGTTTTCGCCAAGGTGTCGAAGAAGTCGGCCGTCCCCGCAGCAGGCGTTATTGCCGCCGGCGTTATCATAAGCCTCCTGGTTCTCATCGGAGAAATAAAACCCATTCTGACAGCTGCCTCTTTTACGATTCTGCTGTATTACAGCATCGCCAATCTGGCCGCTTTACGCGTGGCAAGAAAGGATCGTTTCTTACCGCGCTTCGTCTCCGTTATCGGTTTGGTCTTTTGCCTGATGATGTCCGTTTCACTGGATTTGCCGATCATTTTATCCGGTATCGGCATTTTAGTTTCGGGCTTTATCTACCGTTTTGTATATCGGCGACGCAAGACCCCTGTCTCCTAAAGAATAAAAAACTAAGAAACCCGACATCGCAGGATGCCGGGTTCTTTTATGAGGATATTTCTAAACGGTTTTGCTTCCGGGAGTGATAAGCTTTTTATGCTCTTAGCCCAGAGGAATAACCGATCCCTGGTACTCTTCTTCAATGAAGTCTGCGATTTCATCGCTGGTAATCGCTTCGATCAAAGCCTTGATTTCGGGTCTGTTTTCGTCGCCGTTGCGAACTGCGATCACATTGCCGTATTTCTCGGCGGCATCGGAATCTGTTGCTTCGGAGGCCAGGATATCTTCGGCCGTCAAGCCGTCTGTCAGGGCGTAGTTACCGTTGATAACTGCCAGATCCAGGCTGGGCAGAACTTTGGTGATGCTTTCGGCGGCCAGTTCGACGATCTCGAGATTCAGTTCGTTTTCGACGATGTCATTCGGTGTGGCTTCGAGTCCGACACCATCCTTGAGCTTGATTAAACCCTCCTGCTGGAGCAGTAAAAGAGCTCTGGCTTCGTTTGTTGTGTCGTTCGGCACACCGATCTGAGCGCCTTCGGTCAGAGCATCCAGCGAGTCCAAACGGCCTTTGTAGATGCTGAGGGGCTCGAAATGAACCGCTACGACACCGAGCAGATCCGAGTTGTTGTCTTCGTTGAAGGAATCAAGGTACGGCTGATGCTGGAAGTAGTTGGCGTCCAGATCGCCGGACAACAGTGCCTGGTTCGGCTGGACATAGTCCGTATACTCGACGATCTTCAGTTCGATGTTCTGCTCTGCGAGGATCGGAGCCACCTGCTCCAGGATCTCTGAATGAGGGACAATCGTAGCGCCGACGGTCAGCGTAACTTTCTCTGCACTCGTGCTGCCTGCCGTAGTAGAAGCCGTTGTGCTTGAACCGGTCGTCGAGTTGGTCTGATTGCTGCCGCAAGCGGCGGCCGTAAGGGCTAATGCGCCGGTCAGCAATACTGCGAGAACGCTCTTTTTTGATATCTTTTCAAGAATATTTTGAATCTTTTTCATTTACTTAACCACACCTGTTTGCCAGGCGTCCTTTCTTTTACTGATGGCGGCTCTCTGCCGCCGGCTTATTGGATTAATAACGGGATTACTTGCGTCTCTTGTCCAGAACGCGAATCAGAAGATTGCTTAACATCTGAATACCCTGCACCAGGAGGATGACAATCACGATCGTAACCAGCATGACCGCATTTTCGCGTCTGTGGTAACCGTAGCGGATCGCGATATCGCCTAGGCCTCCGCCGCCGACCATACCGGCCATCGCCGAATAGCCGACCAGAGTAATCAGGGTTAAAGATGCACCGGAAATCAGTGACGGGACCGACTCCGGGATAATGACTTTACGTACCAGCTGCCAGGTTGTCGAACCCATCGCTTTGGCTGCTTCCATCACGCCGATCGGAATTTCGCGAATCGACTGTTCCACCACGCGGGCCACGAACGGAACCGCCGAAATAGTAAGCGGTACCAAGGTGGCTTTAACACCGATCATGGTTTTCACCAGAGCGAAGGTGAACGGCAGAATCGCAGCCAGTAAAATGATAAATGGAATCGAACGGCCGATGTTCACGATCACGCCGAGAACATTGTGCACGCCGCGCAGAAAAGGGTTTTTACTGTCTTCGGTCAGAAAAAGGATAATGCCCAGCGGCAATCCGATGAGGTAGGCGAAAAATGTCGAGATGAAAATCATCGCCAGCGTAGCCAGGGTACCTTCCCAAAGCAAGTTGCCGTATTGATCCAGAAATTGCGAGATTGATTCGATCACTTTAATTCACCCCCAGGAGCAAACGGGTTACGTCCGCTTGAGGATTCGCCAGCAGAGTTTCGGTTTCCCCTTCTTCCGCAATATGCGAACCGTCGATCACGGCCACGCGATCACAAATATGGCGGACCACGCTCATCTCATGCGTGATGATGACGATCGTGATGCCGGTACGTTCGTTGATCTCCTTAAGAAGTTCAAGAATGGATCGGGTCGTGATGATATCCAGTGCCGACGTAGGCTCGTCGCATAAGAGGATTTCCGGATAATTGGCCATCGCTCTGGCGATTGCCACCCGCTGTTGCTGTCCGCCGGACAGCTGCGAAGGGTAGTTGGAGCTCTTGTCCGTAAGACCGACCATCTCCAGAAGTTCCGTTACACGCTCCTTGATTTCCGCTTTCCTGTAGCCCGCGATTTCCAGGGGATACGCCACATTGGCAAAAACATCCTTCTGAGCGAGCAAGTTGAAGCTCTGGAAGATCATACCCGTTTTCCGGCGCAGTTTGATCAGTTCCGGCCCTCTATAGCCGATAATGCTGTCGCCGTTGATTTTAATATCGCCGCCTGTGGGCTGTTCCAAAAGATTGATACAACGAATTAAGGTGGACTTACCGGCACCCGATAAACCGATGACACCATAAATGCTACCGGTAGGAATATTCAGATTTACGTCGTCAAGCGCCGTAAAAGCACCTTTTTTCGTTTGGAAAACTTTAGATAAGTGACTGATTTCTATCACAGAAAAATACTCCCTACAATCTAAGAACGATTGGCACAAACAGACACACCTCTATCCGGTGTCGTCACGCTGTACCGTTTAAGCCCGGGCGGCTTTCACATTCGTTCTGCTGCAGGAGAGTAAGAACAGGAAGCGAACACGCGGCGCATCATACCGCACACCGCCATCCATTTGTCAGAGATCGGGGTTGTAATACGCATAATCGTGCTCCTTTCCTAAAATTGAATTGTGAACAGGATATGGCATTATCTTCCATTCGTCAAGCGCTATGACGGAAATTCGCCTTTTCAAACGAAAATGAATATTTTTATGAATCTTTACATACACAAGTTCAGGCGATTATGTTCCTGACCACATCCTTTGCAAAGGATATAATACAAAGTAAGATGATGAAATGAGGTACCCGTATGAAACTGGAGTTTTTTGTTTCTGATGTTTGCGAAGACTGTCCGCCTGCCATCGAATTAATGGCGACGACCGGATTGTCTTACGAAAAGATCAACATCACAGGATCGATTCCCGCCCTGAAACGCTTTCTGGCGTACCGCGAAAATCTTCCCGGGTTTGCGCCGATCAAGCGAGATAACTATGTAGGCGTTCCGCTTCTTGTGGTGAACGGCGGAGATCTGCTTCTCTTCGACTTCGATGATACCGATCAGATTATCAATGCCGTGCGTCAGGCCACGCTGGAAGGCGACACGGCCGGGCCGAAAGATACCAAGACGCCGGATGATCTTCCCGATGACAGAATGAGAAAAGATCTCGGTCTTTAATCAACGATAAAAATACCCGGGCACGAGTACTTAACATAAGCAATCGCGACCGGGTATTTCTTTCGTGTTTTTACCTATTCGTGTTATTACCTATACGAGTTCGAGATCTCTGACACGCGGGTCGAATATCAGTTCATCCTTGATCTTAAAGGCTTCGGCCTTCAAATATAAAAGCTCCTCTTCCGTGAGCGGCTCGCCCCAGATCTCGTCCTGGTGCTTATACATGAAATTAAAAAACTCAAAGTTTCCGGGCGGAACCATAACATCCGCACCCATGGCAACACCGTATCTGGCAGCCAGGATCAAAAGCTTGTCGTTGTCGAAGATCGGTCTGCACCAGGAGTTCGGATATACCTTCTCCTCGCCGGAACGCCATTGACGATCAACCATGGTTTTCATGCCGATCACGCCTTTATTGCTTGCTTTGGCCACTTCCATCAGACGATCGCCCCAGCCGTGAACCAGATTCAAAGCCCAGTTCAGAGGGAACAAAATCGTGTCAAAATCGTACTGACGGCAAGCCTCCAGAGCTACTTCCTCGTTATGAGCGGAAAAACCGATAAAGTTCACGATGCCCTGTTCTTTGGCCCACAGATAAGTCTCCAGAGCGCCTCCGGGTGCGAAAACGGTCCTGATGTCTTCCATGGTGGTTAGAGAGTGCAGCTGATAAATGTCAAAATGATCGGTTTTCAGATTCTCCAGGGATTGCAGAAGTTCGCGCTTCGAACCTTCGGCCGTCCGCTCGGTGGTCTTACACGCCAGCGTGATCTGATCCCGATAAGGCTCGATGGCCGGTCCCAGTCTTGTTTCCGCGTTCCCGTATGACGGAGCAACATCGAAATAATTGACCCCGATCTTTAGTGCATATTCAACATACTGTTTCGCCAAATCCAGATCCTGACCCAGGTTCAGAATGCCGGGATAGATGACCCGACTGACTTCGAGGCCGGTTCGGCCCAAGGTAGTTTTAAGCATTTAGAGGTACCTCCTGAGGACTGTTCTTAATCACATTCTATACCTAAAGGGATTCTGATGCTAACGCTTTATGACCATCTGTACGAAATTTCATATAGAAAAATAAAACTATCCAAGCGGAAAAGGAAATCCCAGAGCCGATTTTCATGCCCGGTATGCGATAGCGAAATTCCACCAGATTGCTCCCGGCATCCAAAAACAAGAGCATGAAGCCGTTGGCTTCGATAATCTCTTTTTCTTCTCCGTTTACCGTAACACTCCAGCCCTCGTCGTAAGGCACCGTGAAATAGGCGTAGACCGGCTTATCGAGCTCATAGCTTAAGCTGAATCCACGATTATGACGAATAGCCGTCAAAGGAGCATTCCGCTGCCGTTTATCCCGGGCATCTTCGATGCTGCCGTCGAGCAGGCCTCGTATATCGCTTTCGCTCAATGCAGTGAGAACAAAAGCCGTGTCGCCAGCCTCAAGCTTATCGATGGTCTCTTGATCCAGTATAACCGCTTCGATCAGAAGTTTGTGCCGAAGCGCTTGATCTACCATCAAAAACTCATCCATTCCCAGATAGCGATCCATCGTAAAGCCAAAGGGCAGGCGATCTGCCTCGTCTCGCCGATAGACGTAGACGGATCCAGCTTTACTCTTGAATTCATAAAACATTTCGAGATCGTCACGCAATTTATCGTCGAAGATAAACTCCACAGACAGGAAATCAAGAAGTCCGTTATAACTCTCGGGCATCTCTGTATAAACAAAACGCTGGTAGCCAAGACTGTCATAAAACTTAAAAATAGAGGGAGATATGGTCGAAATAAACGAGTTCACGGGAGCCAGGTCCGCGGTAAAGGAGATATTCCAGTTCACGCGTTCGTGATAGATTCTGTATATATGGTCGCGGGGCATTTCTTTAGCGATTGCTTCGCCGGCTTGATAAAGTTTGGCTTGAATGGATTCCGGACGATCGAAACTTTCGCTTCGCTGCATACGGTAAACTAATTCCAGAGTATTCAACCCTGCCAAAATCATCGTAAAAACAATAGCCAGAGCTATCAGACGTTTCCGCCTTTTCACTTCGGCGGCAGCAGACTTGACCGCTCCTGATGTTTTAACACAAAGGATTACAGTCAGGGCATAAGCGGCTGCGGCCAGCACTACGTTCATGAACCAGTAATCCGGCAAATATAAAAGCTTCCCGGAGATCGATTCGGGCCAGAAGAAAATCAAGAGAGAAAAGAACAGCGTCGCCAGTCCGGGCACAAGCAAGTCGTATCGGTCAAAACGAATCCGCATCTCATCGGAGTGTAGCGATGCACGGTTCAATACGCTTTTGTCCCGATCGAAGACGCCTCGCTCCAGGAATAAAACCGTGATCAAAGCAGCCATTAGAGTAGGCATATATAACCATCGAGCATAATACGTTGCATTAAAAGCAAAGAATATACTGTTGCTCAAAGGAAAAAGAGCCAGAGCGATTAGGCACAAGAACAACCGTTGTAAAGGTCCCCGACAGCGGCGTAAATAGATATATACGGCCGTTATTCCGAAAAGAGGCAGATAAAAACCGCTTGAGCTGTACTCGGCTCCATAGAGGGCCGAGTTCATACCCATCGGATCAGACGGAAAGAGAGCCGCCCGAAGCAGCATAAGATAACGCCTGGCATTATGAAAGACAAAATCGAAATCAAAAGCAGATAGCCCGGAGCGTGGATTTCCTTTCACAAAGAGAGCAGAAGGCAAAAAGATCCATGCTGCCAGCATCAGACCCAAAACGCCTTCCCACAGCAGCCCGGCACCCAAACGCCAAAAACCGTCGCCGTTTCTTCGATGCCGTTTATTGGCGAAACGAAAACAGTAATAAAGAATCGCGAAGACTGCCTGACCTATGAAAAAGAAATAGTTTATGCAGGCCATCAGAGCCGTCATCAGAGCAAATCGACCCCTCTTTCCTTCTACTGCGAGCTCTTCTAAAGCCAAGAGGAACAGCGGAAAGAATGCCACCACGTCATGGAAGTGATTAAACTGCAGATTGGTCATCTGAAAACCGGACCAGGCATAAAGCAGCGAGCCCAGAAGCGCCGAAGAAGGATACTTCACGAAACGTTTGATGTAGAGCTGTGAGGTTAAACCGGCAACAGCGTACTTGAGCATGAGAAGCGGGCCGATCAGATAAGGATAGAGTGCGGCCGGAAATAAGAGTGATAGCCAGAAGAAAGGGCTGCCAAGATTATAGAAGCTAAATGCACCGATAAAGTTACTGCCCAGATCGGCAGACCAGGCCCAGTAAAAATCGCCTGTTTTGATCTTTTGATTCGCATAGATGCCAAAGGGAATTTGCTGCTTGTTAAAGTCGGCAATGAGCGTCAAGATGCCCCCTTTGCTTATTATAAAGGGTATAAAAACGGCAAAGGCCAAAGCGAAGTTCAAAAAGAAAGCCAGACTTGCTTCGCGAAACCGACTGTTTTGATTTCTTAACTCATTCATCTTTAACTTTTACTTCCGGCGTGTAAATTACTTCATCGGATTTCTTTAGCGCTTCGAGTTCGGACAAACCTGCTATGCGCTCCACCAGGTAGCGCGGCCGTCTCTTGGTCTCCAGATAGATTTTTCCGACATACTCGCCGATCACGGCCAGGGAGAGAATCTGCAGACCGCCCAGAGCCCAGACGGATGCCACGGTAGTTGCCCAGCCCTGAACCGCTTGTCCGCTAAGGTGCTTAATCAGTATGTAAATCAAAATGAGAATGCTGACGCTAAATACGAGCACACCCGCGACACCGATGATGCGAATGGGTCGCACGCTAAACGAAGTTACCCCTTCCCCTGCCAGGCGCAGCATTTTAGCCAGGGTATATTTCGATTCGCCGAGTTTGCGGGGTTTTCGATCGTAGTAAACTTCCGTATGAGGAAAGCCCAATTGAGGTATCAGGCCTCTTAGAAAAAGGTTTCGTTCTTCATAACGCTCCAGAGCATAGAGCACGCGTTTACTCATCAGGCGATAGTCTGCATGGTTATAAATCAGTTCAACACCCAGCAGTTTCATCAGCCGGTAATATGATTGCGCCGACTGCCGTTTGAATCGTGTATCGCTGTCACGTTTGTGTCTGACGCCATAAACGATATCCGAACCGTCCAGATACTTTAGAATCATGTCTCGCATGACACGCGTGTCATCCTGAAGATCGCAGTCGATGGATATCGCGACGTCCGCCAGATGTTTGGCCATATCCAGTCCTGCGATGAGAGCGTTTTGATGGCCCCTGTTTCTTGTCAGGCTGATACCGCTAATTCGGGCTCGAGCCTGTGTCGATGTTTCAACGGTAAACTGCTCTATGACAGACCATGTGGCATCGGTTGAACCGTCATTTACAAGAAGGATGAAACTGGACTCGAGAATCAGCCCTTCGTCAATCATATCGATCATGCTTTCGCGAAGAACGGGGATTGTCGCCGGTAACACCTCTTCCTCGTTATAACAAGGAACAACCAGGCAAAGACGGGGGATCTCCCTTTCTGTTCGGAAAAGAATGCTGTTCGCGATCTCATCTTTCATCTCAAACCTGCTTACCGGCGTCTGACGCCTTATTATATATAGCCTTGATTCTATCCGGCTGTAGTAAACGAATAACGATAAACCGTCCGTTTCCTATGTCTTCATATTAGCATTTGCCTAAGTTATTTTACTATACAGTTTATTAGTATTTCTGTCAGAGTATTTCTGTCAGATCGGCTTCACCGTCCATGACACTTTCTGATAAAAAAAGGAGGCCTCGGCTACGCCGGACCTCCTTTTCCATATTATGAAAAAGTTTATGAGCGAAGCTTCGATCAGAGTTTCTTGTCGTCCACCTGATCAAGCCATTTTTCTACGGGACCCAATGTCTTCTTGATGGTTCCCGGCTTGAACGGATTATCAAGATTGCCGAGTTCGACAAGTTCCAGGAAAGACTTGCTTCCGCCGGCACGGCATAGAGCCAGATAATCGGACCATGCCTCCTCATGTTTTCCTTCGGCCTGATCCTTTACCCAGAATTGCAGGGCAAGAACCTGGGCCAGCGTGTAATCAATATAGTAGAACGGCGAGGCAAAGATATGTCCCTGTCTCATCCACAGGCCACCGCGCTCGAGATAATCGATACCGTCATAACTGCGGCCGGGCATATACTGATGTTCGAGTTCGCGCCAGCAGGCCTTTCTTTCGGCCGGAGTGGCGCTAGGATTCTCGTAAACCCAATGCTGGAAAGCATCGACGGTCACACCGTAGGGGATAAAGAGCAGGGCTCCGGACAGATGCATGAATTTATACTTCCCGACTTGATCGCCGAAGAACTTATCCATCCATGGCCAGGTGAAGAACTCCATGCTCATGGAGTGGATTTCGGCAGCTTCCATGGTGGGGAAAATGTATTCGGCAACTTTGACTTGTTTGCCAGCTTCCCAGCACTGGAAAGCGTGTCCGGCTTCGTGGGTCAAGGTGTCGACATCGTCGCTCGTACCGTTGAAGTTGGCGAAAATAAAAGGTGTTTTGTGAGCCGGAATGTAAGTACAGTAACCGCCGCTTTCTTTACCGGGCTTGGCAATCAGGTCCAGCACCTCTTCATCGATCATATGGTCGATGAAACGGGCGGTATCCGGCGAAAGTTCGTGATACATTGTTTTGGCTTGATCGAGCATCCAGGCGGCATCGCCCTGTGGTTTGGCGTTTCCGCTTTCGAAGTGGAATCCTTCGTCATAAAAATGCACTTTATCGAGTCCCAGACGGGCGGCTTGACGCTCGCGAAGCTTCGTGTGAAGAGGCACAAGTTCTTCTCTTACCTGACGACGATACTCCGCCACATCCTTGTGATCGTAGTCGGAGCGGCTCATACGCAGATAAGCGAGCTCGATGAAGTTCTCGAAGCCCATCTTTTTGGCCATGCGATCGCGAACCCGGACCAGTTCGTCATAAATCCGGTCGAACTCTTCTTCGTTCTCTTCGAAGAACGAGAATTTCGCGGCGACGGCGGCCTTTCGCACATCACGATCTTGAGACTGGGTATACGGATCAATCTGAGCCAGAGTCAAAACCTTACCGTCGAATTCGATTTGTGCCGATGCAATCAGTTTGCCGTAACTCGAGGTCAGACGGTTTTCTTCCTGAAGTTCGGGAATAATCTCATCGGAGAACGAACGCTTCTGCATCTCGGCCAGACGGAAAAGCTGAGCACCGAAGCGATCGATCAGACCGTCGCGATACGGGCTGTCCAGGAGAGTATTGTAAAAAGCTGTTACCAGACTCTGGGCCAGCGGCATCGTCTCGTCAACGAACTCCTGTTCGGCCTGATAGAAGGAATCACGGGTATCGATGCTGTAGCGAATCGATGCCAATGTAAACATGGACTGAACATGCAACTGCAGCTCGGCCAGTTTCTCCATTTCTCTGACCTGATCCTCTAGCGAAGTCGCTTCGCGAAAATTCGTTAAGGCCAGGTTCCACATCTCTGTAAACTTATCGAAATCCGGTCGTTCATATTTGTAATCTTGAAATGCCATTTCAGTGCTCCTTTATTAGGCTGTCATTTCTTTGTAAAAGATATGCTTAGTCTAACATCACGTTATCTTGGAAGCCAGAACTTTGTGTTACTATATGAATGATTGAAAAAAATTGAGTGTGCTCCGCAAAAGACTTCGAATCGGGGCAGAAACACTGATTTACGGAGGATTATTTATGGGGACTGATGCTAATAAAGTCTTGGCGATGAACGCCGTGCGCGTTTTGTCGATCGACGGAGTTCAGGCAGCCAATTCCGGACATCCGGGTTTACCTTTGGGTGCTGCTCCGATGGCTTTCGAATTATGGGCGAATCATCGCAAGCACAACCCGGCCGATCCGAACTGGATTAACCGGGACCGCTTCATTTTGAGTGCGGGTCACGGATCCATGCTGATCTACAGTTTGCTGCATTTGTTCGGTTATGACATGACCATCGATGATTTGAAAGCTTTCCGCAGCTTTGACAGCCGTACTCCCGGTCATCCCGAATATGGTCACACGGCAGGTGTCGATGCAACTACCGGCCCCTTGGGTCAGGGTATCGCCATGGCCGTCGGTGTCGCTCTGGCCGAAAGACATCTGGCTTCTCGTTTGAATAAAGCCGCTTATCCCTTGATTGATCACTATACTTACACGATCGTCGGCGACGGCTGTTTGATGGAAGGTGTTTCCAGTGAAGCTTCAAGTCTGGCGGCGACTTTGAAGCTTGGTAAACTGATCGCTCTTTATGACAGTAACAACATCACGATCGACGGTTCGACGGATGTGTCCTTTACCGAGGACGTAGCAGCCCGTTACCGTGCTTACGGCTGGCAGGTTCTTGAAGTCAAGGATGCCAATGACATGGAAGCCATCGGCGAGGCGATCGAACAGGCCAAGCTGGATTCCGAGCGCCCCTCCATGATCATTGTTTATTCGACCATCGGTTATGGTTCGCCGCTGGCCGGCAGCGAGAAGACACATGGTTCTCCTCTGGGACCCGATAACGTTCTGGCTACACGTCGCGCTCTCAACTGGCCCTTGGACGAAGCCTTCGCCGTTCCGGAAGAAGTTTACGCTTACATGGACAATCTGAAAGATAAGCTGCTAAATCCTTACGATGCCTGGCAGGAGATGGTCGAGCGCTTCAAGAGCGAGTTTGCCGAAGACGCCAGACTCTTCGATCAACTGACCTCCGGAGAGATCCCGGAGCTTGTGGAAGATGATGCATTCTATGCGTTTGAAGGCAAGCTTGCGACCCGTAAAACTTCGGAGACCATGATTAACCGTATTGCCGCACAGCTGCCCAACTGGGTAGGCGGCTCTGCCGACCTGGCCGGTTCCAACTTGACAACCATCAAGACCGATTCCTTTATGTCGCCCGCCGATTACAGCGGTCGCAATATTCATTTCGGCGTACGCGAATTCGCGATGGCCGCGATCACGAATGGTCTGGCTCTGCATTCCGGTTTACGTCCCTACTGCGCCACCTTCCTGATCTTCTCGGATTACCTGAAGGCAGCTACCCGCCTGTCTGCCTTGATGCAGGTCCCCGTTACTTACGTATTGACCCACGACTCCATCGGTGTCGGTGAAGACGGTCCTACCCACGAGCCCATCGAACAGCTGGCGATGCTTCGTGCCACGCCCGGTCTCTATGTCTTCCGCCCTGCCGACGGTCCGGAAACAGCTGCGGCTTATGCCTTTGCTTTGAGTCAGAAGAAACCCGTGGCTCTCGCGCTTTCGCGTCAGAATCTGCCAACTCTGCCCGGTACCGGCGCAGCGGCCAAACGCGGTGCTTATGTACTTCGTGATGCCCAACTGGCCGAAGGCGAGCTGCCCGAGATCATTTTGATGGCATCCGGTTCCGAAGTATTCAAGGCTGTCGAGGCGTTTGACACGCTTACCGCCGAAGGTGTTAAAGCCAGAGTCGTTTCCATACCCTCCATGGAGCTCTTCTGCGAGCAGGATGCAGCATATCAGGAAGAAGTTCTTCCCAAGGCTGTTCGCAAACGCGTGGCGATGGAAGCCGGCGCAACGCAGCCCTGGTATCGTTTCACGGGTCTGGACGGTGTTGTCCTGGGTATTGATCGTTTCGGTAACTCCGCCCCGGGCGATGTCATCTTCGAAGCATACGGCATCACCACAGCCAAGTTGCTGGAAGCCGCACGCAACTTGCTGGCCGAGTAAACTCTGTTTGCATCGCTAAACTTTTCGATATGAACTAAGTCCCCGATTCCGCATACTGTTTGCAGAATCGGGGCTTTTCTTTCCTCCTTTTGACTTTCGGCTGAAATAGCAGTTTTTGACATGATTAATTTGGCTAAATGAGATATGCTGATCCTAGCGCATCAGGAAAGCAGGTAAACGACTTTTAAGCATGATCGTTTACCGTAACTTCATTTCTGATTCTCTTTGCCACTTTAAATAACGAGAAACGATCCGCTTATCTGAATGCACGAAAAGATGCGAAGTCCCTGGCGGAAATCATCGATTCCGTCGCCAATCAAGTGACAAGGATTGAGAACGGACAGGTCTTTCCGATCTACTATCCGGAGAAATGGATGGATCTCTATACGAGTTGCTCGATCTACTTAAAATATGACTATCTGGAGTATTTACTCTTCTAGTTTGATATTGCCAATAAAATCAATGCCTGTCTCGCAGCACAAGATCAGGAGGCTCTCTCCGAGCTTTTAATCTTCCACCGAAAATCCATGACGGACTGGACATCTGATTTTGATATTACGACGATTCGCTTGAATCTCTCGCGTTTCGCGGCCGGTCTAAAGGAGGAAAAGCCCTGGAAGCAGGACCACAGACATCTTGATTTCCTCGATTACTTCCTCGATCGCTATACAGCCCTCGTCAAAGAGCTGACGGTAGACTTCTTACGTGCCAACAACGGCAGATGTAAAGCGCATGATGCAGCCGAAACAGTTATGCACAGACTTCGCGAAGAGATCAACCCGGTGATAGAAAGGCATAAAGCGGCATTTGGGCATAATAAAGCTGTACTCAATGCCATATCGAAGGTCTACTTCAGTCTCGATCACGATGATCCCTTCAGCTTTACCTGGGGGATGCTTCACTTACATGATTAGAACCGGCACTAAAAAGTCGACTCCTCTGCATAGCGGCAGACAAGTCGACTTTTCTTATATCTCTTATAGACTTTCTATCAAGATTAAACTTCGACTACGTGACCGAAAGCAGCTTGTTTCGGGTTCGGGCTGGAGCGTTTTTCGATATTGGGGAAGCGTCTTTCGATTGCCGCCAGCGAGATCTCGACGTCCTCGTGGACTTCATCGGCATTGAAACATCCGACCGTCACCATATCCGTCTCGCGAATCGTATTCCAGACAAAATTCAAACCGACATAAGGCGTGCAGCGCCCTGCTGCCATGGATTTGATGGTCATGACCGGTTTCCTGGCATTGTTGATGATAGACGCCACGGTTTCGATTTCGACTTGCATCAGGAAACCCATGCAGTTGTAGATCTGGATGTAGGTTTCGATATCGTAATTATTTTTGTCCGAGTAGACGATTAACTCCGGCATATGAGCCGAGAGACCGGGAATCATGCCTTCCTCGCGGATCATCTTCGTATAGTCATCCAGACGATCCAGTGTCTCTGTTACCCTGTTAACCAGTTTTTCAGCACTGGAATGATGTATCAGGCAGAACGTCGAACCGATGGCCGCACTCTGTTTAATGGCCGCTCTGGCTTCGGCCCGGGCCTCATCGCTGTCGGCGACATCGATAATCGGGGTGTCGACGATGATTAACTTCTTACCGCTTTTCTCTTCGGCATATCGAATTGCTTCCTGCATAATGGGCTGCTGGCTGATCGGACCCATAATCGTATCGATACCGTAGCTTAAGAAAGCGTCCAGCACCGGGAACATACTCTCGGGATCCGGATACTGCTGCTTGATACGATCGTCAGCGGCTTTACCGGTATGGCTCCAGCCGAGCAACCAGTTGGTACCGATCAGCATACGGGATAATGAAACACCAGCTACATCGGTTCTCGGAAATAACTGCTTCATAGACTGCCTCCTAAAACACGATTCGATTGACACGAATCTGTTTATTACGATTTTTCTTCAGTATACCCGTAGCGATAGGTGACAATCAACTCGAAACTTAACACGCCCTGCTTCATTCTTGTCATTTATGCGATCCGGTGAAAAGCCAAACGAGACTAAAAAGGAGCCTCACATGCTGTGAAGCTCCTTAGTAAGAAGTTAGTAAATCGAAAAACTACGACTTAAGCGGATGCTTTCCGATCCCGCTTTTTCCACTGCGCCCAGAACGGCGATGCCATGAAGATCGTCGAATAAGAACCGGCAGCGATACCGATCATCATCGGCAGAGCAAACTCGCGGACACTCTCGATACCGTAAGCGGCGGCGAAGACAAATGCGATTGCCACAGCCACAAAGGCACAAAGCGAGGTATGAATCGAGCGGCTCAGCGACTGGTGAATCGACAAGTTGACGTTATCGACAATCGGCATCTTACCGCTGATCTTCGCATTTTCACGGATACGGTCATAAATGACGATGGTGTCATTGACCGACCAACCCAGGATCGAGAGTACGACGGCAATAACATTATCGTTCAGAGCCGAACGCATTACGACGAAAACCAGGAAGGCGATAATGACGTCATGGAAGAGAGCCAATAAGGCAAAGACACCAGCCGACGGTCCGGAAATTGTACGGAAACGAATCCAGACATAGGCCACAATCAGAATCGAAGCGATCAAGACGGCCAGTATACCGCGGGTCAGCATCTCGCGACCGATAAAAGGATCGACCGTCTGAATATCTTCGGCCTCGATCTTCGAATCGGGATAGGCTTTAACAAGTGTTTCGCGTATGAGCTGCTGATCTTCAACGCTAAGACTCTCGGTTCCCGCGACCTGAACGATCAGAGATGTGGTGGACGAAGCGAAGTCTTCCGTGACTTGAGCCGTTACCGGCTGTCCCAGAGCATCCTCGATCAGATTTTCGGCTTCCGTGGCATCAAGCTCGCCTTCATATCCGTACTGCAGGATGCTGCCGCCGCGGAAAGATATATCGAGTTCCACGCCGTTTACGATGCCGAAGCCTACACCAACCACTACCAGCACAACACTGATAATTAAAGAGGCATAACGATTACGGAAGAAATTGAAGCGTTTCTTCGCCGCATAATTGTCGGCTTCCAGATTGGGCTTCACAGACTCCGGGCGTCCGGTTTCGGCATTCTGAACAGTCTTCACGCCAAAGAACCAGGGCTTGCGCAGTCCGTCAAACTGAACCAGGGAGCGGGTCATGAAATGAGACAACCATGCACCGCAGATCAGGTTCAAGACCACACCGGCCAGGAGCGAGTAACCAAACGACAGAAGCGAACCGGAGCCGAAGAAAATCAGACAAGCAGCGGCAATCGCGACCGTGACGTTACCGTCCAGAATCGACGAGAACGCGCGATCATAACCAACTTCGACGGCCTGACGAATCGGTGTGCCTCCGCGGACTTCTTCTCGGATGCGTTCGGATACGATGACGTTCGCGTCAACACCCATACCGATCGACAAGATAATACCGGCAATACCCTGCATCGTAAGTGTCTGCTGCGGGATCGAAATCGCCAGCAAGATACCGACGACCTGAGCCAGAAGCGAGAAACAGGCAACGAAACCGGATAAACGGAAATTCAAAAGCAAGTAAACGCAGAGGAAGAGGAAAGCAACCAGACCGGCCTGAATCATGACCATCAGAGCCTGACTGCCCATCTGAGGGCTGATCGAACGCGTCGAGATAGCCTCAATAGCAAAGGGAAGCGCACCGGCATTGATTTGATTTGCTAGCTGGACGGCTGCTTCGGGGGTGTCCATACCGGAAATGATTGCCGTACCGTCTGTGATCTGGTCGCGCACGGTCGCTTCATTGATCACGACATCATCCATCTTGGTGATGATCAGCTTTCCAAGCAACTCCTTCGTGGCTTCGGCAAACTTTTCCCGACCCGAATCCTTTAACTTCAACTGAACGACATTCTGCGAGATCGTACCTTGAGACTGAATACCGCCTACGGCGAAATCCACATCAGAACCTTCCAGGATGACATTACCGTCTTCGTCTTCGAAGGTCAAACGAGCTGTGGCTCCGAGCTCGGCAATCGCCTTCTCGGGATTAAAGTCGGTCTCGTCCGAACGCCAGGGATAACGCACCGTGATGCGTCCGCCCGTACTTGAAGGAATGATCTCTCTGTCGTAGATGGAAAGATTATCCAAACGGGTTTCCATGATCTGCTGTACGGCAGCCATTTGCTCGTCGGTCGGATTATCATAATCCGCCGGTACGAAGACCGCTTCCACACCGCCACGGATATCGATACCGTAACGCATATCACGTGCACCGTAAAGTGCGTAGTAACCGCCTGTGGGGTTCGGGATCCTCAAGCCCGAGAACGTGAACAATGTCATTAAAAGGACAATCAGGGTCAGTACGAAGAACGTCTTCTTACTGCCCTTATACTTGGCAAAGGTACGGCGTCTCGCCATATATGTCACAACCTTTCTTCATCAAAGTGCCGGACGATCCGATGAACCATCCGGCATTGCAACAATCATTCTACCAGAATCTATCCCTCATGCCTCATTAAAATTAAAATATGAGCAAAGTTTTGAGATATGGCGGCTAGAAAAGAATATTCGGCACGACTTCGCTGCTCAGAACATTTCCCAAATGCTCCTCTTCTCTGGCCTGAACAACAAGATTAAAGCGCTCGTACAGCTTATTGATATGCCTGATCCAGCCGATATCAAGCTGGTCAAATGCTTCATAAGTCAGACGAAAACGCCACTGACCCTCTTCTACTCCCGGCACATTCATGCGGGTATCGGATCCGAAACCCAAAAGATCCTGAATCGGCACACAGGCAAATTTAGCCGGCGTGGACCAAAGGTATTTTATAAAGGCACGGCATCCGGGACTGTAAACACCACCGGGACTCCAGTCCTTATCCGGCGGGAAATTAATGTAATCCAAAGCCCGGCGACGTTCGGCTTCGCCGGCTTCCCAGAGCCATCCGAGCAGGGTATTGTTATCGTGCGTGCCTGTATATGCACAGAGATTTTCATGATAATGATGAGGCAGGGTCGTTCCGTCGCTATCCGCCTGGAAAGCAAATTGCAGCACCATCATGCCGGGAAATCCGCTTTCCTTCAAAAGATCCCTGACGCCTTCCGTAATCTGGCCCAGATCCTCGGCTACGATGTTGACCGCGCCCAAAGTCTCGCGAACCCGGTTAAAGAGCTTCATACCGGGTCCTTTTCGCCACTCGCCGTTAATGGCTGTTTTACTTGTCGCCGGGACTGCCCAGTAAGCCTCGAAACCACGGAAGTGATCGATGCGCAACAAGTCATACAGATCCAGCGAGGCCGCGATCCGGGAAATCCACCAGCGGTATCCGCTCTTTTCCATCGTCTGCCAGTCGTAAATGGCATTACCCCAGAGCTGGCCTTCCGCGGCAAAGTAATCCGGCGGTACGCCTGCCACCACAGTCGGCTGTAAATTCTCGTCCAGTAAAAACAGCTCGGAATGAGACCAGACCTCCACGCTGTCCGTGGCCACATAAAAAGCAATATCGCCGAAAATCTGCAGACCCAGGCTGTTGATATAGCCTTTTAGCTCATGCCATTGATCCCAGAATAACCACTGCGTGAAAATGATGTAGTCTATTTCATCCTGATGTTCGGCTTTGAACACTTGCAAGGCATCATAATCGTGACGGCGCAGATCTTCGTCCGGCCATTCCATCCAAGGCAGATTACCGTAATAATCGCGAATAGCAACAAAGAGGGCATAATCCATCACCCAATCCGAGTGCTTCACGAAGGCCTTGATTTTTTCCTTAACAGAATCGCTTAAACGGGAATACGCCAAACGCAGAAAACGCCTGCTGTTTTCTTTGGCAAAAGCATAGTCTGTAGAATACGGGGAACCGTGATAGTAAAAAAACGGCAGTTCATGTTCCTCGAGTAAACCGTCTTTTACCATTTCCCGCGGATCAATCAGAGCAGTATGACCCGCGAAAGCAGAGAAGGACTGGTAGGGAGAATCCTGAAGCGGCTCCAGAAGAGGAAGCACCTGCCAGTAGGTAAAACCCGCTTCGGCCATCCCGGCGGCAAAACGCCTGGCATCCTCACCCATCGTTCCGATCCCAAAAGGACCCGGTAAAGAAGTCAAATGCATCAATACGGCACTAGATCTTAACATAGAGCATGTTCCTCCAAACGGCTGTTTCGGCGCGTCTTTTATCATCGAGACTATTTGGGACTGTAATGTGCTTCCAGACGACTAAAGGCCAGCGACGCCGCAAGCCCCGCCATAAACATCAATACAATTAAAACGACGGCCATAAACATGCTGAGCCGGGCTTCCGATAAACCCGCAGGACTGAGACCGGGCAGAACCACCGTGGGGAAAATGGCCAGCGACGATCCGATCACCGTACCCAAAATAATATGGTAC
Organism: Fastidiosipilaceae bacterium; assembly: GCA_050309435.1. Taxonomy (GTDB): domain Bacteria; phylum Bacillota; class Clostridia; order Saccharofermentanales; family Fastidiosipilaceae; genus CAYXVJ01. The sequence goes on from JBNRMJ010000012.1 coordinate 26,930, forward strand.
ATGATCCCGTAAAAGCGATCGAATACCAGATTGACCAGTTTCGCGAAAAGAACGGCTGCAATCAATACACCGATCACGAGCGGAACAATCACCGACAGATCGAAGTTTGAAATACCTTCCGTCATTTTCGAGTACATACCCAGATAGATCAAGAAATTAGAAGGCGACAAACCGGGTACGATGAAGCCCAGTCCGACCAGGATGCCTCCGCCGATCCAGGTAAAGAAATTGGTATCGGCCGTTATCATCTCGCGGTCGCCGGCCAGCATCAGGGCCAGGATCGCAACACAAGCCAAAATTAAGGCCAGATATTCCCTGCTTGTACGACCTTTTAGACCGGCTGTTTTCCATAAGCCGGGTATCGTTCCGACCACAAAACCGATAAACAAGCTGATAAATTGTGCCGCATAGGTACCGAAAGCAACCGTAACCGCCCCGGAAAACAAGAGAATGCCGGCCAGGCCGCCGATACCGATCGGGAAGAAAAATTTAAGATAACGGCGAAAATACTTCGGGAAATGGCCCAGGAAATCAAGCAGCGGATCGTAAATTTTGAAAATCACCATCAGCACGCCGCCGGATAAACCCGGTAAAATCGCACCAATACCTACCAAAGCGCCTTTTAGCACTCGAAGCAACCAGCTGGCAGGTGTATCTTTTATGTTCGGACCGTTATTCGGTGTAAACGACATGTTGACCTCTTTTACAGTTATTATTATCGATCAGACCTCTTGGTCTACGTCATTTGCTCGCGTTCAAGCGGTAATAAAACCCGGTGAAGCGAGATGATCTTCTATGAAAGCACGGATCACATCATATAAAAGATCGTGCCCCGCTCTGTTCGGATGGATTCCGTCGATGCAAATCAGCTCCCGAAAATCCCGGTGCTTCAGGTAAGCCTGTCTGACGTCGATCAGGCAACTATCGGTCGACGCCGCAAGTTTATCTACCATATTGGAATAGAATTCCTGGAAGCGATAGATCCTCCCCACATCACCGACAAATGAAAGAATCTGTTCCCCGGATAAACCGTCCCGACATATAAAATCCAGATAACGTTGGGGATCGATCGGAGGAAGATTCATCAACACAGGTACAGTCGAACGCTCTTTCAGGTATTCGATCAAGTCCCTGTATTTGTGTAAAAATTGTTCCGGCAGCGTGCGCGGCTGATGCTCGGATTGGGGGTTAAGAGATACCGCTTCCCAGTCATAGTCGCAATCGTTTCCGCCAAACTCCAGGACCACGGTCTTACAGTGCGGATTTCTGTCGATCACTTTTTTAACCAGCTCTGCGCCCCGGGAGATGGTCTGGCCGAAATGGGAGCGAATCAGAAGCCTGATCCGAAGATCATCTTCCAGCTTTTTTCTGGCAGCCGCGGCAATCAATTTGTAACGTTCCTCCGGTTTATCCAGAGTAACGCCTTTCATGACCGAGTCTCCAAAAACAAGGATCTCGCTCCGGGCCGGATTCTCCATCAGCTCTGCATCTGCCATACGAACACCTTAATCTTTACCGGTCTAAACTCTTACAGCTCGTTGTTCTGCAAACGAATATAGATATGCTTGACCTTACTCTGCTCCGTGGCTCTTTCATCGATTTCCACATTATCGATGGAACGAATCAAGGGAGTTAACTTCGCGAAGCCGTAGTTTCTGGGATCAAACGACGGCCGGACTTTCAGGATCAAATTGCCTACATCGCCCAGGAATGCCCAGCCTTGTTCATCGGCCAGGTCCTGTATGCAGTCATAAATAAGATACCTGACTTCATCATCTACTTTCCGTACCGTATGTGTGGCAGGCCGAGACAAAGGCATGGATGCCGAACCGACCGGCGACTGAATGGCCGTCGTAATGTTCAGCGACGCACCTTCCGGAAGCTCCGAACGGTCAAAATGCGTCTTCTCCGCTTCGGCCAAAATTTCGATATAGATAAATTTATCGCAGGCCGCGATAAAAGCATTGGGAGTTTTCTGCTCTCCGATACCATAGACGATTTTACCGGCTTCACGAAGGCGAATCGCGAGTCGGGTAAAATCACTGTCGCTGGAAACAAGACAAAATCCGTCAACTCGTTCCGAGTACAAGATGTCCATCGCATCGATAATCAAGGCGGAGTCGGTTGAATTTTTACCGTATGTGTAGCCGAATTGCTGTATCGGAGTGATGGCGTAATCCAGAAGCTGTGGTTTCCATCCGCTCAGATTCGGTCTTGTCCAATCACCGTAAATACGCTTGATGGTCGGTATTCCATATACCGCTACTTCCTGCATCAGCCCTTTAATATAGTGATGCGATATATTGTCTGCATCAATCAGAAGTGCCAGGCGAAGTCCCCGGTCTTTATCATCCATATACATTTTCCTCCGTCACATGGTGTCAGGGCATATACGTAAGCTCTAAAGCTTGCGGCTCGATATCGCCATGGCTAAGATCTCTTAAGCGGAGAAGAAATCGCTCAATTTCTTCACGCGGCACGGCGATTTTCAGAGCAACGTTTTCCATAAATTCCGATTCAAGAATCGACCATCCGGCTTCGTCGCAGAATCTTAAGATCGGTGTATATAAACTATATACGAAATCAATCTTGTAAATTCTGCAGAGAACTTTTTGGATCACGCCTGCTTCCGAAACAGCCAGTGCCGCCGCATCCGAATAAGCGGATACGAGGCCTCCCGTCCCGAGAAGCGTACCGCCGAAATATCGGGTCACGACCACGCATACGTTCTCGAGCGACTGTCCCTTCAGAACATTCAATACAGGCAGTCCTGCGGTTCCGCCGGGCTCCCCGTCGTCCGAATAACGCTCGACGCGGGAGTCTGTCACCATCCCGGCACGCCATGCCGATACATGATGGCTTGCATCGGGAAAGCGTGTTCTGGCATCGTTCAATATCGCTTGAGCGGCGACGACATCTTCTGCCGGTGCGGCATGAGCGATAAATATCGATTTTTTCACTTCCAAGCGAACTTCGACGGCTCGGGCCAGTGTCTTATACTCCAGAGGTAATCTTGATTCTTCCATTATATGAACACCTTACTCCTTTCAAATATAATAACACATCAGACCTCTCGCCTATCCACATAAAACCGTGCAAAAGCCGATTCGTTGGCAGATAAAAGTTTGTTCGGTTATAATGAGAAGTGACTGATTTTTCAAGGAGCGATTATATATGTCTCAATCCAAATTCCAAAACAAGTCGAAACTGGCTTTGTTTGCGTCTTATTATAAGCCGCATCTTCGCTTGTTCGTTCTCGATTTAATATGTGCCATGGGTATAGCGGCGGTTGATCTGTCCTTCCCCATGATCTCCCGCTATTCGCTGCAAACCGTTTTGCCTGCCGGCGAATATCGCTTTTTCGCCCTGCTGATGATCGGGCTGGTCTTTGCCTTTCTGGTGAGAAGCGGCTTGCAATTCATCGTAACCTATTGGGGACACCTGCTCGGTGTACGCATGGAAGCCGATATGCGCAGAGACCTTTTCGGCCATCTTCAGACGCTGTCCTTCCGCTTCTACGATCAAAACCGCACCGGTAAACTGATGAGTCGCGTCATTTCGGACCTCTTCGAAATCGTAGAGCTTGCCCACCACGGTCCGGAGGATCTTTTGATCTCTTCTTTGACGCTGGTTGGTTCTTTTATCGCCATGCTCCTCATCCGTTGGGAACTGGCACTGATCCTTCTGGTCATCATCCCGATCATCATCTGGATCACGATGAGATCCCGTAAGAACATGGCAGCTGCTTCGCGAGCCGTTAAAGCCCGCACGGCCGATATCAATGCGGATCTGGAAAACTCCATCTCCGGCGTTCGTGTCGCGAAGGCTTTCACCAACGAAGAATACGAAATCCAAAAGTTCGATCGCGGCAACAGCAATTACCGGGAAGCCAAGCGCGGCTACTACAAGGCGATGGCCTTCTTCTCGGGCGGCATGGAGTTTACGACATCTCTGCTCAATATTATTGTTATCTCCGCCGGTGCCATATTCGTCGTTCGCGGCAGTATGACCCTCACGGATATGCTAACCTTCATCTTGTATGTAGGCACATTCCTGACGCCGATTCGCAAACTGGTTTCCTTCTTCGAGCAGTATACGAACGGTATGGCCGGGTTCGAACGTTTCATCGAGCTGATGAGAATAGAAGCGGAAATCCGTGATGCCGAAGACGCCCGCGATCTTGCCAACGTGAAAGGCGACATCGTCTTTGACAAGGTTAGTTTCTCCTATAGCGACGAACAGCCGATTCTGGAGAATATCAATCTTGCCATCGGAGCCGGTCAGAAAGTTGCCCTCGTGGGCCCTTCCGGCGGCGGTAAGACTACGATGTGCAACCTCATCCCCCGCTTCTATGAGACCAACAGCGGCAATATAACCATCGATGGAAAGAACATTCGCGATTTAACTTTGCAGAGTTTGCGTTCCAATATTGGCATCGTACAACAAGATGTCTTCCTCTTTGCCGCGAGTATTAAGGAAAACATTCGCTACGGACGGCCCGATGCAAGCGACGAAGAGATCGAAGAAGCAGCGAAGAAAGCCGAGATCCATGATTTTATACTGGATCTTCCGTACGGTTACGACACCGAAGTCGGCGAACGCGGCACCAAGCTCTCCGGCGGTCAAAAACAGCGCATCAGCATCGCCCGGATTTTCCTGAAGAATCCGCCGGTTCTCATTCTGGACGAAGCGACTTCGGCCCTGGATACGGCGACCGAGGTAAAGATTCAACGCGCACTCGATACGCTGGCACAAGGCCGTACCTGCCTGATTATCGCTCACCGACTCTCCACTATTCGTAACGCCGACATGATCGTTTATATTGATGACGACGGTATTCAGGAGCGTGGTTCGCATACGGAACTTCTGAGTCAAGATGGCCCCTACAAGCGCCTCTACCAGGCTCAGTACGCTATTGACAACAGACTCGGGGACATCAGCGCTTAAGAACTCCCGGCCCCTTATACAGGCGTAGTATAAAGCTCTCCCGTGATCCATAGACGGATTGCGGGAGAGCTCTTCTTATACTTCCGATGCAGGTATCTTATAGATCCTGTTACTTATTTCTGATAATGGCGTACTTAAAGACATCTTCTGCGTCGCTGACACCGTGGAAGGTCATCTTGCTCTTTACTGATTCAGGAACTTCATCCAGATCTCTCAGGTTAGGCGTGGGGACCAAAACGGTATCGATGCCCGCACGATGAGCCGCGATCACTTTCTCCTTCAATCCGCCAATGGGCAGGATGCGCCCCCGAATGGTGATCTCGCCGGTCATGGCGACATTGTGACGAACCGGCTGTTCGCTAAGTGCAGAGTAAATGGCCGTAGCCAGCGTGATGCCCGCCGAAGGACCGTCTTTCGGTACCGCGCCTTCCGGTACGTGGATATGGATGTCATGCGTCTTGGCAAAGTCGGCTTCGATTCCAAGATCCGCGGATTTACTTCGGATATAGGCCAGGGCAACTTTCGCCGATTCCTGCATAACTTCTCCCAGGCGACCGGTGAGTTCTAATTTACCGCCACCCGGCATGAGGTTGACTTCGATCGCCAGCGTATCGCCGCCAACCGAGGTCCACGCCAGTCCCGTTGCTTGTCCGATCAGGTCCTTCTTGTTGTATTCGTCTTCGACGAACTTGGCTTTACCCAGATAGTTTTCCAGATTCGACTTCGTGACTCGTATCGGTAGCTCGGCATCGGCTTCTTCAAGCTTCAGAACCACTCGGCGGCACAAGTGAGCCAGTTCCTGTTCCAGTTGTCTGACACCGGCTTCTCTCGTGTAGTTTCTGATGATCGCCATGAAGGCCGCTTTCTGCACGCTTATGTCTTTGGCCTCGATGGCATGCTGACGCAGCTGTCTGGGAAAGAGGTGAAGGCGCGCGATATGGTACTTCTCTTCTTCCGTGTAGCCGTTTAGTTCGATTAATTCCATACGATCGAGCAAAGGACCCGGAATCGTGTCAACCGAGTTGGCTGTCGTTATGAAAATCACCTTCGACAGATCGTAATCAAGCTCCATATAGTGATCGCGGAAGGCCTTGTTCTGTTCGGGATCCAAAACCTCAAGCAAGGCAGCTGCAGGATCCCCCCGGAAATCACTGCCGAGTTTATCGATCTCATCCATGAGGATCAGAGGATTATCCGTACCCGCCCGTTTGATCGCATTGATCATGCGTCCGGGCATCGCGCCGACATAAGTTCGTCTGTGACCGCGAATCTCGGCTTCGTCGCGAACACCGCCCAGAGACATGCGCACATACTGACGGCCCATGGACTTGGCGATTGATTGAGCGATCGAAGTCTTACCGACACCCGGCGGGCCCACGAAGCACAAGATCTGCGAGCGCAGCGCATCTGCACCCATGCTCTTCTGACGTTTCAGAACCGCCAGATATTCGAGAATACGCTCCTTGACTTTCTCCAGACCGTAGTGATCCTTGTCGAGCTGACGGCGGCTGGCCTTGATATTCAGAGAATCTTCGCTCATCTTTCCCCAGGGCAGTTCAAATATCAGATCCAGGTAATTACGAAGAATGCCTGCTTCGGGGAAGGTCGGCGGATACTTGGCCAGTCGTTTGATCTCTTTTTCGATCGTGACCTTGTCCTTCTCCGGTATCTGAGTCTCCGCGAGAAGTTTCATATAGCGCTCGGTTTCTTCTTCTGAAGTTTCGGTATCTCCGAGTTCCGTGTGAATCACCTTCAGCTGTTCGCGCAGGTAATACTCCTTCTGTCCGGCCTCGATCTCTTCTCTTACCTTATCCTCAAGCTCCTTTTCGTAATCCGCCAAACGGCGTTCGCGGCGGATGAGTACCAGAAGTTCATGAAGACGGTTCTGAATATCGAGCTCGGCCAGATGGAAATTCTGGCCATAGATATTCAAACCCAGATTGGACGCGATGATATCACCCGCCACGACAGGATCGTGGATCTGAGCGAGGGCGGCAGCACCTTCGCTGCCCAGTCGGCCGCTGGCTTTGGCGAAATCCTTATACGCCGCGAGCAGCTCCCGACGATATGCTTCCAGTTTATCCTCATCTTCGGGATTGCGATGTTCTTTATTCTCGTAAACAACTTCGAGCTCGACGGAATCGAACTCGCCGTCGGTATAAATGTCTTTAATAATTGCGCGGCAGACACCACGCACATGGATCAGCATGCCCTTTTGTTCGCTCTGTTCGATTGTCTCCTGAATACGAACAATACATGCGACACCGTCAATCAACTCTTCGGAATCGGGCCACTCCATTTTTATGTCAGATTGAGCGATAACCGCCATCAGACGATCCGTGTTCATCGCATAAGCCACGGAAGCCAGAGATCTGCTTCTGGCAACTTCAAAGGAAACCGAAGTACTGGGAAGCACCGTCATGCCGCGTAAAGGAACCAGAGGCAGCTTAACGGTTTCAGTCGGCCACTTCATCTCCGTATCGGTCAAAAAATTATTCTCTAAACTGTCATCCGATTGACTCGAATTATTTATTTTCATGTAATCATATCCTTCCCACAGTGTGTCAGAACATTATACCATTCTTCATGAATTGCTTGATTTTCTTATACACGAAAAAGGCGGTTTTATCCGCCTTTAACGAGAAAAAGGAGCTCCGGACATTGCCCGAAGCTCCTTGATTTAGTTGTTCAATCCTGTTACTTACAGTAATTACTCACCGATAGCGGAAACAGTACCGGAACCAACAGTCTTACCACCCTCGCGGATAGCAAACTTGTCACCAACTTCGAGAGCGATCGGTGTGATCAGCTCAACATTAATGGTAACGTGATCACCGGGCATACACATTTCGACACCCTCGGGCAGGTTGGCTACGCCCGTAACGTCCGTTGTACGGAAGAAGAACTGAGGACGATAGCCGGAGAAGAAGGGCTTATGACGGCCACCTTCAGACTGGGACAGGACATAAACCTGACCGGAGAACTTGGTGTGGGGATGAATGCTGCCCGGCTTGGCGATAACCTGACCACGCTGTACCTGGTCACGGTTAATACCACGGAGGAGAGCACCGATGTTATCACCGGCTTCACCCTGATCCATCAGCTTGTGGAACATCTCAACACCTGTAACAACAGAGTTGGTCTTCTCTTCGTGCAGACCTACGATCTCGACAGGGTCACCGACCTTGATGACACCACGCTCGACACGACCGGTTGCAACCGTACCACGACCGGAGATCGTGAAGACGTCTTCAACAGGCATGGCGAAGGGCAGGTCGACGGGACGTGTGGGAGTAGGAATGAAGGAGTCAACAGCGTGCATCAGTTCAACGATGCAAGCATACTTGGGATCGTTAATATCCGTGCTGGTGCTCTCGAGAACCTCAAGAGCAGAACCCTGGATGAACGGTGTGTCGTCGCCCGGGAAATCATACTCGCTGAGCATTTCGCGAACTTCCATCTCGGTCAGCTCGATGAGCTCTGGATCAGCCATGTCGCACTTGTTCAGGAAAACAACGATGGCGGGAACGCCAACCTGACGGGCAAGCAGGATGTGCTCGCGGGTCTGGGGCATAGGACCGTCAGCAGCGGAAACAACCAGGATAGCGCCGTCCATCTGCGCAGCACCTGTGATCATGTTCTTAATGTAGTCAGCATGGCCGGGGCAATCGACGTGTGCATAGTGACGCGCGTTTGTCTCGTACTCAACGTGAGATGTGCTGATTGTGATACCACGAGCACGCTCTTCGGGAGCCTTGTCGATGTTATCATAGCTTGTAAAGTTAGCGCTGCCTTCGCCGCCTAATGACAGTACCTTTGTAATAGCAGCTGTCAAAGAAGTTTTACCATGGTCAACGTGACCAATGGTGCCAACATTGACATGGGGCTTGGTTCTTTGAAATTTAGCTTTTCCCATTGAGAAAAATCCTCCTTATTTCAACCTGGCTGGTTGATTAAATAATTTTATGGCATACGCCTTCAGATATTATATCTAATCCAATAGGTTTCGCAAGTACCAATGAATCGGCACAGGCTCCAGGCGTAGGCTGTCTGTTAAAGTACAAACTTACTTTTTCATGATGTTTTCTGCGATGGCCTTCGGAACAGGCTCGAAGTGCGAGATCTGCATTACGAAGGTACCGCGACCTTGTGATCTGGAACGAAGGTTGGTCGCATAACCGAACATCTCGGAGAGCGGAACGAAAGAGCTGATCAACTGCGCACCGCTGATGGAAGTCATTCCTTCGATACGGCCGCGTCTCGAGCTGATATCGCCCATTACGTCACCCATGTACTCGTCCGGCACGGTAATGTCAACTTTCATGATCGGCTCCAGCAAGACCGGCGAAGCCTTTCTCATGGCTTCCTTGATCGCCATCGAACCGGCAATCTTAAAAGCCATTTCCGAAGAGTCGACATCATGGTACGAACCGTCAACCAGTGTTACCTTCAGATCAACGACAGGATAACCGCCGAGGATACCGCTGTTCATCGCTTCTCTGATACCGGCATCGATCGGTGCGATAAATTCCTTGGGAATGGTACCGCCGACGATCTTGTTCTCAAAGATATAACCTTGACCGGGTTCCAGAGGCTCGACTTCGATAACCGCATCACCGTACTGACCGTGACCACCGGACTGACGAACGAATTTACCTTGAGCACGGGTGGCCTTGGTAATGGTTTCCTTGTAAGCAACCTGCGGGGCGCCTACGTTGGCCTCTACCTTGAACTCACGGAACATACGATCGACCAGGATATCCAGGTGAAGCTCACCCATACCGGAAATGATGGTCTGACCCGTATCGGAATCCGTGTAAGTACGGAAAGTAGGATCTTCATCGGCGAGCTTCTGCAGCGCCATGATCATCTTGTCCTGGCTGGCCTTGGACTTGGGCTCGATGGCAACCGAGATAACAGGTTCCGGGAATTCCATGGACTCCAGAATGATCGGTGCCTTGTCATCACAGAGCGTGTCACCGGTTGTTGTGTCCTTCAAACCGACTGCCGCGGCGATATCACCGGAATAGACCGTCTGGATCTCTTCGCGATGGTTGGCGTGCATCAGCAGAATACGGCCGATACGTTCGCGACGGTTCTTCGTGGCGTTGAGGACATAAGATCCGGAATCCAGTTTACCTGAATAGACGCGGAAAAATGCCAGCTTGCCGACGAAAGGATCCGTCATGATCTTAAAGGCCAGGGCCGAGAAAGGTGCATTGTCATCGGCAGGACGCGAATCGGGTTCTTCTGTGCCGGGATTGACGCCTTTAATGGCTTCAATGTCCAACGGCGAAGGCAGATAGTCGACGACTGCGTCGAGCATCAGCTGAACACCCTTATTCTTGTAAGACGATCCGCAGATGACCGGGATGCAAAGGTTGTTGACCGTGGCATGGCGAAGAGCTTTCTTCAGTTCGTCGACGGTGATTTCCTCACCCTCGAGATACTTCATCGTCAGTTCTTCGTCTGTCTCGGCGATGGCTTCCACCATCTTGTCGTGCCACTCCTTAGCAAGCTCCTGAAGCTCTTCCGGAATATCACTCTCGTCGATGGTGTTGCCGAGGTCGTCTGTATAGACTTCGGCTTTCATCTTAATGAGGTCGATGATACCCGTGAAGTTGTCTTCCTTACCGATCGGAATTTGAATAGCGATCGGATTAGCCTTCAGGCGATCACGTATCGTTTGGATAGAACGGAAGAAATCCGCACCCATAATGTCCATCTTATTAATGTAGACAACACGTGGTACCTTGTAGTGATCAGCCTGACGCCAAACCGTTTCGGTCTGGGGCTCAACACCGCTCTTGGCATCAAGTAATGTAACCGCACCATCCAATACGCGCAGCGAACGCTCTACTTCAACAGTAAAGTCAACGTGACCGGGTGTGTCAATGATGTTGACACGGTGGCCCTTCCACTGAGCGGTCGTAGCAGCCGATGTAATCGTAATGCCGCGCTCCTGCTCCTGAGCCATCCAGTCCATGGTGGCGCCGCCTTCGTGGGTTTCACCAAGTCTGTGGATACGGCCCGTGTAATAAAGGACGCGTTCTGTCGTTGTAGTTTTGCCAGCATCGATGTGGGCCATGATGCCAATGTTTCTGGTATTCTCCAGTGTAAAGTCTCTGGGCATGAATTTAGTTCCCCTCCCGCTGCAAACTTACCATCTGTAATGAGCAAAGGCGCGGTTCGCATCTGCCATACGGTGTAGTTCTTCTTTTCTTCTGTATGCGCCGCCTGCTTCGTTGGACGCATCAATCAATTCAGCTGCAAGACGCTCGCGCATGGTGCGCTCGCCGCGCTTTCTTGAGAATTCCGTAATCCAGCGCAACGCCAGAGTCTGGCGGCGTTCCGGACGTACTTCAATCGGCACCTGATAGTTGGCACCGCCGACACGGCGGGCTTTAACTTCAAGCATCGGCATAGTATTTTCCAATGCCTTGTTGAAGACTTCCAGAGCATCCTGGCCGGTGCGGGCTTGAATCAAATCAAACGCACCATAAACGATCTTCTCGGCTACTCCCTTTTTCCCGTCCAGCATAATGTTGTTCACGAGCTTGGTAACTCTCACATCATGGTAAACAGGATCAGGAAGGACTTCTCTTGTTGGGACATGGCCTTTTCTTGGCACTTGTCTTCCCTCCTCTCATGATAATACGAGGCTTTCGCCTGATATCACAGGTACTCAATCCACGTGCTGGTGGACTGTGCCAGTGGCCATGCCTGAATATAAATGCAGGAATGGAGTACTGAGCACAACGAGTTCAACCTAATCCATTAGTTATTTGGTTTTTGCGGCTTTCGGGCGCTTCGCTCCGTACTTGGAACGACCCTGCATACGGCCGTTTACACCGGCTGTATCCAACGTACCGCGGATGATGTGGTAACGAACACCGGGCAAGTCCTTAACTCTGCCACCTCTGATCAGAACTACCGAGTGCTCCTGCAGATTGTGACCGATTCCGGGAATGTAAGCCGAAACTTCCATGCCGGATGTCAGACGTACACGGGCAACCTTACGCAGAGCCGAGTTAGGCTTCTTCGGGGTCTGTGTCTTAACGACTGTGCAGACGCCGCGCTTCTGCGGTGAATTAATCGTGGTCTCGCGCTTCGTCAATGTGTTAACACTGTAGCTCAGTGCAGGCGACTTTGACTTGTAGCTCTTGGCCTCACGACCACTCTTTACCAATTGGTTGAATGTAGGCATCAATACAACTCCTTTCTTCTCTTTATCATTTTGATCCCAAGCCATGAATATTTGATTTCAGACAGCACAAACTATGCCACCACAGGCTCAGACACCTAATAATATCATTTTTGCCTCACTTTGTGAATAGGACAATATGTCGATTTTTAACACGGAAAGCAATCGTCGTAAATACTTTTACTCATGCTTTAAAAATGATAAATTAAAACCGGATCAAACGAGTAAAATTATATCACCCTCTTCTCCGGTTTCGCAAGAAAATTAATTTATCTAAACGGCCTGATCTCAGTTCTTCTCCAGGTGAGTCTTTCCTCCCATGAAAGGTCTAAGAACCTCGGGGATTCTGACCCGTCCGTCACCTTCCTGGAACTGTTCCATAATGGCAGGTAAAATACGCGACGTCGCCAGTCCCGATGCGTTCAAAGTATGGAGATACTCCGTCTTGTTATCTGCTTTTCGGCGAAGCTTCATGTTACCGCGGCGTGCCTGATAGTCTTTCGCATTCGAGGCGGAAGAAACTTCCTTATAGTCGTTCATCGAAGGAATCCAGACTTCGATATCAAAGGTCGTCGCCATGGAGGCCGAAACATCGCCGGCGGCAAGTTTGCTCAGTCTATAGTGCAAGCCGAGTCCCTCGACCAGTGCGCAGGCCTTGTTCACGAGTTCTTCAAGAGCAGCATCCGACTGCTCGGGCAGAGCATACTGGAACATTTCAATCTTATTGAACTGATGGCCGCGAATCATGCCGCGTTCTTCGGCCCGATAACTGCCTGCTTCCTTACGATAACAAGGTGTATAGGCAAAATACTTGAGCGGAAAAACACTTTCGTCGAGGATTTCGTCACGATGCAAGTTTACCAGAGCAGTTTCGGCAGTAGGCAGGATAAAGTGCGTCGCCTCGCCGTTGTCTTTTTCCAGCCAGTAAACATCTTCTTTGAATTTCGGGAACTGACCGGCGGTAAAACCGCATTCATAATTCAGGATATGGGGAACGAGCATCATCTCGTAACCATCTTTCAGATGCTCCTGAATAAAGTAGTTTAAAAGGGCCCATTCCAGCTGAGCGCCTTGATTGCGATACACCCAGAAACCCGATCCGCCCAGTTTGGCGCCGCGGGTATAGTCAATGAGACCCAGATCCTCGGCGATATCCACGTGGTGCTTCGGCTCGTAAGGAAACTCGGGTTTACTGCCGAAAACGCGAACGATTTCGTTGGATTCCTTACCTCCGGCAATAACGTCATCGGCAGGCAAGTTGGGCAGACCGGCCAGAAATTCGTCTTGCTTTTTCTCCAGTTCCTGCAGCTCTTCTTCCAGAGACTTAATCTCGTTGGCAAGCTCCTTCATCTGAGCCAGAATTTCACTGACATCTTCGCCTTTTCGTTTCAATTGAGGAACCAAAGCGGACGTCTTGTTACGCTCGGCTTTCAGTTGATCGGTCTTCGCGATAAGAGAGCGCCGTTGCTTATCATTGTCCAACAAGGCGGAAAAATCCACTTCGATTCCGCGCTTGGCAATTTTAGCCGCTACACCTTCCGGATCTCTTCTGATCAATTGAATATCCAACATCGCTCTTACCTCTATTCTCCTATCGGCATTATCTTTATCGCCGTTAACTGTTACTCTCTATCATAACGGCTTATAGCCCGCCTTAGCAAGCACTCAAGCTCATTTTACATCAAATGCACAACGACACTCATCTCTTAGATGGCTTAGACGATGCCGGCTTCCCGAAGAAGTCTTTTACGATCAAGAATTTCGAAAGAACTACGCTGAAAATCGATGATGCCTTCCTCTTTCATCCGGCCCAGCTCGCGGGACATGGAGGGGCGGGAAACGTTTAGAAAACGCGACATGCCTTCTCTGTTCATCGGTAGCGAGAAATGGTCTTTACCCTTTAAAGCGGATTGCTGCAGTAAAAATATGGCAATTCGGCTGCGCATCGCATTTCTGGTCAGGATCTCGATGCGCGAACGAAGGTTCAATGCTTTCGCTGCCAGAATACCAAGAAGATTGCCCATGATCTGCCAGGAGATATCCGACGTATCGTCTTTCGGCGGATGTACGATGAGTTCCACGGGTAAAAACAGCAGTTCGCAAGCCGTTACGGTCACCACCGTCGCGGGCCAGTTTGCATTTTCGACAAAAGCCGTGATTTCTCCGAAGAGATCACCCGGTTCCAGAATTCCTACTGTAAAAACCGCGCCTTGGTTGTCGTAAAGTCTTATCTCGGCCTGACCCGACACCAGCAAACCGATATCGACTTGTTTCTCGTGTTCCTCGCGCAGCAGTGTATCTGCCGCTGCCTTGACGATACTGAGTCCTCCCAGGGTTAAAAATTGCTTTATCCCTGCTTCATCAATTCCTGCGAACAGATCACTGTTTAATCGTATGAGTCGCTCGATCTGTTTAGGATCCGATACGCTCCCGTTTTGAGATATTTTATCTGAATAATGAATCATAGTCCCCCGGCCGGCTCCGGCTTTTCCTTAATCAAGCACGACTGCATCCGGTAGCCACAGCTACCGAATCTCAGTTAAAGCTAACATAAACTAGTTAAAGGTAATAGCAAAAAAGTTACCGCATAGAAAGGATATAAACATGGATAAAATGTTTTGTTTCCAATGCGAACAGACCGCCAAAGGGACCGGATGTACCGTCCAGGGCGTTTGTGGCAAGAATCCCGTCGTAGCTTACGAACAAGACGAAATCACACTGGCTCTCATAGAATTAGCAGTCCGTATTCAAGGGCAAACACGTAAACCTTCCACGGATCGATATATTTTAGACGGCTTATTTACCTGCATCACGAACGTCAGTTTTGACGATGAAAAGTGTGCGAAAATTGCCGCCGAAATTCGCCGGGAAGCAGCTTCCTATCAGATTGTAAACGAGCCTGTCAATATCGCCGTTTCGGATACGAGCGATATTTTCGGCGGTGATCGCAATCAGGTATCACTACGCAGTTTACTCTTATTCGGCTTGCGCGGTATGGGTGCTTATGCCTATCACGCCTATGTTCTCGGCTACGCGGACGAGAAGATGATGGACGATATGGTTCGCTATCTGGCCGCTCTGGCCGAAGAACACAGTGTAGCCGAATGGCTGCAGCTGCTTCAGGACTTCGGTATGAGCAACTATCGCTGCATGGAGCTTCTGGATCGGGCTAACACCGAAACTTTCGGCAATCCCCGCCCGACTTCTGTCACCATGCTGGTCGAAAAAGGCCCCTTCATCGTAGTCAGTGGCCATGATTTCCACGACCTGACTCAATTGCTCGACCAAACAGAGGGTAAAGGCATCAATATCTACACCCACGGCGAAATGCTGCCCGCTCACGGTTATCCCGAACTTCGTAAGTACAGCCATCTGAAAGGCAATTTCGGTACGGCCTGGCAGAACCAGCAGAAGGAATTCGCCGATGTACCGGCAGCTTTCCTCTTCACGACCAACTGCCTGATGCCTCCGCGTCAGAGCTATCAGGACCGTGTCTTTACCACAGCCGTAGTCGAGTATCCCGGCCTCGTACATATCGAGGGCGACGAGAAGGATATGAAGGATTTCTCCCCCGTGATCGAAAAGGCTCTGGAACTGGGCGGCTGGGACGAAGACAAGTACTTCACCGGCATAAACGGCGGCTCCAAGCTGACAACCGGTTTCGGTCATGACGCGGTTCTCTCGCAAGCCGATGTAGTTGTGGAAGCAGTCAAATCGGGTCTCGTCAAACACTTCTACCTCATCGGCGGTTGTGACGGCGCCAAACCCGGACGCAACTACTACACCGAACTGGCCCGCAATACGGCTGATGACACCTTGATCCTCACCGTCGCCTGCGGCAAGTATCGTTTCAACGATCTGGATCTCGGTCATATCGGACCTTTCCCGCGCATCATGGACATGGGTCAGTGCAACGACGCATTCTCGGCGATTCGCGTAGCCTCCGCCCTGGCCGATGCTTTTGGTACGGATATCAACAGCATTCCTCTGACAATTATCTTGTCCTGGTATGAGCAAAAAGCAGTCTGTGTTCTCTTAACCCTTCTGGCGCTCGGCGTAAAGAACATCAAACTCGGACCGACACTGCCTGCTTTCGTTTCGCCCGACGTCCTTACGGTCTTGTCCGAGCAATTCGGCCTGACACCGATTAGCACGGTCGAAGCGGATCTCGCATATAACTAAAGATCTGACTGCGATAGACTTAAGTAACAAGAAGCCCGTCACCTGATAAGGTAACGGGCATTTGTTCTAAATATTCAGTGGATCATTTCCCGTCCAGGACATGGCTTTCGAGCTGCATTTGAGGAAAACCTTTTTGTCTCCAGTACTCATAAATACAAATCGCAACGGAGTTCGAAAGGTTTAAGCTGCGATTATCCGGCACCATGGGAATGCGAATACCGCGTTCGGGATGAGCGATCAGCATGGCTTCGGGCAAGCCGGCAGTCTCTTTCCCGAATAAAATCAGGGAATTATCCGGATAGACCACATCGCTGTAAACATGCGAGGCCTTGGTGGATGCATAATAAACCGCCGAAAATTGGTGAGCGCTCATGAGTTCTTCCACACTGTCCCAGAGATCGAGTTTCAATCTGTCCCAATAATCCAAACCGGCTCGTTTTAAATAGCGGTCGTCGAGGCTGAATCCTAATTTTCCTATAAGATGTAGATGGGTTCCCGTCGCCACGCAAGTTCGCGAGATATTTCCGGTATTCGCGGGAATTTCGGGTTCCACAAGACCAACATGTAAAGCCATACAGGCACAATCCTTTCGATAATAGAGATAAAAGATGAGATAATTCGCCAAGTAAGCGTTAAGATTCTGCATCCTCGCGCATTTTCGCAATGATCCGTTCGAGTTTTTGCAGTCTGTGATTCATACCCGATTTACCCAGAGGCGGATCTAAAAGGGCTCCCAGCTCAACTAGAGAATGACCGGGGTTTTCGAGCCGGATACGTGCGGCATCCCGTAAATCATGCGGTAATTTATCGAGGCCGACCTCTTCGTCGTACCAGGTAAGGGCTTCAAGTTGACGGGCAGCCGTATTGGCGATGCGCTGCGCATTGGCGGTGTCACAGTTGACCATGCGATTCACGGTATTTCTCATATCCTTATCTACGCGAAGAGACTCGAACTGCAAAAGAGATACATGAGCGCCGACCAGACCCAGAAAATCCGAAATCTGCTGACCGTCCTTAAGATAAACCACATTGTAGCCATATCTCTTCAGTAAGCTGCCGTTGATGCCATGACGCTTGAGCAGTCCCAGACAGAACTTGGCGACCTGAAGCCGGCGGCAGGCCAGTTCCAGGTGATATGCTCTGCTGGGCTCGGATACCGATCCGCCGGCCAGGTACATATACTTCAGAATGTGTACTTCATCTTCGGATGATAATTCTGCGGCAGGCGACATGAAGCGACCGTGCAGGGTATCAAAAGACAATGTTTCTTCAAGAAATTCCGTTACTTCATCAAGAGCTTCGCGACCTTCGATACGTATCGTATATAGTTCCCGCCCCCGTGTCAGCTTACTGGGCAAGCCAAGTACGCTCGCGAAATCTTCACGCAATCGTTCCGAAAACTGCTCATGACTGGTCGCCAGGGTGAGGTCATTAGCGTGGAAGCGCGCATTTAACAAGAGAGCAGTAGCCAGTTCAAGCTCCTTCTCTCTCTCGTCAGCTTCATGCCGACATAAATCATCTTTAATATCTTGTGAAAATGACATCTTCGAATCCCGCTTCTCTTCTTATAAACCAAAAACCTCTTTACTGCCAAAAACCTTCGTCTCCGCACCGGCAATCTTCCGGTCGACAGCCTCCGCCGCCAGACTGGCCAGAATAACAGCCAGAGCATCGCTGTCATGGCGAACCCGCTGATCCTGAATCAACATCAGATTATCATCGATCAGCTTAAAACCGCAGTGCTTTTCTTCGATATCGCAGAGGACCGGCTCGGCATTTTGTTCTTTATATCGATCCAGTATGTTTTCATCAATCATCTCATTATTGGCGATAACGTAATCCAGCAGTTCCGGCCCTTTACCGCATGCTCGCAAGAGCGCCTCAACATGATCCGAACAGGCATAAGACCTGGTTTCCGCCGGCTGTGTCATGATATTACAGACATAACACACACTTGCTTCGGTATCCTCGATGGCTTTCACGATTTGAGGAAACAATAAATTGGGAATGATACTGGTATAGAGACTGCCCGGGCCCAGAACGACCAGGTCGGCTGCCAGAATTTCCTCGATCGCCTCGCCCAGAGGTTCGGCATCATCCGGAATCATGCGGATTCGTTCGATACGAACACCTTCCGGTAAATCGTGTTCGCCGATCGACGATTCACCAACTATGGTTCGTCCGTCGCTGAGATCTGCGGCAATATTGATATCTCTCAAAGATACCGGTAAGACTTTACCGACCACCGCCAGAACATTGGAAAAATTACGCACGCCGTCATAAAAGCTGCCTGCTACTTCCGTCATGGCCGCAATAAACAAATTACCGAAATTATGGCCTGCCAGGCTTCCTTCAGCGAAGCGATGGTTCATCAGCGGATCCATCATGCTCTCGCTATCGGCCAGCGCCAAAATACAGTTTCTGATATCTCCGGGAGGCAACATGCCCAGATCCTTGCGAAGCATACCCGACGATCCGCCGTTATCGGCTACCGTCACGATTGCACAGATGTTCTCCGTGTATTTTTTCAAACCCCGGAGCATCGTGGATAAACCGGTTCCGCCGCCGATGACTACCACGCGGGGACCTTTTTCCGGCTGGCGAAAATAGTAAGGCACATTCTTATGTCTTTTCATTTTCAATACCATCCTTATGTTCCTGAACTGTACCCGACAAACGTTTCACATAAGAATCCTTATCGATGTCTCTGTGCTTGACCAGTACACGATAACCGTTCTTTTTCAGACGCTTGGCAAGCTCCTCGGCCAACGCCACGGAACGGTGTCTGCCCCCGGTACAGCCTACGGCCAGGGTCAGTCTGACTTTTCCCTCCCTGACATAATACGGCAGAATATAGTCCAGAAGATTCATGCGCAGTTCCAGCCATTTTTGTGTCTCCGGATAAGCCAGAACCAATCCGTACACATCTTCGTCCAATCCGCAAAGGGGGCGCAGAGCTTCGTCATAATAAGGATTGGGAATGAAACGAACATCCAGTACCTCATCCGAATCGGCAGGGATTCCGTACTTAAAGCCAAAGGACTCCACCAGGATAGATAAACGCTCGTCAAACTCTCTGTTCTCGTTAAGAAAATCGTAAAGATAATCCCGTAAGGCACGCAGGTCCAGATTGCTGGTATCAATAACCTGATCGGCAACGCTGCGCAGCGGCTGCAGATGCTCGCGCTCTTCCTTAAGCGCCTGAACGATAGACATGTGTTCGGCCATCGGGTGATTGCGGCGTGACTGCTTATAGCGACTGATCAGAACATTATCGGAGCAATCCAGATAGATAACACGGTATTTATAACCGCTGTTCGACAACTCGTCCAGGGCCTGCATCGTTCCGTTGAAAAACTCGGCGCTGCGAACATCCACAACGAATGCCAGGCGCTGAATGCCATAGCCTTCGCCATGGCGGCCTTCGACAAATGTCTTTACCATACTTAAAAGAAGCTGCGGCGGAAGATTATCGACACAAAAGAAGCCCATGTCTTCCAGATAGTCGGCGGCAACGCTTTTACCCGCGCCGGACATGCCGGTCAAAATGATAATCTCCATATTCGAGCTCCTTTCTGTAAAATTATCCTATGATGCGAATTTCCGTTTCGAGATCAACGGCAAACTTATCCTTGACCACCTTCTGAACATGCTTCACCAGAGCCTTGATATCATCGGCAGTCGCGTTTCCGCTGTTAATAATAAAACCGGCGTGCTTCTGAGATACTTCCGCGCCGCCGATGCGACAACCGCGAAGCCCCGCATCCGAGATTAATTTTCCGGCATAATATCCGGTAGGACGCTTAAAGACCGATCCCGCGCTGGGATACTCCAGAGGCTGGGTAGATTGACGTCGATTGGTGAAGTCCTCGATCATGTCGCGAATCGCCCCTGCATTACCATGCTTCAACTGAAACACGGATGACAACACGAGACTGCCCTGATCACTGAACAAGCTGTGACGGTAAGCATAATCGTGCTCTTCTCCCACGGCCAGGTTCATCTGATTGTATTGATCGATATAAGTCGTGGCGATAATCACGTCTTCCATCGAATAACCGTAAGCTCCGGCATTCATAAAGACGGCACCGCCGACACTGCCCGGTATTCCGCAGGCAAACTCCAGTCCGCTCAGATTATGTTCTGCCGCAAAAGCGGATAAATCGCTTAAGAGTGCTCCACTCTCGGCTTTAACATAAACCGCGTCTTCGCTTAAGCGCTGACGCATCGCTTCGTCGATCGGATGAGCCCCGATCAATTCCAGAACTTCGCTTTGACTCAAGATGCGTATATCTTTCATAGCTCCGCAGAATTGAATCACCATGTGTTTTATGCCTTCGTCCGCGATCACGACATTGGACCCGCAACCGAGAACAGTCACGGGTAAAGAGATCATCTGGCAGGCACTAAGCAAACGTACAAGCTCCTCTGATGACTCCGGTTGGAAATATAGTTCGGCAGGCCCGCCCACACGAAAGGTCGTATGCGGGGCCAGAACCTCGTTTGTGCGAATCCTGCCGGCCAAATCCGGCAAGAGTTCTGCGAGAGCGGTGTACGTGCTTGTGAGTATTTTCTTTTCCATTATTTATCTATATGCGCATATTAAAGCGCTTCCTATTAAATTTATTTCTTACCGAACAGGCGGTCCGTCAGGGCCTGCGCGGCATTATATCCCATCGTTTTCTGACGGAAATTAATGGCTGCGACCTCAACGATAATCGCCAGGTTTCTACCCGGTCTGACCGGAATCGTGGCCGAAGGTACTTGAATGCCCAGAATTTCAGTGTATTCCTGATTGATGCCCAGACGCTCGTAAACTTTTTTCTCGTCCCAGATTTCCAGGTTAATGACAAAATTGATGTTCTCCTGCATCTTGACCGAAGAAACACCAAACAGTTCCTTGACATCCATAATCCCCAGTCCGCGAAGCTCGATTAAGTGACGAATGATTTCGGGCGCCTGACCCAGGAGGGTGGTTTCCGAAACACGCTTCACTTCGACGAGATCGTCAGCGATCAGACGATGTCCGCGATTGACGATTTCCATAGCTGTTTCCGACTTACCGACGCCGCTTTCACCCAGAATCAGAATACCTTCGCCGTAAATCTCAACGAGAACACCATGCAGGGTCGTCGTCGGGGCAAGTTCGACATTTAAGTATTTGATTAAGGAACTCATGACATTTGATGTCGCTTCATCGGTTCGAAGCAGCGGAATCGAATAGCGTTCGGAGCACTCTCTCATTTCCGGATAAACTTCGTGATGGCGAGACAGGATCAAACAGGGAATCCCCATCGCAAAGAGTCGATCCAGACTGCGATATCGTTCCTCGGGATCTAAATGAGCGAGGTATGCCATTTCGATATTGCCGAACAATTGAATGCGATCGGGACCGAAATGTTCGAAATAACCTGTCAACTGTAAACCCGGTCTTGTGACGTCGGCAACAGTGATCAAAATATCTTCCGTATTACCGAAAGATGTTATTTCCTCAAACTGAAACTCATTAATTATGGATTTAAGACTGACTGCTGCCATACATTCCTCCCATGACTCTGATCAATATCAGTTTACCACAAGATGAAACCATTCGTTCCTGTAATTAAACACGGCAAAACATGAAAAAAGATCTTCTGACAATAAAAAAACCGATTACCATGAATCGGTTTCTATCTATCCTGGAGCGGAATACGAGATTCGAACTCGCGACTTTCACCTTGGCAAGGTGACACTCTACCACTGAGTTAATTCCGCAACTCGCAAGCACGGAGACTATTGTAGGCAGATTCTTCTGAATTGTCAACTGTCTCCTGCTTGATGAGAAAATCTCTCTTAAACCATTTAGTAAAGCGGTCCGTTGACCTGACCGTAAAAATCCTTGAACGGATCCGGCAGATCTCTGGTGTCTCCGCCAAGACGTTTAATCGAGGATATGGACTCGTAATACAATTGACGGTCCAGTTCCTTTTCATATTCGATGATGTAATTTCTTAAGAGAACGACTCCTCGGGCATCGCCGTAATCCCCGATACAAATCGCAGGGATGACTTTACGATTCGATCGTCTAAAGGCCGTGCGAAGCAGCGGATAAATGTCCGTATCGCGAAGCCTGCTGCCGAGTTGAGTCAAGTAAACAAGGAGGTACTCATGAGCCGATGTATAAATGTCGGCGGAGTCATGGAAAGCATTCAGCCTCTCTGCCAGAGCTTCCAAACCGGCCTGGCCCAGCTGATCGAAAAAGTACTGACCGGCATCGGCAATCACGCCCTGAGGCTCTCCTGCGGCGGTAAAACGCTCGAAAAAGACGGGAACGAAGTCCATATCCTGCCATTCGCCCAAAAGCTTTATCGCTGCCGCTGCTTCCAGGACATCATCGTTGGTTTCGCCGGATGAATAATCTACGACAACCGCCAGTTCGCGTAAAGCCGGTTTTAAGGATTCGGCATGCTTCCCCAACTTGATCTTCAGTAAATCCGGCAGTTCTTCGTCGCAGTAACGAGCTGCCAGACGGGTAAAAGCCATTAACTCATCAACACCGTCGAGATCATCGAGGTACTCCTCGGGTAGCCTGCCGCCGATAACAGCCAACGGTTTTTGATGCCATGACTGCATATCATTCATCGTAGCCTGGCGAACCTGAGTATAGAAATCCGGGGAGTCGGCAACTCTGGGATCAATATTTTCCGTTATTCTCTCAAAAGCATCGGCAATCGCTTCGTTATAAGCTCGAAAAAAAGCAATGACTTCGGTTTCGTTATACATAAAACTCTCCTTAGTGGGGAATCTATTCGACGTGTGTAAGGCTCCCCTGTCCGGGAGTTCTTCTTTACCTGCTTTTCATGATAATACAATCTCCGCCAAAGTTCCAGTTGGATCCGCTCAGGCAGTGATGCCGGCATCAGGCTCTGTACGAAGACGATGCCAGTACAAGTAAAACAGGAGTGCACCCAGCGCACGTATACCCGCAGTCACCAGTAAAGATAAGGAAATGGCCGTATGACCGGCTCCCAGCGCGCCATACAACGTGGTGCCCATCAGCTGCATGACACAGCTGGTTGCCAGCAGCAAGCTGTTAAACAACGAGATGTTCAGGTTTCTCTGCCGTTCCGGCAAAACTTCAAGCAGACACTGAAAAAAACTAAGTTGAAAGGCCGGAAAAGTAAACGCACTGAGCAAGTTTAATACAAGCATTCCGGGCAGTACAATCGCCTGAGGCAAATAAGACGCAGTGATCGTCATGAGAGGGTTAAACGCCAGACCGGCCGCCCCGACGACGATAGCCAGCCGTATCCCGTGTTTGCGGATAAAGGCCCCCCAGGGCTTTACCATGATCCATTGAACCAGCGTAGCCGTGACCGAGATAAGAGACAACCAGGTTTCGTTAGCACCCATATAGTCTACTTGCATGATAAAAAAGAGCTGCCAGCCCATATACCATCCGGCATGTAAAACAACAGAGATGACGATGAACACACGGGTTCTTCCGTCAGCCAGAATAAGTTTCAGAGAAAACCATAAATCTTTCACTTTCTGACCACTGCTCGGACTGATGACTTCCGGTAGTTTTCTAAGCAAGCGAAGCTGCAGCAGAACGGCGACAAAAGCAAGAATAAAGAACATCTGATACAAATAAGTGCGCAAAGGACGATCACCCGCCCGGCCCAGTAATAAACCTGTCAGCTGTACGATCACGATACCCGCCGTAAAGGTTAATGATGTCCTTGATGTATATACCTGGTTTCTTTCCCGTATCGCTACTACATCCGGGAAGTAGTTCTGCCAGGTGGTGTTGTAGAGCTGGACCGGCGCATTAGCCAGAGCAATAATCACTATAAAGTACGTAAGCCGCCGGGTTTCCGGAATGAGGGGCGTAATTGCCGCCAGACTGTATAAGAAGCCGGCCAGAAAGGCCGTCATGGAAACCGGCTTACGGCTGCTTTTAACGCGACCCAGAAGCAGAGAGCCGGGGATCAGGACCAGGAGAGCCGTTAACTGAGGAAGGGATGCCAGACGGCCGAGCTGATCGGCATTGGCCCCCATTCGGGTCGCGAACATATTGTTGTTGGCCGTACCCAGATTGATCATGGTCGCCGCCAGCAGGCCTTCGAAGCCCATTAAACGAGATGTCCTGCGAGACGGATCGGACATATTCGTCTGCAGTCTTAAATACTCCGTCTGAAGACGCAGAGCCGGTCGAGATGCCTTTAACTGCGCAATACCCCATTTTCTTCTCAAGCTCTATCCCTCTTGCTTTCCTTTTGCCTTACATTCTACCAGTGATTTTGTCTGAATAAAGCCGGCGACGGCGGCGAGATAATAATAGTTCGAAACTCCTTTATACTCAATAGAAGATAATATTCAAAGGAGATATCATGAGCGAAGTAAATAGTTGTCCCCAATGTAAAGGGGAGCATGTTTTTTCCGACGGAAGCGATCTGTTTACATGTCCGGATTGCTGGTTTCAGTTTACCAAGGCTGATCTGCTTGCCGCACAAGAGGCTGCCATCGTACGTGATGCCAACGGTCATCCCATCGAGAACGGTGCAGCCTTAGTCGTCACACAAGACATTAAACTTGGCGGATCAAAAGTCATTAAGAGAGGTTCAAAAGCAAAAAACATAAAAGTTTTAGACGAGCCTTTTGACGGTCATGAGCTGGAGTGTACGATTGACGGTATCGGCCGCATCTACATCTATGCCAGGTATGCAAAATAATATTATGCTAAAATAACATAACTTCCGTTATACTGGTATGTAACTATAAACCCATACAAAGGAGATTTGAAATTGTTGATGAACATCGCGCGCAGCGCAGCCTTTCTGATTTGGCCGAGCACAGGCTCTTTCGTACTTACCCTGGCGATCGTGGCAATTGCAGCCGTTTTAGTCGTTCGCTATATCAAGACTAAGGGCAACGCCTCAGACAAAAAGATTGAAGCTTATCCTCAAACCACCTCGGTACGGACAAACATCCAGACAGCCAAGACAGACGACGAAAATGGCAAGAAAGAGTAAACAGGCTCTTTTAGGCATCTGATTATAGCGAATCAAACGAAGGAGTTTTCATATCTATGAAAGCTCCTTTTTTCGAGACGTTAAGGATACTGTCCCTTTAGCTTGCTATGTCGACGAGCATTCTTTCATACTCGTATGCTTGTTTATATTTCCTGTGGGCTATGAAGACTTTTGTGATGAGCGCACGATGAAACCGCAGATAGCCGATAGTCCTGGCATCTTTCAAACAGTCGATCAGCGTTTCGATCACAGCTAAACTATGTGGATTCGACTCGTAATTTTCACTCACTTGAATGGCCGTTTCTTCGTATATGATCTTTCTGACCGGATCTTGCTGGACGTTCTTTTTCATTTCGCCTAGTTCCCGGCGTGCCCGGGTCTCATCTCCTTCGGCCAGCGCCAGGCAAGCCAACTTATGGTGCAGATAGAAACCGTAAGTTCCCGGAATCTTATGAAGCAGTTTTGCAGCTTTTTTCAGATCGCCGATTTCAAGATAACTGGCTCCAAGATTATAGTTGATATCGCTTTCCAAACGGGGCCAAATACTGCTCTTGATAAAACGGGCGGCTCGTTCGTAATATGTAATCGCTACGCCAAGATGCCCTTCCGAGGCATACCCGGTACCGATCACCATATTGGCTTCGATCAGCGTATAGAGATTTCCTTCTTCGACTGCACGGGCAATGCATTGATCGCCGATGCTCTTTATTTCTTCGAAGCGATTATTATGCAGACAAACCTGCATATAGTGCAGAAGACTAAAACTGTTGTGCAGCAGATCGTCTATCTTTTTCGCCTGATCAGGCGATGAACGTTTTTCATAGTCCGTCAAGGAAAGGGATTCGTTATTTTCGCAGTGTGAGAGGCCTCCGAAACATCGGAACATACATGGTGATTACAAATGGCTGTTCTGCAGGCATCACGCAAATGACACAATACTTCTTCCAAACACATCCAGTATTGAATATTGTCATGCTGGGAACCTTGACGACGGCACAGATGCTGGGAAGAGTCCTTGGCGGTGCTCTCCAATACAGGTTTTAAATACCGCGTCATAAGCGTTTTGGCTTCACCAAGTTAGTCTATTTACTCTATGATGTGATCGATACATTTGGCAGTGTCAATAGTTTTGTGTAAACCTCTTGCAGTCCTGAAGTGCGATAATCCGGAGCACCGCTTATCAAAACTTCCTGCCCGCAAATATAAGAGCCCGGTCAGCTCGATTAACTCTCTCTTGATGTCGGCGGGCATGGTACTTTCCTATCTTGTATCCGGCATCATGGCCGAGTACCTGACTTACCGTACGGTCGCCTTTGTTTTCGGTATCTTCCAGCTGCTGATTATGTATCTGCTGATCGTAAAGCCCGCTAACGATAACCGCTTGATTTATGAAGCCGACCGGTCAGCAGAAGAAAGCTGCTAATTCGGCGGAACCCTTTCCCTACATAAATTGGGAGGTAAAAAGAACTCTAGGGATTGCTCCTTTTCATAGTACGGGTATCAGGATGATAATAATCTCAGATCTGCTGTGTTTCTCTCATAAAGAAAAGCCATCCGAACGAAATAGTTCGAATGGCTTTTCTATTTGAATCAGCACCAAGCTTCTAATACAATCCTCACAAAAGTAAAGACTGGGTTCAGGTTGGGTGCATTATTTTATGACTGGGTGCAAAGGTGCAGAGTTGGGTGCATTTTGCTTTTATTGGGTACATGATTACATCATTGGGTGCACTTTGCTTTTATTGGGTGCAAAGTTCTAACTTTGGGTGCATCGGATATTCATCTTGATGAAATAAGGGAAAGAAGAAATTATGATAAATGTACTTAGCTGTTAGAAGTTATGCTTCTATTGTTAATGCCTGTCCATTTCTTAGGTGAAACTCAACCTCTGTCAAATCGCTATCCATGATAACAACGTGGTCGACCAGACTCAGCCACAGTCCTTCAGAGAATTCAATGCATAAATTATCTAGCTTATGGATGCTATCAAGAAAACTTTCGCAGTTAAATCTACGCTTTTCTTTATCTGCAATAAGTTCTTTAAGTCTACTCAGCTCTTCCTGTTTGTTTTCATATAAGGCTAGCTCTGATTCATACATTTGCTGTTCAGCTTGACTATCGCCTGTCTCCATCCCTAGTGCTTTAATTTTGGCGCTAAGGCTTGAATACATCTCGGCTAGCTTTGCTTCGAGAACTGAAGCCTGTTCTTGCTCCCGACTCGTGTCCAAAACTTCGTTTATGGTGATCGTACAAATGGATATGATGCCGGTCTTTTCATGAATCAAATTGGCCAGCATTTTATTAAACGCCTCTTTAATTTCATCTTCCGTTAAATGAGGCGTCGAGCAAGGTTCAACTTTTGCATATTTCTTGCCACACTGCCAAATGTATCGTTTGTATTTCGTTGTTGAATGCCAGACTTTTCTTGTAAATGGCTCGCCACAGCAAGCACAAAAAATACGTCCAGAGAAGAAGTTAACGGACGAGCCATAGTTTCTTTTCCCTTTTCGATTTTCGATTTCATGCTGGACCATATCAAAGACTTCATCACTAATAATAGCTGCGTGACTATTCTCAACATAATACTGAGGAATTTCTCCCTCATTTGCTTTTCTCTTCTTCGTGAGGAAATCTACAGTGAAGCTTTTTTGAAGTAGCGCATCAACCTTGTACTTTTCATTTTGCAAGATACTTTTTACCGTTGAAGCCTGCCATACGTCTTTACCTCTTGGTGTCTTGATACCGTCGTCGGACAGCCCCTTTGCGATTCCAGCATAGGTATTACCAAATAAGAACTCTCGATAAATGCGTTTAATTATTTCTGCTTCTTCGGGAACAATTTCAGGATGTCCATTAGCCCCTTCTCGGTAACCCAGAAAGTTCTTATAGGCGATTAAAACTTTACCATCTGAGAATCGCTTTCGTTGTCCCCAAGTGACATTCTCAGATAAGGACCTGCTCTCTTCTTGGGCAAGGCTACTCATAATCGTGATAAGCAGCTCGCCTTTGCTATCCATCGTCCAGATGTTTTCTTTCTCAAAATAAACCTCTACCCCCTTTTCCTTTAACTTTCTTACGGTGGTAAGGGTATCAACGGTGTTTCTCGCAAACCTAGAGACCGACTTCGTTAAAATCAAATCAATCTTTCCACAGATGGCGTCTTCAACCATTGATTGAAAGCCTTCACGCTTCGCTGTCATTAATCCTGAAATACCCTCATCCGTATAGACTTTTACAAAATCCCACTCGTTATTCGCTTTGATGTGTTTTGTGTAGTAGTCAATCTGAGCTTCATAACTATTTAACTGCTCGTCCATCTCCGTTGAAACTCTAGCATACGCTGCAACCCTCTTTTTCTTTTCAGGATGTAAATCGACTGGTTGCAAAAACGATGATGGTCTTTTCTCTATCTTGGTAACTTTACGTACTTTCATTTCGAACTCCTCTCCCTATTTCGTCTACCAACCTCCGCTCGCATTTCTGGCGTCCAGGACTCTGACCTTGAACGATCCTGCCAGATTTTTAGCACCGTAGTTCCGTCTTGCAAACGAAATAAAACTTCATTTGCTCCCGGTATCACAATTTCCTGAATTTGTTCTTTAACCTCATCTGGGTCGAATTGAGTTAACTGTAAAACTTCCACACATATCCAATTGGATCAAGGGGATTTGTGCTGTAATCGGTGGGGCGCTTAGCTGGCTTTTTGGAGACTTAAGCGGAATGTTTTACGCACTCGTTGCTTTTGTGGTGATCGATTACATCACAGGTGTTATTGCTGCCGCTGTACAACAGGAACTTAATAGCACTATCGGTTTTAAGGGAATTGCAAAAAAGGTATTCATCTTCCTAATCGTAGGTCTTGCTCACATCATTGACGCCTACATCTTAGGAGATGGGGACGTAATTAGAACCGCTGCGATTTTCTTTTACCTATCTAACGAAGGACTATCCATCATCGAAAATTCGGTGCGGATTGGTCTGCCGGTACCCAAAACACTAAAAGACGCTTTAGAACGCTTAAGCGAGGAGGACGAAGATGAATCTAAATAAATTAATTCTTGTGAACAATGATTGCTACAAAGCAGATAGAAAAATCCAAGTGCAAGGTATCATGGTGCACTCGACAGGTGTGAACAATCCCCATATAAGTCGTTACGTTGGTCCAGACGATGGAAAACTGGGTAAAAACAAGTATAACAACCATTGGAACCAAGTGATGGATAGAAAAGTCTGTGTGCATGCTTTCATCGGGAAATTAAAAGACGGGAGCATAGCGACATACCAGACTCTTCCTTGGGATCACTTCGGTTGGCATGCTGGAGGCGCTGCTAATGCAACCCACACCAGTTTTGAAATCTGTGAAGATGGGCTTGATGATAAGAAGTATTTTCTTGCTGTTTATAAAGAAGCTACAGAGCTTTGTGCGTATTTGTGCAAGCTCTATAAGCTAGATCCATTAAAAGACGGTGTCATCATTGGCCATTACGAAGGATATAAACGGGGTGTAGCATCGAACCACGGCGACCCTATTCACTGGTTTTCGAAGTTTGGAAAGAGCATGGATACCTTCAGAAAGGATGTCAAAGCCTTGATGGGAAGCTCGGGCAAAGCATCTGCTTCTGCCCCATCTTCAGCGAAAAAACCTATGTACCGGGTGAGGAAGTCTTGGGCAGATAGCAATAGCCAAATTGGTGCGTTTAAAATTCTAGATAATGCCAAGAAAAAGGCGGATAATCAGCCAGGTTATTCTGTTTTTAATGAATCCGGAAAGAAAATCTATCCGATGGAATCTACTAATATATACACAGTGAAGAACGGAGATTCGCTTTGGAGCATTGCACAGAAGTTCTTAGGTGATGGTTCGAGGTATCCTGAAATCAAAAGCTATAACGGAATTAGCTCCGACCTGATTCGAGTTGGCCAAGTACTGAAAATCCCTACAGAAAGCACAGGCTTTAAAGTTGGTGATACTGTGAGAATTACCGCTAAGCGCTACACCACAGGTGAGCTTATCCCGGACTGGGTGAAAAACAAAACTCACAAAATCAGTGAGTTCGGTGAAGGAAAAGTGCTTCTTTGATATCCTGATGGTATTGCATCATGGGTTGCAATTGATGGTATAGAGAGAGCTTAAATTTAGCCCCGCAGTATGGTTCTTTGGGATCCAGCTGTGGGGCTTATTTTGCTAAAGAGAATAGTAATACTTACGAATGTAGTCTGACATTAGTCTCCTTCTAAGGTTCAAGAAATTAAGATAATCCGACTCATCCATATTAATGAACTCAACAGGCACACAGTTTTCTTCAAGATTGCGTTCTAAATCTTCTTGTGAAGAAATTCCTCCAAAAGACTGATTGCCACCATGGACTTGTTCTAGCATCTTTGACATATATACTTTTGGAGAATTCGCCCCAATTTTAATATTAATTTCAGATTGAGTGTACACATAGTTTGCGACTTGATTATAATCCCGTTGGTTTGAAAACCCAGAGTTTTGAAGGAACTTTTTAGGAAAAATATGGTGAATATCACCTCTTTGCTCGATTAAAGTTGGAACATCAATTTGTTCTGACAAAAAGCCACGAGCACTATTTTTAACTTGAGCCATGACAAAAACATTAAAATATGGACTGCTTCGAACTGAAGTATTAAGGTTGTTAACTAACACATTGTTCCAATAAGCATCCGATAACTCACCTTCTTCGGTCATGCGTAAGTACTCTTCTGGGTTAGAAGTGTCAAATCTCTTAACGTCGTAATCAAAGGACGATTCCGGTGAACTGGAGTATCTTGTAGTAAGTATAGATAGGACTATCCATTTTCGAACTACTTTCTCTATAATATGGGCCGGGATCCCTTTTTCTCTGAGGAGTAAATATAAGACATATCCAAAATTCAAAACGTTTTTCGAGCGAACCAAAGATTTGTCGATAATTCCTGTAGATTTCACTATCATGATGAATCGTTTAAAATTAGTTTCGTTTACATAGTCAAAGACTCCATCTTTTAACTTCGAAAAAGATTCTTCAGCAATACTTTCATGATTTTCTCTTGTTTTAAAGTCTCTACCTGACAATAAACTGACGAGATCGGAAATTCTTCCTCTTTTAAATTTATAAGTAAATGCTACTCTTAATACATCAGAATAACTTGGAATATAAATATCTTGACTCTCTCCAACTACCCAACTAATCTTACGATATATTTCTGTTTCCTGAAACTCAGTGTCATTAGCTAGGATTTGCTCATGATCCATTGGTCTTTCCCAAAAATGGCAAAAATAGTCGATTGTTTTTCTAATATTAGTCCCATCATATAAAGAATCTGATGATATTTTTGACATAGCAAAGTCTGCCTGTGACAATACAACTCCCTGTGAATTAATTCTAATAAATACATCAGTAACTTCTTCGATAGATAAGGTGTCAGAGAGCTCAATAACCCCAATATTAATATTTTTTATAGACTCCAATGCTTGTATTCTCGACGCAATATCATCCTCTTTGCCTAGTAATTCGTTCATCTCGCAGTACTTAGCGACAAAAGACCATTGTGAATAATCTGCTGCAAATATTTCACTTATGTCTGCTATCCAAGTGACGTCTTTCTTTATTGCCGAGTTACTGACTTCAAAGACTTCTTCAATGGGATTGAAAGCAATTTGAATTCTCTTCTTTTTATAATTCTTGTCAATAATAGAAAGACCAGCTATTGCCGCCTCCATTGCTGTGACTCTTTGTTGACCATCTATCAATATCTTCTTTCCTTTAGAGATACTACCATCTTTAAGAACGATATCAGGATTTTTCCAAATGATTAGGTAGCCGACAGGGTATCCCTTATATAACGAGTCCATCAAATCTCTTACTTTTGTTGCATTCCAAACGAAAGGTCGTTGAATCTCAGGAATTGCAACTTCATCTGAGTCAATCCAATTCAATACGTTTCGAACTTGAGTATTATACACATCATATTTAGACATAAGGCTACCTCGATAATTACCTGATATAAAAATTATAGCAGATCCAATATATTAGTCTAAAATATTTTCTCCATCGTGAGTGAAAAACCTTCACTAATTAATATACATTTTACGATCCAAGAGTTCGACGTTATGGAGGATACCAAGACGATAAACAAGTGATAAATTGATTCAGCTTAATTGGAATAATTATACTAACTATACGAAACTCATACTAGCTATACGAAACTCATACTAGCTATACGAAAGTCGTACTAGCTACATGAAAGTCATACTGTCTATATGAAAGTCATACTAGCTATGCAAAAGTCGAACTAGCTATATGAAAGTCATACTAGCTACACGAAAGTCAGAACTTTTGAATGTTAGTGCACCCAGTCTGGCAGAGAAAATAGAAATTCTGAAAAATCAGGATTTTTACAGCCAGCTTGCACCTTTTCGTAATTCTGACTACTCCCCGAAAGCCTTATATAACAGGCTTTTCCAAGCATAAAAAAGACCCTAGTGATTGTATCATTACTAGAGTCCTTATTTGGAGGCACCACCCAGACTTGAACTGGGGAATAAAGGTTTTGCAGACCTCTGCCTTACCACTTGGCTATGGTGCCGGTACAAGAAGTTTAGTGAAAACTTCTCAAATTATTGATATAGGGAGAATCGCTTCTCCCTACACTAGTTAAAGCCTATAATGGCTATTCTGGAGCGGAATACGAGATTCGAACTCGCGACTTTCACCTTGGCAAGGTGACACTCTACCACTGAGTTAATTCCGCAATGGTGGGTACTACTGGGCTCGAACCAGCGACCTCATGCGTGTGAAGCATGCGCTCTGACCAGCTGAGCTAAGCACCCAAAATTTGGTGACCCATAGGAGAATCGAACTCCTGTCTTCGCCGTGAAAGGGCGATGTCTTGACCGCTTGACCAATGGGCCGTTTATGGTAGCGGCAGTGGGATTCGAACCTACGACTCTTCGGGTATGAACCGAATGCTCTGGCCAGCTGAGCTATACCGCCATATCCATATTATTATCGTGGCATAAGTTCCACTGAGGTGCTACGCGCTTTCTCAAGCGCTACGTTATAATACCAAGTATAGCATTTCTTGTCAACGGTCTTTTCAAGCAATTCTTGATCTTTCCCAAACTTTCTGGAAATTGTCCGAGACAACTAACCTTTGAAAAAAATACTCTCCGAAATATCCAAATCCGAATAAATGATAAAAAAGAAGGCCATCCGCAGATGACCTTCTCTCGGGCTATTTAAGCGAAATTACTTCAGCTCTACTTCAGCGCCGGCTTCCTTAAGCTTGGCGGCAGCAGCCTCGGCATCTTCCTTGGAGATGTTCTCCTTGATGTTGCTGGGTGCTTCGTCAACCAGAGCCTTGGCTTCCTTGAGGCCCAGACCTGTCAGCTCGCGAACGACCTTGATGACAGCGATCTTCTGAGCACCGGCATTCTTAAGAACAACGGTGAACTCGCTTTGCTCTTCGACTTCGACAGCAGCGGCGGCGCCGGGAGCGGCAACAGCAACAGCGGAAGCAGATACGCCGAACTCTTCTTCCAGAGCCTTAACGAGCTCGGAGAGTTCGAGGACGCTGAGAGACTTAACTTCTTCAATAAATTTAGTGATTTTCTCACTAGCCATGATAGTATCCTCCATAATTTAAATAATAATTTTACTAGCTAAGCAAATGCTTGGCCGGAATTGTTTAGGCTTCTTCGGCAGCGGCTTCAACCGGAGCCACGACGCTGGCAGCTGTTTCGCCACCTTCTTCTTCAACCTTCTTGCGAATGGCGTCAATGATGAGAGCCAAACCGGTAATCGGTGAAGCAAGTCCGCCAACAACCTGTGCATACAGAACTTCAACAGGCGGAATCATCGCTAAGGCCTTCAAGGCATTCAGATCAGCGGCCTTGCCGTCCATGGCACCGCCCTTGATCTCCAACTTGTCGAACTTCGAAGCGAAATCATGCATAACCTTGGCAGCAGCGATAGGATCGGCGCTGAAGGCGATGGCGGAAGGACCCTTGAAGATTTCTTCCATGTTCTCGATACCTGCATCCTGGCTGGCACGAGACAAGAGGGTGTTCTTCACTACCTTATAGGTAACGCCTGCTTTACGCAGTGCTGTACGAAGCTCTGTGTCCTGAGCAACGGTCAATCCGCGGTGGTCGGCTACAACCAGGGTTGCGGCGCCCTTGAGCTCTTCGGCTAACTCGGCAACGACATTCTGCTTCGCTAACAATACTTTCTCACTCGGCATATCTTATCCTCCTTCTTAAAAAAATAACCTTCGCGCCTAGACACGAAGGGAATAATCAAACAAATGAAGTCGGCATGACGAGCCAAACTATTATTTTAATCATTCCTCGGTAGGAAATTTAAGCAGATGACCCGAAAGCCGGTCGAAAACGACCTTACCGCTCCTACTGTCTTAGGCAACAGACGAATAATAGCACATCAAACAAGCGCCTGTCAAGCCTTGAGGAAAGAAAAAGAGTACCGTCAAACGGTACTCTCGTTTCAAGTATAGAGACTATCTCAGCCTTAGACCAACTTCTGGTTGTTCAGACGGACTGCCGGACCCATGGTCGAGGTTAATGTTGCGTTACGGATGTATTGTCCTTTCGCAGCAGCGGGTTTCGCCTTAATAACGGCTTCGACCAATGTCTTGTAGTTGTCATAGAGCTTCTCGGCACCGAAGGAAACCTTACCGATCGGGCAGTGAATGATGTTGCTCTTGTCTAAACGATACTCGATCTTACCGGCTTTAACGTCTTCGATTGCCTTCGCTACGTCCATGGTAACGGTACCGGACTTCGGGTTGGGCATCAGGCCCTTCGGACCCAGAACACGACCCAGACGGCCAACGGTACCCATCATGTCGGGAGTAGCGATAACAACGTCGAAATCGAACCAGTTTTCGGATGTGATCTTCTGAACCAGGTCATCGGCTCCGACGAAATCGGCACCGGCGGCCTGAGCTTCATCAGCCTTGGCACCCTTGGCGAAAACCAACACGCGGACGGTCTTACCCGTACCATGCGGAAGAACGACTGCACCACGGACCTGCTGGTCGGCGTGACGGGAGTCAACACCTAAACGCAGATGCAGCTCTACTGTTTCGTCGAATTTGGCCGGAGCAGCCTTCGTTACGAGCTC
This sequence comes from Fastidiosipilaceae bacterium, assembly GCA_050309435.1. Classification (GTDB taxonomy): domain Bacteria; phylum Bacillota; class Clostridia; order Saccharofermentanales; family Fastidiosipilaceae; genus CAYXVJ01. Next base: position 62,422 of record JBNRMJ010000012.1, read on the forward strand.
AAGGGCTTCCATGGCTTCGTAATTGGCGGTGCGGTCAATCAACTTGGCAGCTTCGAGATACTTTTTACCTCTTTTCATTACATAACTCTCCTTCCGTAATTAGTCTTCTTCGACCACGATGCCCATGCTGCGAGCCGTACCGGCTACCATGCGTGCGCACGAATCGAGATCAGATGCGTTGGTGTCGACGAGCTTGATTTCAGCGATACGACGAACTTCAGACATCTTGATTGTTCCGACCTTATCACGGTTCGGACGTCCGGAGCCCTTTTGGAGCTTCAGTGCATTCTTCAGCAGTACCGGAACCGGAGGAGTCTTCGTAATGAAAGTATAAGAACGGTCAGCATACACTGTAATAACTACAGGAATGATGAGACCTGCGTCCTTAGCTGTTCTCTCATTGAATTCCTTGACGAACTGCGGAATCGAAATACCGTGCTGGCCAAGGGCTGGTCCTACCGGTGGTGCTGGTGTGGCCTTACCTGCGGGTATTTGTAATTTTACGTACCCGGTAATCTTCTTTGCCATTTTAATCCACCTCCCAATTTATTCACGCACTTACCTTGTGGATCGATAAGCACGTCCTATCTATAGCCTTGATGGCTGATAAGCAAATTAATCTGCCGCTATGCGGCTCTTAGACACTCTGAAGGCTGATCACCTGGGTGAACTCCAGTTCGACGGGTGTTTCGCGTCCGAACATGGAAACCATGACCTTGACCTTCTTCTTTTCTGCGTTGATACTCTCGACGGTACCGATGAAACCATCCAGCGGTCCGCTGATCACCTTGACGGAATCGCCGACGCCGTAGTCGACAATCGGATCCCACTCGGTGGTCATACCCATAATGGCCAATTCCTCCTCGGTGAGAGGTACGGGACGCGAGTTCGGGCCGACGAAGCCGGTAACGCCGCGCGTGTTGCGCACGATGTACCAGATTTCATCCGTGAGAACCATCTTAACCAGTACATAGCCGGGGTAGAGTTTCTTCATGGAAGTCTTCTTCTTCCCGTCCTTGATTTCGACAACCTCTTCCATGGGGACCGAAATCTCCTGAATGAGGTCCTGGATATCACGGTTCTCGACGATCTGCTCAAGAGTCATCTTAACCTTGTTTTCGTAACCGGAATATGTATGTATAACATACCATTTCGCAGCGTCCTCGGATTCTTCGGCGGCAGCCTCGCGGGCCTCGCGCTCTTCTTCCGAGAGTACGACATCCGGATCGAAATCTTCGGGCCCGGCAATTTTCTCGTAGCCGTTACCCTCGTCTGATGATAAGCGCACGCCTTCGGCGGCAGACTGACCGGCAGTCTCGCTTACGCCCTGAAGTTCGTCCTTATCATTGTCTAAATTTTGATCCAAATCATATGTCATTCACTAATACTCGCTTCCTCATCGGGTTCGGTCACTTCAACCGTTCCCTCAGTTGTCGAGTCCGTTTCGCTTGTCGCAGCAGTCGTCGCGGACGTCTGTGTTCCAACATTCATGGGATCATAGAAACCGGCAGCGGTCAGAACTGTGTTGACAATGCCGTCAACGGCCCAGATCACCAGAACCGCAGCTAGAATCACAGAGAGGACAACGGCGGTGGAATGGATCATCTTATCCTTACTCGGCCAGATGATACGTTTCAATTCCGTCTTCAAATCACGGAAAAACTTCTTGAAGTTGGCAACGAAGCCACCCTTCTTGTTGTTCTTTTTTCCGGATTTCTGCTTATCGGCCGAGGAGACAGATTTCTCTTTCTTCTTCGCCTGATCCTGATCGTTCTTAGCCATTGTTACACCTTACTTCGTTTCGCGATGAACGGTATGCTTCCGGCAGAAGCGGCAATATTTCTTGATTTCCAAACGGTCGGGGGTATTTCTCTTGTTCTTCTTAGTGATATAGTTTCTCTGCTTGCAATCTTCGCAAGCGAGGATAACTTTATCTCTGACACCAGCTTTAGCTGCCATAATCGTATCTCCTCTACGTGAATCATTTGCACAAAAAATAATGCTCTGCGGGCAGAGCTACTAGATTATAGCACCTCACCTGCAAACTTGTCAACGTTAAGTCGGGATTTCCGGCTTTCCGAAGTACTCGAAAAAAAGACCCTGCCGCTGTTTCGAGCCTCAGCTCAGCTGCGCCGGTTCTTTAGTTCCTGATAAATCTGAGTCGGCGTGACATCCATCTCGCCCATCATCACGATAAGATGATAAATCAGATCGGCTGTCTCGTAAATGATCTCTTCTCTGGAGGCGTTCTTCACGGCGATGACGACTTCCGTACTTTCTTCCCCGATTTTCTTACAAATCTTATCGACGCCTTTCTCAAAAAGGTAATTCGTGTAAGAGCCTTCTTTCGGCGTGGTCTTGCGGTCTTTCACCAGCTCGTACAGTTCATCGATGATGGTTCCCAGTTCACTCATATTGAAATCCTCCTCATATGATGTCTATGATAGACGGCTTACAGTTCAGATATGTCCCGATAAAAACAAGTTGTTTCGCCCGTGTGGCAGGCAGGCCCGTCGGCTTTGACACGAAAAAGAAGTGTATCCGCATCGCAGTCGATCCGGCATGAGAGCAGATGCTGCAGATTTCCGGATGTTTCGCCCTTGAGCCACAATTTGTTTCTGCTTCGGCTATGATAATGCATCAAGCCGGTTTCCAGCGTCTTCTCCAGCGCTTCCTTATCCATATACGCCAGCATCAGGACCTCGCCTGCGGCATCATCGACTGTAATAGCAGGGATCAAGCCGTCGACACCGGGCTTTAGTTTCTGCCATATGCTTTTGGCGGATTCGTTATCTTTCATACTCATAGCTCATACTCGCGGATAACTTCTTCCGGATCGATTTGTCCTTCATAAATCGCTCGACCGATGATAACGCCTTCTATACCATATTCATCGGCTTTTGACAGATCATCTTTCGATGCGACGCCTCCCGATAAAATCACATGCATGCCGAGTTCGTCTTTTAACTGTTTGCAGGTTTCCAGATTCGGACCCGTCATTTCTCCGTCCCGGCTGATATCTGTATAAATGATTGTTTTAACACCGATATCTCTCATCAATAAAGCAAAGGAAAAGAGCTCCAGGCCGGCGTCTTCGGTCCAGCCCTGTACACGTACGCTGCCTTTCAAGACATCGATACCGACCGCAATCCGGTCCGGCCATTGATCAACGACTTCTCTCAGGAATGCGGGATCCCGGACAGCGGCCGTGCCGAGAACCAGCCGCGTGGCTCCGCTGGCAAGCAGCCGGTCTACGTCGGATTTGGAACGGATTCCTCCCCCGACTTGAACATTGAGTGTCGTTTCACGGCAGATTGTTTCAATCAAATCACGATTGTTGTTCTCGGAGCTGCGTGCGGCGTCAAGATCAACCAGATGCAGCCAGGAAGCACCCGCGTCCTCGAAGCCTCGCACGACGGTCAGCGGATCGTCAGCGAAAGTCGAGACCTGATTGTAATCACCCCGGCGCAAGCGGACGGCCTTACCGCCCAGCAGATCGATAGCAGGATAAATAATCATATTGTTTCCTCTCGTTAATCATGAAGATCTTTACCGCACAAACGCCGGTACGCATCGCGGTAACGCCCGGCCGTCGCGTCGATTACCTGCTGCGGGATCGGCGGTGCGGGATAGTTCTTGTCCCATTCGAGCATTTCCAGATAGTCGCGCAGATACTGCTTGTCCAGGCTCTTTTGAGGGCCGCCCGGTGCGTAGTCTTTTACTTCCCAGAACCGGGAGGAATCGGGTGTGAAGAGCTCGTCGCAGATCGTCAGTTCGCCGTCGATCATGCCGAATTCAAACTTGCTGTCCGCGATGATAATCCCGCGCTCCAGGGCGTAAGCCGATGCCGCCCGATAGAGCGCCAGACTGGCTTCTTCGAGAGCTGCGGCTGTTTCGGGTCCGATCAGTTGCGCCAGTTCTTCCCTGGTGATATTGATGTCATGTCCGTTTTCAACCTTGGTCGACGGTGTAAAAATCGGTTCGGGAAGGCGATCTCCCTGACGCAGTCCTGCGGGTAAAACATGTCCGCCGACAACACCGCTTGCCTTGTATTCTTTTAATGCCGATCCGTCCAGATAAGCCCGAACGATGCACTCGGCCGGCAGCATATCGGCTTTTTTCACCAGCATCGAACGGCCTTCGAGTTCTTCTTTAAAACGGTGGAGGCCCATCGGGTATTCGGCCGGATCGACAAAGAGAACGTGGTTCGGAATGATATCCTGCAGTGTTTCAAACCAGAATTTAGAAATCAGGTTTAGAATTCTTCCTTTGTCCGGTATGAGTTCATCGAAGACGACATCAAAAGCCGATACCCGGTCGGTCACGACCATGAGAATGCTGTCACCCAGGTCGTACATCTCTCTTACTTTCCCTTTGGACAGAAGGGGTAAATCGATGAATGATGTATCCGCTAACAATTTTGCCATAATGCTACTAGCTCCCTTTGGCTTTAATCAACTTACATTATAGACCGATGCCGCTGTTTTAAAGGGTACCTTTCGACGACGGAATATCATCGATATCGGGATCTTTCGAGATCGCTTCGCGAAGGCTTCGCGCCAGTGCTTTAAACAGGCATTCGATCATATGGTGCGTGTTCCTTCCTCGTACGATATCGGCATGCATGGTAAGTTCCGCATTCATCGCGAAAGCCCGGAAGAATTCCTCTATCAATTCCGTATCGAAATGGCCGACTTTCTGACTCGGAAATGCGGCATCGAAATACAGATAGGATCGCCCCGAAAGATCGATCACCACATCGGCCAGGGCTTCATCGAGCGGGATGCGGGCATGACCGTAGCGCCGGATGCCGGCTTTATTTCCCAGGGCCTCTTTCAGAGCTTTACCCAGGACGATACCGACATCCTCCACCGTATGGTGAGAGTCGATCTCCAGATCCCCCTTTGCATTTAGTGAAAGAGAAATATTTCCATGCCGGGCAATTTGATCCAGCATGTGGTCGAAGAACGGCACGCCGCTGTCAATAACCTTCTCCGCACTATAGCCTTCGTCCAGATTTAGCGACAAGGTGATTTGGGTTTCCTTGCTCTTGCGTTCGACCAAAGCTTGCCGAACGGTCTTTTGACCTGCCATTTTAGCTCTCCTTTATCTCCTTCAGTGCTGCCAGGACTTTTGCCATTTCTTCGTCCCGGCCGATGCTAATCCGAACATAACGTTCGATACGGGGATGAGACAGGTAACGAACCAGAATACCTGCTTCTCGCAAGCGACTGTATACTTCGCTGCCGGCCATACCTGGCAGCTCGAGAAGAACGAAATTCGTCTCGGACGGTAATACATTAAACCCTTCCTGTCTAGCTTGCCGGATGAAGTCTTCTCTGGTTCGGACGATCTTCTGCGTGGTCCGGCGAAAGTAATCCATGTCTTCGAATGCGGCTTTTCCAATAATCTGGGTCAGCGTATCAACGTTATAAGAATTCACCATATCACGTACGGTTTCGATAGCCAGAATCGCTTCTTTCCGTCCAATGGCAAAGCCAAGCCGCAAGCCGGCCAGTGATCTGGATTTGGAAAACGTTTGGATCACGATAAAATTTTTATGCTGATCGAGAAGACCCACGGCCGACTCCCCGCCAAAGTCGATGTATGCTTCGTCAATGATCGCAAACTGACCGCGCTTGTCGAGTTCTCCGAGCAGATAGTCCAGTTCGCATAGCGATAGTACCCGGCCTGTCGGGGCATTCGGATTGGCGATGATAATTCCTTGAACATCGTCTTGGATCAAGGATTGAGGATTGAGCGTGAAATCTTCTTCGACGGCCACGGTTTTATATTCGATACCATTTCCTTCGGCAAAGACGGGATAAAAGGAATAGGTCAGATCCGTAAGCAAAATCGCTTCGGCTCTCACGGAGACCTGGTCAAAGAATGCCTGAAAGGCAAAATCCAGCACTTCGTCGGATCCGTTTCCGACGAATATTTCTGCGACAGACAGATCAAAATATTCGGCAATGGCAGACCGAAGTTCGGTCGAGCGGGGATCCGGATAAAGGCGCAGTTCGTCCAAATCGGCTTGTTTCAGGGCTTCTCTGACACGAGGGCCGGGGCCGTAGGGATTTTCGTTGGTATTCAGTTTAATGTAAGGCCGGTCTTTCAGCTGTTCGCCGGGAACATAGGGCGTCACGCTTCTGGCGTATCTGCTCCAATATCGTTTCAAATCCTCACTCATACGTTATCCTCCAGTCTTGCCCGTATCGCCTCCGCGTGGCAAGCAAGTCCCTCGGCTTCAGCCAGCTTAACGATGTGATTTGCGTCTTCCAGAAGTGCCTTGCGATTGTAGTGCACTACGCTTATTTTCTTCTGAAAATCCGCACAGTTCAAGGGCGAGAAGAAACGGGCCGTTCCGCTGGTTGGCAGCACGTGATTCGCACCGGCCCAATAGTCTCCCAGCGGTTCGGGACTGTAATAGCCGATGAAGACCGCACCGGCGTTCCGGATTTCGGGGACTAACTCCAACGCCGTATCTTCATCCATGCAAAGTTCAAGGTGCTCGGGTGCCAGCTCGTTGGCCAGAGCCAGCTGTTCTTGTACGTCTTTGACCACAATCACCGCTGCATAATCAGCCAGAGAACGTTCCAGGATATCCGAGCGACTGCTTTTTTGGGCCCGGCTGTTCACGGCAGCTAAAACTGCCATGGCCTGATCGTAATCCGTGACAACGGCAATCGCGGAAGCCAGACGGTCATGCTCGGCTTGAGACAACATATCTGCTGCGATATAGTCCGGATTCGCAAAACGGTCGGCCAGAATCAAAATTTCGGAAGGACCCGCAAACATATCGATGTCAACAGCGCCGAAAACAAAGCGTTTGGCGGCATTGACATAGATATTGCCCGGTCCTGTGATCTTGTCGACACGCGGAATCGATGCTGTTCCATAAGCCATCGCCGCAATGGCCTGCGCACCGCCCGCGCGATATATCTCATCGACGCCGGCCAGCGCAGCCGCAGTCAGGATCACGGGATCAACCGACCCGTCCTGTCTTGGCGGAGTACACATGATCAAGCGAGAAACTCCGGCCACTTTCGCAGGCAGAGCATTCATTAAGACCGAAGAAGGTAACGGCGCTGTTCCGCCCGGCACATAGATACCGACCGCATTCAAAGCCCTGTTCAAAAGAGCGCTGCGTCGTCCTTTGCCATCGTCTAAACGGACATCGCTCCGTGCTTCCATCTGTGCTTCGTGAAAACGGCGGATATTCGCCGCTGCCAGTTTCAGGCTATTCATCAAGTCCGGCTCGATTCCGGCCATCGCTTCGTCGATCTCGCTTTTCGTAACGCGAATCCGATCGGCTTGCAGACGTACCCCGTCGAAGCGTTCGGTATAAGCCAACACGGCCTCGTCGCCGCCCCGGCGCACTTCCTCGATGATCTTTTGAACCGTGTCGTTGACTTCCTTGAGATCCATTTTCCCCCGCGCGTATAAACGTTCGGCAAGTTCGGTCCCGTCCTGATTTCTCAGATCAATCACAGCCGGACAAAATTTCGTTTCTTTCATATTATGCTCCTGCTTTCAAACTTTGTTCATTCAAGACTGCAACTAAAGACCACGACTACGTGCATCCTGGCGCACACGTTCGATCAGATCACGAATAACGTCGGACTTCATTTTCATGCTGACCCGGTTGACGATCAAACGCGCACTGATATCCGCGATGGTCTCCAGCACCACCAGGTTGTTTTCCTTCAGAGTCCGCCCGCTCTCTACGATATCCACGATCACGTCGGCCAAACCGATTAACGGCGCAAGCTCCACCGAACCGTTCAGTTTGATGATTTCGACGGATTCTCTCTTCACATCGGCAAAGTAGCGACTCGCGATACCCGGATACTTCGTGGCAACCCGTTTACTGGCGATTCGATCCAGACGACCTTCGAGTTCTTTGGGACCGCAGACGCAGATACGGCATTTTCCGAAACCCAGATCGGCAACCTCGTATAAGCGACGATTTTCTTCCATTAAGGTATCTTTCCCGACAAAACCGATATCCGCCGCACCGTACTCGACATAAGTCGGAACATCGCCCGGCTTGGCCAGAAAGAATCGAAGGGTCTTGCTCTTGTTTTCGAGAATCAAACGGCGGCTCGATACATCGGCCAGATCAAGATCCATCCCGCATCGCTCCAGCAAGGCGAGCGCTTCGTCTGCCAGGCGCCCCTTGGCCAGGGCGATGGTTAGTTGCGAATTATTCATCTCTCATCCGTCCTTTCGTCCGATACCGGCATCGTTAAACGACCGTCCTCATGGAGCAGATAACACGCAGCCTTCCCGCCTGATTCATATGCCTGCATGATATCTTCGCCTTCTTCCAACCAGTAAAGTTCGAGCAAGTCTCCTTCTTTTCGCATTTTCCCGGCCAGCGGTAAAGCCAGGCCTCTTAAAGCCGGAGGCACAAGGATGCGTTTGATCGGCAGATCGACTTTTTCCAAACGGCCTTGACGATCCAGTGCCTGCAGGCAAAGGTCTATCCCCAGCGAGAACCCGGTCGCCGCCGTAGCTCTTCCAAAGCTTGAAACCACGTCATCGTAGCGGCCTCCGCCGCATAAGGGAAAACCGATGCCATAACTGTAAGCCCGGAAGATCAAACCGGTGTAATAGTTCATACCGCTAAGTTCGGCCAGGTCCAGGCTGCAATACTCGAGCAGATCCCATTTCGCCAGTATGTCTGCCAGTCTATCGAGATCGTCCAGGACAGCCAGCGAATCCGGATTTCGGCATAGAGCACGAAGTTCCTTGAGTTTGGCCCAATCACCGCTGGCCGTTAACAAAAGACGGATAATCTCACGATCCGAATCCGACAACTCATAATCGCGAAGAAGAGCCCAAACAGCTACTTCATTTCGTTCATCCAGAAGTTTGGACAGGGTTTCCAGTTTACTTTGATCCATGTTCCAGTTGCGGGCAAGGCTTCGGAAAAAGGCGATTTGGCCGATCGATATTTGAATCGCTTCCAGCCCCAGGGCCTTCAGCGACTCGATTGCCAGCGAGATAATCTCGGCATCGGCAGCAATTGATTCGCTGCCCAGAAGTTCTACTCCTGCCTGAGTAAATTCCTTCATCTTGCCGCCGCCGTGTTCGCCGAAGCGATACATGCGGCCAATGTAAGATAAACGCAAGGGCCTGGCTTCGTTTTTCAGAACCGTAGCGGCGAGCCTGGCAACCGGGATGGTACCGTCGAAACGAAGGGCCAGGAGCCTGCCGCGCTCATCCGTCACCTTAAACAGCTCCTCTTGCTTCGCAAAATTGCGACGATAGGTATAAGCATCGTAAAATTCCAGACCGCTCGTTTCCAACTCACGAAAGCCCGATGCCAAAAAGAGCTTGCGAAGCCGATCCTCCAGCTCCCGCTTCGAGGCACATAGATCCGGTAAATAATCGCTGACACCATCAGGTGTATAGTAACCCCAGTTGTTCATGTTGTTTTCCTCATAGACATTTTCTTCGATGTTTACTTCATCACACTAAAGCGATAAATCAATGAAGACCATAATGCCAAAATCTTTCCTCTCTGTCAAGTATACGCTCCTTCCCCTTTATTTCAGGGCAAGAAAAGAGCCGCTTTCCGGGAGAAAGCGGCTTATCTTACTTATTATGAATTTGAATAAAGATCAATAAAAATGCTTAGAGATCGCCTTTATGCAGGACCTTCTCGCTAAACTCGGCCTGCAGACGGGCTGCTTCCGTGTCTTCCTTGATGATCTTAATCTGACGGGCCAGTGCCTTGACATAAAGGTCCAGTGCGACCTGACCTTTTTCAATGGAAGCCAGTCTTGGCTGACCGACGACATTCTCGGGGAATTCGGCATACCACCACAGGGCATTGTGAATGCCGTTTCCTCTCAGATGTTTGAAACGGCCCAGCGGTTCGACGGATTCCTCATCGGTCAGATCCAGGCGTGTCTTACCCGGGCAGCAGGCCATGAAGAGCGACGTTTCCGCTTCGCATGCATGACCGAGGGTATCGGATTCCCAAAGCGCATTATATCGAGCCCACTCTTCGGAAGTCATGCCGCCACCGACAAAAGTGGTATATAAATCATAACTCGTCTCTTCGTCGAGACGACTCATGGCGAAATAATCGAGGAAATGGATATTGCCGCCATGTGAATTGACAACGAGGATTTTCTTGAAGCCATTGGCCGCGATGGAATCCAGTAAATGAGAAAAAGCCTCGATGGCAAAAGCCTTGGGATAGTTTACCGTGCCGCTGAAAACGGCTGCTTCATGAACCTGACCCAGGAATTGAGGCGGAAAGACAACTGCCGGCTCAATCTCGGCAGCCAGATTGGCTATCGTTTCGGAAATGATCATATCGCAACCGAAAGGCAGGTGCTCGCCGTGTCTCTCGAGTGAACCTAAAGGTACAATGCAAAGTCCTGTTTCTTTGACTGCTTTCTTAAATTCGGATGGTACAAGATGTTCCCAACGCATGTGATTTACCTTCCTGACTTTAGTGATGGGTGAATATCTCTATCATACAGTAATGTTTACGCTTTGGCTTCCCATGTTTCGAGTGGCGTATAGTTCATTCCGTGCGGAGTAAATTCGCTTCGATACAGGCTGATGCGTTTAATAAGGGCCGGATTGCTGCTTAGCGGCAGTTTACCAATCACATCATTCGGTGAATATTCGGACTTGAATCGTCTGGCGATCGTAAGATGAGGCAGCCATAAACGAAGATCTGTCTCCAGGCCTTGCCTTATCAAGCGACATCGAAGATCATCGACCGCATCGACTAAAGCATCATCAACTTCAAGACCCGCCCAGACCGTGAGACCGTCTTTGCCCTTGAAGTAACCATAGCGATCTATCCGGCAGCTGTAAGCCTCGCGTAGTCCGGCTGACCAGTCCAGGAAAAGCAAACGGATATCGGTTGCCCGGGCAGGCGAAACCTCTCCTATAAAAGATAGAGTCAGATGCAGATTTTGAGCTTTAGTCAAGGAGACGCTACCGGCTTTCTGTGCCAGAATCTCCGAAGCCCGGCTCAGAAGCGGGGCATAAGGTTCGGGCAGTGCGGCTGCGATAAAGAGGCGAATGGAATCGCTTTTCATTTATGATAAGTCTCTCCCGCATTGATTTTATAGGCCCGATAGATTTGCTCTACCAGGATCAAACGAACCATCTGATGAGGGAAGGTCAGTTTAGACAAACACACACGTGCCTGAGCGCGTTCTATGACCTGCGGATCGAAGCCTTGGGATCCTGCGATAACAAAGACCAGACGGCCTCCGGAGCGCTCCTGCCAGCCTGCCAGCAATTCGGCGAAGCCTTCCGAATCGGGTTCATGGCCGTGTAAATCAATCAGGACGACAAAATCACTTGGAACAAGCCTGGCCAAAAGCCGCTCGCCTTCGCTTTTCATCGCCATGGCCGGTGACAAATTGTCAGGACTGTCGGCCACTTCCGTGATTTCAAGCGTGGCGAAACGACCTATGCGCTTGCTGTATTCTGCTATGCCGCCCAAAAGCCATTTCTCCTTGACTTTTCCGACCGCCAGTATCCTTAGTTTCATAACGAGATAAGTTCTCCGGGTGTATAACGCGGTGCGACATGCATCTGATAGTCGCTGCCTTGTCTGGCTCCGGCGGCATCGAGATATCGACTGATGGTCAGCTCGGCCAGCTCCGGATAATTGTTATGCTCGCTCAAGTGCGACAGGACAAAACGCGTCGTTCCTTTTTTTAGAAGTTCGAGCATGGCTTCGCCGCATTCAAGATTGCTTAAATGACCCAGTCCTCCGCGAATGCGCTCTTTTAGCACCCATGGATATGGTCCTCCCGCAAGCATTTCGGGATCATAGTTCGCTTCGATGTAGATCAGTTCGCTGCCTGAAACTTTGCTTAAGACACTCTCGGCGGCTCTCCCCAGATCCGTAAAGACGGAGACCACATGCTTTCCCGTATCCAGGCGAAATCCCATGGATTCCACCGCATCATGGGGCGTGCGAAAACTCTTGACCTCGATATCGCCGATGGTAAAGCGGCTGTCGCTCTCAATCAGACGTATATCGAGGAGATCGGCGTATTTCAAATTTTTCCGTACGCGAAGCCAGGTCGCCTCGTTCATGTAAACAGGCGTACCGTAGCGCTTGACGAAAACATCCAGACCTTTCACATGGTCACTGTGTTCGTGAGTGATGAGTATGCCGGACAGCTCCGTCGGATCCACGCCACGTCCTGACAAAGCACTGCAAATGCCTTTACAGTTGATGCCCGCATCGACCAGAAGCGAAGTTTGGCTGCTGCCTACATATATCGAATTCCCGCTGCTTCCGCTGGCCAGTGAAAAACTGCCTGCAGGGGCACGGAGTAATTTCAATTGTTCCAATCTATTATCCTTAATCTAAAAGACTGCAAATAGTCTTATTCGGCGCTGTCGATCAGACGTATATCGCCGCCCAGACCGGTCACTTTCGCGATGAAGTTTTCATAGCCGCGCTCGATCACATGGACGTTATACACTTCGCTTTCGCCGGTGGCCATCAAGGCTGCGATTACCATGGCCGCGCCTGCACGCAAGTCTCTGGCTTTAACCCGGGCTCCCGTCAATTGAGTCGGACCGGAAATTAAAGCAACATGCTCGGATACCGTGATATCCGCACCCATCAGTTTCAGTTCGTCGACAAACTGAAAACGGCTCTCGAAAACATTCTCATAGACACGGCTCAGTCCATTGGCCATCGTCAGAAAAGTCGTTACCTGTGGTTGCAGATCGGTCGGGAAACCGGGATAAGGCAGGGTTTGGAAGGTTGTTTTACTCAATTCCTGATCTTCATCGACCCAGACACGTACCCAGTCATCACCGGCTTCGGTATGAACGCCCATCTCTTCCATCTTCACCGAGAGGGGTTCCATATGTTTCGGGATGATATTTTTAACGATAACATCGCCGCGGGTAGCCGCTGCCGCGATCATATAGGTACCGGCTTCGATCTGATCGGGGATAACCGCATAGGATGCGCCTCCGGGCAGTTTCTCGACACCGGTGATACGAATAACATCCGTACCGGCGCCGCGAATGGACGCACCCATGGTATTAAGGAAGTTGGCTACATCGACAATATGAGGTTCGCGTGCCGCATTCTCGATTGTTGTCACACCTTCGGCCTTAACGGCTGCGATCATGAGATTGATCGTCGCGCCGACACTGGCCATATCCAGATAAATATGCGTACCGACGAGCTTTTCTGCTTTCAGTTCGATATTTCCATAAGCCACCGTGGCCTCGGCTCCCAGAGCTTCGAAGCCTTTAATGTGCTGATCGATCGGTCTGGTACCGAAATTACAGCCACCGGGAAGCGACAGTAAGGCATGATTTCCTCTGCCCAGAAGAGCTCCGAGAATATAGTAGGAAGCGCGGATATCGCGTGGCTTTTGTCCCGTGTTCTGATAGGTGTTGATCGTAGTCGGATCGACTACAACGATCCCGTTGCCTTTTCTCTCGACCTTGGCTCCGAGCTCTTCGCAGATATCGAGAATTACCTTTATATCGGAAATATCAGGCAGATTCTCGATCGTACAAGCTCCGTCCAGAACCATGGCGGCTGCCACGACTCCGAGAGCGGCATTCTTCGAACCGCTGATTGATACTTCTCCACGCAGGCGGTTTCCGCCCTTTACTATATAACTTGACAAAATATTATTCCCCTTTCAGTTCTTCCCTGACCGGCAACGACTCCTCTTGATCCATTAAATCAAGGTCGTTCGATGTGAAGAGATCTGACTCTTCGATTATATCAGGGCCTGCCATTTCATTAGCTTGATAATGAGACATAAGATGATCGAATTCCGCATCGCTCAGGTCTTCCAGACGAGAAGAGTTAATATCCTCGGCTTGTGCCTGCAACAGAATTTCGGCGGCAGCCGCTCGATTCAAAACATCATCCGTTAATGTCCCCGCTTTTACATCTATTAATACTTCTCTGAATATCTTATTGGCAAAAGGTATGATCACCGTAAAGCTGCTGCCCTGTCCCAGGGCGCTTTGGACGTCGATTTGTCCGTGATGCAGCTCAACGAGTTCCTTAACGATAGATAAACCTAAACCTGTACCACCATACAGGCGCGAGCCCGTCGCGTCAACCCTGTAAAAACGGTTAAAGATGTGATCCAGATATTGCTCCTCTATGCCGGAACCGTTATCGGTTACTTTTATATAGGCCAGGTCATTTACCTTTCCGATGTAGACCTTAACCTCGCCTTTTCGCTCTGTATATTTTATAGCATTTGAAAGCAAATTTGAAACAATTCGCTCGATCGACTGCCTGTCGGCAAAAACAGGAGGAATAATCGCCAAACTGATGCAAGCCAGATCGATTTCCTTTTCCTGCGCGTGAATCTGAACACGTTCTACGGTCTGTCTGACGGTCAATTCAAGATTCAGCAGTTCCATGCGGTTGTACATCTTTTGACTGTCTATCGACGATAAAAGTAATAGATCGGTCACGAGGTTCTGCATGCGGATGGCATCGTCGTGGATGCGCATGACATCCTTTCGTATGCCTTCCTTCTGTTTTTCTTCGATTCCCCAGTCCAGGAGAGATTCGGAGTATGTCGCGATGGTCGTCAGAGGTGTCTTTAACTCGTGCGAAACATTGGCCACGAATTCCTTACGCTGTTTTTCCTGAAGTTCCTGGTCTGTAATATCCTGCAAAACAACGATATTGGCGATGCGTCGCCTGTCCTCGGCGCGGCTGACCCGCACGGACATGCGCAGAACTCGTTTGCCCTGATTCAAGATACCGCTGGCATCTCCTTTGCCAAGGAGGACCCGGGCCTTAATCCCGTTGTCTTCACCGTAAGCCGTCATTAAATCATCAAACGATTTGATCGGTTCTGACATGCCCAGAAGCGTCAAAGCCGCTTCGTTGGACAAGCTCAGATGTCCGTCGGTTCCATACGCCAGTAAACCGATTTCGAGTTCGCGGAAGATGGCCTCGGATTTCAATCGTTCTCTCATCAGCTTGGCCGATAAGGCAGAGAGTTCCTTGAGATTGCTATCCTGTCGTTTACGAAAATAGATCAATAAAATAACGGCTAAAAGAAAAATACCCGCCACAAAACCGGCGGCCAGAAGCGTAAACGGGTGTCTCGAACCCAGCCATTCGATTATCTGATTCAAATATTTGTCCTCTTATCGTTCATTTCGGTCGAAATAATAACCGACACCGCGCTTGGTCAGTATATAGCGATATTCTTTCTGATCGGGCTCCAGCTTCTCTCTGGTCCTGCGGATGGTCACATCGACGGTTCTCACATCACCGAAATAGAAATAGCCCCAGACATGCTCAAGGAGCTGCTCGCGTGAAAATACCTGACCGGAATTCTGGGCCAGAAAGCGAACCAGTTCGAATTCTCTTAAGGTTAAATTGATATTTTCGCCGTTTCGCCTGACTTCATAAGCGGCCAGATCGATGACAATATCACCGATCTCGATGCGTTTATCATCAGATACTTCCTCGCTTTCGCGTTCATGCGTTGTACGGCGCAAGTGTGCTTTTACACGTGCGAGTACTTCGCGGACGCTAAAAGGTTTTGTTATATAGTCATCGGCACCCAGTTCGAGTCCAAGCACCTTATCAATTTCTTCACTCTTGGCTGTCAACATTAATATCGGTGTCTGCTGCGTCTGGCGAATCCGTTTACATACATCAAAGCCATCCATGCGCGGCAGCATGCAATCAAGTAAAATCAAATCCGGTTTCTCGGTCGTCGCCATTTCGACTGCCTCGATACCGTCATAAGCTGTGAGGGTAGTATATCCTTCTCGTTCTAAATTGTCCTTTAAGATATCTACTATATTCTGTTCGTCGTCAACGATAAGAATCCTTGTATTCATCCTCACCCTCCGTTCGAATTTCTCGTCAAGTAAAACTTGCTTACTCAAGTGATTATAACAAACTTCACTATATTGCGTGCATCATATGGAAATTTATGCGTGATTCAAGTATATAGAAAAAGCCGACAGCTCATGCGCTATCGGCTTTTATATAGATCCGGCGGAGACTTATCTTCCCGGGCCGTCGCCAGCCAAGTATTGTCAGCACGGGAGAGCTTAACGACTGTGTTCGGAATGGGAACAGGTGTGGCCTCTCCGTTATATCCACCGGAAATGGTTGAGACTGTCGCTTGACACCCTCAAAACTGCCTGGAGAAGAAGAGAGGGAGGCCGACAAGGCCGAAGCCAAAATCCTGCTTGATTTTCCTTGAGTCTAATGAGTGCCGAACTTGTGCCGGAACCAAGACAGCGCCTGGAACCGTTGGTGGTCAAGTCCTCGACCGATTAGTATCCGTCCGCTGCATGCATTGCTGCACGTCCACTCCGGACCTATCAACCTGGTGGTCTACCAGGGGTCTTAGCCCATAAAGGGCGGGAAATCTCATCTTGAGGGGGGCTTCACACTTAGATGCTTTCAGCGTTTATCCCAGCCAAACGTAGCTACCCAGCTGTGCCCTTGGCAGGACAACTGGTACACCAGAGGTTTGTCCATCCCGGTCCTCTCGTACTAGGGACAGCGCCTCGCAAATTTCCTGCGCCCACGACAGATAGGGACCGAACTGTCTCACGACGTTCTGAACCCAGCTCGCGTACCACTTTAATCGGCGAACAGCCGAACCCTTGGAAGCTTCTCCACCTCCAGGATGTGATGAGCCGACATCGAGGTGCCAAACTTCCCCGTCGCTGTGAACGCTTGGGGGAAATCAGCCTGTTATCCCCAGGGTAACTTTTATCCGTTGAGCGACGGCAATTCCACTCTCATACCGCCGGATCACTAAGTCCTACTTTCGTACCTGATCGACCTGTTTGTCTTTCAGTCAAGCTGCCTTCTGCCTTTATACTCTGCGCACGATTTCCTTCCGTGCTGAGGCAACCTTCGAACGCCTCCGTTACTCTTTTGGAGGCGACCGCCCCAGTCAAACTGCCCGCCTGACAGTGTCCCAAAGCCGGATGACGGCTTCTGGTTAGAATCCCGGCATCTCCAGGGTGGTATCCCAACGTCGGCTCCCCCCACGCTTGCGCGCGGGGATCAGCGCCTCCCACC
>JBNRMJ010000013.1:0-92341 GCA_050309435.1 Fastidiosipilaceae bacterium
CCACGAAGAAGGATATGGCCGAAACCTATCTGCCTGCCTTCGAAGCGGCGGTGAAGGAAGCCGGCGTGGAAGCGGTCATGGGCGCGTATAACCGCACGAACGGGGAACCCTGCTGCGGCAGCCATACTCTGCTCGAAGAGATACTTCGCGAGAAGTGGGGCTTCGAAGGTCATGTGGTTTCGGACTGCTGGGCGATCAAGGACTTCCACGAGTTCCATCGCGTGACGAACTCCGCCCTGGAATCGGTTGCCCTGGCGCTCAATAACGGCACGGATCTGAACTGCGGAAATCTCTTCGCTTTACTCGGCGAAGCGGTCCGGAGCGGTCTGGTTTCGGAAGAGCGCTTGAATGAAGCCGTCGAGCGCCTGATGCTCAGCCGCATGAAGCTGGGCCTGCTGAACGACGAATCCGAGAAACCCTATGACGAAATTCCATACAG
This sequence comes from Fastidiosipilaceae bacterium, assembly GCA_050309435.1. GTDB lineage: Bacteria > Bacillota > Clostridia > Saccharofermentanales > Fastidiosipilaceae > CAYXVJ01. The sequence goes on from JBNRMJ010000013.1 coordinate 440, forward strand.
CGTGGTGGACTGTGAAGCACACCGGGCCTTGAACCGGAAAGCTGCCCGAGAAACGATCGTGCTGTTGAAAAACAAGCCTTACGGAGAGCATAAAGAGACCTTCCTGCCGCTCGAACGAAAGGAAGGCATGACCATCGGCGTGATCGGACCGAATGCCAACAGCCGGGCGGCACTTGTCGGTAACTACGAAGGTACGGCTTCCCGCTATTACACGGTTCTCGAAGGAATTCAGGATCTGGCCGGACCCGGTATCCGCGTTTTGACCAGTGAAGGATGTCATCTGTATAAAGACGGAATCAGCGGTCTGAGCGAAGGTGCCGATCGCGAGTCCGAAGTGCTCGCCGTCGCCGCAGAGAGTGACGTCATCGTTGCCGTCATGGGACTGGATGCCAGTATCGAAGGAGAAGAAGGGGATACCGGAAACGAGTTTGGCAGCGGTGATAAGGATACACTTTCACTGCCGGGTCAGCAGAATCGTATTCTCGAACTCCTGCGCGAGAGCGGAAAACCCGTGGTTCTCGTGATCTTGAGCGGCAGCGCGATCGCCGTGCCGGAAGAGGATGAATCCGACGCCGTTCCCGCCATCATCTGGGCCGGCTACCCGGGAAGCTACGGCGGCAGAGCCCTGGCCGAGATTCTCTTCGGAGACGCATCGCCTGGCGCGAAGTTACCCGTGACCTTCTACCGGACCAGCGAAGAGCTGCCGGATTTCGAAGACTACAATATGGAGGGTCGTACCTATCGCTACATGAAGACCGAAGCGCTTTATCCCTTCGGTTACGGCCTGACTTACAGCCGTTTCGAGCTGGAAGCAGAAACCACCGGTACGAAAGTGCCCGCAGAAGGCGAGACGCTGGATATTCGTGTGAAAGTATCGAACAGTGGATCAATGGCTGCAGCCGAAACCGTTCAGATTTATGTAAGGTCTTCGGAGGAAAACGCACCGAATCACGCACTCAAGAACTTCGCCAAGGTGAGACTCGAAGCCGGGGAATCAAGCGAAATCATGCTGAAGCTCGATCGTACGGCATTCGAACTCTTTGACGAGGATGGCGAGGCTTATGTTCCCGACAGCCCCTTTACGGTTTTCGCAGGTTTCACTCAGCCCGACAAGCGCAGCGTCGAACTGACGAATCAAAAGCCCGTTTCTTTTACCATAGGCTAAATCCGTTCGCCTGAATTCACCTGTAATCACTCTGATAAAGCGTTTTACCTTCAGCGGTAAGACGCTTTTTTGATCGCCGGAAGTCGGTATAAGAGGATCTGTTAACATGCTCATGAAACGAAATGAAACAAAATGGGCCAATTCCGACCGGGAGTCCGATCAATGCCGGAAATCATTGGCGTTTGCTTAAGATAAGAAACTTACATGCTATAATCTAGGTGAAATCGACCAGTTTGGTTCAGATGCAATCCTAAGCCCGAATTATTGTGCAGGAGGAATTTCCATGTCTGATGAAAAGAAGAACTATCCTTTAATCGGTATTCGCCCGACGATCGACGGACGTCAAGGCGGTATCCGCGAGTCTCTCGAAGAAAAAACGATGGCGATGGCACGTGCGGCCAAGGAGCTGATCGAGTCCAATCTTCGTTATGCCGACGGTACGCCGGTTCGCTGCGTGGTCGCGGATCGCACCATCGGAGGCCGGGGAGATGCCGGCCGTGTGACGGATCAGTTTACCGGTTTGAACGTCGTAGCGACCCTGGCTGTGTCGCCTAGCTGGTGCTACAGCACGGAAGTAATCGATCTGGATCCTGCGACGATTAAGGCGGTTTGGGGCTTTAACGGAACGGAGCGTCCGGGTGCCGTCTTCCTGGCGGCGGCGATGTCCGGTTTCGCTCAGCGCGGCCTGCCGGCTTTCTCGATCTACGGTCATGATGTCCAGGATCTGGATGACAACTCTATTCCCGAAGACGTCGCGGAGAAACTCTTGCGCTGGGCTAAAGCCGCTTATGCCGTCGGACAGATGAAGGGTAAGTCTTATGTTGCGATCGGAAGCTCCTGCATGGGCATTGCCGGATCGCAAATCGATCCTCTCATGATGCAGCAATACTTCGGCCTGAGCACCGAATTCGTTGACATGACCGAAATTCTGCGTCGCATGACCCTCGAGATCTACGATAAGGAAGAGTACGAGAAAGCGCTTGCCTGGATTAAAGAGAACTGCCCGGAAGGATTCGACGTCAATGCCGGTAAAGAGCTATCCGATATCGTTTTGCGTTCCAAGGTGATTCCCGCCGATCAGGACTGGGATTTCATCGCCAGGCAGTCCGTTATTATCAGAGACATTCTCTTTGGAAACGAGAAACTGGCCGAACTCGGCTGGCACGAAGAGACTCGCGGCCGTAATGCGATTGCCGGCGGTTTCCAGGGACAGCGTCAGTGGACGGACTGGCTGCCCAACTGCGACTTCGAAGAAGCAATCATGGCTTCGACCTTCGACTGGAACGGCGCCAGACAGCCTACGGCCTTTGCCACGGAGAATGACGCGCTGAACGGGATTTCCATGTTGCTCGGAACCTTGATCACGAATAAAGCTCCGATCTTCTCGGATGTGCGCACCTACTGGAGCCCCGAAGCGGTTCGCCGCGTGACAGGTCATGAGTTGACCGGTAAAGCCGCCAACGGCATGATTCATCTGATTAACTCCGGCGCGACCTGCCTGGATGCCACAGGTCAAGCGAGGGATGCCGAAGGTAACGGGGTCATGAAGGAATTCTGGAACATGACCGAAGAGGATATCAAGGCCTGTCTGGAAGCAACGGACTGGTGCCGTGCCAACTACGAGTATTTCCGCGGCGGCGGCTTCTCGTCTCACTTCAAGACGGCGGCCGAAATGCCCCTGACCATGATTCGCCTGAATCTGACTGCCGGCAGCGGTCCGAGCCTGCAGATCGTGGAAGGATACACGGTTGATGTACCGAAGGAAATCCATGACGTGCTCGACGAGCGGACGGATCGCACCTGGCCGACCACCTGGTTTGCTCCCAATATCGGAGCTGCAGGCTGCGAGACGGTATATGACGTGATGAGCCGCTGGGGTGCAAATCACGGCGCATTGGTTTACGGTCATGTCGGTGACGACCTGATCACACTGGCCTCGATGCTGCGTATCCCCGTCGCTTTGCATAACGTGTCGAACGAACGGATCTTCCGTCCTCATGTCTATTCGACTTTTGGTACCAAGGATCCGGAGTCTGCGGACTTCCGTGCTTCGGCTGTTTACGGCCCTTTATATAAGTAAGACCGATGATTCATTGATTGGAGAATCCGGGTCAAGGCCCGGATTCTCTTCTTTCAGACAAGGAGCAGCTTTTCATGAATGCCGATTTAATTCGCGAGGAACTTATCCTCTATGGCAATAAACTGATCGAACATGACATGACGAAAGGAACGGGCGGCAATCTCAGCGTTTATGATCGCGAGGCGGGCCTGATCTATATCACACCCAGCGGCATCGAGTTTGACCGTATCCAAAAAAACGATATCGTGGTCCTGGATATCGAGGGAAACATTGTCGAAGGACACCGCAAGCCATCCAGCGAATGGGCCATGCATCTGATCTTCTATCAGAACCGCAGCGATATCGACGCTGTGATTCATGCCCACACAACTTACAGTACCGTCTTCGCCTGTTTGAATCAGGATCTTCCGGCCAGTCACTATATGCTCGCCGTCGCGGGACCGAACGTTCGTTGTGCGCCTTATGCCGGTTTCGGCACCATGGAACTGGCTAAAAATGCGCTGGAAGGGATGGCGGAACGAAAAGCCGTTTTATTGGCAAATCACGGTATCATCGCCGGAGAATCGAGTCTGAAGCGAACCTTCAATGTTATCGAAGAAGTGGAATACTGTGCCCGTATCCATATCCTGGCCAGTTCCATCGGCAAGCCTGTGATCATAGACGATGCCGAAATGACCCATATGGCCGAACGTTTCAAGTGCTACGGTCAGCCGATCGAAGACTGAATTCGAAAGGGCTTCACGGGATTGCTATCACTTCCTTGTATTTTTTTCTGCCTAAGGGTATAATTTCACATGCTCTGAAGCCGGGCTTCAGGCACTGCCTCGGTGGCCTAATGGATAAGGCAACAGTTTCCGAAGCTGTTGATACAGGTTCGATCCCTGTCCGAGGCACCAGATAATGAATCAACTGTCGTCAAGCTTTTCGCTTTGACGGCAGTTTTTTGTTACCCGTGAGGTGCATGCCCCCTGTGCAAAAGAGTTTGTAAAGGAGCCTTTCGAGGCGGCAATCACATGCCGCCAACGAAGTGGCGATTCTGTGTCATAATGGAGTCATGAATTATCGTGTATTAATCCTGGATGTCGAGATCAGGCTACCCTTTGCCATGTCGCTGAAAGATAAGCGTCAAGTCCGCCTGCGCCTGACAGAGCGCCTTAAGAATCAGTATAATGTTTCCGTGGCGGAAGTAGGTAGCCGGGACAAATGGCAACGTTTGGACCTGGCTATTGCTTATGTGGCCCTGAATCAAAGCACGGCCGAAGAAATGAGAGATAAACTGATGAATGCGATGGATTCTCTGCTGGCGTCGGAAGCAGAAATTACTGCCTGGAATGCGGATATCATCTGATGTTGCGAGATAACACATTAACGATTACAGAGGAAGAACAACTTCGTTTTAAAGCATGCTGCGAGACCTATCATGAACTTGCGCGAGAGAGTGCCGGCATCGGTACGCTCGGTGAGAAGACGCTTCATGCCATCCTAAAACTCTATCTGGAACCTGATACCTCCAGGCACGAACAGGCAACGCACGGCTTTGTCGTGGATATTCTGAACGAAAACGGAGTGACTGAAATTCAAACGGCAGGCTTTAATCGTTTGCGACGTAAGATCGACCGTTTTCTGCCTGAGCTTCCCCTGAGAATTATCTATCCCGTTCCCGCGAAAAAGTACATCAGCTGGTTTGATCCCTCCACCGGAGAAGAACTCGGCCGGCGTCTCTCGCCGAAACGCGGAAGCCGCAGCGATGCTATCTTTGAATTGTATAAGATCCGACCCTGGCTGCTTGAAGCGGGTCTTCGCATCGAATTGTTCTATATCGATGTGGAAGAACATCGCCTAAAGGACGGTTGGGACAAGAGTCAGAAGAGAGGTTCCACAAGAGTCGATCGCCTGCCGGTCGGGCTGGACCGCATCGAAGTTCTGGCAACTCCGGAAGACTATCTCTCTTTCGTGCCGAAAGCTCTCCCCGAAGCGTTTACGGTAAAGAACTTTGCCAAAGCCGGTAAATATACCATTCGAAACGCACAGACCATCCTTCGGATTTTAAGGGACTTCGGTTTAGTTGAATTAGCGGGAAAAGAAGGTCGGGCTTTTTTGTATCAGCTGAATGAACAAAGGACGTGCCTTAAAATTTACGATTGAAACATGTTTCTGCCGGCTTTAACCCGTGAAATCCCATTGATTACGTGATACCATAGTAAAAGGTTTAGAAAACGATTTCGTTTTCCAATGTGATCGACAGGAGGAAAATATGTTGTCATCTAATTTAGACGCCAGGGATACCGAGATTAATTCGGTCATCCAAAGAGATGAGTCCAACGAGTTAAGCCAGGAGACAGGTGCATCCCCGCTGGGTGAATACTACATTACTCCCGGAATGCCGGCTTTACTTCGTCAGAGCGCCGCAGAAGGCCTCGTTTTACTGAAAAACAATGGTGTATTGCCTCTTGATCCCGAGAAAGTCATTTCTGTTTTCGGGCGTTGTCAAAATGATTATTTCTATGTCGGTTACGGCAGCGGCGGCGATGTAAATCCGCCATATACCGTGAACCTCATGGATGGATTCAGGAATAATGACCAGGTTAAACTGAACGAAGAGCTTGCCGAGATCTACAGACATTGGTCCGATCAGCCCGAAAACAAACCGTTTGAAGGTTATTGGGGCAACTGGCCCATGCACTATGATGAAATGCCTCTGGACGAAGAGCTGGTTGCCAAAGCGGCAAAACAGAGTCAAACGGCCATCGTTGTCATCGGACGGGCTGCAGGCGAAGATCGCGAGAGCCTGCTGGAGAAGGGCAGTTATTACCTGACCGACGACGAGATCAAGATGCTTGATCTGGTAACAGATCGTTTCGGCGAAGTTGTCGTCTTGCTCGACTGCGGCAATATCATGGACCTGGCCTGGGTCGAAGGCTACGGCGATCGTATCTCCGCTCTTGTCTATGCCTGGCAGGGAGGTATGGAATCCGGTAATGCCCTGGTGGATGTCCTGACCGGTAAAGTTAACTTCAGCGGTCACCTTAGCGATACCATCGCCAGACATTACGAAGATTATCCGGCCAGCCGTTCGTTTGGCGACAAGATTTTCAATAACTACGAAGAAGATATCTATGTCGGTTATCGTTATTTCGAAACCTTCGCCAAGGATAAGGTCTTATATCCTTTTGGCTTCGGTTTGTCTTATACCACGTTTAAGTACGAACTCCTGAAGTTTGAACATGAAGGAGATTTGACCAGAATTTCGATTCGCGTCACCAATACGGGTGATGCAGCCGGTAAAGCCGTCCCCCAGATCTATGTTTCGGCGCCGCAGGGTAAACTCGGTAAACCCGCCAAGGCTCTGGTAGCTTTCGCGAAAACAGATCTGCTCGAGGCAGATGCGTCGCAGACTTTTGATTTCTCGATCACAAATTATGAGCTCTCGTCTTATGACGATGTCGGGAAAGCCGGTTATGAATCGGCTTATATCCTGGAGGCCGGTCTCTACAGCTTCCATTTAGGCGAAGATGTGGCATCGGCTCAACCCGTGGCATCCTTCGTCCAGGACGAAACGATTGTGATTCAAGAGCATGAACCGGTGTTCCCGGTTAAGGAAAGTTTCGGCCGCATGGTGCCCGGCAGTCTGGGAGAGAGGCAATATGAACATAACTGGGAGACTCTGCCTGCCAGAGAACTGAATTTGAGAGAACGCATCCAAAACCGCCTGCCCGAAGAACTGAAGGCGGATCTGCCGGATCGCCCGATCCATTTCTCGGAAGTCCTGAAAGATCCTGCTTTACTTGATGCGTTTATTCTGCAACTGGATAATGAACAGCTCGAAGCTCTGACCCGCGGCGAAGGCGGCATGGGCAGCAAGCTCGGTACCCCGGGTAATGCCGGTGCTTTCGGCGGAATTATCGAATCGCTTCGCGAAAAGGGTGTCTTGCCGATTATCACGACGGACGGACCTGCGGGTATCAGACTGCAGCGCTACTGCTCGCTTCTGCCCTGTGGTACGGCTTTCGCCTGTTCCTGGAACACACCTCTGATTGAAGCGGTACATGAGAAGCTCGGCGAAGAGATGCTTTATCACGGAACCGATGTCATCCTCGGCCCGGGTATGAACATTCACCGCAGCCCGCTGTGCGGACGCAACTTCGAGTATTTCTCGGAAGATCCGCTTCTGACCGGTAAGATGGCGGCCTCCGTGGTAAAAGGTGTTCAGAAAAACGGTGTTGCGGCTTGTCCGAAGCACTTTGCCATGAATAATCAGGAAACCAATCGTAACTACCATGACACGAGAGTCTCCGAGCGTGCGGCCCGCGAGATTTATCTGAAGGGTTTTGAAATCGTGGTGAAGGAAGCCGCACCGGATTTGATCATGACTTCCTATAACAAGATCAACGGTGTATGGGCTCATTACAATTACGATCTGGCGACGACGGTTCTGCGTCATGAGTGGAATTTCGGCGGCATGATCGTTACCGACTGGTGGATGAGACAAGATACCAGTCCCGATTTCCCGAAACTGCGCGACAATGCTTACCGCGTACGTGCTCAGGTGGATGTCCTGATGCCCGGCGGCAGCAAGTTTACGGAGACGGAATATATTTCCGACGATACGCTCCTGGAATCTCTCGGCGAGGAAGACGGCATCAAACTAGCAGAACTCCAACGCACGGCGAAGAATGTGCTGCGTCATATCATCAAGCGTCATGCGAATTGAGCTTTTTCGTAAATAACAGCGTTCATCTCTGAAAATCATCGTAACTGTCCGGAAATGTAACTAGTGCATTTCCGGGCAGTTCTTTTATGTTTCGTGAAAAATGAATTGAAAATATGGGTTTTGTGACATCTTGAGCGCCTTTGTCTATTCCGGAAGCGTTATGTTTCGTTAACGGAAACAAACTAATTCATATTATCAGTAGTTGACTTGAAATGAACCAAATTTTATATGCATACAAAAATGCCATTGCATAAAATATATCCCGCTGTCTCTTTTTGAAGAAATCATCAAAAAAACCTAGACTTACTATTCATTGTTAAATTGCATCTTAGAATTCCCTTCACGTTTTTTTATGACTCCTTTTTGCTGGAAAAAATAATGATCATGATAATAAAAACGATTTAACATGAGAGAAGCTAATAATATATGGACGTTAAATCGCTAAATGATAATAAAAATTGTTAACGTTATTCGCGGATTATAATATGCATATTATTCATCGATAATGCAAAATGACTATTTGGGTAAACATACGTGGTTCTCTCTGGTGCAAAAGTACTTATAAATAACTGTAACATAGAACATCTTACCGTATTAATAAAATACTTATCATAATTGCAGTAGTTGAAGTAAATTCCTTTACGGATTCGCTTCATTATAGGACATTTACCGTGCGAATCAGCCAACAGGCGGGGGAGCCTTTTGGCACGATCGAAACTCGGGGGAGATTTTCGATCGGATGGTTTTCCGGTAAATATTCGGGGGACGGGTTATGAAGTCTTTATTTGGCGTACTCTCATCTGTAATATCCGCAATCATCGTAATGATGGCGGCATTATTGGTGGGGGTACGCCTTTTTGGACTTTTGCCATATGCGGTTTTATCTTCTTCCATGGAGCCGGCATATCCCGCCGGTGCTCTTATTTATGTGCGCCCTGTTCCCGCGGACAACATTCAAATCGGTGATGCGATCAGCTTTGTTATGAATGAAGATCTGGTCGTTGCCACACATCGGGTTGTTGAAATCGATACAGATGCCAGGCAGTTCAGAACCAAGGGCGATGCGAATACGATCGTCGACGGTTCGCCGGTTCACTTCAACAATCTCTTGGGAAAGGTTGTCTTTTCCATTCCTTACCTCGGCTATATCGCTCATTACATCGCTTCCGATCGGGGCAGGTATGTAGCGATTGCAATAATTCTGTTCTGTCTTCTTTGGCTCGTCATGCCGGGGCTGCTTTCCGCGGATAAAAAGCCCGATAGTGACGCGGGAGGGAAGAATCAGAACAATTCGGACGTCAGCCGGGATGACGCGAAGAGAGCTCCTTTGCGCTAATGGCAGACCGTATTTATCGGCTCGCTTCTGACAGTTTTATGGGATTGTCAGAGACATATCATCAGATGGCAAGCACAAGCTTGATTATGAAGAGGAGAAACGTTATGAAGAAAAAGATTATTACGATAGCGACCGCCGGCTTCCTGGCACTCGGTTTAATCGTAGCCGGTACATTGGCTTATCTAACCGCTACCGCAGATCCCGTAACCAACACCTTTACTGTCGGTAATATCGCCATTGATTTAGAAGAGCCTTCTTATGACGAACCGGACGGCGGAACGAAGCTATATCCCGGTGCTACTGTGGATAAAGACCCGACAGTTACCGTGAAAGCCGGTAGCGAAAAGAGCTATGTCTATATGCTTATGGATAATCAGTTTAATGCTCCGCAACCGAATGGAATTCCTGATGCTATTACTTTTAACTTTCATGCCAACTGGGTACCTGTTCAAACGGATGGAACCAAGACTTTATATAGATATTATCAGCCGGTCGATGCCTCGGCATCTGCTGTTGATATTGTGTTAACGCCTCTATTCACCAACTTGTACGTAAATTCCACATTGGTTACTTCCGACAATATCGATCTCCTGGATGGTAAAACCATCGAAATTAAAGCCTATGCCCATCAGTTTGATACCGTTAACGAGGACACCGCCGATGCGGCTGCCAGAGCCTTCTTCGGCTTACCTGCAACACCGTAAACGACAGTATACTTCGTCTCTTGTATCGGGAGCCATCGGTTCCCGGTACAAGAGGAAGGGTTTGATGGGTTGGATACGTGTTAAAACCTGTGCATGAAAAGGGGGGAATCCGGTATGAAAACGAGAAAACTCGCTTTGGCTATTGCTGCCCTGGCATTAAGCTTTGGCATTGTAGCCGTCACGCTTGCCTACTTTACGGATCGTGACGAAGCTACCAATGTATTTACCTTGGGAAATATTGCAGTTGAACTGCATGAAGATAACGGTTTACCTGATACGGATGAGAATTATCTGGAGAATGATGACTATCGTTCCTGGCTGGAAGAGCAAACATTGCTTCCCGGAGAAGCGAATAAATTGCCCAAACGGGCAACAATAAAAAATACAGGAACGAACCGGATTTACGTAAGGGCGAGAGTGTTGATTCCTGAAACGATTATGGTTCCGCAGAAGTTAATGCTCGAAACACCGGATGCCGGCTGGACACGAACAACATCGGCAACTCCGATACTCGTCGGCGGGAAATCTTACATACAACTGACAGCTGTTTATAACATGGTTCTCGAACCGGGTGATGAAAGCAATCGCATTATGAGCGCTTTTTATCTGCATCCTGACCTGGATCAGGAAGATCTGGTTTTGATTGATGCCGCCGATTGGCACATTCGCATAGAAGTCGATGCCATACAAGCCGACGGATTTGCCAATGCTGCCGCAGCCTTCGCTGCGTTTGACGCGCAAATGGCCACACCGTGATCCAATTTGATTTAGAGAGGTATCTAGATGAAACGAAAAATTACATTAATCGCATCCATCGCCTTGATTGTATCCCTCTTAAGCCTGGGAACTCTGGCATTTTTCACAGATTCGAAAGAAGCACATAACGTCATCACAGCCGGTAATGTAGCTATAACACTACATGACGAAAATGGTAATGAAGAGCCGTTCCCGTCCGGTGGAGTAAACGGTGTAATGCCGGGTGAAGCTGTAGATAAAGTGGTTTATGTTACCAATAGCGGAGACAACAGTGCCTATGTTCGCATCCGCCTGGATAAGGCGATCGAAGCCGGTCCGGGTATCGAAACGATCTTGAATTTCGACAATATTGTGTTGGATCTCGATCTTGTCAACTGGACAAAGGTCGGTGACTGGTACTACTACCATACCGCCCTGGCGCCGGGAGCTTCGACTACCGAATTGTTTACAAAAGTGATGTATGGAGCCGCACTGGATAATGATTACATGAACGCAAAAGTCACAATCGATGTCATCGCCGAAGCCGTACAGAGTGCCAATAACGGCAGCAGCGCAAGCAGCGCAAGCGGCTGGCCCACTCCGTAAGAATGTTTAGTACTAATTGAAAGGAGGTGTCAGGATGAAGATGCGTAAACATAAAATAATAGGAATCTTCTTGGCTGTGGCAGTTTTACTGCAAGCGACCACGATCCCTGTGTCCGCATTAACCGCACCTGGAGATGATGTCAGTATTGAAACCGTCGGGACTGACAACGCAGAAACGACTGCCGGAGATTTGGACGGAGGTCTTGAAGAACCGACTACGGCGATCGCCGAGGAAAGCCTGACCGATAGTCAAACGGATCCGAACCCGCTCATTTCGGATGAAACTCAAGCTGCAGATTCCGGTGAAACATCGAAAGAAGCTACGGAATCCGAGGAAACAGATGACAGCGAACCGTCGCTTCCCGCATTTACAGAACCTGCAGAAACAACAGTCCCGCTTCCAACACCTGCAAACAGTTCAAGCGAGAGCGAGCCCATCGACGAAAACAGTGAAGAGGAGAGCTCCGGGGGTTTGGATTTTGACAATCCGATTATCGGACCGATGTTCTCAGGCTTCAATCTGGTATTACCGCCGGTTGTTACACCTATGGCTGCCAACGATGATTCAACTGTGGTCCTGCATAAGACCGCTACCTACAATGCGGCAACCGACAGTGTCGACTTCCGTTTCGATATCTTTTCGACCGGCGAGCTCGCTACCGTTATTACAAAAAAACCTACCGATATCATCCTGGTTCTGGATCAGTCGGATAGTATGAACAGCAGTTTTGGTTCTTATAATTCGTATCAACTATGGTCGAACAACGGTACCAATTCTATACGTCATAATAGTCTGTACTCATCCAGAGATAACCTGTATGTAAAGGTGAATGATCAGTATTATAAAGTTATTGTTACCCGCACAGGTCCCAACGGAAACAGAAGCTATTCCTATAGCTATACCATACCGGCGCAGCCGACCGTGAATTCAGGGACCATTCATCAAAACAGTTCGGTTCCCGACTGGGAATTCTACCTGCAAACTACGCAAACTATTACCAGGATTCAGGCTCTGAAAAATGCAACAGAGGCCTTCGTTCAGGCTATAACAGCCAGAGCAATCGCCGATGGAGTATCTCACCGTATCGCAATGGTTGGTTTCTCCAATCCGCAGAATCAGAGATACACCGCTACTGAAATACTGACTGTTACAGGCAGCAGTCCGATTAGATTCGACAATATTACCAATACCCATCGCCTGCAGAGTTTGATGGATACAACCACGCCGGCCGGACAGACTGGTTTGGCAGCGGCCATTAACAGAATCAGAACCGGTACCTACACCAGTACCGACCTGGGTATGCAGATGGCCAGGGATATTCTAACTGCGACCGCAGCCTCGTCTACTGATCGAGACCGCATTGTTGTCATGCTCACAGACGGTGTCCCGACACGTACCAATACAGGAGCTTCCTTCAATAATGACGCAGCCAACGCTGCCATCCAAAACAGTAAGCAGATCAAGGACGCCGGTCACAGAGTGTTCACCATCGGTATTTTGCCGGGTGCGAATTCCGATCCTCCTCTGCCTTCGAATGCCGGTAACGAGACACAGCGTGCCAATCGCTTCCTGCATTTAGTTTCCAGCAATTATCCGGCTGCGACTTCAATGACGACAACGGGAACCGGAGCGGCTTCAAACGGCTATTATTTCGATGATGCGGATCCGGATGGGTTGATCGAAACCTTCCAGACGATTTCGGAACAGGTCGGATCGACCAATGAAGCTCTAACATCGGAAACCGTGATGAGAGACTTCCTGATACCGCAACTGAATTTACCCGCTGCGGCTGCCGTTTCGGTTAAGACCGCAAACTTTACCGGATTTGATGCCGGCGACAATTACCTCTGGGGCCCGGAACAAGATGTCGGCGGAATAAGCGTGGGTGTGACTCCTGCTGACAACAGTGTCCACGTGACCGGTTTCTCCTACAAGGACAACTATGTCGCGATGGATGAAGCCACGAACGAAGCTCGCGGAAAGAAGCTGATCGTCAGATTCAGTGCACCGGTTAAGCCGGACTTTATCGGCGGTAACGTCATCTATCCGAACCTGGACGGTTCCGGTATTTTCCTGCCGGGCCAGACGACGGTCTTCCGGGAATTCAACAAGCCTTCGGTCGATATTCCGCTTCGTTTCGATTTCGAGACCAATCCGCGCAGTATCTACCTGACGAACAGTACTGCTCCATGGAATCTGCTGAAGACAGACGGACACAAGTATCTGATTAACGGCACAGAGTACAGCTATGATGGTCTCAATAACGAGTATGCCAATGTGGTGTATACCATTAAGAGTGCCGATGGTTTGATAACATATGGAACGTACACCGTTCCTGCAGGTGCTGCGTCCGGTAGTTGGAGTGGTGCGAATGTAGCTCCGGAAGAGAAGACGGCGTATCAGATCACCGCAGTAGTAACGCCGGTATCTGACGGTACGTATTCTCCCGAAACAGTTGGTCCGAAGCAGGATTTCATCCATGTCTACACACCAAAAGCAGAGGTGTCCGATCTATCACTCTATCTTAGTCAGACGACTGATTTGGCGGGCCGTATGACGCAATCGACCTGGGTCACTGTTGATCCGCTGGCACCGGCTCCCTTGGGAACCGCTCCTTCAGTCACATTGAACCCGCTCTATCGCAGCGGCACCAACCCCGCAGGTAACGGAGGAACAGCCGCCTTCAGACCTCTGGCCGATTCCTTCTTCGATGTCGAAGTAAAAATCGACACGAGAGATATCACCGCTTTGTCTACCATCGTTCCGACAGCGGCGGCAGCTGCAGAAGGCTATGACTTCGCTGTTTTTGTATTCTACCCGAAGGCAAAGGGCAGCGACACAACGATCTGGCTTGGAGACACGACAAATCTGGCTGAGCAAATGAACGGCGACGGCTGGTTTAACAGTGCTTTGGCTCCGGTGCCGGCAGGTCCGCCACCTGTTCTGAGCTTTACTCCTGTCTTCCTGACGGGAACAGATCCTGTTGGTAACGGAGGGGCGGCAGGTTTTGCCGCTAAGGTGGATTCACGCTTTAACATGCAAGTCTTCATCGGTGCGATGGATGTCACGAGTTATACTCAGATCACACCGTCACCTGATGGCTTACTGAATGACAATCATTTTACCGTGTTTGTTATCTCGGGCAGCTTAACGATTCAAAAGCGTGCGGCAGACGGTACGACTTTCGATCCCAACCAGAGTTTCATCTTCCGTGTTGAAGGGCCCGATGGTAAGGAATGGACGATCGCCATCCAGGGCGAAGGCGAACGTACAATCAGCGGTTTGGGTAAAGGAACTTATACTGTCACAGAAGATACTTCCTGGTCCTGGCGTTACGAGCCGGATAAAACGAGTGATACGGCAACCATCGGTCCGGAGATTGCCGATGCGCACAAGACGCTTAGCTTCGTAAATGCCAGAGAAGATAATCAGTGGCTCGGCGGAGAGGCCTTTGCCATCAATGTATACGTGAAGCCCCTGCAGAAAGCTGCTGCAGCCATTCTTGCACTTGTGCAGAGGATAGGAGGGTAATCCAATGAAGAAGAAGTTTGTAAACTATGGAAGCAAAGGATTGGCCCTGTTAATTGGTATCTTGTTACTGTTGACTGCAGCATCCGGTATAACGGGAGCCTGGTTGAATGCCGGTGCAGATCCGTTGCTTAACCTCTTTGCCAAATCCGGCGTGCCTCCGGAAGTTGTCGAGGAATTTGACGGCGAAACGAAGGAGAATGTTCAGATCAAAAACAACGGCAACATCGACGCATTCATTCGTGTTGTCTTGACAGCCGTATGGCTCGACGAGGAAGGTGATATCTCACCCGAGCCGGTGCCGGAGTTAGTCTTTACTTCGCATAGCAATTGGTTTGAGCAGAATGGTTTTTATTACCATAAGGAGCGTGTAGCTCCCGGTGCGACGACAACGAACCTGATTGATTCGTTTGAATTGCCGGTAAAAGAAGGTTTACGTTTTGAATTGCAGGTGATTGCATCGGCGATTCAAGCAGATCCAGACGATGCGGTCGAACATGCCTGGCCGGTAACCGTCGATGGCAGCGGACGTTTGCAAGATCCTGCCGTAACACCATAAGGAGGTAGCGTTATGTATAAGAAAATCAGAAAAATCCTGATCGTTGCGTTACTCCTGAGTGTCCTCGCTTCGGGCGTGACTCAAGCAAAAGAGATACGAGCGGCAGATTCGAACGTAGCGTTTAAAGGTCAGGCTGAGAGCTTTGTCTTCATACCTGAAAACACGGATCTCTTCCAGAATTTCAAGAACGTGATGCCCGGCGACAAGCTTACTCAAGTGATCAAAGTTGCCAACGAAAGCAGCAATATTATGCCGGTTCGCATTTACTTGCGAGCGGAACCGGTCAAGGCGGAAGATAAAGCATTCCTCGAACAGATGAATCTAAGAGTCGACTTTGAAACGATGGGTACGCTGTCCGACGCCAATGCATCCTTACCGGCCGGCTTAACAAACAATGTGCTTCTCGGTACGTTCTTTCCCGGTATGACGAGAGATCTGGTCGTGCACTTGGAGGTGCCTCTAACGATGGGCAACGACTTCCAAAATGCAGTCGGTGAAGTCACCTGGGTATTTACAGTAGAGCAAGACGATCCACCGGATCTGCCGCAAACCGGCGAGTCGGTACAAAACATTCTGACGGGCGGTGTTTTACTGTTTGGCGGTAGCGCCATCATCATTCTACTGTGGCTGAAACGTCGTAAAGACGCAAAGCGCATATAGCCCCCTAAGCCCCCCCTAAGCCCCCCGGCAGACCGGCTGTCATGGCTGGTCTGCTATTATTTTAGGGAAGACAAAATATAAGCGAAGAGCGATCACCGGGTAATCGCCCTTCGCTTTTCTTTATGTACTCTTGTGAAGCCTTATTACATAGCGACTTTTTCCAGAGATTCGATGAACACATCCAGAGGTTGATTGCCCAGGAAGCTTTCTGAGTCGTTAAAGACGATCTGAGGAACCGAACTGACATTATACTTGTCGGATAAATCGCCAAAGATATCGGCTCCGATCATTTCGGCTGTTATCATCGGATTCAGCATAGCCATTTTATGGGCTTTTTGAACTGCGCCGGGGCAGTGCGGGCAGCTCATGGTCACAAAGACCTTGATGTTCACGGGCTTGGTGATCGCCCGGATACGATCTGTCAGTTCTTCGGGTAACTCTTCTTCGGTGCCGCTTTGCTCGATAACGGCCGAGAGAAAGGAGTTGATCTCGTAGCCTGAAGGCAAGCCGTAGAAGCGCATGCCTTTATCTTCGCCATCGCTGTTTAAGACCAGGAAGGACGGTGCGCGTTCGATGCCGTAGCGAGTCATTTCGGGAGACGGATTGCTTTTCGAGAACTCCAGTGATTCGTACGATAATTTATCGCTGAGTTCGGAAATCTCGCTCATGAATGCCATGAGATTTTCGCCAAGTTCCTCTCCTGCTTCCGTGAAGCTAAGCAATTTTACTTCTCCTTGCATCGTGGATAGAATCTGACGCAGCTGATCTCTTACTTCTTCGTTTAAAACACTCATAATTAGGCTCTTTCTGCCAGTGACATCTGGCTCATGTTATGGTCCGCACTGACGGCGGACAGGCGGTTTAGGTCCTGATTGATGCTTAATGCGGCCGCGGCTCCGGCAGCGGCTGCTACGATGATTTGCTTAAAGGGTTCGGCAGTGACGTCGCCTGCGGCATAGACGCCTGGCAGGCTCGTGCGATGGTGGTCGTCTACGATCACTTCGCCGAAAGCGTTTCGCTTCACCAGATCGGAAAAGGGACCCGGGTTCGGTACATGACCGATCTCGACGAATACGGCCGCTGTCTCCAGTTCATACTCGGACTGTTTATTCTTATCAAAGAGACGGACCGCACGGACCTTGTCTTCACCCAGTATTTCCAGGATTTGTGTTTGTTCGATGCGAGTCACATTTTCAAGCCGATCGACCTGGTCCAGGAGCAGCTTATCGGCCCGGTAATGACTTCTTTGGATTACGATGACATCGGCAGCGATTTTCGCCATGTCGATGGCCGCTTCGATCGCGGCATTACCGCCGCCTGCGATTACGACGGTTTTGTTGCGAAAGAAAAAGCCGTCGCAGATGGCGCAGTAGCTGACACCCATGCCTCTGAGCTTTTCCTCTCCGGGAATATCCAGATGACGCGGGCTCGAACCTGTCGCCAAGAGTACCGAACGTCCGCTGACCGAGCGTTTGTCGCTCAATTTAAGAATATGAAGATCAAGCTTAGAACTATCGATGCTTTTTTCGTAAGCGTTCACTCGAACGGATTCCAGAATGGGAATGTCGAGTCTTCGGGCATGGTCGATAAAGCGCATCGACATGTCAAAACCGCTGATGCCGGGAAGGCCCAGATAGTTGTCGACTTCCGAGGTATCCATGATCTGGCCGCCCGGACGTTCCGCGATGATAAGCGGGGAGAGGCCCTTTCGTTTGGCATAAATCGCCGCATTAATACCGGCCGGTCCGCCGCCCAAAATCAGCAGATCGTAAAGCTTGTCGAACTCTACGACAGCCTTGTTTATCTTCGTTTCGCTTGTTTCCGAAGCTTGGTTCATATTCAAGTTGAGGTTAAATGCCATGTGTACTCCTTCTTATAGCAATTGAATAGCAGATCGTTTATGTTGTTTGATTATTTTACTGATGGATGATTCGGACAGCCCTCCGAAGAGTTCACCGATTTGTTTCAGCGATAGTGTGGAACGAAGCCGGCACTCGCAGATCAGATCGTTGCGAAGTTCCTGCATTCGCAGCATCGTTTCAAAATCCAGATTTTGACGCTCGAGATTCTCGTTCAAGAAAACTTGTATATCCTCGATGCTGTTCAGGCAATCTTCTCCGCTGCAGTTCATGATCCGGCCTTCGTCTTCGAGGATCTCTTCTGTGTTAGCGATGCGAAGACCCGCTTCGCTTAATGCCTGTTGATCGAAATGACAGAAACTGTTCCATTTCATTTTTCCCCGGGCACGCATTTTTAGCTTCTCGCGTAGAGCATCGATATCTTCGGCACTATGGATCAACTCGCTTTGATAGCGATCGCGAAACAAACCGGCAGCCGCGTTGATGCCGCGGACATAAGATATGTTGATACTTTTCATAAGCTTGGAAATATCGCATCCGTCGAGCTTTATGAGCAGATGATAACTCGTCGCATCGAGCAGACAGTAACCAAGTAAGCGCACGGGAAAACGCTCGCTTGCTTCGGTTAATACCTGCCAGAAAACCGTACGGTCGGCTTCGTTGCGAAATAGTTCACGTTCGTCCTGGCTGCGTTGATAGATGTGATAGGTTCCGAAATTGTCTTTTACTCTGGCTTGACGAGGCATATCGACTACCTTTCTTTTGAAGTGAAGTTGAGACGGAAATGATAAATCAAGTACCGTCCCTTTGCCTTCTCTCACATAATAACAGCGAAAAAGGACATAGTCAAGTACCGTCCCCTTAACTTGGAACTTATTTTCCTGTCTGTAAGATATGTTTCGTTTCGAGAGAAAAAATCCTTTATTATGAGTCCTTGGCCAGGGGTAATCGCACAATAAAAACCGTACCGGATCCTTCGTTGCTTTGGACATCGATGCTGCCGCCATGCGCTTCGACCGCCCAGGCTACAATGCTTAAACCCAGGCCGGAACTGTATTCGCCGGCGAGATTTCTGCTTCTGGCTGCGCTGACGCGATAAAAACGATCAAAGATGCGGGGCAGGTCATCGGCGGGAATACCGACACCGCTGTCACTCACGCTCAAGATGGCTTCGCCTTGCTGTGTGGTGAGATCGATGGCTACGAAACCTGCCGGTTTATTGTACTTAATACCGTTCGTGATCAAGTTGGCCACCAGGCGCATCAGGAGCGATTGGTCGCCGTCAACAAAAATGCCCTCGTCAAGACACTTCATCAAACGAATATTCCGGCTTGCGGCCTTGTCTTCTTCTGCTTCGACCACCAGTTCGCAGAGTTCGCCGAAGTCGATGCGTTCAATCTGCAGATTAGCCTTTTGGCGATCAGCCCGGGTTAATAACAGCAACTGGTTCAAGGTATTGGACATGGCTTTGGCCTGGATCAAAATCCGGTTCAGAGCATGTACTCTTTCGTCTTCTCCCGCATCATCATCCAATCCGCGTTCCGCTTGTGCTAAAATCGCCGCAATTGGCGTACGCAATTCGTGTGAAGCATCCGAGGTAAATTGCTGTTCCTTTTGAAATCGCTCCTGCAGGCGAGTAAACAAAGCGTTGAAGTTCAGGATCAATTCATTGATTTCATCTTGTCTGTGCTCATCAACCGGAATCCTTCGTTCTAAGTCACGACTGCCCTCGATCTCGTTGACGGTCTGATTAATCAGCTGAATCGGGAGAAAGGCACGTTTCGTGATCAGGTAACCGAGCAATAGGGAAACCATCGCAAGAAGGGGGAGAAGAATCGAAGCACCTGCGAGCAATTGACTCATTAAGGTGCTTGTCGCAGACGTGTTGGATATGCCCCGGACCCAAATCGAAGAGCTGTGATAACTAACCATCATGTCATAGACATTCCAGCCGGAATCAGCTTCGTTAATCGCATTTATATATTGGTGTCGCCCCGAGACCAGAGGGGTCATCGCAGGAAAGGTACTGGGCAGCGTGCCCAGGATCAAGCGGCCTTCGCCATCATAAATTAATAAGCTGACGCCTTCCGAGAAGAGATCCAGCGATCCTCCGACCTCGATTCCGCGATCACTAAACTCGATATCATCAAACGCGTTTCGCACTACCCGTTCGATGGTCGTCCGTGAAGACGTTCTTAAGCTTTGGGAGCCTAATACATATAACAGGGCAAAGACAAGCACCAGCATCAGAATCAACGCGCCGGCGTAATAGAGAGTGACTCGATATATAACGGAGTGGCGTTTTTTCATAGACTACTTGCCTTCTTCTTTCAGCACATAGCCGCTGCCGCGCACGGTGTGGATCAGAGCCGAGTCGAAGCCGGCGTCGATCTTCTTTCGCAGATAACGAATGTATACGTCAACGACATTGCTGCCGCCTTCAAAATCATAATTATATATCGCTTGCTCGATGCGGTCTCGCGAGAGTACAATCCCCGGGTTTCTCATCATATACTCCAGAAGGCTGTATTCCCGGGCCGATAACCTGATTGCCTTACCATCCCGTATCACTTCCCTCGTCGCCGTATCGAGTGTCAAATCGCCAACGGTCAGAATATTCGTGATATCTTCGGCCGGCAAGCGTCTGCCGAGGGCTCGTATGCGAGCTACCATCTCCTCATAAGCAAAGGGCTTGACCAAATAATCGTCTGAACCGGCGTCCAAACCGCCTACACGATCTTCTATGCTGTCTCTGGCAGTCAGGAGAAGAACCGGTGTCGTGATTTTCAAAGCCCTTATTCGACGCAGGATATCCAGACCGTTCATACCGGGCAACATGATATCCAGGATGATGACATCATATTCCGTCACTTCGATGAAACTCAAAGCATCCGGACCGTTCTCGCAGGCGTCTACCGTATGACCGTCTCGCTCCAAACGTTTCGTTGTTGTTTCCAGAATATCTTGCTCGTCTTCAACATATAACAGGCGCATGCCCCAAGCTCCTTTCGTGATGGACCGTGTTGTCTTTAGTGTAGCAGATGTTGTGCAGGTGGGGCTGTCGCTTGTTCCGGCGAAAGTGAGACAAAACTTGAAAATGAGAAATTCTCTCATTTTACTTTAATCTTGGCCACTTATGATGAAGACAGTTCAAACAGCAAACACGCAAAACAATCAAGCGAAGCCAAAGGAGGCACAACATGAACAAGAAGAGAATCACGGCCCTGGTTGCCGCCGGAATGATCGGAATCAGCGCATTGGCCATCGCCATGCAACAAAAATCGAAACCGGCATACGCTCTAAGCACCGAAGAAGCCAGACTTATGGTCGCCGATGTTCTTCCGGACACCGTAGAACATACAGGAACCGATGAAGATGACGAACAGGCAACCTTCGAGTATTTCGATGCGAAGACAAAGACACTCTATGAAGTTAAGGTTGATCTGAAAAAAGCTGAGATCAGCAACATCCGCGAATATAAGATGGACCAGGAATTAATTCCTTTTGAAACAAGCAGCAGTTCGACCGCCCGCACGATCATCAGTCGGGACGAAGCCCGCGACATCGCTCTGGACAAGGTAGCCGGTGCCAATGCCAAAGACATTCGCGAGTTCGAACTTGATGATAGAAACGAACGCGATGCCAAGTACGAAGTTGATATTGTTTATGATGGTTATAAATACGAATTAGAGATCAACGCTCATACCGGTGCTATTCAGGAGTTCGAGCGCGAAGCTGCGAAGAAGACGAAGCCTACTACGGCTCCTGCAACAGCCGCTCCGACCACGGCAGCACCGACGACAGTTGCTCCTGTTACAGCCGCTCCGACAACCGTTTCGCCTGCGACAACCGCACCGGCCACAAGCTCTTTACTCACAGCCGATGAAGCTATGGAAATCGCTTTGGCACGGGTGCCCGGTGCCACACGTGATCATATCCGGGAATTCGAGTTGGATCATGATGACGGACGCCCCGAGTATGAAGGCGAGATTCGTTTCAACGGAGTCGAGTACGAGTTCGAAATCAATGCACGTAACGGTAATGTCTTCAAGTGGGAGGTCGATCGCGATGACGATGGCGATGATGATCGGAAACATCATACACAACCGACCACAGCTCCTGCCCGTGCAACACAGTCCGCTCTGATCTCGCGCGATCGCGCCATTGAAATTGCATTGGCAAAAGTATCCGGTGCTACCAGAGCGCATGTCGAAGATGCCGAGCTCGATGAGGATGACGGACGCTACGAATGGGAAATCGAAATCGAAATCGGTGACTACGAGTATGAAATCGACATCGATGCTCGTAACGGAAAGATTCTGGATATCGAAATAGATGACTAAACCCGTCATACAGAGAAGATGAATTCTGCCGCCGAGGTCTGATTCCGGATGGAATCGGGCCTCATGGGTCGGTCTTCTTTATCAAGTATAATGGAAACATAAGGAGAGGTATTGAAATGCTAAAGAAAAAGAAATTTACGATTACTTTAAGCTCAATCGTGCTGGTATTAGCCTTGAGTATAGGCCTCTCTATGTTTTATTTTCGTAAGACAAAGGCCATGACGGAAGAAGAGGCACGCGCTTATGCGGCCGATTATCTGCCCGAAGGTATCTATTTTGTAACCGCAGCCGATACCGGAGATGAGTTCGAGCTGATTTACTTCGATGACAGGTCAGGTCGTACCTATCGCGTGGAAATAGCCAAGTCGGACGGGGAGCTTTACTCCCTGGTCGCTCAAAGCGTAATGGGTAAAGAAGGCAGCGAGATTAAAATTCAAAGTGAGAAGATCAAAAACATTCTGGAAAGCGAATTTCCCGATGCAGTTCTAACAAATTACGGATTTGTCGAAGGTGGCGGAGACGGACTTGGTTCGATCGAGCTGCTGTTTGACTGGAGAGGTTTCAACGGTACGATGATGTTGAATCCGGAGACCGGATTGGTTTTGTCTTTTCGCTTGAAACGTTCCGCCCGGGTAGTGATCCCGCTTGGACCCGATAACGATAATTCCCGTTTTCTGAACAAGGAAGAAGCGATCGCTGAAGCAAGAGACTACATCGGCGATGCGAAGATTCTGGATCTGGAGTTGGAGCTTGATGACGACCGCTATGTTTATGAAATTTATGCATCCGACCGCGATTACCTCTATGTTTTAAGCCTTGATGCCGAGACCGGAGAGCGCATTCGTCTGAGATCTACCAGTCGTTCCCTCATCGCAGCACCAACCGGCGAGACCACCGCGGCCAAAGAAGCGGATCCGACCGCAGAAGCGACGCCAAGTGACTCTCATAGCAGGGAAACGAGCGAAGCGACAACAACAGCAGAACCGCAGATGACAACTGAGACTGCAACGGCGAGCACATCAGCCGTGGCAGTGACACCGACACCGGCAGTAACACCTGCAGCGACGCCATCCGCAAGTACGACAACTGCAACCCCGCAGCCGACAACTCCTCCTAAAGCCGTGATACCTTTACCCACAAATGATGATGACTGGGATGATATAGTCAAGTACGCACCGGAGATATCGAGGGAGCGTGCCGTGGAAATTGCTTTAGGCCGTATTCCCGGTTCAGGCAGCGCTCACGTCAGCTCGATTGATCTGGATGAGGATGACGGTGTTTTATCCTGGGAAATTGAAGTGGACTATCAGGGCAGAGAATACGAGGTCCGGGTACATGCCCGTAACGGGAGTGTTTTGTCGATTGAAGAAGATGATTGATCTTAGAACCGTAGCGTGAACTAAGACTTACTTTCTTAGTCCTTTTTATCGGCCTTGAGTTCTGGCATAATGCAAATAACAGAACAGATGTTCTCTTTGATCAATTTATGCGGAGATTATTTTTATGGCCTTTTTGAAGTGTCAAAACCTGCCCGATCATTACACCGTGATCGATTTCGAAACCACCGGTTTATCGCCTCGAAGCTGCGAAATCATCGAACTTGCGGCCATTCGTATTCGAAACGATATGCTTGTCGATCGCTATCAGATGCTGGTCAAGCCGCAGATGTCTCTGGATCCGTTTATAACGAGGTTGACGGGTATCAGCGATAAGATGCTCGAGACTGCACCGCCCATCACAGAGGTATTACCGGATTTTCTGGCTTTTCTCGGCAGCGACGTGCTGATGGGGCATAACATCAATTTCGACCTGGGTTTCCTGAAGGCCGTGGCGCCTGATTTTGAAGCGCGCTATATCGATACGATGCAGATTTCGCGCCGTGTAGCCAGGGAATATCCCCGTCATCGTCTGCAGGACCTTTGCTCGCGGTATGGTGTGCGAAACAACAGTGCTCATCGTGCGATGGGTGACTGTATGGCAACCTGGCAGTGTTATCTGAAACTGAAGGAGGCTTCCGTTTAATATATCGGAAGCTTCTTTCGTTTACTATTTAGAGACTGACTACTTCATAGTTCTCCAGGATATAAGACTTCATGCCGGCATGGCCGTTCATGTCGTTTAAGAGAGGAAGACCCAGATCTTTCACTTCGTCATAGACCCCGAGAACCTTGGAGCAGGCGTAACAGATGCCCGCGATAAGATTTTTCTCGCGACAGGCAAGATACAATGCATTTTTTTCCGTTTCGAAAACGGGGAGCAGTTTGACGGATGCCCCTTCGAATATGATCTTGACATCGATGCCCTCTGCGTTCAGGTCGAGTGCATTCATCAATGTGTGCTGAAAACACATTTTCTCGCCGGTCATACCATAGAATAGAACTTTTTTCACGATTTACCTCACTTTCTCATAGGTTAAATAAGCCATCTGCCGCTCTGCATACGCAGAGACCAGGAAGAGGTGCACCGGGGCGCGGAACTGGCGGAACAGCGGAATACCTTCTCCAAGAAGGATCGGCAGGATCGTAATCTGGTATTCGTCGATCATGTTTTCATCTATTAGAGGAGCGATCGTTTGACTGCCGCCGACAACCCAGATGTCTTTTCCTTCCATCGTGAGAAGATCTCTGACTAAATCACAGACAGGCTCGTCGGTAAAAATGCGTTTGTCCTGATTCTCTTCAGGCCGGCTCGTGATGATATAAGACATGTGATCTTCATAGGGGTAGTGATCCACGGCCAGTTCGTTTACGATCTGATCGTAGGTTTTTCGGCCTAGAATCACGGTATCGATGCGTTCGTAGAGAGCACGGTAGCTTTTATCTTCTTCGATATCCGTGTTATCCGTGTTCAGCCAGTCGATACTGCCATCTAAATTGGCGATATAGCCATCCAGACTGATAGCGATATAAAGAATGACTTTACGTGACATAGTCTCACCTCGCGATAAATGCCAACAGTATATTTCTGCCGGCGCACAGCGCTTGCGACTCATATCTTTCTTTAATTATCGCATGTAAAACGACTAGCGACAAGAAAGCGGGCCTCTCCTTCGAGAAAGCCCGCTTCGTATTCGCTTTTATGGATTGTTAATTGCTGTAGTTATCGAAATAACCGGAAACCAAAACGATGGGCGTGCCCTTGTCACCCGAGCCGCTGGTCAGATCGGCCAGCGATCCGATGAGGTCCGTGATTTGGCGAGGAGTGGTGCCCAGGGATAAATTTTCGTTCTCGAGATGACTGTCTTTCTCGCGAATCGATTGCGAAATGGCATCGCGCAGCGCTTCGCCGCTGAGATGTTTATAGTCGTTATCGGCCAGGTATTTGAGCTTCAGTTCATGAGGCGTGCCGCGAAGACCGTCGGTAAAGGCGGGCGAAACGCAGGGGTCTGCAAGCTCCCAGATTTTTCCCTGTGGGTCCTTAAAAGCGCCGTCTCCGTAGACCATGACTTCGATGTGTTTACCTGTCGCATCCATGAGCAGCTTCTGAGTTTCCAGGACGAAGGCTTCGCTGTTTCGGGGGAAAAGCTTGACCGAACGTTCGCTGGCGGTATTGGAACCAAGCAGACCGAAGTCTTCGTTATAACCGCTGCCATCAACGGAAGAGGTGAGAATGTCGTCCAGACCGCAGACCACTTTGGCTCCGGCATCGCGCAGAATGCGCTTGTTGCGCTTGCGGGTATGGATATCGCAAGTCAGAATATGATCGGCGTAATTTAGAATCGTCCGGCAGTTATTGGCGAAAATGATCTCGCATTCGGCACCGGCCTCACGTATGATTTCTTCGTAGTAAGCGACATAATCCATGCCGGTGAACTCATGTTGCGGATAACCGAAGAGTTCGCGATAACGCTCGAGGGTCAGCACGTCGCTATAGGGATTTACACCGGATTCGTCGAGGGTATCGAGGGATATCAGATGATTGCCGACTTCATCACTGGGATAGCTGAGGATCAATACGATCTTCTTCGCACCCAGGGCGATTCCCTTCAAACAAGTGGCGAAACGGTTACGCGACAAGACCGGAAAAATCAGACCGATGGTTTCGCCGCCGAGTTTTGTCTTTACGTCCTTGGCGATGGCTTCGATCGAGGCGTAATTGCCCTGGGATCTGGCGACAATTGATTCGGTGACGGCCACGACGTCACGGTCGCGAAGCTCGAAGGACTCTGTCCGGGCGGCTTCAAGAATGCTATCGGTGACAATACGAGCCAGGTTGTCGCCTTCGCGGATGATGGGGCAGCGGATGCCTCGGGATACTGTACCGACGTTTCTAGCCATGGTGATACCTTCCTCTACTCGGGGTCTGTTTTACATACGGATTAATTATAACATGATGCGAAAATGCGGGGAACGCTAATTGCTCGCCGGCTCTTTTACCTTATATGTTTGACTATTAGCCATGAAACATTCAAGTATCTTTGAAGATAGATAAGGATATTCTTATATGGACATGAACTTATTGAAACTGCGCCGGCAGTTGGAAAGCGGGGAAATCAGCCCTTTGGATCTGGTGGAAGAGTCGATTCGCCGTATCGAAGCGACGAACGGTGTCGTGAACGCAGTGGTTGAAACGCGATTTGATAAAGCCAGACAAGAGGCAGTCTCCCGGGATTTTTCCGCCACGCCGTTTAAAGGCATGCCCATCCTTCTAAAAGCTTTGGGTATGAATCTGGCAGGCGAACCCGCCACGGCTGGGGCCAAACTTCTGGCCGGAGCGATCGCAAACGAGACAGACAACTTCGTTCAGAAAATCCTTGATCTCGGCTTTATTATTCTGGGTCAGACAAATACACCGGAGTTCGGTTTCAAGAATATCACTGACCCCGAGCTCTATGGATCTGCCAGACATCCCCGTCATCCGGACTATAGTCCGGGCGGTTCCAGCGGAGGCGCTGCAGCGGCGCTCTTGTCAGGCATGGTGCCCGTCGCGGCGGCCAGTGACGGCGGCGGTTCGATTCGAATTCCGGCCAGTTACAACGCTTTGGTTGGTTTAAAACCATCGCGAGGCAGCATGCCGGTCGGGCCTCACGGATATCGCGGCTGGCAGGGTGCGGCGGTAAACTTCTTTTTGACCCGGACTGTTTCGGAAACGAAGACTCTCTTTGATCTGATGTACACGGAGCAGCCGGGGGCGCCTTTTCTCAGCAGGCGAACACCTCTGCCCATGGAACAAGATGAAAACGGCAAGCTTCATCCCAAACAGCGTCTAAAAATAGCCTACACGACAAAGTCTCCGATCGGAGGACCTGTCTGTGCTGCCGCCATTCGTGTTGTGGAAAAAACCGTCAAGTACCTGGAAACGCTGGGTCATGAGCTTCACGAAGAAGAAGCGCCTGTTGACGGGCGTGAAATTATGAAGGGCTATTATTTCGTGAACGGGGTGGAAACCGCATCCATGCTCAAGGGTATTTCCCGGGAGCAAGTCGAGTTGATAAGCTGGTGCCTCTATCAGTACGGCATGTCGCTTGGCGGCCCTGAAATGGTCGAAGCCCTTTGGCAGTGGGACGAAGCGGCCGATCGCATGCATCGTTTTCATGAAAGATATGACCTTTATCTTACTCCGGCAACTGCTAACACAGCCCCTCCGCTGGACACGATTTACTTCGATGAAAAGACCCGGGAGCGTATGGAGAATATCGAGCATGAAGAGGATAAATATCAGGTGATCTGGGATATGTTCGAGTCCTCGCTTTGGCGAACGCCTTTTACCATGCTGGCCAATTTGACCGGGCAGCCTGCGATCTCGCTGCCTCTCCATATGGATGAAAACGGTTTTGCCATCGGGGCCCAGTTCATGGCCGCGAAGGGATCGGAAGCTCTCTTGTTTCATGTCGCAGAGCAACTGGAAGAGCATTTTGAGCAGTACTGATCCTTTGCGATAAGGATTAATCGACTAAATCTTGAATACTGCGGGCATCGGTGTGAGGAATCGGTGCCCATTCTACTTTTTGGCAGAGTGCCAGCAGGGTGACGGGTACGGAAACCAGGTCAAACCAGGGGAAGGTCAAAACATAAAACAGAAGACGAGGAAGCTTGCAGCGAATGTGTCTGTATTCCCGAATAACGGTGAAAAGTCCGCTGATTAAAGCAAAGAGATACTGCGTACCGAAGTAGACAGCCACATTTCTCAGCATAGGGCCATAATCGTATGAACCGGGTTGAATCAGTCCTGTAATGAGGCTAAGGAGAGGATAGATTCCTCCGATCACGAGAGAGAAGAGACCGTAAGGGAAATAGTGGAAAAACATATCGTAGCAGGTAAAGCTTTTTCGCTTGAAGATGCCCAGAAAACAAGCACCGCTCGAAGAAAAGAAGTTCATCAGGCGGCCCTTGGCCCAGCGTATGCGTTGATTATAGACTGTTTTAACATCCGTCGGCTGTTCGTCGAAAAACTCGGCGGCTTCGCAATAAGCAATTTTATGTCCGAGTGCGCTCATCTTCATCGTGATCTGGTCATCTTCCGTAAAAGAGGTATAATGCCAACCGCCCTTAAGCAGCGAGCTTCGAATCAGATAGCCGGTGCCGGTTAAATGTGTACCGATATTCAAAACCGATCGTGCCCGGTGTAACGTGACGCTGTTGCGGTAGAAGTGGATGCCGTAAGCGGCCGAAACCGGATTGGTATCGAAATTCTTGGTGTTGCGATATGAGGTAACAATATCATTACCTGCCTGAAAGGCCTTATTCATTTCATAAACGAAGTTCGGGGCGAGAAGATTGTCGGCATCGAATACGAAGTACGCATCGAAACTGTCTGTACCGTAATCCCGCTCGATCAGGGAAAAGAGATATTCCAGCGCGTAGCCTTTTCTTTTATGCTGCTGATCGAATCGTTCATAGACGATCGCGCCTGCCTCGCGACAAACGGCCGCAGTCTGATCCGTACAGTTATCGGCAACCACGAATATCGGCATGCTCTCATCCGGATAGTCTTGTTTTCGAATACTTTCGATGAGTTTCGGGATAACGGATTCTTCGTTTCTGGCCGCAATGACAAATGCATAGCGACCCCGCGTACTAGTCTCGGGGTAGCTTTTGGCGCGGGCGAATAATCCGATGATCTGGTAAATGGATTTATAGAAAAGCAATGCGCCCGTAACAGCCAAAATAACGGTACAAACTCGATCAATCAGTTCCATATATACCTCTTCTTCGTGTTGATTCCATTGTATATCCTGATTTGAATCCGGTCGTTAAGACTTTCTTAAGTCGGGTTAAAATACGGGCAGCGATCTATCGGTCTATTGCAGATCTTCCAAAGAGTTTCCCGGAGATATAGTGAAACTATCGAAAATTTTTACTTTTCTTGCATTTGAATTAGTATAATTATATTATAATCATGTCTTGTAAATTGTTCGAAACATGTTTTGAAGAAAAGTAAGTGTAATTTCGGGGTATGTGAATATGTCGGATCTGCGGGATCAAGAAACGGTGATGGATCAGAAGTTGAAGCATATGATGCAGAAATCGAATCTGCAACGCGTCTGCATGGACGAAATTAAGCAGAGGACGGACGCCTTTTTACCGGAGATAGAGGGATTTTTTCAATCTGCGGTATATAATGAAAAACGTTTGGGCGAAGCCTTGAGAACGATTCGGGCACTTCGCGGAATTTCTCAGCAGGAACTCGCCTTCGTTTCGAATATCAACCAGACTTATATCTGTAAGATCGAAGGCGGACAAACTAATATCAGCGTGGGGCTCTTGTCAAATCTCTGCGAAGCCCTCAGCGTTCGCGTATCCGAGCTCTTCTTCTTACTGGAGGAAACAAGTTCCAGAACCCGGGATATACCGGACTTTCGTTTCGAAGAGAAACATCGTATCTTTAATAGCCTGATGATGATCGGCGACGAAGGCTAGCGCTCTTTGCAGCTGTTTTCCTTTTCCTGTTTGTAACCTGGGGTCGGCGGCTCCGTTTGTTTCAGAGGATAATGTATATATTGGTAAAGCCGGTCCTCCGAGACCTTCTGCAGGCGACGAATCCGAAAGAGGGAGAAGAAGCGATGTATGGAATAGAGATAGATTTTATCGTCAAAGACAGTCTGGCCGCACTTCGTCAGTATGAAGCCATTTTCGATATCGAGCGCGTCGAAGTAACTGATCTGGCTACCGGGCTCAATGAAGTAATCTTTATGCTTCACGGTACTCGTTTCCATATGCTGGATCAAAATGAAGAATACGGGCTCTTCGCGCCGGCCGTACCTCAGTCGATCTGGTTTAATGTCATTGTGCCCGATATCGCCGAGGTCCATGCGAAAGCGCTGGCTCAGCACTGTACGGAAATCCAGCCGGTTACGGAGTTGAAGGACTTTGGAGTCAGCAATTCCATGTTTGTGGATTCTTTCGGTTATCAGTGGATGCTGCATCAGATTCATCGTGAATTGAGTTTCGAAGAACGCATGGCGATCTGGGATAACGAAAAACCGCAAGCGGATTCATGATGCCGGATCTTCGCTTCATTTTATAAGGGAATGTATATAAGATGCCTTGGCATGGTATGATGTTTTCATCAAATACTAAGCCGAGGTATCTCTTATGTCTGTTCAAAACGACTTACTGACTAGTGCATATTTAAAACGACTGAATCGTCCCGAGGGCAGAGTGGATGTTGTCATGGACACGGACACCTACAACGAAATCGATGATCAATTCGCTTTATCTTATGCGCTGAAATCCACGGAAGCGATTCGCATGCAGGCCGTCTATGCGGCGCCTTTCCATAATGCCCGCTCCGACGGTCCCGCAGAGGGCATGGAGCTGAGTTACAAGGAAATATTGAGAATTCTGCCGCTTTGCGGTCGGGAGGATCTGATTCCCTTTACCTTTAAGGGCTCGCCTTCTTTCCTCGCCGACGAGAAAACCCCGATTATATCGGATGCGGTTAACGATCTGGTCTCCAGATCGAAGCAGTATTCATCCGAAAACCCGCTTTATGTCGTGGCCTTGGGCGCGATCACGAATATCGCATCGGCGCTTCTGCTGGATGAAACGCTTTACGAGCGTATTGTCGTAGTCTGGCTGGGCGGACATGCCCTGGAATGGCCCGATACGAAAGAATTCAACATGATGCAGGATGTTGCCGCGGCCCGGGTCTTGTTTAACAGCGGAGTCCCGCTGGTTCAATTGCCTTGTATGGGTGTTGTTTCTTCTTTTACCATCAGTGCTCCCGAAATGAATGCCTGGCTGAAGGGACGTAACGCCCTCTGCGATTATCTGGTTGATGCGACGGTTGGCGAAGCTTTGACCTATGTGAAGTCGGATATCTGGACCCGTGTAATCTGGGATGTGACCGCCGTCGCCTGGCTGGTTTCGCAAGACTTTGTTTCGGATCGCCTGGAGCATCTGCCTTTACCCGCTTATGACCATGCGTACGTGTTGCGTAAAGATCACGGTTTTTATCGCTATGTCTACCACATCAATAAAGACAGTCTGATGCAGGATCTGGTCAAAAAACTGACTAGCTAAAATCAAACGATCAAGAAGTCGACCAAAGAAAGGAATACAAGATGAAAATCGGTATCCAACTCTATTCGGTACGCGAACATATGCAAAAGGATCCCGTCGGGACGATTCGCGAAGTCGTGGCGGCGGGGTTTCGCCACCTGGAAGTCGCGAATCACAATGCTCTGAACGATCCGGGCGTCGGTTTTGGAGTCTCTGCCAAAGAAATTCGTGCGGTCCTGAGCGAGCTGGGAGCAGATATTTTCAGCGCTCATGTTTTCCCTTTGCAAACGGAATCGATCAAGCCTGTCCTCGAATATCATCAGGAAATCGGTACCCGCTTCATCGCCGTGCCGATGGATTTCTATCGCGACCAAGACGAGGTTCTGCGTAAAGCCGCGCATCTGAATCAGATCGGCGAACTCTGCCGCGAGTATGGTATTCAACTGCTTTACCATAACCACTATCACGAGTTCCGGCATTTCGGCGATGACACCATCTTCGACACCCTGATGAAAGAAAGCGACAAGGATCTGGTCGGGATCGAGCTGGATACCTATTGGACGATGCGTTCGGGTAACGATCCGGTCGAGGTCATGAAGCGCTACGGGGATCGTGTCCGCCTGATTCATCAAAAAGATTATCCCGGGGACTATCAGGGACCGATGAATCTGCTGGCCAGCGTGGAAGCCGAGCAGGCTTATGTCGATATGTACCGATTCGGACGGGACGTGGAAAAAGAGAGTTTCACCGAAATCGGAAAAGGCATCATGAACATTCAGGAGATCATCAACGTGGCAAAGGATGTATGCAAGAGCGAATACCTGGTTTTGGAGCAGGATCAGACCAGCCACGGCGAACTCGAGAGCATTCGCATCAGCGCCGCCGAACTTCGTAAGTTCTCGGGTCTTGATTTCGAAAATTAAACAAGATTAGTTTAAATCCAAGCGATAAAGAAGCTCTTCTCGCTCTTCATCGGAACCCTTATTTTTCCTGCCTCCGCTGCGACTGACAAGTTTCATCCCCAGTTTTTCCATCAGTCGGGCGGAAGGCAGATTCCCGGCATCGCAGTGGGCGATGCATCGTTTCAGCTCAAAACTTGTTTGGAGCCAGTCCAGTAAGGTGCGGGCGGCTTCTTCGGCAAGCCCCAGTCCCCAATAGTCCCGGTGCAGAATCCAGCCGAATTCTGCTTCCGTGCGGCTGTCATCGAAATAGGCGCTGATCGCTCCGATGTGCCTGTCTTCGTATAGAATGGCGAACTCATAGAAGCCCGGGAGGGCCTTTTTCCACTCTTTTTCGACTTCCTCGAGAAATGCCGCGCTCTCTTCGATGCTCTCGTTGGGCAGGAAAACCATATAACGACAGTTTTCGTAATTGCCCGCATAGTCATGCGTGGACCAAAGATATTCCCGGCCGAGCGGGCAAAGTTCCAGACGAAGGGTCTTTAGGATCATATATGTACCTCGAAGCGATCTCCTGCTTGCAGGAGTGAATCCTTTGTGATGACAATCTTACGTTTACCGTAAGCCGTCGTTTCTGCTTCTCCGATACGCTTGCCGTCGCTGTCTCTGAGTGTGCACTCTCCGCCCTCAACGATAAACGTGAAGCGAAGCAATGTACCGAAGCATACGAGCTTCAAGCTGACACCGTTTAATCTCCTGGGCAGTGTCGGAGAAATTTCCAGCCTGTCTGCCGTGATCCAGATGCCTTTAGTTTCAGGTCATAGAACCAATGCCCGTCATCTGCCAAACGAAAGTTCAGTACATAATCGATATCGGAAACCCGGCCCCGGTATGAAACTTCGTGTTCTCCGACATGAAAACTGCTCTCGGAGTTCAAACCGATCAGAGGGAAGGCCTGCATACCGTTTTCGTGATAAATCCGAAGCCAGATGTTGCCCATGCCGCCGTATAGCGGATTGCTCTGATAAAGTTTGATGCTGATATTTTTCGCCGTGAAGGAAAAGGGATCCCCCGACGGAAGGAAAGAAATGATGGTGTCATTTTGACGAAGTGAATACGGAGCGATTCGATCGGCGTTCATGATAAGTCTCCTCTCGTATTGAAGCGTCTCGCTGTTACAAGTCGAGAGTATCATAGAATGTGAAAATTTATGGAAATGTGTGAATCCAAAGAGGTCAAAAGATAAAATGATATGTCCCTTTGACGGAAAGTTGTGCGATATAAGACTGTTTCTTAATGGATCCCGGTATATGATGTTGGCAGTAGCTCCCTTGGTAAAAGGGTCGGGCCGCATAAAGACAAAAGGAGAAGAGAGAATGAAGTATACATATTTAGGTAGAACCGGTTTGAAAGTAAGTCGTCTCTGTCTGGGTACGATGAATTTCGGTCCCCGCACGGAGGAGAAGGACGCCTTTCGCATGATGGATCTGGCGCTCGAACACGGTATCAACTTTTTCGATACCGCCAATGTCTACGGCAGGCCTAACGATGGTTACGCCGGATGGACCGAAGAAATCATCGGACGCTGGTTTAAGCAGGGAAACGGCAGACGCGAGAAGGTCGTGCTTGCCACCAAAGTCTACGGCGATATGAACGACGAAAATGACGGTCC
The DNA here is from genome assembly GCA_050309435.1 of Fastidiosipilaceae bacterium. Taxonomy (GTDB): domain Bacteria; phylum Bacillota; class Clostridia; order Saccharofermentanales; family Fastidiosipilaceae; genus CAYXVJ01. The sequence continues at coordinate 34,741 of JBNRMJ010000013.1, forward strand.
GAACGGTGCGAGCGGTCTATCGGCTTATAAGATTCGCCGCCATTTGGAAGGCTCGCTCAGACGCCTTCAAACTGATCATATCGAACTGTATCAGATGCACCATGTCGAGCGGCATGCTCCGTGGGAAGAGATCTGGGGAGCCTTCGAAGCGCTGGTGAATCATGGGAAAGCATACTATATCGGATCCAGTAACTTCGGAGCCAGGCATCTTGTTTATGCTCAAAACGCGGCCGAGAAGCGAAATTTCCTGGGTCTGGTCAGCGAACAGCATAAATACAGCCTGACCTGCCGCTTGCCGGAACTTGAACTTCTGCCGGCAGCTCGGGAATTGGGTCTCGGCGTGATTCCCTGGAGTCCTTTGGGCGGAGGCCTGCTCAGCGGTCACGTTCTGGAGAAAGAGGAAGGCAGCCAGCGCGCCAGCGAGATCGCCGATCAACTCTCTGATGGCGAGCGAAAGCAACTCGAGCAGTTCGCCGCACTCTGCAGTGAACTGGGCGAGAAGGAAGCGAATGTGGCCCTGGCCTGGTTGCTCGCGAATCCGGCGGTAACCGCCCCGATCATAGGGCCTAGAACAGCGGAACAGTTGGAAGATGCCTTACGGGCTGTTGAGATTTCGCTACAAGAAGATACCATGGCACGTCTCGACGAAATCTTTCCAGGTCCCGGGGGCGCTGCACCGGAGGCTTATGCCTGGTAAATCTTTCACGTAAAATATGAATCGAAAGGCGCTCGTCATGAGGACGGGCGCTTTTGATCTTGGTTATACGGGTAGTTGACCGCTTTGGATCCGTTCTTTTAGTTCAAGAACTTTCGCTTCGATCGTCTTGATCGTACGTTCGAAGACCGTGTCGTCTTGACCCGACGGGTCGTCAAGCCCCCAATCCTCGCGATGCTTGCTCGGCAGATAAGGACATTCGACATTACATCCCATGGTGATCACAATATCAAGTGGCGGGATATCGTCGATCAGCTTGGAATGCTGTGTGGCTTCCATATCGATGTTGTAGTGTTGCCGAACTAAGCGGACCGCATCCTGGTTGATGGCCGGTTTGCTTTCTGTACCGGCAGAGTAACTCTCAAAAACATCCGAGGCAAAGTGCTTGCCCAATGCTTCGGCAATCTGACTGCGACAGGAGTTATGAACACAGATGAATCCCACGCGTGGTTTATTTTCCGACATGTATTTGAACCTCGTATATCTTCTTTATTTGATTATACATAATATCTCTAACGGGTAACCTGGGTGTCGAACAACTAATTAAAATCGACCTGTACAGATTGCGTACCGTATTCGCTAATGTTAACAGTAATTATTTGTTAAGTTTAGAGGGCGTTGCTTCAGATGTAAAGCATCAAGTTGTTATTTGGCATCAGCTAGATAAACGACGCAGGAACAAAAGGAGAACCCCATGGCAAACAATCGAGCAGTCGCAGGTGTATTTCATACAGAGGAAGAAGCAATTCGAGCCATCAACAGGCTACATGAGATGGGTTATACCCGAGACGAAATTTCGATCTTAGCGAAGGATCCGGATCGTTTTCCGCGTTTGGATGATGACAGAGATATTAATGTAGAAACTCCGGGTGATGTAGGTAAGGGGGCTGCGACAGGCGCCGTTACCGGCGGTGTACTGGGCGGTCTGGGATTCGATAAAGAAGAAGCCAAAGTCTATGAGCAAAACCTGGAAAACGGCGACATTCTGGTCATCGTCGATGCCGACGAAGATCGCTACGATAACGTACATTCCACACTGCGACCCGGCGATTATGCGGATCGCAATGATCCTTACGGATATCCGGATCGTCGAGACGAACCTTCGTTGAAGGATCGCCTGGACAGAGATAATGACGGACGACTCGACCTCGACGACTTGCGCAGGAATCCGCGCGATACCGACGATAAGCTTTAGTCTTGCTTCGCATCGAAGATGATTTTACGTCGAAAACGAAAATAAAGATCCGGTGTCAGAAATGGCGCCGGATCTTTCGTTATATTATTTCGATTCGTTAAACGATGCGTTGACCCGGCGATAAATGCCGGGGGTGGTCTGTTCCAGACGTTTGAACGTGCGAATAAATACCGTTGAATATAAAAAACCGCAACGAAGAGCAATCTCGGATACCGTCAGATCTGTGGTCAGGAGCAGGTCCTTTGCCACTTTTATACGCGTGAGGTTGATTTTATCGTTGATGGAATAGCCCCGATAACTGGTATAAAGGCTTGAGAGATACGGGGAAGACAGTTGAAACAAGTCTTCGAGCTGCGCGAGGCCCAAGCCGGGATCCGCGTAGTTTCCTTCGATAAAGGTATCGATTCGATCACTGATGGCCGCGGCTTTCTGACTCGACTGCTGCGATTTATTCTGGATCAGATAGTAGGTGCGAAGTTCTTCGATCAGATTTGTGAAGACCTGTTCGAAGGTTTTCAATGTTGTCGTTTCTTTCAAGAGTAAAAGACCGTCGCTTTCGAGCTCGTAATCGTCGGCGATCTTCTGCATTAAAATCAGCACATCCATTTTCATGTGCTGAAACTGCTCTCCGTGCAGAGGCTTGCCCGTCAGCATCTGATTCAGCATTTCGCGAAAGACCATAGAAGGAAGAGGCTTGTTCTCCTGGATGGAGCTACGGACCAAAAGCAGCAGCGTATCAATATGAAAGTTGTACGGCGGTACTTGATCAGGTACGTCGCCTGGCGTGAGAAAGAGTTTGGAATCGTTGATTTGAGCCTGTTTGAGAGCTGATTTCAATCGATTGTAAACTCGTGACAGATCATTTCGAACAACCGGAACAACGGCATAGGCCGCATGGAACGTCAGTTTCAAATCGTTACGGCTAAAGAGCTGGAACTGGGTCAACTGCTTTTTCGCTTCTTCTTCCATGGCGACTAAGTCGATCCGGACATCGCCGGCCAGATCGCTTGAATGAGGATTCATTTGACTGATAAGGGGAAGAATCAGTATCGTAAATCGGGTTTGGGATTCCTGATTATATACACATTCATATTTCTCCGCGAATAGTTCGTTCATCACGTTGGTGATGATTGTTTTTAGAAGACTCGAACCTTCCTGGCGGATCGCCAGTAAATCCGCCGGGCTTTCGTCTTGATCCTGCTGCAGCTCCAAAGAGATCAGGACAGCAGAGCTCTTGAGAAAATCGGAGTATAACTTATTGTCGCTGATTTTCGTGTTTCGGACCTCGTCGGGGTACTCGCTGAGGAGCAGGTCCCGAAAAAGATTCTCCTTCTTGATATTGCTGTTTTGCTGGAGTTGAAGGTAGCTTTCCATTAATTCGTGTCGAATGATCTCCAGTTCGTCCGTTCGGGAAGCCTTGTCTTTTTCCTGATTGTTCATGGAAACCAGTTCGGTTAAACTGCCGATCGGCTCGTATGTTTTCTTGGAGAGATAAAGGGCCATCAACGTTCCGATGAGAACGCTTGATCCTGTCAGAAGAATCAAACGCAGTTGCAGTGCCTGAAACTGTGTCAGAAGCTCTTCGTTGGGCAGTTTAAAACTCAGCTTCAATCCGTAGTTCGATACCTTGTTGATGACATGGAAATCATCGGTCAAATCCTTTCCGTATGAAAAGAGGCTCTGCCCGTCCGGACTGTCGACTTGAAGATAAGCAGACAGTTCCGTCGCGAGTTGACGGATTTGGGCGAAGACGCTCGGGTCGATGACGACCATCATGTAACCAAGGGGATTTCTCTTCAGGTCGCGTGGTAAAGAGAGGATGACGGCCATCGTATCGGTGGAATCTCTTAAACCGATGAAGCGGTAGGTCTGTTCACGCTCCATCGCCGCGAAAATTCTTTCGTAATTTCCCTTGGCGTTATAGTTCGTTGCAATATACTCTCGCGCGTCGAGCGAAGCATGATTGTTCGACACGAAACGACCGCTTCGGGGATAATAAATCGCAACATCAACCAGATAGGGTCTGGACAATAAAGACAACTGTTTTCTGCCGGCCAGGACATTTTCCGGCGGCACTTCGCCGTGAATCGAATCCTGCATTAATACCTTATATATATCGGAGTTAATGCTCAGGCTGTTGGACATGTAAGCGATCTCGGTCAGGTAACCGTCTACCTCGTTCATCAGATAATCGATTTGACTTTCCAGTGATTTTTCGCTGATGTTTCGCATGTTGCTCAGCGCAAGACCACCAATAATCCAGGTGCCGACGGTCGATATGACCAGAATCAGCATATGCGTAAAAATCAAGCGACGCAAAAAAATTCGGCCACGTCGTAAGGAACTATGGTCGAAGCGATTTTGTGACGGTATACGTTTCAATAAATTCATGCGCATACCAAAATCATAGAGCGATGCGAAAAATTGTCAATCGTATTCTTGATTTCATTCATCTGATCTTCAGAATTGATAATGTAATTCCTCTTTTTGTTTATTTACAGATAGTTAATATTGCTACGATAATTTTAAGCACAAACCCCAACTTAGTAGCACATAAGGAGGAAACAGAATGAAGAGAAGAAAACGGGGATCATCGATAGCGATCGCTCTGGTCCTGAGTTTACTGCTTGCATCTTGCGGCGGATCGTCGAATCCCACCAGCGGCACCACTACAAGTAAAGGCGAAACCACTGCACCGGTCGAAACCACTACAGAAGCTCTTGCTGAAACGACGGCTGACGAAGGCGAAGAACCGGGCGAAACGAGCGATAACGGCAAAGATCCTTCCGGCGAGGAAAGCGATTATCGTTATCAGGATTTCGTCTATGAGCGTGAATCTTCGATCAGCTATCCTCTGAATACCGACAAGGAACTGAGCATCTGGACAACCGCTCTTATGCCGCATCAGGATTATGCGTCGGAAGCCGAATCTCCCTTCCATCAGAATCTGATGAAGCAGACAGGCGTGAAGATCGAATATCAACGTCCCGCAGCCGGTGCGGATCCCACGCAGGCATTTAACATGATGCTGGCGTCAGGTAATCTCCCGGATATTATCTACACAGATACGCTGCACCTGAAGATGGAAACCCTGATTGCCGACGGTCATGCGCTGGTTCTTGATGAACTGATGCCCGCCGCAGCACCGGATGCTTATGCTCTGATCGAACAGTATCCCGAGCTGAATAAAGCTCTGCGTACCGACTCCGGTCGTTTGACCGCGTTCCCCTTCCTGCGCGGCGACCCCTGGCTGGGTAACTGGCTTGGACAGGCCGTGGATAAGAATGTTTTGGCGGAGACCGGTCTGGATATACCTGAAACCATCGAGGATTGGGATGAATTCCTTAGAGCGGCTAAAGAGATCGTCGATATTCCTCTGGCTCTCCGTACCGGTTACGGCTTGCACGAGATGTTCTCCAACGCCTATAATTTCGCTTATTCCTTCTATGTAGGAGACGACGAGCGCATTCACCTCGGATACGCCGAGCCTGCGTATAAAGATTTCCTGATCAAGATGAACGAATGGTATGAAGCCGGTTTGATCGATCCCGATTTCGTGACCATGGACACAGCCGGTCTGCGTACCAAGGTTATCAACAACTCGATCGGCGGCATCCAAATCGCCACGGGTACCTTCATCAACTATTACGTCGCCAGACAGGAAATCGGCGAGACCTTTGATTTCGTTCCCGCCCCCGTACCGGTATCCAGAGTCGACGGTAAGAAAAAATACTTCCCCGGCGAATCTCCCTGGTTCGGTAACGGCGCCATCATCACGACAGCCGCAGAAGATCCCGAACTGGCAGCTCAGTTCCTCAACTACGGCTATACCAAAGACGGTATGGTGTTCTGGAACTTCGGTCTGGAAGGCGAAACTTTCGAATATGTTGACGGCATGCCTCAGCTCACTTCGCTTATTACGGACGCCGCCGAAGGCGCAACCAGTGCTCTGAACCGCTATTCGGCCATGGGTGCCAGTGGTTTCTCGGTCATGATGAAAGAGCTCAACGAGCAGAAGAACGTTCCTGTCGGCGAAGGCGGCGAGCGCCTGGGTAACCTGGCCGGCGACGTTTGGACAGACGGTACGGACGGTGTTCGTCATCGTATCCCCGCCATCTCGCCTACACTGGAAGAAAACCAGGAGTTCTCGGCCATTCAGAATGCTCTTGATACCTATGCAGCCGAGATGTATTACAACTTCATCCTCGGTACGGAGCCAATCGAAAATTTCGATTCTTACATCCAGACACTTGAAGAACTGAGCTTGAGCCGCGCACTTGAAATCCGCAATGCTCAGCTGGATCGGTACGACGCACGCTAATCTACGTTCCCGAATCACTTGTTTCATGAACGGTAGTACGCTTCCGCTTTTCCCCGGAGGCGTACTGCCACCTATTATATAGAAGAGGTTTTCCGATGATGCAACGAGCCAGGAAGGATTTCAGGAAAAACAAGTTTAAGTATTTACTGTTCCTGCCGGTATTTATCTACTTGATTCTGTTCTGTTATAAGCCGATGATCGGTTTAATAATCGCCTTCAAAGATTATCGGCCGTCGATAACCATTCAAGCAGCAAAATGGGCCGGCTTGAAATATTTCAAACAGTTTTTCAATGATCCTTTCTTCGTCAGGATCGTGTCGAATACCTTTATACTAAACATTTGGCTGATTCTTTTTGGATTTCCGATTCCGATTCTCTTTGCTTTATTGCTCAACGAAATCCAGCGAATGAAATTCAAGAAGTTCGTCCAAACAGTTTCATATCTGCCTCACTTTATCTCGGTCGTTATCGTGGCCAGCATGATCAAGCTCTTCACGATGAATGACGGTTTGTTCAACGAGATCTATTTCTTCTTTACCGGACAACGGGTTTTGTTTCTGCAGAAGGCGGAGTATTTCAGAACGATCTATGTCGTGTCGGATATCTGGCAGTCTTTCGGCTGGTCATCCATCATCTACATCGCCGCAATCGCAGCCATCGATCAGGAGCAGTACGAGAGCGCGAAAATCGATGGTGCCGGATATTTCAAACTGGCGATCCATATTACGCTTCCGAGCATCATGCCGACGATCATCATTTTATTGATTTTACGACTGGGCAGTATCTTGAGCATAGGATATGAGAAAGTGCTCTTACTTTATTCACCGACCACCTATTCGAAAGCCGATATCATTTCTACTTTCATCTATCGAAAAGGAATTCTCGAATCCAACTACAGTTACGCGACCGCCGTTGGGTTGTTTAATTCCGTGGTGAACGTGTTCTTTCTCGTGATAACGAATCGAATCAGTCGCAAGCTGACCGAAATCAGTTTGTTTTAAGGAGGTTGAATAATGCTTAGAGAAAGCCGTTCCAGACAAACCTTTGTGGTTTTCAATACATTGCTGATGCTGGGCCTCGTCTTCTTGACGCTCTATCCCTTTTACTACATTTTGATGGCCTCGTTTAGCAACAACAATCTGATTGCCAAGGATCCGGGTATCTTATTCTGGCCGAAAGGCTTCAACATGGGAGCCTACGCGCTGACCTTTCGTCATCCGCTTTTACTTTCGGGTTACATGAATATCCTCTTGATTCTGGCTACAGCCCTGCCGATTAATTTGCTTTTGACTGTGTTCTGTGCTTATGTACTGGCGGCCAAAGACCTTTTGTATAAGAAGCAGATCTACGCCTTTGTCCTGTTTACGATGTTTTTTAGCGGAGGCATGATCCCCATTTATCTGAATATCAACTCGCTGGGTCTGATCAACTCGCGTTGGGCCTTGATTATTCCCGGGGCCTTGTCCATTTATAATGCGATTATTGTCAGAACCGCCATCGACGGACTACCCGAAAGTCTGATCGAGTCGGCCTATATCGACGGAGCCAACGATGTCACGATTCTCTTTCGTATCGTTGTGCCGCTCCTGAAACCGACACTGGCCGTTATCCTGCTTTACTATGCGGTCGGTCACTGGAATTCCTGGTTTCCGGCGAGCCTGTATATCCAGGATAATCAGAAGCTGCCGATTCAGGCTATCATGAGAGCGATTTTGATTGAAAACGAGCGTCTTTTACAAAATGAAGTTGTACTTGGCGATGAAGTCAACAGCTATGCCGAATCGATCAAATATGCTCTGGTCATTATCGGTACGGCGCCTATCTTAACCGTTTATCCCTTCTTGCAAAAGTATTTTGTCAAAGGTGTCATGATCGGTGCCGTCAAGGGTTAAAGGGTTAAAGGATAGTATCATTGCTTTTGAAAGGAGCATCTTATGAATACGAAAATGAATACGGCAACTGCCAAGTGGATGACAGAGACAGACCGGATCGAAGCCCGCCTGAAAGAGTGCAATAAGGGCAAAGTATCTGTCTACGGCCGAAGTTTCGGCGGGAGACCTTTATACAAGATCAGTTACGGAGATCCGGAGGTTTGGACTCATGTCGTCAATTACAATTCGGCCGTAGCCGCCAATGATCTTCCTTCTTATAAAACAAGAGCAAACGGTAAGCCTCATATCCTGATATTCGCGGCGATTCATGGTATGGAAATCGAAGGCACGGCGGCGCTGATGGGATTGATCGATCTGCTTGAAGGGGAGCATGACTGGCCGGGATTTAGCCGGGATCAGCGAGTGGCTCTGCTTAAGCTGTCGGAAAGGGTAACAATGACCCTGATTCCTGTCTCGAATCCGGACGGACGCGACCGGCATAAAGAATACCACTGGTGCTGCGGCATGAGTTTCGACGAACTTCGCTATATCATGCAGGGAAGCTGGCAGGACGGAGAGCTCTGCGGTTGGCCCGGCTGCAAGCGAGTACATCCCATGACACCTGATAAAGTCGGCCACCTGGGTGCGTACTTTAACGACCAGGGCGTTAACCCGATGCACGATGCATTCCCCTTAATGAAGGCTCCCGAAAACGTCGCTTTGTTTGAGTTGGTGGACGAAGAGCGTCCGGATTATATCCTGAGTCTTCACGGCGGTACCAATACAATTAATTCGCTGACCTGGCCACGCTATGTGGCACCTTACTGTGTGGAGTTTAATGCCCGCCTGAGTAAGGCTATGACCGAGCGCGGAGAGAGTCGCGGCATCCCGTTCGCCGATATCTTCGCCGGAAAAGATCTCCATGCCGTCAACCGAGAGGACAATCACTCGTTTAATCTCGTCAGTGCATTGCATAATTTCTCCGGTGCCAATGTATTGCTTTACGAATCGAATCAAGGTCTGGATATGCCGGACACGGTTTCGCTGACACCCGATGAGATCATGGAATCCCACGGTGTTTTATTTCAGACACTTCTGGAAGAGGTTCTCGCGAATCAATAAAGCCTTACTTATCAACATTGATTCTAAATATGCAGCTCCAAATATGGATTTTATTCCGTATTTCGGGGCTGTATTTTTTCGTCATCCTGTTTTTATACGATATTTTAGGAAGTTTATACTTTTTTGAAAGAAACGGTCACAAAAGCCCTTCCTCAAACGGATATATAGTAAGAGGAAGTTCTGAAGTAACAGGGGGAGGGGATTTGATGGAGTCAAGACGATTACTTATCAGCTTTGTGACGACAATTGCTATCTTGTTTACCACGTTATTGGTGGTCACCAATCCAAATCAAAACCATCTCATTAATGCACCGGGTACGGAGCAATACAACGAACAGCTTAATCAACCCGTCAAACAACGCGATTTTATTCAGGGACGCAGCGATAATGCCGAAACACTGCCAACCATTCAGGAATCGGTAGACTGGTTGGTACCGGCCGGGGAAGTAGACGAACGCTTACTCGAACTCGAGGAGGCCGTCGTCTCCTACTACACATTACTGATTAACAGTTTCGCCTGCGGTGAAGTGATCGAAGATTATGACGTTCTGGATCTCTCGGAAGTTCAAATGCAGAATGTTCTTCGATATCTGGAAAACAAGATGTTGTTCCTGGAAAAGATTCGTGCTCATGATATCGACTTGTTTTATCACTGGCATAAACCGCTTGTGACCATCGAGGAGCATCTGATGAGTTCGGACGAAGCCGAGTTGATCATCAGCCTGGAGCTAAGCAATATGACGCCCGACGATAACGTACCGGAGCTCGTTAAGTGCGGCCTCAACAGTTTTCGTCTGAGAAAGATCGATGGAGGGTGGAAAATCTATGATATCGATTTACTGGATGATAGCGAGAACATGCAGTATCTGAATCGAGAGGCTCTGATTGATCTGTGGACGCCGGAGAGTGTCGAAAGCATGCTTGCCGCATTACGTTTGAATTAATTCACCGGACTTCATAAACACAAGCGGTAGAACAACTAATCTAACGTTATAATGGTTTTGATTGATTCTTGTGGTAATTCTATTCGCTTGACTGACCGTCAACTGATATAGTCTGTCACCGGGATTCATCAGTCAGTCAATACCTTAAGGCGGGAAGAGCTTGTGAAGTCAGAAATATATAAGGCCGATCGATTAGAAAAGCTGTACCAGGAGCATCGTCGGATGATGTTTCATATCGCAATGAAATATCTAGGAGACAATGACTTGGCGATGGACGTGGTCCACGATAGTTTCATCTCTCTATGGGAGAAATACGAGATGCTCGATTTCTCCAACGAGAAGAAGTTACGCGGTTTGATCGCTCATATCGTAAAAGGAAAAGCAATCGATCTTATCCGGAAACGAAACCATGAAGTATCCGACGAATTAAGAGATGAACTTCTCGGACAGCATGAAGATATTTATTTCGAGACGGAGAATTTGGATCATATCCTGGGGCAACTGGATCACGCGTCGGCAGAGCTGATCCGCATGAGATTCGTTATGGATTTACCCTACGATATTATAGCCAACATACTGAGTATCAAGGAAGCCGCCGCACGTAAGCGAGTCAACCGTGCGAAAATAAAACTTCAGCAAGTTTATGAGGAAATTAGGCATGACGAAACGTAAAATCGATGATCTTGACGCCATCGTGCAGACTCCCGAGCATGAGTTCAATGCAGTTCCTGCTGAATTAGATGATCGCATGGCAGGCTTTTTCGCCGAGCTTCGCGAAAGTGAAGAGCATGAGCGTGCTTTAAAGCGCCGTCGCAGAGTGATTCATCTTCGTACGGCCGCTGCTGCCGGCTTCGCTGTTATTCTTCTATTGTCGTTTGTTGGTCCTAAGAAGGTCTGGACTGCCAGTCAGGATGCGATGGCTGTTGTAATTCGAACTGTAAACTCGTATACGACACTGGATTGGATGAATAAGGGAAGCGAAAACGAAGACCAATTAATACCTTATGAGTTGACGTATCTTCCAGAGGGAATGAAGGTTGTCTCTGAAATTCATGAGGAGACGATGTCTGTCTTAATGATTGAGAATGGTGAAGGAAATAATATTTCCTATGCTCAAAATGTAATTTCAAAATCAAATTTTCTGATCGATACAGAGCAGACCAGCATTCGTATGAAGAAGGAAGAAAATCGTTTGTACTATTATTACTTGAATAAAAATTTATATAATATAATTTGGGAAGAGAACGGACAGGAATTCAGATTGATATCTGATCTAGAATTTGAAACGCTTTTTGAGGTAGCCAGAGGCTTAGTCCCTGCTAAATAAGTATTCACTGCACTCTGCTATTGTATCGGTTTATAAAGAAAAGGGGAGGACTTATGAAGTTAAGAAGAATCAGGAAAATCGCATTAAGCTTGAGTTTATTGCTGCTGTTGACGGGCATACCGATTAGCCGTCCGGTCAGTGCATCGGCCTTGAATTTGGAATTGAATCCGGTCAGAAATCTGGAAGACCTGATTATTAAGGATCCTGTTATCACTCCTGGCGACGATTTGATTATTAAGGATCCTTTCCCCGGCGGTGGCGGTATGGTTACGCCGATGGCGACTTATATTAACCAAATTTCTGTTTCATTATCGATTCCTGCCAGTCGTCTTGCTACAATAACAGCTATTGCTCATGTCTATAATAATCTTACAATGTATATGGAAGTTACATTGCAGAAAAAAGTTTTACTATGGTGGACAGATGTCGCAACCTTCAAACACTATGGAAAAGATCTTTTTGCAACGACGAACCGATATTCTGTTCAACAATCTGGCACGTATCGAGCGAAAGTAAGTGTAACTGTTAATGCCGAAACATTATCCGTAACTTCCGGAGAAGTTAAAGTACCTTAATCAGATCTAACAATATTGAGAAAGACCAGATATTGGAATCAATATCTGGTCTTTTTTCGTGTCAATTCATTTCAACTATATCAATTCATAATGTCCTATAAATTCTAAGATATTTCGGATATTTGCGATATGATTGGAGTTAATAGCGGATAATTATAGTGTCCGGACTGCAATGATAATTGAACCAGGTGTGTTCTAATGTCAACAGGAGTTTATATGGTTTTATGTGAAGAGAATTATCTCGTTTATTACAAGATAATGTTTATCGTATGGAGAAGGTAATGACTGAAAAAATTTTGATTGAAGAAATACCAATATCTGAAGTAAAAGGATTTTGGGACCTGCATATCAAGTATTTGATCGATGATGGAATCGTGTCAGACGATGAGGATAAAGCCTATTTTGAAGGAAGCGAGTACCGGGGGATTATCGAGAAACTCATGGCTCGTGAAAAAGACAGGCTCCATCTCGTTTATTTTCGTTTAGGCGAAGTAAGAATTGCTGCTGCCTCCTTTTGCACGTATAAGAGCGAGGACGGGAAATGTTTCATATTGGATTTCTGGGTTTTTCCGGAATATCGGGGCAATGGCACGGGTCACAGGTGTTTTGATGCCCTGGAGCAATATACGAAAGCCGACGGAGCTATCTATTACGAACTGAACTCCGAAAAAGAAGACTCTGTAAGGTTTTGGCAGTCCATTGGTTTTGTCGAAAACGGAAGAGACGAGTATGATATGCCGCTGTATATCAGGAGATAATCTTCGGTTTATCGATCTGAACGAATGAAAAAAGAGCTACTCGATTGATAACAATCGGATAGCTCTTTTTCTTTACTCATAAGAACTCAGATCTTGTTAAAGCATACTTACCTTCGTGAAAGCTTATATGAGGCTTACTCCCACTCGATGGTGCTCGGGGGTTTGCTCGTGATGTCGTATACGATACGGTTGATATGTCCGACTTCGTTAACGATTCGCGTGGATACGCGCTCCAGGACATCGAAAGGAATCTTGGCCCAGTCGGCTGTCATGAAATCGCTTGTTGTGACACCGCGTAGAGCGATCGTGTAATCGTAGGTTCGGGCATCTCCCATGACGCCTACCGAGCGCATATTCGTCAATACGGCGAAGTACTGAGAAATGCTGCGGTGAAGACCTGCCTTGAAGATTTCGTCTCTGTAGATGGCATCTGCTTCCTGCAGAAGTTTTACCTTATCGGCCGTGATCTCGCCTAGAATACGAACCGCAAGTCCGGGACCGGGGAAGGGCTGACGCCAGACCAGTTCCTCGGGCATGCCGAGTTCTTCGCCGGCTCTGCGGACTTCGTCTTTAAACAGGTCGCGAAGTGGCTCGACTAATTCCTTGAACTCGATGTTATCGGGAAGACCTCCGACGTTGTGGTGGCTCTTGATAACGGCTGCGTCGTCCGTACCGCTTTCGATAACGTCAGGATAAATGGTGCCCTGGACCAGAACATCGACCGCACCGATCTTCTTGGCTTCTTCTTCGAAGACGCGAATAAACTCTTCTCCGATGATCTTGCGCTTCGTTTCGGGATCGGTGATGCCGGCCAGACGACCGAGGAAACGATCACCTGCATCTACACGCTTCAGATTCATCCGGAAGTGATTGCCAAAGACTTCTTCAACCTGCCTGGCTTCGTCTTTTCGTAAGAGACCGTGGTCTACGAAGATGCAGTGCAGATTCTGACCGACGGCGCGATGTATCAGGAGAGCCGCTACGGCCGAGTCGACACCGCCGCTGAAGGCACAGAGAATCTTCTTACCGGCCAGGCGTACTTTCAAGTCGGCGATGGTCTGCTCGACGAAGGTGGACATCTTCCAGTCAGCGGAAAGACCGGCAACCTTGAAGAGGAAGTTCGAGAGCATGAGTGTTCCGTCCGTTGTATGATTTACTTCAGGATGGAACTGGGTGGCGTAAAATTTCTTTTTGGCATGAGACATTGCCGCGATCGGGCAGGCTTCCGAGGAAGCTGTTTTCACGAAACCTTCGGGCATGCGCTCGATGCGATCGCCGTGACTCATCCAGGCCACGGATTTATAAGAGGCTCCGGTCATCAGAGGATCCGTGCAGTCTGTGACATGAATGACAGTGTTGCCGTATTCTTTTCCATTGGGGTCGGACAAGACTTCACCGCCCAGCAGATGCGCCATGAGTTGTGCACCATAGCAGATGCCGAGAACCGGGATGCCTAAATCGAAGATCGCCGGATCATAGCTCGGGCTGCCTTCGGCATAAACGCTCTTGGGACCGCCGGTAAAAATGATCGCCTTATAGTTAGCGTTCCTGATCTGATCAAGCGGCGTACGGTAGGGAAGAACTTCACAATAAACATTCAGATCGCGGACACGCCGGCCGATCAACTGGGCATACTGCCCGCCAAAATCCAGAATCAGGACTTTCTCATGACCCTGTATAAAATCACTCATTATCATTTTTACCTCACTCAAAGCCAACATATTGCTTCAATTGTACCTCTCCGTCCGGTATCTGAAAAGTAGAATCAGGCCTGTCGCCCGATTTTGTGCAAATGTCTTTCTGTAAAAGCGGCAAAGGAGCACCTGTGTCTGCAAAGCCATTCAGGCTTTAGTAGAATCAAGGTATGAGCGAACATGATTTTATTATACATTCCATCGAACCGACCTTTGACGAAAACAGTCGCATTCTGATCCTTGGAAGCTTCCCCTCCGTTAAAACGAGAGAAGCTGCCTTTCCTTACGGACATCCCCAAAACCGTTTCTGGTCTTTGATGTCAAGAATTCTGGACATCGATCCGCCGCTGACAGCCCGGGAACCGGAGCGTGCCCGCAAGCACTTGCTTCAACGCGGTATAGCCTTATGGGATACGATCGCATCCTGCGAGATCATCGGATCGTCGGACAGTTCGATTCGAAATGCGACACCGACGGATTTGGGCCGGATATTAGAAACGGCTGATATTCGGATGGTCTTTTGCAACGGGGGGACCTCGTATAAGCTATATCGGAAATGGCAGTATAAACGCTATGGTTATGAAGCCGGACTCTTACCGAGCACCTCGCCTGCGAATGCGGCCTGGTCCATGGATCGATTGTATGAATCCTGGCGACAGATCCTGGACTATCTGGATTGATATTTCGGCTTGGAAACGGGTCTGTTCGAGCTCTTAACTCTTGCAAGCTGCTATCGTGATAACCTACAATAGGCTACAGATAAATGTCCAAATTCGCCTGTGAATGAAGGAGCTTAATATGTTAGATGTTATGAAACGATGCGAAGAGATCGGCTTTCTGCCCGTCATTAAACTTAATCATCCGGAAAGAGATGCAGTGAAGCTGGCGGCCGCTCTGATCGAGGGCGGCATCCCGGCGGCGGAAGTGACTTTTCGCGCGGCAGGTGCCGATATTGCGATTCGCTTGATGCGGGAAGCTTATCCCGAGATGCTGGTCGGAGCCGGTACGGTCCTGACCATGGACCAGGCGAAGTCCGCGGTTGAGGCCGGCGCTCTCTTTATCGTCAGTCCTGGGCTGGATGAAGACATCGTACGATATGCGCAGTCCGAAGGCGTCGCGGTATTCCCGGGCGCGGTTACGCCGACGGAGATTCAAGCTGCGATGAAGCTGGGTTTGTCCGTGGTGAAATTCTTTCCGGCTGAACAGTATGGCGGCATGAAGACGATCAAGGCTTTAAGTGCTCCTTTCTCCAATGTGCGTTTCGTGCCGACCGGCGGCGTTAACCTGTCGAATCTGGGTCAATACGCTCAGCTCAAGTGCATCTTTGCCTGCGGAGGCAGCTATATGATCAGCGACGAGTTACTGGAGACGGAGAACTGGGCCGAGATCACGAGACTGTCGGCCGAAACCAGACGGACGATCGATCTGGCTCGCAATCCCGTATTGTTCTAGTCATTGACGGCCAATTTGAAAACCGTCCATTCCTCAAACGCCCTAAACAGCTCGCTGTCGAAATGTTCCTCTAGATAGCGACTGTTTGCTTGAACATCGGGGTTGTCTGCCAGCCCCGGACCGGCCGAAAGTAATCCGTAGGCCGGTTTTATTATGTCGTAAAGTTCGGTAAGCGCGTCCAGGCCGTGATGGGCCAGCTGAACAATCGAGGCATCAAGCCGATTTTCATAGCGCTCGATTAAGCGAGTGGTGGCATCGTCTTGGATATCGCCCAGAACCAGCAGCTTGTGTTTAGAACCTTCGAATTGAAAACGGATCACGGCCGAAGAGTCATTTTCCCGCCACAGATCTTCGTTATAGGCGTTGAGAAATTCCACTCGCACGCCATCGATTTCCAGTTCGAAGCCGGCACGAATCGTCGCGTAACGTCTTCTTTCGATCATTTCATCCACCGCGTCATAGTAAAAAGCAGATTGGTGCTCGTTTTCATCGAAGACTTCTTCATCATGCAGTTTTTTCGGATAATCCACACTCATTAAGAGGCCGATCGGAATTGTCCAGTCATAAATAACGGCCGCTGCGCTGCGAACGTGATCGTTATGCGGGTGGGTAAGAATCCAGAGATCGACAGCCCCGTTGGTATGGGCTTCCAGCCACTGCTTAAGATTGTCCAGCTCGCCCGTGCCGGGGCCGTGAATGATTCGACTACCGTCCGGGGATAGTGCTTGCATGCCGCCGTCTATCAGTATGGTACGGCCGCCCGGTGTTTGAATCATCAGGCTCAGCCCGTTTCCCGAACCCGGTCGCTTCGTATAGGTAATCGGTGCCATGATGATTTTATAGTAGCCGGGTTCGGAGGCCATGATAGAATCCCGGACATCGTTCGTGCGAAAGATCTCTAGTCCCCCGTTATGTCTCGACAAAAGAAAATCCGCTCCATTTTCCAAGAGCTCCGATAGGATCGATGAACCATATCGGGCCGGAAAGACGAGCGGATTAACGATGAATGCAGCAGAGGAGGGAGCGGCTCGCATCAGATAAGCTGTCAGAGCGGTAAAGAATAAGGCGGTCAAGGTGGCAAGCAAGAAGATTACGCGACCGGAAAGGCTCCTTTGTCGTGCGGGGCTAAAGTCATTCTTCTTGTTCTTGTCGAGGCTCTTTCGGGACACATAATCAACTCCCATCGCCTGTATAACTATCTTATTTCTTCAATATAGCCATGCATTTTAGTCGCGGGCGATAAACTCCGCGATGCCGCCAAGCAGTGGTTCGAAGTTGACGCCTCTTCTTTGGTAGTCGGGCTGATCGGTCGAAATTTCGATCGCATGGTAAACAAATTCCGTGGCAAAAGCCGTGGCCTGCTCCAGATCTTTTCCGGACATGAGTACGGCACTCAAAACACTGGCGAAGAGGTCACCGGTACCATGCAGCGACACGGGATATAGCGGACCGCTGATCGATGATGTCTTGATATCGTGGCCGGCGATGAAGTTGGTGATCGAACCGGCATTGTCGGTGATGCCCTTCAGGACGATGTATTTGGCTCCGAGTTCGAGCAGGGCATCCATCAGGCGGTCGATCTCTTCTCGAGACGGGCTCTGGCCGGTATAGGGCAGGCCGGTCAGGAAGGATGCTTCGGTCAGATTAGGCGTGAGCACGTCGGCGACGGCGGCCAGACGTTTCATTTCGTCGCATAGCTCCTGCGTATAGGTCGGATACATCTTACCGTGATCGGCCATGACAGGGTCGATGATCATGAGGGCATGCGGGTAACGGTTTTTCAGTTCGAGAATGATGTCGATCTGATCCTTGGAACCGAGAAAACCGCTGTAAATCGCGTCCAGATCCACGTCGATATTGGCCCAGGCGTCGATATACTTCTGCAGATCTTCGGTTGTGTCACGCATGGTGTAGGCAGGATACATCGTGTGTGAAGAGAAGATCGCCGTGGGAACGGGGCAGACATCGATACCGCCGGCAGAGAGCACCGGGATGGCTACGGTGAGGCTGCATTTTCCATAGCCGCAGATGTCATGAACCGCGGCAACGCGCGGGATATACTTGTCTTTGCCTTGGTAGAGACGCACTTCGTTAGCAGATTTTTTCATTCATAGACCTTCTTTCCAAACTTATGAGAAGATTGTACATCAAAGCCGACTGACGTGAAGTGCCATGAGGAGTAATGCCGGGAAAATCGGAATTTTGGCAGATAGAGGAAAGTCTTATAGAGTATAATGGTAGAAGAATACTATCTTTGCCACTATTCATATAAAGATAGATAAACTCGATTGAGCGAAGGGAATGAGAATGGACGGGAAGAAACGGGGAAGGCAGCTGTCTCCATGGAGGCTGTTACTCTTTGTGCTTGTACTGCTCCTGATTGCAGGCGGGACAAGTCTCTTTTTCGGGCAAAGAAGTCCGGAAGCTTCCACGGCCATCGAGCGTTACAGAACCTATCTGGATGAAAAGCAAATCAAGCAGGCACGAAGCGTTTACTTCGAAGAGCTCTTCGGTGATGTCGAATTGCAGGCCGAAGCCGAGCGGATCGCGCTCGAGGCGCTGGAGGCGATTCAAGACGATTTCCATGCCGTCAGGATTAACTATGAACGTGCCGAAGGCGCCATTCGCGCCCTGGAACAAAGCGGCATCTTTATCCCCACGAATAAAATAACGGAAGCTTATGAACGGATTAATCTGGATAACCGGTCCAAATTGCAGTACGAGGCGGGTCGCGTGGCCTGGGGCGCAGGCGAATATCTGGCCGCCGCGCAAGCGTATCGGTTCGTAGACCCAAGCGATCCTTATTACGATGTGGCCCGGGAAGGCTTAAGGCGCAGTCTGGCTGCCTATCGGGATGCCGTGATCGAAGAAGCGGCTGCGCTGGTCGAGGAGGGCGAGTATCTGGGTAGTGTCAGCATTCTTGAAGCCGCATTGAAAGAGCTGCCCGAAGACGAGAAGCTAGTCGATGCTTACGGAAAAACGCTGTACAGAGCCGATGACCGTTATCGGCAATTTATGATGGAACAAGCCCGGCTGGCCGAAGACGCAGGCAATATGGTCTTTAGCCTGCATATTTTGGATACGGCTATTTCATATCTGGAGGAGCTAGCGGAACTCGATATTTCGCAGCTGGAAGATCATGTGCTTCGCCAGGCAAATATACAGACAGATATAAGGCTGCTCCGTGCGGAGGCGGCGCGTTTGCGCGCGAATATTCTAAATGAAGCGGCGGAAAGAATCGATCGCCTGCTGGCCGGCCGGTCCTATGCGGCAGCTCTGGCTGTCCTGGACGAGGCCCTCGATTTACTCCCGGATGCGGCCAGACTGCTGACGAAACAAGAAGAGATCGAGCGGGCTTTGAATTATACCTTTGATACGTATATGAAGGCAGGTCCGGAACTGCTGGCACTCGATCCCGGCCTGGCACTGATGAGCGAGTGGCGGGCGAACTTCGGTGATGCCGTGGTAGAAATTTTCCCTGCTCCGCCGAGCTTCCCGGAAGAACGAATCGAACTGTGGTGGCTTCAACCGGGCGCCAACCGTTTCCAAAGCAGGCTGGTTCTTGAATACAACGAAGATATTCTGAACAGTCTGGATCTTGATCCGGATTTATTACGCATGTTCGTCGAACTGCGTTCGGGCGATATCACAGAAACCGTCGAACTTGCCTTGAATGATCCGGCTTATACGCTGGACAGCAGAATCGAACGCAGCAAGCTGTTTAGCATGACCGCCCGTTTAACATACGCAGGGGAGGCCTTGCCTGAAGAGATTCTGACGAGTATAAGGACGCAGCATGCCGTTAGACTTTTTCTAACAGAGAGCAGCTTCTATCATGAGGGCAGTTTCGATGCACTGGCCGATTACAGAAGTTACATGAAAGCGCTGGAAGAACGAAAAGAAAATGCTATTAATGCCCGATGGAAGACTCTGGTAGAACTCGATTTAGAGGAGCCGTCGGATGAGGGGTCAGCCGGCGAAGAGACTTTGGAACCACTGCGCATTCCGAATGTGCGTGACACCGAAGGCAACCGATATCGCGAGCCTTATCTGATCAGTCAGGATACCCGCCTGGGCTTGACCTGGAAGACAGAGAGCAGCTTCAAGCGCATCCGGGGCAGCGTGGCCTGGCTTGACGAGGGTTCATTGTCGCAGGGCTTTATGAATCAGCTCTTCTTGGATGGCGGAGAGGCTCTGCTTGCCCGGGAGGAGAATCATCAGGATCTGCAGATTCTTCTTCTGTCGGGGAACCGTCCTTTGCTCGCTTTAAACTTGAACGAAGCGAAGGATGAAGAAAGCTTCCACCTGGATCTGCCCTTTATCGCCGACGAACTCACGGTGAAGCTTGTCAATCGCAATACAAAAAACGAGGCCTGGGCTTTCATTCTGGATCTGGAGGTGTCGCCATGAAAAATATTCTGACGACGATTCTGGCCAGGATACGTCAAAATCAAATGGTGGTCATATTGCTTGGCATTGTCCTGCTACTACTGATTACGGTCCTTTCTTTAATCAATTACAGTACATTTGATCCTCAGATCGGGCGTTATCAGGATGCCTTGCGCAGGGGTTCGTATGCGGCCGCGGGCAGGTACTTTGCCGAAGATATACGTGGAGACCTGGAGCTTGAACAGCAGGCCCAGGGTCTGGTGGTGCGCCAGTTGGAGGCACTCAAGGAAGCCTATGCCGAAAAAGAAATGGACGAGCAGGAGATTCGTGATGTCCTGACCGAGATGCGGGAAGCCCGTTTGATGACAGACAGTCTTCTGATTGATTTGGCCGAAGCGGATCTGGCTGTTCTGAAGCAGTCTCTGGAGGCCTTCGGGCAGGCCAGGCAAGCCGAGCTTCGGGGAGATGTCGGCGAAGCGATACGGCTTTACTCTCAGGTGCAGCTGCTCGATCCGAATTATGAGGAAACTCAGGTACGGCTTGGCGAACTGCGCGGACGCTACATCCGCGAGGTCGAGCGCGACATACAGAACATGATCGATCGCGAGGCGTTTGCCGCTGCGTTGACTGATTTGAAGGAGGCCGACCTCATCGTTCCGGGAGAGCGTACATGGACCGAGCTTGAAACCGAAGTTCTCCTAAAGCAAAGGAAGATCTCGAAAGAGGCTATCCTTGACCAAAGCACCAAAGATATAGAGAATCAGGATTATGATCTGGCTCTGATCCGCCTGGAGAATGCCAAGCGTGTTTATCCCGATGATCCGAACATCGTGAAAGCTTATCTGGATATCCGCGAGATTGTCGAGCAACTGTATATCACCAGGGCTAAAGCTGCCTGGGGCCAGGGAGATAAAGACGCCGCGCTGGGGCTGCTGGAAGAGGGGCTCGACTTGATGGCCGACAGTCCTTATCTGACTACCTGGCTAAGTGTTTATGAAGCTTTCCCGGCACCGGCCGTGCCCGGAAGCGATAACCCTGATTTGGAAGGAATAGAGTAAATGCCCCCTTTGCATCTTTTGATTAAGCCGGCTTCCAGTGCATGTAATCTGGCCTGCCGTTATTGTTTTTATGCCGACGTGTCTTCGAAGCGAGAAGTACCGTCATACGGGCGGATGTCTTATGATACGCTGGAAACGCTGGTGAAAAAGAGTTTTGAACTCGCCGACGAGAGCGTGACTTTCGCTTTTCAGGGAGGAGAACCGACTCTGGCGGGGCTGGCCTTTTTCGAGAAACTCATCGACTTCGAAGAGCGCTATAACACCAGAGGAATCGACGTGCATCATGCGATCCAGACCAACGGTATCTTAATCGACGATCAATGGGCCTTGTACCTGAAGAAGAATCGTTTCCTCGTGGGCCTGTCGCTTGACGGTACCCGGGGTATGCATGACCGTCGCCGCGTACACGTCGGCGGGGACGGCAGTTTCAAGGATGTTTGGGCGACGGCGAAACGTCTGGAAGAGCACGACATCCCGTTCAATATTCTGACCGTGGTCACGAAGGAAGTTGCCCAAAATGCTTCCCGCGTCT
Organism: Fastidiosipilaceae bacterium; assembly: GCA_050309435.1. Lineage (GTDB taxonomy): Bacteria > Bacillota > Clostridia > Saccharofermentanales > Fastidiosipilaceae > CAYXVJ01. The sequence goes on from JBNRMJ010000013.1 coordinate 56,694, forward strand.
ATGAATTCTATCTTTCGCATAATCTGCGTTATATGCAGTTTATTCCCTGCCTGGATCCGCTGGGCGAAGAACGGGGAGCTGATGAATGGTCGCTGACACCGGGAGATTATGGTCAATTTCTCTGTGATCTCTTCGACAACTGGTATAGAGACGTCAGCCGGAGGAATTTCGTTTATATTCGCTTCTTCGAAAATCTGGTCGGCATGCTGCGTGGCTATCCGCCGGAGAGTTGCGGTATGGCCGGGGTCTGTGCCAGACAGCTGGTTGTCGAGGCAAACGGAGAAGTATACCCTTGTGACTTTTATGTTCTGGATGAATGGAAGCTCGGGAATATCAAGGAAACGAGCTGGGCTGATCTTGAAGCGAAGCGAGACGAGCTGGGCTTTATCGAGATGTCTCGGCCGATCGCAGCCGATTGTCAGAGCTGCCGCTATCTGCCGCTTTGCCGGGGAGGTTGCCGTCGTGATCGCGAGCCTGCTCTCGAAGGCGAGATGAGTTTGAACTATTTCTGCGAATCGTTTAAACGTTTTTATGGCTATGCGCTGCCACGGCTGGAGCGCCTGGCTGCGACTGTCAGGGCATAAGTGATATAGCATGTAAGCTTGATTGATTGAAAGGCGGGTAGTGTCGTGAGTGTTCGAATCGAACGGGATTCCATGGGAGATATTGAAGTAGAGGCGTCCAGATTATGGGGAGCTCAAACCGAGCGGAGCCGGCGGAACTTTCGAATCGGTACTGAAAAGATGCCGATGGAGTTAATTCATAATCTGGCTTTGATCAAGCAGGCTGCTGCCATGGTCAACGGTAAGAGAGGGATACTCGATCCGGAACTTGCCGAGGTCATCGCCGAAGCCGCGGCGGAAGTGGCCGCGGGAAAGTGGGATACGGAATTCCCGCTTTCGGTCTGGCAGACCGGCAGCGGTACGCAGAGCAACATGAACGTGAACGAAGTCATCGCGCATCGGGCCCGACAGCTGAAACCGGATCTTCTGGTCCATCCGAACGACCATGTCAATCGCGGGCAGAGTTCCAACGATGTCTTTCCTTCCGCGCTCCATATGACTTTGCTTCGTTTGGCCGAAAACCGTTTACTGCCGGCGGTGGAACGCCTGAGCGAATCCTGCCGCAGGCTTTCTTTGCGATTTGCGGATCTAATCAAAATCGGCCGCACGCATCTGCAGGATGCGACTCCCTTAAGTCTGGGCCAGGAGATCGGTGCTTTTTCATCTATGCTCGATGCGAACAGGAATATGATCGTAGCTGCCATGGACTACCTCAGACCGCTGGCACTCGGCGGAACAGCCGTGGGAACGGGCCTGAATACTGTAGAGGGTTTCGGCGAAGACTGTGCCGCTCTGCTGTCTGAACTCACCGGTACCTGTTTCGAATCCGAGACCGACAAGTTTCGGGCTTTATCCAGCCGTGACGCCGTACTCTTCTTTCACGGCAGTCTCGACACTCTGGCAGCCAACCTGATGAAAATCGCCAACGATATCCGTCTCCTGGGCAGCGGACCCCGCAGCGGGATCGGCGAACTGGAACTGCCGGCCAACGAACCGGGCAGCTCGATTATGCCGGGTAAGGTAAATCCGACTCAGGCGGAAGCACTCACCATGGTTGCGGCTCGTGTCATGGGAAACCAGACCACCGTTTCGATTGCGGCTTCGCAGGGTCATCTTCAGCTGAATGTCTTTCTGCCGCTTCTGGCGGACACGGTTATACAGTCGATTCGGCTTCTCGCGGACGGCTGTGTGAATTTCGCCGAAAAGTGCATGGACGGTATCGAGGCCAACGAAGAGCGTCTCGCGGCCAACCTCGAGAACTCCCTGATGCTGGTCACGGCTTTGAATCCGTATATCGGCTACGATAAAGCGGCACGAATTGCGAAACTTGCACATGAAAAAGGCCTGTCCCTTAAGGAAGCAGGCCTGAAATTGGGCTATTTAACGGCTGAGGAATACGATGCCTGGGTTAAACCCGAAGACATGATTCACGGACTTTAAGACAATAGCATGCGGTCGCCGAGGTCGCCTACGGCCTCGGGATCCTTCGCGCTGAACTGACGGAGCAAGTCTTCGACGGTAAGGCGCTTTTTCTCTTCGCCGGAGATATCGAGGACCAGCCTGCCGGCATTCATCATCAGGAGACGATCACCATAGGTGATGGCCTGCTGCATGTTATGTGTGATCATCAGCGTGGTCAGATTGTTCTTCGAAACAACACGCTCGGTGACTTCCATGACTTTAGCGGCGGTTTTGGGATCCAGCGCCGCCGTGTGTTCGTCCAGCAGCAGGAGGCTGGGTTTGTTCATCGTGGCCATCAACAAGGTCAGGGCCTGACGCTGTCCGCCGGACAGTAATTTCACTTTCTGATGCAGCCTGTCTTCGAGACCGAGATCAAGAGAGGCCAGCATTTCCTTATAGCGCTTGACTTCGCTCTTTTTGGCATTCCAGCCGAGTGTGCGCTTTTGACCGCGCAGAGCGGCCATAGCCAGGTTTTCGGATATTTCCATGTCGCCGGCAGTACCCTGTAAAGGGTCCTGGAACACGCGCCCCAGTAAGGCTGCCCTGGCGTGCTCGGGAGTATAGGTAATATCGTGACCGTCGATGCGGATCTGACCGTTGTCGGGCATATAGACGCCTGCTATCAGATTCATCAAGGTGGATTTACCCGACCCGTTGCCGCCGATTACGGTGACAAACTCGCCGGCCTTGATTTCCAGATCCAAACCTTCGAAAACCTGGTTCGCGTTCGGTGTACCCGGATTAAAGGTGATGTGGAGGTTTTTAATCTTGAGCATTCGAGTCACCTCCTTCGGATAACTGTCTGGCATGGATGCGACGCAAACGTCTTACTTTAATATTGGAAGACAGCTGAGGCAGCCATAGGGCCAGCGCCACGATAATAGCCGTGAAAAGTTTGAGGTCGTAGGATTCGATCGGATCCCAACGTAAAACGATGGTGATGGCCAGACGATAAAGGACCGAGCCGATCAGTACGCCGATCAGGCGCAGCATAAAATGATTCTGGAAGAAGAGTGTCTCGCCGATGATAATAGCGGCCAGACCGATGACGATCGCGCCTGTTCCCATCCCGATATCGGCGAAGCCCTGTTGCTGGGCGACCAGTGCGCCGCTCATGGCAACCAGACCGTTGCCGAGGATGAGTCCCAGGACCGTCGTCAAGGAAGTATTTATGCCCAGGGCACGCACCATCTTCGGGTTATCGCCCGTGGCACGAACCGCCGTACCGATCTCGGTACCGAAGAACCAGTACATTAAAGCGATAACAACGAGCAAAATCGGCAGCGAGATCAGAAAACTGTAGAGATTACGCGATAGCGCGGAGTCTCTGGCAGCCGAGAAAATCGTTCCCACCTGCAGCAGAGGAATATTCGGCTTACCCATGATGCGAAGATTTATCGTGTATAAGGCGATTTGAGTCAGAATTCCGCTCAGAAGCGCGGGGATTTTCATCTGAGTATGCAGAATACCGGTAATCGCACCGGCAACCATACCTGCCACCGTCGCCGCGATGATGGCCAAAAAAGGATTCCAGCCGCCCATGATGCAAACAGCCGCGACGGCTCCGCCCGTGGTGAAGCTGCCGTCGACCGTTAAGTCAGAAATTTTCAGTAAACGAAACGTGATATAAAGGCCAAGTGCCATCACGCCCCAGAGAAGTCCCTGGACAACACCGCTGCCCAAGGCCATTGATAAACCGCTCATTTATTTACTCCTGCTTCCGCCAGAATATCCTCGGGGATTTCAAGGTCGATATCGTCTGCGAAACTCTGATTGATGTGAATCTTGGGATTCTCCTGATAGCGAATGGGCATCAAGGCGGGATCTTTTCCTTCTTCGAGAATTTCAACCGCCATATCCGCCGTCATCTGACCCAGAACGTAGTAATCCAGGCTCACCGTCGCCAGACCGCCGTTGTTCATGGCATTTTCTTCGCCTGCGATTACGGGTATCCTGGCTTCGACAGCTACTTGTCTGACGATGCTCATCGCCGAGGCAAAGACGTTATCCGTCGGAATGTACCAGGCATCGACCTTTCCGACGCTCGACTCGATCACCGATTGGAGGTCGTTGCTGTTGGGCGTGGAATAGATCGTGCCGTTTAAGCCGATCTCGTCCAGATACTTCATGGCCAGTTCACCCTGAAAAACCGAGTTTGATTCGGATGTGGCGTACATGACAGCCACATTCCGGACATCCGGAACCAGGCGAACCAGCAGATCGAGTTGTTCTTTGATGGGGTTGAGATCCGATGTTCCCGTGACATTTCGCCCGGGCTTCTCGTTGGATTCAACCAGATGAGAGGCAGCCGGATCGGTAACGGCGGTTAAAAGAATCGGCACGTCATCGATCAAGTTAACCAGGGCTTCGGCAGACGGTGTCGCGATACCCAATATCAGATCCAGTTTTGAACTGTCGGCCGCAATGTTCTGCGCAATCGTCTGAGCGTTTGACGGTTCGCCTTGGGCGATCTGAAGGTCAACGGTCAGATTTTCTCCTTCTACGTAACCGTGTTCGGCCAGTCTATCCAGAAATCCTTCGCGGGAAGCATCCAGCGCGTCATGTTCGACGAACTGCGAAATCGCGATCGAAATGGCTTTTTTCATATCGCTGTCGCCGCTGCCTGTGGTCGCGGCAGGACTGCCGCCGCAAGCAGCCAGGGCAACTGTCAGTGCGATGCCTGCGAGGAATAGCGAACCTCGACGTATGAACTGTTTCATTTTCTCCTCTTTTCCGAGCATTGATCTTTCTCTAAATACAGTGGTACGGTCAATTAGCGTATGTGCAGTGGTTTCCGCTCCTAAATTTAAGTAATGATAGCATGAAGATTTTGGCTTGCCCAATCTTGTCAAGTCTGCAAAGCAGCTTGTTCGAATTGCTGAAAAAAGCTGAACGAAAGCCCGTTTAATCCTCTTTGGCGGCTTCTGCGAGTATGGCCGGATCTATTTCGAGACCGATGGCATCTGCGAATTCTTCATTAATATAGATCTTGGGGTTCTGCTGATATTGGATGGGCATATCGGCCGGATCCTGGCCGTTTTCGAGGATGTCGATCGCCATTCCGGCTGTCATTTTACCAAGTTCATAATAATCAAGAGCGACCGTCGCCAGTCCGCCGCCGTCCATCATGTTCTTTTCTCCGATGATAACGGGCATATTCGCTTCTTCGGCGACTTGTCTGACGATACCCATAGATGAGGCAAAGAGATTGTCCGTCGGTATATACCAGGCATCGACTTTTCCGATTGTGGACTCGATTACCGCCTGGAGATTATTGCTGTCCGGAGTCGTATAAATCTCGCCCGTCAGCCCTTTGTCCGAGAGAGCTTCCTGAGCTAATTTACCCTGAAGGACCGAATTGGGTTCGGACGATGCATAAAGAATACCGACCGTTTTGGCTTCGGGAAGCAAACGGACCAGTAAATCGATTTGTTCGGTGATGGGGTTCAGATCGGATGTGCCGGTGACATTGGTTCCCGGCTTCTCGTTGGATAAAACCAGGTCGGAATCTTCCGGATCGGTCACCGCCGTGATGAGTATCGGCGTATCGGTAATGGCGTTGGCCAGCGCTTGAGCCGACGGTGTAGCAATCGCCAGAAGTAAATCAAAAGAATCGGAAGCGAACTGCTGAGCGATGGTCTGCGCATTGGCTTGATCACCTTGGGCATTCTGGAACTTAATGGTTAGATTTTCTCCTTCGACATAACCGTTTTCGGCCAGATAGTCGATGAAACCTTCGCGTGAAGCATCCAGAGCGGCATGCTCGATATACTGCGAGATACCGATGACGATCCTGTCATTTGATCCTGTGCTTTCAGCGGGTGTTTGACCGGTACAAGCCGTGATGCTTAAAGCGAGTACCGCAATAGAGAGGAGCATGGCTCCCCGGCGTAAAAGTTGTTTCACATTTCCCTCCGTTCTACACACCTCATGTTTTCCGCGAACGCGCGGTGATGGTGTACCTACATATGAAACTCATATTCAATAAGATTTATTCCGGATCAGCTGGAAGCGTCGTCGGAATATTGTGACATGATATCACGCTCAACCGAAGCCTGACAAGTAAAAATGGATCAAAGAAGTGAATGCTTCTTACCTTATTTGTCCGAATTACTCCGGCTCAAGATTTTTCGCCAGGTAGTTGCACAAGTGAATTCTTCGTGATATAATCCTGAACGTTGACTTGAGCAGTATTCGCTCGATAAACGATTTTGCCAACTAGTGTAATGGTAGCACACCTGATTCTGGTTCAGTTTGTGAGGGTTCAAATCCTTCGTTGGCAGCCAGATCTGACCTCGCGGCGACAGCGCCTGCGAGGTCATTTTTTTGTAACGAATTATGTTAAAATCAGCTTGATTAAGTATCAAAGGAGCTGCCATTATGATCGATCGTTTTGTCCCTTACTATCCTGTTTTTATGATATTGGAAGATCCCAAGGTAAAAGAGATACATCTGCCGGAAGGTTATCGCATCGAGACGGGAGATCGTATGGAAGACTGGATTCGTATTCAACTGGATGCCGATCACATCGACAGTTACGAAAAAGCCAAGGAGGTTTGGGAACGCTCTTTTGCTCTCGAGCCAGAATGGCTCTCCTGGCGCATGCTCTTCGTGCTGGACAAGGAAGATCAGCCTGTAGCTACCGTGGCTTTATGGGAAGGCGAGGAGCTCGGACGAAAGATGCCTCAGCTGCATTGGCTGGCCACCTGTAAAGAAGCACAGGGGAAGGGTCTGGCTCGTGCCCTGATTGCCCGCCTGATAAATTTGTATTTCGAGCTGGGTCTGGATGGAGGCATATATCTGGGATCTCAGACCCACAGCTATCCTGCGATTAATATTTATAAACAGATGGGTTTTCGTCCTTACACGGCTTTCATCCGCTCCGATGAACCGCGGACATGGCATCACGAAGAAGCCTGGCTTATTATCGATAACAAGATAAACTCGTATCGAAAATAAGTGCTGATTCTATATCGCTTCATGGCTGAACTCGTTTAAGTAAGCGGGTACCAGCCGCCTGATATTTTCTTTTATCTGATCAGCAGGCACCTCGTCGACGACAAGACTAATGATATCTTCGCCGGCGAAGCCCCGGCCTGCGGTATCCCAGTCGATCAGACGGATTTCTCCGTCCTGATTGAAGATGTTTTCGATCCAGAAATCCCGGTGACACAAGACTGTCGGCAGTTTCTCGAAATGCTCGAAGATCAGCGGGGCTCTCTCGTCGACATCCATGATCATATCTTTGAGATGCTGCGGAATATTTCCGTCGTCTGACCGCAGATAACTGTATTCGAAAGACTTGCCTTCGATCAGACGCAGCCGGCCGCTTAGCAGTTGATCTTTTAGGAAATCCGGTAAGCGGGAGTCCTTTGAGATCAGGAAATCACGACTGAAACTTTGACTGTGCCACTGCTGAAATTCGCGTTTCAGAAAATCTTTATCGCCAAGGCAAGCGATCTTAGAGATCAGTTTGTCATCTTTGGCAATCTTGGCCTGAAAACGAGCCAGTTCCCGTGCCGCTTGTTCGAGCATATCAATCGTCAGCAGGCTACCTGTCGGGCCGTCGATATACTCCATCCATAGATCGATCCGGTTTTCGTGTAAGGCGGAAGCATAAAGCCGGGGCGGTCTGAGCGACTTGCCAAAGACTGACATGAGAGGGCTGTGATATAAATCGTATTCCCGGCGCCAGGAAGCCGGATCGCCCGGTCGCTCCCACTTCGCTTGAGTTTTCCGGACGACTTGATAAGGGTACTCCTGCTGCGTCTTAGCCCGGGCTGTTCCGCTGATCAAACGGACATCGCCCAGTGTTCCGCCGTGAAGCGACTTACTTTGGTACGAAGCAGAAGCAATCTCCTGGCCAAAGATCGTGCTTAAGACATGAATCAGCATCTCGTCTTGATTTTCCATAAGCATCTCCCCAAATAAAAAAACCGCAGCCGGCAGCAAATGCGCTGCAGACCGCGGTTTGCCACTGCCGTTTCAAGCATAGCACCGGCAGTTAAAACTATCTACATGTATTCAGAAATCGCGAGGAGTAAAATGCCGACGAGGACGGTAATGACAGCCGCATACTGAGCTTTTTTGAGTTTTTCTTTCAGGAAGATGCGCGAAAGCACGACCGATACCATGCTGTAGGACGCGATCAGGGGAGCGGCGATGATGGAATTATCCGCCATGGCAAATACATAGAAGAACTGACCGGCTGTTTCGAAAAGAGCCGCGATGCCTTTGTCCTTTTCCTTGAGGGGGTTGAAGGGAACTTTTTTGGCACGAAGGAAGAGGTAGCAGACGAGAGCTGCGATCGCGAAGGTGAATTCATAGGCCAAAAGAGCCTGATCTTCGTTGATGAGAGCCATTTCGTCGAGGTAAATCGCATCGGCAAAGGTGCCCAAACCGTCGATGACACAATAGAGGATGGGGAAGATGATGGCGATAAGGCCCGTGCTGTACTTCTTCTTGTCGCCGGCACTAAGCGCTTTGGCATCCTGATCATAGTAACGTTCCAGAACGGCCAGAGCCAGAATGCCGACGGTGATGATCACAATCGAGCTGACTTCGATGCCTCTGAGTCTTGTGCCGAAGACCAGGAAGATAAGGATGGCCGTGACCGCACCCGACGAATTCTGAATCGGCGAAGAGATCGACAGCTCGATATATCTCAGCCCCAGATAACCGACGGTCATGGACAAGATATAAAGAAACGAAACAGGGAAATAGAGGACGAGATTAAAAAGGTCGAAACTGAGCTGATTGACCAGCATGTAGCCGATACCGTGAATGCCCATAACAATACCGACCATGATGGCGGTCTTAATATGACTGTAACGATCCGTCGGTTCGGCACCTTTTTTATAAAAGAGATCGGCCGCACCCCAGGCCAAAGTCGTTACCAATGCAAATATAAGCCACATGTTTAATGATTCCTTTACTGATTATGTCTGCCAGAAACAGCTTCCTGCGGATGAAACTCAATAATAATAACAGAAAGTTATAAAATCTCAAATGGAAACATTTGCAAAAAACGTCGGTTTTCGTGCATGTATTTGTAGTTTTTGGCAAGTGCCTTTCCGGATGATATTCGGTATACTGGTCACTTCCAAAAAACAAATATTTGGAGGTTGAGTAATGGAACAGTTCGTTGAGTTATTTCAAGATTTACTGGCAGCCTTGGCTACGGTAATGAATGGTATCCCGCAGGGGTTGCTGGCGTTGTCATACGGCTTTGCGTCGGTACCCATGTCGCTTGGATTCTTTATAGGTGCGGCTGCCTGCGGTATGTTGGGCTCGGTCGCACCTATTTCGTTTCAAGCAGAAAGTATTGTCCTGGCCGGACAGGTAGGTTCCGATAAGAGAGAGCGTATCTCCATGATCATTTGGGCCGCCGTTCTCACCATTCTTTTAGGTGTCTTCGGTGTCATGGGTTGGGCTGTCGAATTCAGCGGTCCGATCATCCTGAATGCCATGATGGCCGGTGTCGGTATCATGCTGGCCCGTACGGCTCTCGATATGGGCAAAAAGAACCGAACGGTGACGGCTGTTTCCGTTACGACCGCTCTTTTACTTTATTTCTTTGTCACGAAGGAGCTGCTCTGGATCGTCATTATTTCCATGGTGGTCTCTTCGGCCGTCGGCTACTTCCTGAAAAAAGACAACGAAGAAGTCGTTCCCTCGGAGAAGGCTTTCAAGATGGCTTTGGTAAAGCCTGCTTTCAATCTGAAAATTTTGCGCGGCGCACTGGCCATGGCCTGCATGACCATCGGCGGAAATATCGCTTATGGTTCGGTTACCGCCAGTATCGCAGGGGACGCTGCTAAGCTGAACGTCGACGGCTTAACCGTCTACTCCGGTATCGCCGATCTGGCCAGCTCCCTCTTCGGCGGTATGTCGGTCGAGGCCATTATCTCGGCTACTGCTTCCGCGCCGAATCCGGTTCGTGCGGCGGTCTTGATGCAGTTGATCATGGGTTTGATTTTAATTCTGGGCTTGCTGCCGAAGCTCGCGAAGTTTATTCCTTCGGAATCCATCTCCGGTTTCCTCTTTGTCCTGGGGGCCTTCGTCACAATTCCCGGTAATGCTCAGCTTGCTTTCAGCGGTACGGAGCCCGGATCTTCGGTTATTGCCGCTGTTACCATGGCTGTTACGGCCGTTGTCGATCCCTTCGTTGGTATCGCTGCCGGTCTGGTCATTCGCTTCCTATTTGGTTTGGGTTTCGGTATCTGATAATACCTTTCACTTACAGGAGAATAATCATGGATTATTATGAGCTTAATATTGCAGGTCTGACTCGTCGTTTGCCCATCGTGGCGATTTCACCGAATCTGAGTATCGCCAGTTTTGTTATTCTGGGTGACGCGCAGCTGGTGGTAAAGGTCGCTCCGGAGCTGGATAAACGCATACCGGAAGTGGATTACTATTTAACGGCCGAAGCCAAGGGAATTCCTCTGGTTCATGAAATGGCTACCCTTCGCGAGATGCCTTACTATATCGTCGCTCGTAAAAGTACCAAGGCCTACATGGTGGATCCGCTCGAAGTTCATGTCAATTCCATCACAACCAGTCAGGAGCAGCAGTTGTTCCTGGACGGTCATGATGCAGAGTTGCTTCGCGGTAAAAAAGTGGCCATCATCGACGACGTCATTTCCAGCGGCGAATCGCTGGCGGCGATCGAAGCACTGGCCGTACAGGCAGGTGCCACGGTGTTAGCGAAAGCAGCGATACTGGCGGAAGGTGATGCGATCGGGCGCGATGATATTATCGTGCTGGCGGATTTGCCCTTGTTTCCTCATTCCTGATAAACAGGTATATAGAAGTCAAAAGAAAATCGAGTTGACAGACCGACGGCTTTAACACAAGGAGCGTATCTTACGCTCCTTTTTTCTGTTCAAAAATCAAGGCCAAATGTGATTGACACGCGGTACTATCGTTCTTATAATCAATTCGATGTTTAGTATTTCTAAACTAAAGGTTTAATATTTTGATTTATTTTGATTAGGCCGTAAGCGGAAGGACGGCGGTCGGAAAGGAGACGGCATGACACTTGGAGAGAAAATACGCTATTTAAGATTGAGCGGCAATCTGACGCAGGAAGAACTCGCTGATCGCTGCGAATTGTCGAAAGGTTTTATCTCCCAGATGGAGCGCGATATGACATCTCCGTCCATCGCAACCTTAACCGATATCTTAAGCGCATTGGGAACGAGTTTGCCGGACTTCTTTCAGAAGGATGAAATCGAGACCATCGTGTTTAGCGAGGAAGATTACGCGGTCCGCGAAGACCGGGAACTTAAATCAAAAACCACCTGGCTGATACCCAACGCACAGAAAAATCAAATGGAACCGGTTTTAATGACAATTCAATCAGGCGGCCGTTCGTTTATCGATAATCCGCACGAGGGCGAAGAATTTGGTTATGTGCTGAAAGGCGCAGTTGACATCTATCTGGATAAACGGGTTATTAAAGCCAAACAAGGCGATTCATTCTATTACAGAGCGGATCGTCCTCACGAACTGAGAAATCCTTATAAGCGTGACGCCGTCATTATCTGGGTCGCCACGCCGCCTACATTCTAATTTATACTGTTGAACTTACGGGTTAGCCCTTTGCCGGCAGTAGCGGGATCGGAGAAGAGAAAATGTTTAGAAAACAAGCAGAGAGACAAGAGGCAGCCAGCCTCGCAAGCGCAGATCGATTGAAGGACAAGACCGGTAGAAAACATATCATAGAGGTCTTGAACTTGGAGAAATCTTTTGGCGATACGAAAGTTCTGAAGGATATCTCATTTTATATCCGGGAAAATGAATTTTTAACTCTTCTTGGTCCTTCCGGTTGCGGTAAAACCACGACGCTTCGAATCCTGGGCGGATTTGAAGGGGCGGATGCCGGCGAAGTGACTTTCGGAGGAAAGGATCTTCTGGCCATACCTGCCCATAAACGTGCTTTGAATACGGTCTTCCAGCGCTATGCGCTTTTTCCGTACCTGAATGTTTATGATAACGTGGCTTTTGGTCTTCGTATTAATAAAGTAAAAGAAAGCGAGATAGCCGAACGTGTCGAAAAGGCGCTTCGCATGGTTGACCTGGACGGTTACGGCGAACGAGAAATAGATCAGCTTTCCGGCGGTCAGATGCAGCGTGTTGCCATCGCACGGGCGATTATCAATCAACCCAAGGTCCTGCTTCTCGATGAGCCGCTGGGTGCTTTGGACTTGAAAATGAGAAAAGCCATGCAAGTCGAGCTCAAGCAGATGCAACAGGAACTGGGCATCACCTTCGTCTATGTGACACATGATCAGGAAGAAGCCTTAACGATGTCTGATACGATTATAGTCATGAACGAAGGTCAGATCCTGCAGATCGGTACGCCGATTGATATTTACAACGAACCCGAAAACGCGTTTGTGGCACAGTTTATCGGCGAATCGAATATCCTTCGCGGCCGCATGGAAAAAGACTATGAAGTAACGATCGAAGGTCGTCTTTTCCCTTGTGTCGATCCCAGAATGCCAGAAGAGGATGTCGATGTAGTCATCAGACCCGAGGACATCGCACTGTGCGAGCCCACAGATCAGATCATCACGGGTACCGTTACCTCGGTCGTCTTTAAAGGTGTTCATTACGAGATGATCGTCGAGACCGATCAAAACGAATGGCTCGTCCAGTCGACCGATAAGTCGGAAGAAGGTTCAGTCGTTGGTCTGGATTTTGATCCGGACGACATTCATATTATGCGTAAGTCGATTTATTCGCCGGATTCCGGCCAATCGCAGAGCATCAGCAACTTAGAGGAGGGCCACGGCGGAAATGAACAAGAAACTTGGTAGGCTGGCCTATCCATACATACTCTGGATGCTGGTGTTCACGATCGTGCCGCTGCTCCTGGTCGCTTTCTTCGCTTTTACGGCATACGATGCCAACGGCGATCTCTTTTTCACGACGCAGGGCTTCCGGAACATCTTCAATACGGATCGAACGGCTACGCTTAGTATTTTCGGCCTCTCCAATTTCTTCGGTCGCACGATCGAGCTGCCGATCTACATCAAGGCATTTATCGAATCGGTGATCTTCGCGCTTTTGGCGACTTTTCTCTGCTTGATTCTCGGCTATCCGGCCGCCTGGATACTGGCTTCGATGTCGATTAATAAGAAACGCGGCAGTTCGCTTTTACTCTTTTTGTTTGTCATGCCGATGTGGATGAATGCTCTTTTGAGAACATATGCCTGGCTGGCACTGCTCGAACCGATGGGCATCGTCAATAACTTGCTAAAGATGTTTAATCTGCCGGCGGTTAATTTGATTTACAACGATTTTGGCATCAGTCTGGGTCTGGTTTACAACTACCTGCCGTTTATGGTGTTGCCGATTTATTCGGTTCTGGTTAAGATCAGTCCTCAGCTTCTGGAAGCCGCTTCGGATTTAGGTGCCAACCGCAGTCTGACACTGCGCCGCGTGGTCATGCCGATGTCTGTTCCCGGGGTGCTTTCGGGTATCAATATGGTATTAATGCCCGCCATGACGACCTTCCTTGTCCCGGACCTGCTGGGCGGCGGACGTTATCTCCTGATCGGTAACGCGATCGAACGCCAGTACATGGTGTCCAGGGACTATACGACAGGTTCTGCTCTGTCGATCGTGCTTTTGATCTTTGTTCTGATCAGCATGCAGATCGTCAACCGGAACGTTGATCCGGAAGAAGTGGAAGGAGGGCTTATCTGATGCGCGACAGAATCAACAAGCTGTACCTTGGCTTTATCTACGTGTTTCTCTATATCCCCATCATCGTACTGATCGTCTTTTCGTTTAATGCATCGAAGTCTCGTGCGGTCTGGGGTGGATTTACTCTGGAGTGGTACGTGAAACTGTTCCAGAACTCGGACATTCTGGCTGCTTTGCAAACGACGGTGGTGGTCGCTTTACTGTCGGCTGTCTTTGCCACTTTGATTGCCGTGATCTCATCGATCGGTATTTACACGCTGCCGGGTAAAGTGCGCCGCAGCATTATGGCGGTAACGAACATTCCGAATATCACGCCTGACCTGGTTACGGGTATATCTCTGATGTTGCTTTTCTATTTTATTCGGATGAAATCGGGATTTGTTACGCTCTTACTGGCTCACATCGCTTTTAATATACCTTACGCGATTCTTTCGATCATGCCCAAGCTTCGCCAGATGGACCTAAACCTCTATGAGGCGGCTCAGGATCTGGGCTGTACACCGAGAGAAGCCGTAATGAAAGTCATTATTCCGGAGATCAAACCGGGTATCATGACGGCCTTGATATTAACTTTTACTCTGTCCATCGATGACTTTGTCATCAGTTACTTCACGGCGGGCAATCAGGTTAACACCCTGGCGCTGACGATTTATTCGATGGCGAGAAAGAGCATCAATCCTCAGATTAACGCTCTGTCCACCTTGATGTTTATGGCCGTCTTTATCCTTTTGATCATTGTGAATGTCAGATCGTCTCGTGCGGCGAAGCTGAAAAACAACAAGCGGACCTGACATGAACAGCTTCGAAAATTAACATAGCAACAGATCCACTTACCTGCAAACCGTAGCAACATGAGAAATGGAAGGAAAAAACATATGAAGAAATGGCAGAGAATCTTGATGATTCCGGGCATCATGGCCCTTCTGGGAAGCACTCTCTTCGGCTGTTCCGCCATGGACGACCGCGAGCCTATCCTGGTCTATAACTGGGGCGAATATATGAGCAGAGAAGCCGATACCTACACCCTTTACGGTGAGGAATACGAGATCAGCGACGTGATTAAGGACTTCGAAAAGGCTTATCCTCAGTACCGTGTCGTTTATACGACATTTGACGATAACGAGAAAATGTATGCGAAGCTCGAAACGGAGACATTCGATATCATCTTCCCGTCGGAATACATGGTGACCCGTTTGATGCGCGAAGATAAGCTTCAGCCGCTGGATCACAGTAAGCTGCCGAATGTCGAGGAGTACATGAATCCCGCTTTGAAGAATATTCACTATGCGGAAGATCAGGCCGTCAGCGACGCCATCCTGGATTATGCCGTACCGTATTTTTATACCACGGTCGGTTTGATCTATAACACCGAGTATATTCCGGAGATTACAAGCAGCGACCCGAAAACCGTCTGGGCTCCGCTCTTTGATTCCCAATGGCAGAACCGCATCGGTATGTATAATTCCATGCGCGAGTCTATCGGAGCCACTTTGAACTACCTGGGCTACAGCATGAACACGTTGGACGCGGCCGCTCTGAAAGAAGCGTCCGATCTTCTGATCGGGCAGCGCCAGACCGTTCGTCCCATCGTCGGTATCGACGAGCTGAAGGATAAGTACATTTCCGGCGAGCTCGTTGCCGGTATCGCATGGTCCGGCGATCACACGGTCATCCAGCAACGTCTGGAAGAAGGCGGAGAAGATCCGGAAGCGATTCAGTACGCTCTTCCCGAAGGATCGAATGTCTCGGTTGACATGATGGTTATTCCGGAAGATGCACCGAACGTCGAAGGCGCTCATGCTTTCATTAACTTCATGTATGACCCCGAAGTTGCTTTAAAGAATGCCGTTTATGTCGGTTATTCGACACCGCACCTGGACGTACTGTCCAAATTGCCGAAGGAGCTGAGCGAAAACAAGGCTTATTATCCGGATGCGGATCTGATGGATACGCTGGAAGTTTACTACTCCAGTGCCGAAATCGATCAGACCTATGACGAGATCTGGCAGGTATATCTGGCTAACTGATAACAGCGAACAGGCGAGTTAAGCTCAGGGCTCGGATACTATTTGTCATTGATAATGAGGGAGAGTTGTTGAAAAACACTCTCCCTTTTGTGATATGCAATATGGCAAAGGTTACAGAATTATAGTTGCTGATCATTTATCATGAAACAACGACAGAACACTAGATACTTCGGTTATGAGTTACCGGGATAAATAGTTTCGTTGATTATCTAAGGAGTCAAATTATGGATTACTTGTACCTTACCATTATTTTAGCTGTATTCGTCCTGGGACTGATCGCTCTGGCTGTCCTGCAGAGGAAGAATGTCAGTTTTACTGTTCGTGTCATGCTGGCTCTGCTCGCCGGTTTGGTTTTCGGCAGTATCATCCAGGCGACATTGGGTCGTGATTCTTCGGTCACATTGATGACCAGAGACTGGATCAACATCGTAGGCAGCGGCTTCACCAGATTGCTGCAGTTCCTCGTTGTACCGATCGTTTTGGTTTCGATTTTGAACGCGATTACCAAGACGACAGGCGGGAATAAGGCCGCCCGAAGCGGTTTGAAAATCATCGGCGTATTGCTGGCCACTACGGCTATCGCCGCTTTCATCGGTTTCCTGAGTGTTCAGGTCTTCCGCCTGGATGCCAGCGGCCTGCTGGCCGGTGTGGAAGCGACGGATCGCGAACCAACCAATATTCCTACCGCTATGCTGAATATTTTCCCGAGTAACCTCGTCAGTGCTTTAAGTGCGAACAGCGCTCTGCCGATCGTCTTCATCGCCATTTTACTCGGCTTTGCCTTTTTGGTTATTCGTAAAGAAAACGAAGAAACGGGTAATCGTCTGATGACCGGTGTCGATACCGTGAACGAGATTGTCATGACGATTACAGACTTCGTCATCGGTCTGACACCGTTTGGCGTATTTGCGATCATGACGCGCGTTGCTTCGACGAGTGATGTCGATAGCATCGTCAATCTCTTTACCTTCGTACTGGCTGCTTATGTGGCTTTGATCGTCATGTTTATCGTCCAGCTGATTATTCTCGCGGTTAACGGCATCAATCCGGTCAGCTATATTAAGAAGACCGCGAATACCTTACTCTTCGCCTTTACCTCGCGCAGCAGTGCTGCGGCCCTGCCGATGACGATTAAGACACAGACGGACTCGCTGGGTGTCAGCACGATGCATGCCAACCTGGCCGGTTCGTTTGGAACCAGTATCGGTCAGAACGGTTGTGCCGGCGTATACCCGGCTATGGTTGCCACGATGGCTGCCGCCGCTCTGGGCTGGAATGTCTGGAGTCCCGCCTTCCTTATTCCTCTGATTCTCTATGCCGCGGTTACATCCATCGGTATCGCCGGTGTTGGCGGAGGTGCGACGAACGCGACGATCCTTTTACTTTCGTTGCTGGGTCTGCCGATCGAACTGGTTGCTATTTTGATCTCGGTCGAGTTTGTTATCGATATGGGCCGTACAGCCTTGAACGTCAGTGGTTCGATTGTATCCGGTGTCGTGGTGGCTCGTAACGAGAATGCCATCGACGAGGACATCCTGCATGATCGCGTCAGAGCGAAACATGCCGTGAAGTAAAAACAAGTTCTGCAGAACAAGAGAGAAGCATAAAGAATCCGGCAGTACCCGTTGAGGCGCTGCCGGATTTTACTTTGTCACGTGTCTGAAAGCGAGAAAATCCAAGTTATCGCAAACTGCTGTGTTTTTCCAGCGAACGGATCGTGAGAACAACATAAACGATTCCCAGGCCGAGCAGTAGGATTACGAATCCAAGGCCCATGGTAAAGTCCGCATCGCTTCGCCCTTGAAGCGCATTGGTAAAGGATTTCATACTGGACTCGAAGACCGGTCGGATATCGTTCATGCTGCCGTCGGGCCGAACTCCGAAACGAACTCCGAGCGGTATGGCTATCATGCCGACCAGAGAAAGAATCTGCTGCAGCACATAGGTAATCAGATAAACGATCACTACTCCGCCAAGACCCAGGCGGTGGAAGCGGGCTTCGCTGCCTTTCGAAATGACGAAGGCGAATTGAGTAATCATCATAAAGAAGGTAAAGCAGACATAGGCAAGAACAAGAGATATAACTGTCGCTTTATGATCCAGAGTCGTAAAGGCGCTCCATATGGTTTTAACCCCCGTGAAGACAGGCTGCCGGTGATTGAGGTCCGTCGCTATGCTCAGGAAGTAGAGCAACAGACCCATGAGCAGTAAATCCAATACCAGGCAGATGAAAGCCGTGATTGTTTTACTCAGATACAGATCTCTGCCGCGAACGGGCAGAGTATGGGTGAGATAACCCTCCGCACTATATAGACTGCGATAGTAGGAGACGAGCAGAATCAGGGGCAGAGACAAGCCTGTTACGATCATCGCCAGAACCGGCGTCACAAGAGCAAAGTTCGACACAAAAGGCAGATTCAGCGAAAATAAAACGAGTGAGATCAAAACGACAAAGATCGCCGATAAACCGATTCCTTTCCAGTAACGCCATATCTCGCGAAAATTGTCCGCCATTAACTTTCTGACCATTTGTAGACCTCCCTGAAAATTCCATCGATGCTCATGTTATATTCGAGTCTTAACGCTTCGGCTTCGCCTGCCAGTCTCAGCTGACCCTCGTCCAGGAATACAACTTCATCCAGAAGTCTTTCGATATCCTGGATCAGATGCGTGGATATCAGCATTAAGGCATCTTCACTATAGCTTTCGATCAAGGCATCCAGTACGACTTCGCGAGAAGCAGGATCAACACCGCTGATCGGTTCGTCGAGCAGATAAATATCAGCATCGCGGGCCATAACCAGAACAATTTGAAGTTTTTCACGCATCCCCTTACTCATATCGGAGATGCGCTGATTCGGATCGAGGCGAAAGTGCTTCAGGAGTTTCATCGCCTTATCCTGATTGAAATCTTTATAGTATCTCGCGAACAGGGCCAGGGCTTCGGAGGCCCTTAAACGTTTGTTGAGATAAGAGGTATCGGGCAAGTAGGATACCCTGGCTTTTGTTTCGGGACCGGGAGACATGCCGGCAATTTTTACTTCACCTTCGTATTCGCTCAGTAAACCGGCCAATATCTTTAGCAAAGTAGTTTTCCCGCTGCCGTTGGGACCCAGAAGACCTACAATTCGACCGGGTGCCAGTTTCATGCTGAAATGCTGCAGGGCAGGGAAACTGCCGTAACGATGGCTGACATCGTTAACCTCCAGTAAATAGCTGCCGTGTTCGATTCGAGGCATTTTATTCGCTCCTTTCCACTGTATCCTTCTCATGTATCGCTTTATCTATTTGATTCATGAGGAAATCACGTTCCAGGTTCAGATCGTTTACTTCTTGTACGAAACGCTCGATGACTTCCAGCGCCAGCGCTTTTTTCGTTTGTTCGATCAACTCTTTGTCCTCCGTAATAAAGCGTCCGATCGTACGTTGACTCTGTGCCAGACCCTCTCGCTCCAGCTCGGCCAGCGACCGCTGAACGGTATTCGGATTGACGCCGTAACGGCCCGCCAGGTCCCGGACGCTTTCTACTTTACTCCCGGCAGGCCATCTCCCGCTGACGATCAGACGACGCCACTCGCGGACCAGTTGCAGATAGAGCGGTAAACTGTTATCAAAATCCATCGCTGTGACCGGCTCCTTTCCATCTCTTTGTTTCTGTGTATGCATCTGTACTACTGTATTAATTGATTAATACAACAATACAATAGTACAGCTTTTCTTTCTTGTCAAGCTTGCGGTGAGATTTTTTCATAAAAAAGCCACCCTCCATATCTTGGAGAGCGGCTTGTATAAGCGGCTTGTATAATAGGTTATCGGAATACAGGAAAGGTCTTCAGACGGGCAGTTCGAACCAGTCCTTATAACCGAGCTTGTAGAGATGATCGCGAGAAATTCTCAGGCATTCGAACGGATCGCGACCATAAGTGTTATCCTGTTCGACGAGGAAGTGCTCGCTGCCGGCTTCCAAACCCGCCGGGATGATCTCTTCGAAAGGAAGACTTCCTTCGCCCAGTTCGGCAAACTCCACTACATTGGCAAAGGCCTGTCCGAACTTACTGCGATCTTCGGCCACCCCTTCAAGATTCACTTCGCCGATGCGCAGATCCTTCAGATGGATCAGTTTGACGCGTCCGCTGTATTTCTTGATGATCTTGACAGGGTCTTCGCCGCCGCGATGGATCCAGTGGACATCCAGCTCAAAACCCATATACTTCGTATTCTCCGCGATGATATCAAGGAGATACTGGCCATCGTACTTCACGAACTCGATATGATGGTTGTGATAATACAGTTCGATGCCATGCTCCAGTAAACGGGCGGCCATTTCATCGGCTCTGCGCACAAAATCAAGCGCTTTGTCGCGGTTACCCATACTGGTCATCGGCAACATACCGATTCTCAGGAAATTACAGTCAAGTGTCTTGCAGTCTGCGACGATCTTGTCGAAATCAGAAACGAGGAATTCGCCGGGCATGCCGGGCAGCATCGGTTCGAGCGAGGCGGACATGGCCGCGACCTTAATACCGAAGTCCGCACAGGCACGTTTGATCTCCGAGACGTTTTCCGCGGTCATGGGTATCTGCGAAATTTCGACCGAGTGATAACCCAGCTCGGCGCAGCGTTTCAGTGTCTCATAGGCACCCAGTTCATCTACTTTACCTTTCAGCATCATCATCTGGATGCCGATCAACCCTCTATTACTCATGTGAACCTCCAATATTTATTGCTTTAGTTTCTTTTATCAAACTTGCCTTCTGCTTCGATACGGCGATTGAGTTCTTCCAGGTAAAGGTCGGCGTCAACCGGCACCTCGACTTCTTTTTCCAGCCATGCCGAAAGTAAAATCGCATTGGCCAGCTCGACGCCGTATATGCCGTCGCTGCCCGGGGCGAGCAATTCCGTTCCCTTAATCATATGTTCGGCGAAGTTCGCCATGACATTCATATGCTGCAGACCCCAGCGATCCGTATTTTCGAAGGTTTCGATATCCGCGATTTTCTCCGCTCCGCCGCCGCGCATCAACATGCCGACATCCCTCATGCTCATACTCTCGTTCATCTCTGCTTCGGATTTGTGGAAACGGTAAATCGTCGCCTTTTTCGAATCTTCGACGACAATCTTACCGCCGTCCAGATCGATTTCCAGACGGTCCGTTCCGAGAATGTCATGAGTCGATGTGATAAAGACACCGGTTGCGCCGTCACCGTAATCCGCGACGACCGTGACATCGTTATCCACGACAATGTCTCGATGGGCACCGAAAATAACTTTAGCTGACAAGGATTTTGGCATACCGCAGATCCACTGCCAGAGATCGAGCTGATGCGGCGCCTGATTCATGACCACGCCTCCGCCTTCGCCGCCCCAGGTTGCCCGCCATTCGCTCTGGCGATAGTAACTGTCGGGTCTCCACCAGGTATTGATGATCCAGTTGGAGCGTCGCAGTTTTCCGAGCTCGCCGGATTGAACGACTTCACGCAGCTTCTGATAGAGTTTGTTGGTACGCTGATTGAAAACAATACCGAAAGCAACATCGCTGTGTCTTGAGGCGACTTCGTTCATCTCCCGCACGGCTTTCGCGTATACGCCGGCCGGTTTATCAACCAGAGCGGCTACGCCGTGTTCGATCGCATAAATCGCAACTTCCGGGTGAAAATAGTGGGGAAGCGTTGTAATAACGGCGTCTACATCGCCTGACTCGATCATGACCTTGTAATCGCTGTACAGAGGGACATCCGGATAGAGTTCGGCTGCCTTATTACGCGCTTCGGGATCGATATCGCAGATTGCGCCCAGTTCAATATATTCCGGGCATTCCACAGGGGGCATGCCGGGGAAGTTCGAACGTCCCTTCATCATGCCGGCATAGGTGGAACCTTGCGTTCCGAAACCAACGATGCCATATCTGACTTTGTCCATCAATATCTCCTTATCGTTTCTCGCTTATTGCCTGAAAGGCTATCCTCATATTAGCATAAGGAAGATGCAGTTGATATCCGCTCCTTGTGAAACTGCTGTTTTAGATCATAAATTGAAATTGAAAAATAACAATGTTTTGGTCAGGGGATATATACTCCTGTCTTCATACTAACTATGCCAAACTCAAACTTGCTACTCTGGTATAATGGCACGGATGGATTTATTACGAGGGCAAAGGAGACAAGCCGGATGAGACGACACGCGGTGATGAACATACTGCTAATATTACTCACGCTTACCGTGACGACATCTTGTCTGGCAGGTGATCCGATCCTGCCTCCCGGTCCCGAATACCTGGAATCGGACCGTATATCGGCTGAACCGGAGGTATCTGAATCTGCTAACGACTCCGATCTTCCTGTACCGACCCCGATACCCGGATCTGCTTCGACAAATGAAGAGACGAAAGAATCATCCAAAAACGAAGAAACGACCGGCAGTTCGAAGGTCGAAGAAACAAGTCAGACATCGCAGCCGCTTGAGGGACTGCCGTCCGAATCCGTTCCGGATCCGCGCATAACTCCTCCGGAGTCTTCGCAGGGCGATTTAAACGCCTTTTCCTCAGCAGTAGTCGGATTCAGTTATCCGCCGGGTCAGGACGTCATCGATACCATGGCGAAGTATAATGCCTATGCTTACGGCCCTATGGACAGTCGCACGATCTATCTGAGCTTGAATGCCGGTTATGAGTACAATGGCGGCATGAGCCGGATTCTGGATATTCTCAAACGCTATGACATCAAGGCGACCATCTTTATAGACGGAGGTTTTATCTGGACTCAAAACGAGCTGACCAGAAGAATTGCCTCGGAAGGTCATCTGGTCGGAAATCACACCATGGGTCATATTGATCTGGGCGAGCTGGCAGCTAGGGGACGCTACGACGAAGCACGCCGCGAGCTGGAGAAGTTCGAAGAACTCTACCGTGAAATCACCGGCTTGAGTCCTGCTCCGATTTTCAGACCTCCGTCTTCGTCCTGGAGCGAGCGCTCTCTGGAACTGGTTAGACGCGAAGGCTACAAGACCTATATGTTCAGTTTCACTCATAAAGACTGGGAAGTCGATAATCAGCCGGATCCGGAGCAGACGCTGGAAGCGCTGAAGAAACAAGTCTTCCCGGGCAGTCTGATCATGCTGCATACGGTCGGAGAAACTAATGTCCGGGTGCTCGAAGACTTTATCCTCTACGTGCTGGATGCCGGATATGATTTTGGCTTATTGCCTGTAGATTAAAGCAGATTAAATTAGTAAAAGCCGGGAATTGCTTCCCGGCTTTCGTGTTATTAGCTAGATAGACTGATTACTCCAGCCCCATCTGTTTCTTCAGCTCTTCGAGCTCGGCATCGACGGAAGCAGAGCCTGAACCGCTGTATTTCTCTTCGAGTTCCTTGGCCTCGTCAATCGGACCCATATTCAGTTCGGCCTTCGCATTGGCTTCGTCCAGCATACGATTGGCCTTGTCTTCCATGCGGCCGAATGCATCCATGGCGTTGGCGCTGCCTGCGGCAGAAGCTGCCGTGCGATTGATAGTTTCCTGGGTCTTGGCCACGGAAACCTTGGCCTTAATCATTTCGCGACGGCTGCGCAAGATGCTGATGTCCTTGACCAGTTTGTCGTGGAGCTGACGCATCTTAACCGCATTCTCGTGAGCGGAGGCATAGGCTGTAGCCAGGCCTGCACCGTTTGCTTCGAGCTCTTGTTTCTTGGCGATGAAAACCTTGGCATCGGCTTCGTTTCCGGAGCTAAGAGCCCGTTTGGCAAACTCTTCGTATTTCTTAACCTCGGCTTCATTCTCGTCGACAAGCCGTTTGGTTCTGCTTTCTTCAGCCATGACACCGGCTGTGCTGTTCTTAACTTCGGCCAGGTCATCCATCATTTCGCGAAGATACTGGTCAATCATCTTCTCGGGATCTTCCATGCGGTCAATAACCGAATTGATATTCGCCTTAATGATGTCACCGAAACGATCAAGTATACCCATATTATCCTCCTAGATAATTCTTATTTGCTCAGGTCGTCTGAATACTTCTTCGCGAGTTCTTCCGCCTCGCGATCACCGAAGGTATCCAGCGGTTTGTTGAGCATCTCTTCTGTGCGCTGTGCTTCCAGATTCTTCTGCTTTTGTACCTTTTGCCACCATGTATACAGAACGATAGCCAAGACTACCAGTGCTGCAATAACCAGGAACGGAACCAATCGCTGTGTAGTTGTCGGCGTTACCGTCATAATGCGGTCTGCCGTATCGCGAAACACTCTGCTGAACATCTCTTCTTCACCCATATCCGAGTAATAGTGCCGGTCAAGGTAATCGAAGAGGATATCCGCGGCTTCGTTATCTATCACGGATTTCGCCTGAGCGCCTGCTACGTAATGATAGTAGAAGTAGTCGCCGTACTCGAAGAATACCAGGAGTAAATGAGCCTCGTCCGTGAAGAGCTCGTCGTATGCCTCATCGGCAAAGGCAGCTATCGCGCCGTCAGACGGTGCTCGATCGCCGTCAACTTCTCCGATCAGGTATAGATAGGGTTGTACGCCGGTTTCCTGATAGAAATAGCGCATGCCTCCGAGCAGTTCGTTTTCATTACTGATCCAGCCCAGGGTATCCGTATAGTAGCGAGTTTCGTTGACGGAGCCTGCAGGAAGCTTCTCCCGCTCTACGGTCGAAACCGAAATCTGGTTACTGGCACCGCCTCCTCCTCCGCCGCCGGAAGCGAAGATCGGGATCATAATCAACAATGCAATAACAATAATAATGACAATAGCCACGGTCGAGCATCCGCAACCGGATCTGCCGGATCCGCCGTATACCGGCCTGCGATAACCGCCGCCGAAGACAGGTCCTCCGATGATTGGTCTGCGATATCCGCCGCCGTATCCACCGGCAGGTCTGCGATAACCGCCGCCTAACCCGCCGAAACCGCCGCCGGACGAACCGCTCCTGCCGGATCTCCCGCCAAAACCGCCTCCGGCACGGCCGCCGCTGCCTCTTGTGCCGCCGAAACTACCGCCGCTGCTGCGACCACCGCCGCCTCCGCCGCCTCCACGACCTGCTCTACTCACGCTTCGCTCCTTTACTTCATGCACTTATGTGGCTTACAGCCAAACAGTTTGATGTTAAATGCTTAATTATCATAACATTGGCTAATTAAAGTATTCGAAACATTCTATACAGAAATGATGAAAAACTAATTAAAATTCGCTTTGGCGGGTATTAGAAGGCTCGGGAGCGACAGACAGTCGCAGGCCCAGTCTTTCCGGCAGACGGTAACGGTCGCTTGCGGCCGTTATGCGTCGGGTAAACCAGCCGACAAGAAAAGCAGATAAGATCGAGCCTTCGCGAATGCCTTCGATCCTGCCGAAAAGGGCGAGCGAGAGTAAGATGCCCGCAGCCATTAAAGCAAAATCAAAGAGAATTTTCACGGTGGGGAAAGAGCGCCGGCTTTTCCAGGTCAAGGCGCGAACGATGCCCTCTCCGGGATTGACAAGGATCGCAGGCAGCAGCTGCAGATAAATACCGACAGCCGTCAAGAAGCAACCGGCCAAAAGCAACAAGATCTGACCCGGATAGTTTTGTGCTTGAAGCGGCGAAGTCAGCAACATCGCCAAATCGATGAACAAGCCAAAAACCGGACTGACCGCGATCTGAAAATACTGAGCACGCGGAAAGCCCCGACCGTAAATGATCACCTGAGCCAAAACAAACAAGATGGCCATGAAAAAACTAAGTTGGCCAAAACTGAACGGAGTCACTAAAGACAGTAAATAGGGAAGCGATGATATGGGCGAGGTGCCCAGGTTCGAGCGGATCGTCAAAGCGATGCCTATACCCATGAGAAAGAGCCCGCCGATAAAGAGGCCGTAGCGAAGCCACAGCCTCCGCGAGTATAAATCTGAATTCTGAATACTTCTTTGGTCTTTTCTCATTTACTTACGGGCCAGGCCTTGCTTTATGGCTGTTTCGGAAACGGCGCGGGCCACGGACTCGGCCACGCCAGGCATATAAGGGTTCGGGATGATTTTCTCTTCGTTGATTTCATCATCGGAAAGTAAAGCGGCCAACGCCCGGGCCGCAGCCATCTTCATTTCTTCGGAAATCTTATTGGCTTCCACATCCAACGCGCCGCGGAAAAGACCCGGAAAAGCCAGGACATTGTTAACCTGATTCGGAAAATCGGAACGGCCCGTCGCCACGATGCGGGCTCCGGCGGAGCGCGCCAGGTGATAGTCGATTTCGGGTTCCGGATTGGCCAGGGCGAAAATGATGGCATCTTGCTTCATGCTTCGGACCATCTCGGCTGTCAGCAAACCCGGCTTGGACACGCCCAGGAAAATATCGGCCTTGGCCACGGCCTCGGCAAGCGTCAGATTCTCCCGATCGGGATTCGTAATGGCAGCCAGGTCGCGGTAGAGCGGATTGCCGTAATTCTCCGCGTCCGCCTCATTTAAAATGCCTTTGGAGTTAAAGCCATAGATCTTCTTGATACCGAAGTCGCGCATCATTTTGATGCAAGACGAGCCCGCCGCGCCGACGCCCGATACGACGGCAACACAATCTTCGGCTTTTTTACCAACGAGTTTCAGCGAATTAATCAAGCCGGCGATAACGACGATGGCCGTACCATGTTGATCGTCATGGAAAACGGGTATATCGAGTTCTTCTTTCAGTCTCGTTTCGATTTCAATGCAGCGGGGCGCAGAAATATCTTCGAGATTGATACCGCCGAAGGTCGGGGCAAGGAGTTTTACCGTACGGATAATTTCTTCCGTGTCTTTGGTATCGAGAACGATCGGAACGGCATTGACGCCGCCGAACTGCTTGAACAAGCAGCATTTTCCTTCCATGACGGGAAGGGCCGCCTGAGCACCGATATCGCCAAGACCCAAGACCGCCGTGCCGTCCGAGATAACTGCTACGGTGTTGCCTTTCCAGGTATAACGATAGGCATCGTGCGGATTTTTTTCGATGGCGAGACAAGGCGCCGCCACGCCGGGCGAGTAAGCCAGGGATAAATCATCTGTGGTTTCCAGTCGCGGTTTTAGTTCCGTGCTGATTTTACCCTGCCATTCTTCATGCTTTATTAGCGAACGCTCATATATATCTGCCATATTAACCTCCGAAAAATACATGTCTTTGCCATTATAAAGGATAGTTTATAGAAGAGGGCCGTCGTAGATTACGAGCGGGTTGCGGATTTTGTGAATTTAGCGAGTTTCGCCGCGGCGAGAAGCGCGGAAATAAACGAAATCGTACCAATGATTACGAAACCCAGATTTAAGTCGAAAACATCGGAAATGCTGCCGACGAGTACCGGACCCGTTACCATGCCGATACCGTAAATAGCCTGGTAAAAGCCCATCGCACTGGATTTACGCGAAGCTGGGATGTTTTTCGTACACAGGCCCATCAGGAGTGTCATTTGCATACCGCTGGCCAGGCCGCCCAGCATCTGACCGAAGACTAAAAGCGGAAAACTGTTCACGACGGGAAGCATGATGATCACAAGGCCGTTGGCGAGGAAAGAATAGACGATCAGGCGAGTTGCCGTCAGTCTCCTGCCGGATGCCATGTTGCCTCCAAACAAGCTGGCTATAGCCCGGGTCAAAGAAGTTAGTGTCGCCATTAAGGCAATCCGGTCGGTTCCGGCTCCAAGAGTTTTGGCGAAAATCGGAACAAAACCCTGAGCCGTTGCGAAGGTCACAAGCTGCGCAAGTAAGGCGAGGATCGAAGCGATCAGAAGAAGAGGCTCCCGGCCGATCAAAAAGGCATCAGCCAGGCCTTTTCCCGCTTCTGAATCTTCCTCTGCGGTTATAAGTTCTTCGTGCACGAAGAAACTGCCGGCGAGGCCCAGCGCCGCCACCGCCGCTGCCAGAATAAATGCTTTTGACCAGCCGAAGCGATCGGCGAGCAGTCCGCCGCCGAGCGTGGCCAGCATCGTGCCAAAGGTGTTGGCGAAATTGATTCTGCCGGTCGCTTTCCAGCCGTCTTCGTCTTTATGGTAAGAAAAATAAAGAGTAGACATCTGAACCCACATGGCCGCGGCTACACCGGCCAGAGCTCTTAGAATCAGGATCAGACGCAGTTCTTTGGTCAGGATTAAGCCGAGTGCGCTGATCAGAGAGAAAAACAAACCTGCGGAAACGAAGATCTTGCGTTTTCGCAGTTTATCGGATAAGACACCTGCCGGTAATCGCAAGAGCATCTGCGTGAAGCCGTAGGAACCCACAACAACACCCGAAAAGCTGAGCGAAGAACCCAGCTCGGAGAGATAAGGCGTTAAAATCGACGGGTAGGTATAAAGAGAAAACCAGAAACAAAAAACAACCACCAGGAGAACATGGGGCGAACGCCTGCTCCGGGCTCCTGCCTGATCGATAGCCGTTGACTTGTGCATATGACTTCATCCTCGCGTTTCAAACTATATTGAAGTCATTGTAACATCATCAGGCTATCGCTTAATCCTTTTCTTCGGCAGTCGGAACAATTTCATCCTGATCACTCAGACCGCCTTTAAAAATAGCGACATAACTGGCGCTTGCTTCTGCTCCCAGCATGATGACCAGCGAACTAAGATAAAGCCAGACCAATAGAATAATCAGTCCTCCGATGGATCCGTAGGTATTGGCATAGTTGGCGAAGTTCGAAACATAAAAACTAAAAGCAAAGGATATCACCGTCCACAAAACAGCCGCGATCGATCCGCCCAGAAGAGACTCTTTAAATGATAATTTTTCTTCGCGGGGAAAGCCCGGACCGAAACGATACAAGAGCGAAAAGCCGAGTGTCAGGATCAGGAGCGGCAACAGATTTCTCAGGATATCCCAGCCCGTGCGTACAAAATCTTCCGGTAAAACCGTAGACTTCAGAAGATCAACGATAACATCACCGAAAACCTGCCCCGCCAGACTGATGATGATGATCAGAACCAAAAGAACGGTAAAGAAAAGCGAAATCAGGCGTCTGATCAGAAAATTCCGCTCGTTTTTGACGTCGAAGGCCAGATCCATGGCGGCCAGTAGATTACTCATGCCGCTGGAAGCGGACCATAAACTTAAAACGAGAGCAGTCGACAAGAGTGCACCGGAGCGGTTTGTCAGTATATCCTTAATAATCGGCATAACCAGATTAGCCGCAGATTCGGGCAGGAAAGACAGCAGATTAGCTGCATTGTCTTCATTTCCCAAAGGGGTAAAAGGCAATAAGGTTAGTAAGAAAATGAAGAATGGAAAAAAGGACAAGATCAGATAATAAGCCAGTTGTGCTCCCGTGGCCGAGACGTTGTCGTCCTTGCACCGTTTCAGAAAATCACGAATGTAGGCCCATAACTTCGGTTTATGAAATCGCTTTTCCAGAATCGTCAGTAACTTGTCCATGAAAGCACCTCACTATCGATCCTTATTATATTCCCGTTCGCTTCTTCGGATGAGGACATTTGAGCCGCCTCGACAGAAAATATTTTCCGGAAACTTCAATTCCGGGAAGTAATTCGCTTGCAAAACATAGCTATACTGATAAATGTAATAGCATTTGATCACGAATGAACAGTTAATATCTACAACTTTACTAAATATCGAAAATGTGGTATAATTTCTCTATATATGTGCTGTATCTGATTTACAGATGTTAGGTCCGCCGATACGAGAGCGGCGGATGATCGTACAGGGGAGATCTTATGTTCAAAGTCAATGATTATGTAGTTCACAACACGATGGGAGTCAATCGCATCACGGAAATCGTGAGTGAAACGGTCAACGGAAAAACCGCTGACTTTTATGTGCTGGAGCCGGCCTTTGGCGGAAATATGGTTCTGAAGATACCTGCCGCCGGCAGCGAAGATAAGATGAGACATATCCTGACCCGCGAAGAAGTCGATGAACTGATCGCCGGTATTCCGAATCAGGCCACGATTTGGATCGATGAAGATAAAGTACGTTACGAGGAATTTCGTGCCTGCCTGAAAACAGGTGCCTGCGAGAACTGGATCGCCTTGATCAAGACCTTAAACGAGAAAAAAGACGAGCGCGAGCTTATCGGCAAGCAGCTCACCCGGGTTGATGCCGATGTTCTGAAAACAGCAGAGAAGAACCTGACCACGGAAATTGCGGTTGTACTCGATATGGAACCCGAGGAAGTCTTGTCTTATATCTACAGCCAGTTGCCTCTGGACGAAGCATGACGAGACCTGTCTCTTCGCCTCGCCGGATGCTCAAGATATTGTCAGATATTGTCAATCGATTGATGAAAAGCCGCCCGATCCATACCGGGCGGCTTTTGTTATCGCGGTCTATGCTGCTTCATGCGTCAGCGCTTCAGTTCATGATCGTCTTCATCGTCCACTTCGACAACCGGAGGTACGACACCGGTATAACCGGGCGCATTCACGTTGCTGTGGTCGGTATTGCCGACGGGCGGGATGATAACACGCCGGCCGTCGTCGCCTAAATTCAAGTCGGTATCGATTTTGTCATCGTCTACCTTCTCTTTTAGTGTGTCTTCTCTGTCGTCCGGGCCGCTCTCGACCAGTAAGAGGATACTTCCCTGATCCAGTTTGTCCTGGTATTGACGTAAAAGGTCATCGTCTTTGATGAGATCCATGGCCTGGTCGCTTCTACCGAAAACTTCCTTGATCTTGCCCCATAAGCCGCCTTCATGCTCGTGATCGCTTTCGACCACCATGAGCCTTACCCCCGGCAGATCCGCAAGCGATCTCGCGGCATTTTCATTCGCGATAAAGGTCATATCGGATTTACTGTAACCACGAGCGACCAAAGCTTCGACTGCCAGATTCGCGGTGTCCACTGTGCTGTAACTACCTTCAACGAAACGTTTCATCTGTTTACCTCCCGGATATTCCTTAGAGTATTCAACGGTATTGTTTCAGTGTTAAGTATCACCGTGCATCAAGCGTAACATGGTTATGCTTGCGGCTTTGTCGCCTCGGTTTCATTTAAACGATATTCTATTTTACGGTTTTTCTACCGCTTCGGCTTTGACGCTCTGTGCTTCTTTGGGCGCGATTCCGGGGACTGCGGTCTTTGTGAGATTGGGGAGCGGCTCCGCCGCCGCGATGTTTCTTCAGCTCCGAGGATGAAGTAGCGTTGTCGGCAGCTGTCGTCATGGTCAGAGGGTAATTATGTTCTTCAACGACGGGAACGCTTTGATCGATAAAACGCTCGATATCACGTAAGAGCTTTTTCTCCTCATAATTGGCAAAGGAGATTGCCGTCCCGCCTCGTCCGGCCCGACCGGTGCGGCCGATGCGATGAACATAGGATTCGGGTATATTCGGAAGATCGAAGTTTACCACATGCGTCAGATCGTCGATGTCGATTCCCCGGGCCGCGATATCGGTCGCCACGAGTATACGAACCTGGCCGGATTTAAAGTTATCCAGTGCCCGCACGCGTGCATTTTGTGACTTGTTTCCGTGGATGGCAGCCGCGGATATGTTGGCGCGCAGTAAATCCTTCACAACGCGATCGGCACCGTGCTTGGTTCTCGTAAAGACGAGGGCCGACTCGATGGCGGTATCGTCGAGCAGCTCGCGAAGTAAATGACGCTTGTTGGGCTGATCCACGAAATAAAGCGTTTGAGAGATGGCTTCGACGGTTGTTTCTTCCGGTTTAATGGCGATGCGAACCGGATCGTGCAGCAGGCTTGAAGCGAGTATGGCAACATCGGGCGGCATGGTTGCCGAGAAGAACAGCGTTTGCTTTTTCGCCGGCGTATGGGCCAGTACGCGTCTGACATCATGAATAAAGCCCATGTCCAGCATACGATCTGCTTCGTCGAGCGTCAGGATTTCGATACGGCTGATATCAACGATCTTCTGATTGATCAGATCCACCAGTCTGCCGGGTGTTGCAACCAGGATATCTACACCTCTGCGCAGTTCGTCTTCCTGGGGCCTTTGGGAAACACCGCCGAAGATAACGGCGGTTTTTAAGGGTAAAAAGCGTCCGTAGAGGCGAAAGTTTTCATAAATCTGGAGGGCGAGCTCTCGTGTCGGTGTGAGGATCAGCGAACGGATGCGTCTGCCGCCCCGGGTCTGTTTACTGTCCGGCGAATATAAATTTTTTCCGGATTGGTGCAGATTTTGAAGCGTAGGAACGGCAAAGGCAGCCGTCTTACCGGTACCGGTTTGTGCCGAGCCCAGAACATCTCTGCCGTCTAAAATAGCGGGTATCGCAGCTTCCTGAATCGGTGTGGGAGTTTTATATTCTTCGATTTCGAGAGCGCGGAGGATGGGGGGCGTAATATTTAATTCTTTAAAAGTCATTTGTCTCCTTCATGCCAACATCGTGGCCAATGGTTCATTCTACCACAGATCATTAGAATGCAAGCGTATTTGCGCGATAAGTGTTTATCAGCGTACAATAAGTCGTTAACTCGATACGTATAAGAATCCGGAGGATACTATGAACCTGCTCACTGCCGAAAACTTAAGCATGACCTTTGCCGATCGTCTGATTTTTCAAGACTTGAGCTTTAGCATTAACAGCGAAGATAAAATCGGTGTAATCGGTGTCAACGGCAGCGGAAAATCCACGCTTCTGAAAATCCTGGCCGGTATGCAGGAGTATGATCGCGGCGAAATCATGAAAAAGAAGGACCTTCGGATCGAGTATCTGGCTCAAGATACGGCATATGAAGCGAATACGACGGTCCTCGATGCTGTCTTGCAGGGAGAATCACCTGTTTTGCGTTTGATAAGGGAGTACCACCAGGTAGCCAAAGCTCTCGAAATCGATCACGACGATGCAAGTGTTCAAGCCCGATTCTTTCGTCTTGGTGCACGGATGGAAGAAGCCGGCGCCTGGTCTGTGGAAAGCGAAGCCAAGAGTATTTTGACCCGGCTGGGAATCGAAAGCTTCGACCAAGCGGTCGATCATATGTCGGGCGGCGAGAAAAAACGCATCGCTTTGGCTTCTGCCTTGATTCAGGATGCTGAGTTGCTCATCTTAGACGAGCCGACGAACCACCTGGACCCGGCTGCAATCGAGTGGCTCGAAGGATATTTGCAGCAATATAAAGGGGCTTTACTGATGGTCACGCATGACCGTTATTTCCTGGAGCGGGTTACTAATGTCATTTTCGAGATCGATGCCCGGCGACTTTACCGCTATGAAGCAAACTACAGCCGCTGGATGGAATTGAAAGCAGAACGTATCGCCATCGAAGAAGCCAACTGGCAAAAGCACAAGAATCTGCTCGAACGCGAACTGGCCTGGATGCGCCGCGGTGCGAAAGCCAGGAGCACGAAACAGCAAGCCAGAATATCCCGCTTCAATGCGCTCAGTGAAATCGAAGCACCGACAGCTCGTGAGCAGATCAATCTGGATACCGTCTCGACACGCCTGGGACGAAAGACGATCGAACTGAAAAGCGTTAGTAAATCCTTCGGCGATCGAACGCTGTTCTCGGATTTCTCGTACCTGCTCTCAAGAAACGAGCGGCTGGGTTTAATCGGGCCCAACGGCAGCGGCAAGACGACGCTCCTGAACATTCTGGCCGGAACGATCCGGCCGGACAGCGGCGAGCGTGAGATCGGCAGCACCGTGAAGATCGGCTATTTCCATCAGCAAAGCGTGGATATGGATCCTTCTCTCCGGGTAATCGAATATATTCTGGAGATTGCTCAAAACGTCAAGACCTCTACGGGAACGCTCTCTGCCTCGCAGATGCTGGAGACCTTCCTTTTTGACTCGGCCATGCAGGGAACATTGATCGGTAAACTGTCGGGCGGCGAGAAGAGGCGTTTGTATCTGCTGAAGGTCTTGATGGAACAGCCGAATGTGCTTTTACTAGACGAGCCCACCAACGATCTGGATATCATGACTTTGACGGTTTTGGAAGATTATCTGGAAGACTTCCCGGGAGCCGTCATAGTTGTTTCGCATGACCGATATTTTCTGGATCGCGTGGTCGACCACATGCTGGCCTTCGAAGAGGACGGAAAGATTGTTCATTTCGCGGGAGATTTCGATACGTATATGGACGATTGGAAAAACCGCCGGCAGTCACCGCGACAAGATAAAGAGGAGAGCCGGTCAAGCGATAATCAAGAGATTACTGCCGATCGCCCGCGTAGCAAGACGAAAACCAAACTGACAATGGGCGAGACCCATGAGTTGAAAACCATAGACGAACGTATTGCGGCGCTCGAAGAGAAGCTCGAGGGCGTTAGACAGGCGATACAGGAAGCGTCGACCGATTATGTCCGCCTCCAGGAGCTCGGAGAGCAGGAAGCGGTTCTCACGGCTGCTTACGAAGAGCTTGGCGAGCGATGGCTCTATCTTCAGGAAAAACTGGAAACCATTCGCATGGAAGAAGGCGAAGCCTCAGTATAGAAGACTAATCGATAAATATCCACCTATTGAATTAGTTCCTGCTTTATCATATAGTGATTGCAGGAGGTGATCAGATGGATAAAAAACTGACCTTGAGAAATCTGAACGAATGCCTGGAAAACCTGAACAATCGCGGTGATTTACCGGCCGATCTGTTTTTGGATTTTTCGAGCGGTGATGTCTGGGTTCCGGATTATCCGAAAGAGCACGAGTATACCGTGCAGTTTTGTCCGGCCGTCGAACTGGTTTGCGAGTTCCCGCCCCGCGATAAAACAGTATATACGGCAGAGGATGTCGATGCGATCTGTCAGAAGGCATATCGCGAATTTCTGGCTATGGCCTGAATAAGACTTCGTGTTTGACTTCCAAGAAGCGATTAGCCGATAATCGCAAGTTAAGCCAAATACGGCAGCCATTAACCCCTGGAACCCGGCTTTTACGCGGATTGAGTAGAACATCGTTACGAATGATGAGTTATTCTCGACAATTCACCACATTTAAAAAATGTGGTTGACAGAAGTCGGGTTTCGGGTTAATATTTCTGAGCGGTTGATTGATCGCGATCAACAGTTCTTGGGTGCTTAGCTCAGC
This sequence comes from Fastidiosipilaceae bacterium, assembly GCA_050309435.1. Lineage (GTDB taxonomy): Bacteria > Bacillota > Clostridia > Saccharofermentanales > Fastidiosipilaceae > CAYXVJ01. Next base: position 91,381 of record JBNRMJ010000013.1, read on the forward strand.
TGGTTAGAGTACCTGCTCGACACGCAGGGGGTCACTGGTTCGAATCCAGTAGTACCCACCAAGACGAAAAGCCTGTAATCTCAGTGGTTACAGGCTTTTTTAATGCTCTTCTTTGTGTTTGAATATTGAGTGCATAATGCGGTTTTGGCCTTATCGTGGCCTTATGTGCAACCCTATGATTTAGGCGTGCAACTCGGTCACATTCCGTTTCGGCCTTGCAGCCAGATGGGCAACCTTCAGAAGGTCGTCTTGGTTGGAATGGACATAGACGCGGTAGATGGTCGTGATATCGTCACCGAGGTAGTCAGCCAGGTGCCCTGGATCAGCTCCGTTTCGGATGGCATTTGTCGCAAAGGTATGGCGGAGGTCATGAGGGGAGTGCTTGCCGTCTGTGATGTTGGATAGATGCCTAGAGATATTATGATGATCCATTGGCTTTCCGAGCTTAGTTTCAAAGATATAGCCGGATATGCTTTCTTTCGCTCGCTGCCGGCACATTTCAAGAACATCTTCTGGCAAGGCTATAGTGCGTATGGAACGCTTCGTTTTAGGCCTTTTATTATTGCCGTGTCGATCTAAAACGTTATCGATTCGACATCCGGTGGCTGTTAGCTTATCAACTCGTAAGCCTCTAGCTTCTTGAGTGCGACAGCCTGTTCTGAGGATGAAGTATAGAATATCGCGATAAGGCTTTTCTCTTGAACGTGGATTATCCTCAGTGCAGTGTTCAATGATACGATCCATCGTGTTCGGATCGATGTATTTAGCTCGCTTAACTTCATTGTCCTGCCCAAGTTCTGTTCCTGCTACAGGGTTTGATCTGATCATCTTGAGCGCGATGGCTTTCTCGAACGACAAGTTGAGCAGGGTTCGTGTTATTTCAGTTGTTCGCACGCTGACATGTGATCGGATAGTATTAAGAGCTTGTTGAACAGCTGGCTGATCGATCTTTTGCAGCTCT
>JBNRMJ010000014.1:0-24092 GCA_050309435.1 Fastidiosipilaceae bacterium
CCCTGATCCGGCCTGATTTTCCGGAACTGCTCGAGTTCCCCTACCTCTGGCAGCAAGTCGAGTATGTACTGGGCGGAGGTTCTTCGCATTTCATGTTTATCGCCCTGGCTGCACAAAAGATCGCGAAAGCCGTAGCGGAAAAATAAAGCATATATGATATTTCTCTCATAATCGAGCCATAAGAAAAAGCGACCGGGCGGGAATTAATCCTGCTTGAGTCGCTTTTCTTCTTCCGTGTAATCGACTTTATCGGCGACGCTTGTGTTCAGCGATCCATAAATAGTGAGTGTCTTTTCGAGGTCGTAATCCCCGTAGCGGTAAGCGCCAAGTAAAATCAGTCCGTCTACAAGCTCAGGATTCCCGGAGGCGAAATCAGAGGCCATGGCAGCTCACATGGAATGACCACCGATATACCAGCTGTCAATATCCGGATTTTCCGCCATGATTGAAGCGGCACGACTGGCATCGAGGAGGGGCAGGTAAGCGGTATATTCTACCTTGGCTCCCGGATAAAAGACGAGTGCCCGACTGCTGTCCGAGTCTCCGGAAATCAAGATAAGATCCTTGTCGATTTGTACGACATTTTCTGCTTCCAGAAGGGAGACTGCGGTTTCATCAGAATGATAATAGTCAGATGTATAGATGAAAAAAGCAGTCGCGAATATTGCGACGAGAGCAATTAGCGAGACGAGCGTAATCTTAATTTTCTTTTTCATGACAGGCTCTCCAGCTTTTTACCTTCTAATATCATGGAGAGAGGAAAACCTTTAAAATTCAGTGCTTCGAAATTGCCGCTGATATCGTATTCGAATTCCTTCAAGCCGCAAACAACCATACCGTTCTCGCAGATGGCCGAGATGGTCTCCGACAAGGGGTGGGTATAGTCCGTGAACGTTTTAGAAACGTAATTCTTCCCGGTTAGATAATACATGCCGGTATTGCCGACCCATTCATGTTCGAAGTAAGAGAACCGGGCATCGAAGGGGTGATTCTTGTCGTACTCCTCTTCGCCTTGTGTCGCTAGCATGTTGCTTGCGGGATGTTGTTCGTGAATGATGAGGACGGCTTCGCTTTTCATGCAGCGGCACACAATCTCGAAAAACGGTTTTAGATCTTTAAACCAGCAGAGAGCGCCGATTGTGATGATCACGCAATCGAAACGTTCTTTATACTCGTCTTTGATATCCAGGATGTTTACGGCAACAAACTCGCAGGGTAGGCCCAGTTCACCTGCCTTCGAATTGGCGAAGGCCACCTGATTCTCTGCAATATCAAAACCGATTCCCTCTGCGGCTTTGGCAGAGGAAACGAGCGATAGCAATTCCCGACCGTTATTACAACAGAATTGTCCGATGCTTTTCCCCCGAAGATCGTAGCGGCGCAAGACATCTGCCATATCCCGGTCGAAAAAGGCATAGTCTTCTCCGCCCGAAATTCTACTGACGATATCTTCGCCCCAGGACGCATCCCTCTGCTCGAATGCTTCTTCCCAGGCGGCTTTATTGCTTTTGATATAGTCGTCCATATCTATAACCTCTCGAGTCTTTAGCGGTATCGAAAAAATAAATACTATAAGAGCGCGAAATCTTCGCTTTCGATGATGGACTTCATCATACAAAGGCAAAACGGATGTCCGGCAGGATCCAGCATGACCCGCCACTGATCCGAAAACTGCTGATTCGCGACCGAAGCTCCGCATTGAAGAGCGAATTCCACCGCCTTCTCCACATCGGTAACCGCGAGATCCAGATGCGCCATCTGTTGCTGGGCTTCGCCTTCCTCCGGCCAGACGGGTCTGCGATAGTCATCGTTTTTCTGGAAGAGGATGCCGGGATACGAGCCTTGCTTGCTGCCGGGAGGAGCGACGGCTGCATATTCGTCATCGACAAACATGACTTCCCAGGAGAGAAGCGCTGCGTAAAAATCGGCCGATTGCTTCGGGTCCGGGCAGTCGATGGTATATGAATATAACTTGATCAACGGTTTTTCCATCTTGAAATCTCCTTATGATTCTTTCATGCCAAAAGCAAGCCAGCGGCCATCGATATCTTCGATGACAAACTCAAGATTATTATAGTCTGTTTTATGGAGATCGCGGACGATCTTCACGCCTTTTTCCATGAATTCCGCTTGAAGCTCCTCCTGATTCGCCGTGACGAAGTATGCATCTTCTCCGTAACCGTAGAGTTCCCTGTTCGGGTAAACCTTCGAAGTATTGGCCCGGGTGAGGATGACCTCCGTGTTATCCCGGTAAAGGCAGGTGTGTGATTCCTTGGCATCCAAATAAGGTACCGCTCGAAATCCCAGCTTATCCTGATAGTAGACGGCGGTTTTCTCGATATCCGGGACAGGGAATACCGCCAGCAACGAACGCAGATGCTCTTTGGTCATAAAGTAATCCTCCAATAACTCGGTAAAATAGCGCTGTGTGATCCCGGACCATGCCGGTTTCACTCTTACGTTATAATAAACTATCCTGAGACGAAAGAGGTTGGCCTGATGTATCAAATTCTGTCCTTTATTACCGGTGTTATCCTGTCCTTCATGATCACGATTAACGGAGGTTTATCGGAAGCACACGGACTGATGGCATCCACGGTGATTATTCACGTGGTCGGCACGATCGTCGCCTTTGCCCTTTGCCTCATTAGGAGAGAGAAGCTTAACCTCTTGCGGCAGGGTCCCTTGTGGTTTTATCTGGGAGGCGCCATTGGCTTGCTGACGGTCGTCTTCCAAAATTACGCTTTTAGCCACATCAGTACCACCAGCATTATCGCGCTCGGACTTTTCGGGCAGACGGTTGCATCGGTGATCTATGACCGTTTCGGCCTGATGGGTATGCCCAGGCGTCCGTTCGAGAAAAGTTCCGTGATCGGCTTTGTCTTCGCTATCGCAGGAATTCTCTATATGCTGGACCCAAGCGTCAAGGGTACTGTTTTAGCTGTTATTCTGGCCATTGCTTCGGGTATCACGATTGTTGTTTCGCGTACCGTGAATACAAGGCTATCCGACAAGATCGGTGCCATGCCCGGTTCGCTCGTTAATCATGCCGTGGGACTTCCCTTTGCTATTATTTTGCTGCTCGTTTCGTCAGGCGGCATTCCGACAATGAACATCGGTGCTCCCGGGATTAATCCAATTGTTTATTTTGGCGGCGTGCTCGGCGTGTTCAATATTTATCTCTTGAACGTGACAGTGCCGAAACTCTCGGCATTTCGCTTAACGGTTTTAACCTTCATCGGGCAGATCTTAAGCAGCGTGTTGATCGATTTATTTTCCGGAAGGCCCTATTCTCAAAAATCTCTGGTCGGCGGCCTTATTATTGCAGCTGGCGTGATTTTAAGTATAGCGGCAGAGCAGTTTGAAGCGAAGAAAAGTATCCAAAATCGCAAAAGTTGATCGGTAGAGGCCTAATTTCAACTGGGATCGCAGCTTTTCTATCGCTATGATGAACGCATAGAGGAGGTGCGATATGTTAAGAAAAGTGAAAACAGAGAACGGCTGGCTGCAGGGCATACCGGCAGCAGATCCCCGTATCACGGCCTTCAAGGGCATACCCTTCGCTAAAGCACCGGTTGGAGACTTGCGCTGGAAAGCTCCACAAGCCGCGGAAAACTGGGAAGGCGTCCGTGATGCGTCCCGCTTCGCTCCCATCTCGGTGCAATGGACACCCGGAGGCGGGGATCCCGAAGATCTCTATAACAAGGAGTGGCATGTCGATCCAAAAACGCCGATGAGCGAGGATTGTCTCTATCTCAATGTCTGGACGCCGGCCAGGAGCGAAGACGAAAAGTTGCCGGTGATGTTCTGGATTTTCGGCGGAGGCCTGCAATGCGGCTACCCGTCCGAAATGGAATTTGACGGCGAACGAATTGCCAGACGCGGCGTAGTTTTGGTCAGTGTGAATTATCGCGTGAATATCTTCGGATTTATGGCCCATCCCGAACTCAGCGCCGAGGATCCGGCTGCAGCGACCAACTTCGGTTTACTCGATCAGAAAGCAGGTCTGGAATGGGTACAGAGAAATATCGCTTCGTTCGGCGGTGATCCCGATAACGTAACGATTTTCGGACAGTCTGCGGGCGGCGGCAGCGTGACCATGCATTTAACATCACCTTTGACCGAAGGACTCTTTCATAAAGCCATCATCCAAAGCGGCGGTGGTCTGCTTCCGCCCGGCCGCTTGCACCTGACACTCGAAGAAGCCGAACAGAAAGGGAAATCTTTCCTGGATGCGATCGGCCTGTCCTCGTTGGAAGAAGCACGGAAAATCGATGCCAAAGAGCTCTTTAAACTCTGCGAAGCACATATGCCCTGGGGCTCGGTCACCGATGGAAGATATCTTGTCGAAACACCGACCGAAACCTTCGTTAAGGGGAAGCATAAGATGATTCCTCTCATGATCGGAAACACAGGTAACGAGTTCCTCGTCAAACCGAACTTTAACTCGGTAGAGGAACTGCACAAATACCTCGAAGAGGTCTACGGAGATAAGAAAGAAGATTTTCTCAAAATCGCCCTTAAGGACGGAAACGACCTTGAAAGCGCGGCAAAAAATCTGACATATAACCGCTTTGAGATTGGTAATACCCTGATGTGCGAAGTCAATGCCAGAATAAACGGTGCACGGATCTATAATTATTATTTCGACCCCGAGATACCGGGTGACGACAACGGCTCCTTTCACTCGTCGGAGCTATGGTTCACTTTCGAAACGCTCGCTAAGTGCTGGCGCCCCTTTACCGGGAAACATTACGATCTGGCCAGAGTAATGTGCAACTACTGGACCAACTTCGCCAAGTACGGCGATCCCAACGGGCCCGATGCCGACGGCAGTCCGATGCCTGCCTGGGATGCCTGTGAACCGGGTAAAGCCAAGCGGATGCTCTTTTCCGACGAATGCACGATGGAAGACAGCATCAACTCCGAGCTTAAGGAAAAGTTACTGGATTATTATCTGGATATCGTCATGGATCCCGATAAACTTAAGTCGATCAAGCTGCCAAGATAAAAATATCCGGCAACAGGGGAGTAGCGGGGGATCGCTGCTCCCTTATAGTTTTTTCCAGGTAGCCGGTGCGAAGAGAATCAAGATCGGCCATAGCTCGAGACGACCTGCCAGCATACAAAACGATAAAGTAAGTTTCGATACATCGGATAGTGAGGAGAAACTTCCGGAGGGTCCGACAAGATCAAAACCCGGACCAATGTTATTAATAGTAGCCGCGACAGCTGAAAAAGCGGATAAATAATTAGGAACATCCAGAAGCAGCACAAGCGTAGCTACGATAAAAATCAGTATATACATGCTGAGGTAAGCGGAGATCGAGCGCAGCTGATCTCTACTGACAACCTGCCCCTCGAAGCGGATCGGCAGCACGCGCTTTGGATTACGTGCCTGCAGCATTTCGCGAAACGCTGATTTCATTAAAATGACCACTCTGGATACTTTGAGACCGCCGCCGGTCGAGCCGGCCGATGCTCCGATAAACATCAGAAGGAGCAGGATACCACGGGAAAAAAGCGGCCATAGATCGAAGTCGGCGGTAGAAAAACCGGTGGTCGATATAATGGATGAGACAGTAAAAAACGAATCCAGCATAGCTTTCGAGGAATACCCGTTGGTGTAAAAACTCTGAAGACTGATCACTGCGGTACTGCCCAGTATGAAGAGTATAAAAGCAATTAACTGCTCATTTCGCCAGGCTTTTTTAAATTGGCCTATCAACAGAATAAAGTAAAGATTGAAATTGACGCCGAATAAGATCATGAAAATGGCTAGAATCATTTCAATTGCGTTGGAATTATAGAATGCGATTGAATTATTCTTGATGCCAAATCCTCCTGTTCCCGCTGTTCCGAACGCATGACAAAGCGCATCAAAAACAGGCATCCCTGCTATCAACAGCAATACGAATAGTAAGAAGGTCATGCCTAAATAAATCATATACAGGATACGGGCCGTAACGGACAGTTTAGCCACGACTTTACTGAATGACGGACCGGGCATCTCGGCTACTGCCAGATGAATCGATCCATGAGTTCCGGGCAAGATGGTCAGAGCGAAGATCAAGACGCCCATGCCGCCGATTAGATGAGTAAAGGAGCGCCAGAAAAGAACGGAACGAGAAAGATTTTCCACTGCCGGCGACACGGTGGCTCCGGTCGTCGTAAAGCCGGATATCGTCTCGAACAAAGCATCGATATAGGTAGAAAAATCACCGGACAACCAGAGCGGAAAGGCTCCGAACAAAGATAAAAAGAGCCAGCTGGTCGATGCCAGGATCATGCCGTCTTTCGCATAAATACGATCATCCTCGGGACGATGGATGGTAAGTAACGTTCCAAGCAGAAATACGGTAACTGCCGTCACCAGAAAGCTTCCCCAATAAACAGTCGGTTCCCGATATATTAAAGAAACCAGTAAGGGGAAGAGTAAGAAACCGGCTTCCAGCTGAAACATCCGGCCGAGCAAATATAAGACGATAGAGCGCATAGAACGAACCTCTTACTCCAGTATGTCATCGATATTGACGAAGCTATGGTCTTTGGTGACGATGATGACATGATCCCCCGACTTGATCATATCTCGTCCGGCGGGAATAATTAAATTACTGCCGCGAATGATGTAGGACACAAGAACCCCGGGCTTTATCGGCATTTCGGCTAAGCTCTGCTTACAAACTTTCGATCCTTGCAACACATGAAATTGCATGGCTTCGACGCCTCCCTCGGAAATACGATACATTGCTTCCATATCGGAATCGCTATCCTGGTTTAATGCACGCACGACTCTAATGATTTCCGTAGCGACAATTTCGTGAGGCGTGATAATGCTCTGTAAATTTACACTGCCCAGTACTCTTAGGAGACGGAGACGATTGACCTTCGTAATATTTCTGGGAACATGCTGAGAAGCCGCAAATAGCGAAATCAAAATATTTTCTTCGTCTATACCGGTCAGTGCGACCGTGCAATCGTAATTGCTGATTCCTTCTTCTTCCAGTATTTCCTGATCCGTGCCGTCTCCGTGAACAACATGAACATGAGGGAAGGATTCGCTGAGTGCACGAGCCAGGTCACCGTCTTGCTCGATAATTTTAATGGTAAGACCCGTTACCGGCAGAAGAGAAAGTATATAGGATGTCAGCTTACCACCCCCCACGATCAGGATTGAACGCAGGCGATCTTGTTTATTTGAGAAGGAGCGATAGATATGGCGCAGTTCCTTTACCGTTCCTAAAATAAATACTCTGTCTTTCGCAGCCAGCTTAGACTGACCGTTGGGAATAAAGGTCTCGTTTTCTCTGACAATGACACATACAAGAACATGCGGGAACTTACGACGAAAAGCAATCAGATTTTCGCCTACTAGCGCATGGTCTTCGGGGATTTCTATCCCTACCATATTGACTCGATTATTGGCAAAGGGTTCGACCGAGAGTGCACCGGGAAACTGAATCAATCGTGCGATTTCGGACGCCGCTTGCTGATCCGGGTTGATCAGCAGTGAAATATTCAGTGCTTTACGCATTTCTTCCATGTGACCGGCGTATTCCGGATTCCGGACACGCGCGATGGTATAAGCGGCACCTAACTGCTTGGCTATGATGCAGGCGATCAGATTTACTTCGTCTTCAGCCGTGACGGCGATAAAAACATCGGCATCCTGTGTTTTCGCTTCGATCTGTGTTTCGTACGAGGACCCGTTGCCGTGAATACCGATAATGTCAAATTGAACAGTCAGGCGTTCCAGCACATCCAGGTCGCGTTCTATTAGCGTGACATCGTTTTCTTCCGTACTTAAAGTTTGGCAAAGCGTTCGTCCGATTTTGCCCCCGCCCATAATTACAATTTGCATGACATTTCTCTTTTCTTATCAAATTCAGGAGGCTTCGATAATAACCTTAGGACGATGATAGATCTAGAAAATGCGCTTGTCCAGCACGTTTCGCTGCTCTGAGATCTCCCGCTTCATCATGACGACTGCCAGGCCGGCTCCCATAACAAAATATGCGGAACCGATCAGGACCAGGCTGAATTTACCGACATGAATGGTTAATACAGCCGCAATTACAGCACCTGTAAAATAGCTCAGAATCGAGCATAGATACAGCTGCATCTTCTTCCACTCGGAGCGTTGACCGCGAAGTATTTTACCAAGTGATCTGGCCGCATCCGACAAGTGACCGGTAATATGCGTAGTTCGGACAAAGACGCCGTTAAACTTCGGTGCACTGCCGTTTTGAAGACCCAGGCCCAGAGCGAAAAGGGGCCAGTAAGCAACTCGAAAGAACAGACCGGAGACGATTAACACGATACCGAAAGCGATGGATAATACGCAATGGTACTTTTCATGAGCTGCCTGATCATCATGGTAGATATAGCCTGACAGTACGGACCCGAGAAAAAATAGTAAGAACGCAAGTCCCAAGGTGGCCAGAACGGACCAGTTAGCTTCTCCGAGGGCGATGGCGCTTTGTGTGAGAACGCCTGTATAGTGGCTGACGGCATGACCTGCCAGTAGTAATGCTGCGACATTAGTACCGCCTGCCAGACAGGTTAAGCCGATAATCCATGCCAGTTTTTCTTTTTCTTTCACTAGTGCCCCCGAGCTTCGATTTGAAATTGGGTCCGAAAATAAACTGTCGGATATTCTAGCATAGAAAAAGATCAATAATTCTCTGTTGTATCCAAATCAGCGGTAGAACTTTCGTGCAAGATTTGAAGAAATTATTGGTTAATTTTCAAAAAAGAAAACATCCGCTGCCGTGCCGTCGTCGTACTCCGTTCCCGGATATCCCCTGACCAGTTCGTAACGGCCGCCGGTGTACTCGTCGATGACTCTATCCCAAAAGTAAACGGAGGCAAGGTTCATCGGGTGGCGCTTTAACTGCCATTTTCCATGATGGAGGTCCATGGTTTTCAAGAATGCCTCTTTTCCGACCCCCAGGCGACGATATTTATACATGACGAAGAATTCCGCCATCTGGAAATCGCAACTTCTGTCCGCTACTTCCGGCAGATCTATCACCATGACGAAACCGGCCGGCTTGCCATCGACTAAAATAAAATATGCCCATCTTTTGTCTTCGGTCCAGTAGTAATCCAGATAAGAGTAGCCGTACAAGCCGAGCGAGTTGACGTCTCGCTTGTCCCACTGCGAAAACTCATAATCGTATTTCTCCAGTAAATTTCGGAGTATTTCTTTCCCGTCGACACTCACAGGTTTTAATTCAATGACCATGGGTGAAACCTTCTTTCCTGGCAGTTTTATATATCTCCCGGTTCAAAATAACGTATGCTTCCATAATCCGCACAATGACCGTCACCGCCTGAGAGCAAGTGACGAGCATGTTCGAAGTCGTTTAGTAGTACGACCATGGGGATGAAAGGTCTAATTGCCAGCCGGCTCCGATACGTCAATGGCTTTTGGCATCAGTTCGATATCAGTTATAAAATATTGCTCCTGAAAACGGATTGCTTCCTCGATTTCCATAGCAGAAAAGTTTATACCGGCAGGTGCAGAGACGAGTTTGTCTTCTACGTCGTTTTGGCGATGCACGATGGCGATGATGCGAGCGTCGTACTCTTTAACGGGCTCATTTACGCCCATGAGATAGACGTCCTGTTCTTCATTGTCAGCCGCATAGACAGTGGGGATATAACCGTAGTTAAGCGGATAGATGAAGTCGGGATACTCAGGATGTGCACTCCCCAGAGGGCGGTCGATCTTCAGCCTCACGATCTTGCCCAGATAAGAATAGCTCAGAGCCTTCCTTAGCGTCCGGACGATGAAATCGTGTTTGCCCTCGAGGTATTGCTTCCTGCCGGAATCCACAGGAGTCGCGGCTTGAAGTGATTGCTTTAAACTTTCATAAGCCTTGGCGACGTCGGCTTTTGCGATCAGATAATCTCTGAAGTTGGTATAGTTACGCCATTCCATACTATCTGCCTGAACGACATGAATGAAATGGGTCTGCAAGTCGCCTTTACCTTCGTAATAGCTGCCGCAGGCGAATAGGAGCTGATTTTCGGGCATCGAATCCGGACGATAGTAGAAACCATGATATCGCATCTCGTTTTCCAAGGCCAGGATAGCATCGAAGCTGTCAACTGCGACGGCGATATCGATAATGGGCTTGGCTTGAATGCCAGGAATCGCGGTGCTGCCAACGTGCTGGATATCTTTAGCGAGAGGCCCCAGAATCCGGGATAAGCACTCGATGCATCTACCGGCCTCGTCTTCCCAGGCCTTTTCGTGATCAAGAAGCTTTACCGTACCTCTTTTCAGTCCAATCAATTCCCTGCCCTCCTATTATTCGTACGGGTTCAACAGGCCGTATATGTAACTGTCTTTCCAGATGGGTTTATCCTGTTCGTCTTTCCGAAAGTATACGTTTTGGCGAAGATGCGCTTCTCTCTGGAACCCGAGCCTTTCGAGCAGCTTTTGGGACGAATGATTTTCCGGATCGCACTGGGCATAAATGCGATGAACAGATCGGCGGAAAGCTTCCATGATCAAGCATTCGCAGGCCTCTTTCGCGAAGCCCTGATGCCAGTAATTCTTATTGAAGACGAAGCCAAGTTCGAGAGAATCATACTCTCTTTTACCCAGGTAGATATTTCCGATGAGTTTACAAGATTCCTTTAGCTCGACTGCGATCATTTCATCGTTTGCCAGGCGCCATTGAAGATTGTCTCTCGTTTCGTCCGGCGTCATTACATCATATGGCTCGAAGGCGAGCACATCCGGATCAGAGAGATATTCATGGAGGTCGTGGAAATCATCTTCTGCGAAGTTTCTAAGGATCAGTCTCTTACTCTCCAGAGTTTTCATGTTTCTTTCCTCGATTCCCCGAGCAAGCGCTCGGCGAGTATCACCGAAGAGGCGGCTGAACTTGTCGTTACTTTAAGTATGGTAAAGCGGTTCCCGGTCCAAAAAAGCTCCGCCGGGAGATTGCCCTTGACCCAGGCCAGCCGGAGCGAAGTAAAATCGGCAGAAGCTAAATAATCGCAAACATCTCCGATGATACGGCTGGCGATGCCTTTGCCTTGTTTATCTTTACACAGCATAAAGAAGCCTATATATGCGATGGACGGTTCAGGATAACCGTCTATCAGATCCATCACAGCGATGAGTGCAGAGTCACGATAAAAACCGATGAAATACTTGTCCTTTAACGATTTTCCGGGCGGCAGAGCAGTAAGCTCCTCTCTGAGACTTTCTTTCGTCACGAAAGGGGGACAGTACTCGTAGTAAAGCGGATTGTCCGAACAGAGTTCGAGTAAGTCTTCTAGATCATCTTCCAGGATCCTGCGAACAAGATAAGTCTTAGATAATTGATTGATGTCCAAATCGGAGCCTTTCCGCATTAGCTGCGACTCGTCTTATTCGAAAGCGAGCATGAGTGAATCACAGACCGGCTGATAGCCGATTTTCTGATAGATGCTGTTGGAAACCGGGTTGGACAAATCCGTGTATAAGACACAAGTCGTATAGCCTTTATCCAAAGCCAGTTGACTGAGCCGGGCAACAGCGGATGAGGCATAACCCTTTCCCCGGAAATAAGGAGGAGTATAGACGAAGGCTACTCCGACAGCTGTTTGCATTTCCCGGGACAAGCCTGCCATAGAGACCGGCTGACCGTTTACTTCCAGCAGATAGAGTTTCTTCGTCATGATGCGATAACGGTATGCATCCGCATCCTCCGGTATGGTCATTTGGGTCTGTCCGTAAACAGAGGCTGCATTAAAGGCTTCCAGCCAGTAGGGGAAGAAGTGCATGTCTCTTTCTTCCAGAAGGCGAAGCTTGCCGAATTGACAGACCTCGGGCCGAACGGCTTTCAGCTCATAGATCCGCTGATCCATGAGGCCGCGGATGCTTTTCTTGTTTTCAGCGGCATAGGCTCTGGAAAAGGCCAGTGCCAGCTCTTTTTCAGTCGTGACGCCGGGTAAAGCCACGTCACTTAAGCCTTCGACCAGGCAGGCGATTGCTTTCGGATCTGCTTCGTTGTCCGTGGCATAAAGTGTGATGTTATGCGGAGGCGTCATTAAAGCCGTCAGACGTATGCCGCGGGCATCGGATACGGTAGCCATGACCCAGCCGGCCGGATCACGCCAGCCGGTTTTATCTTTTCCTTCATAGCCGATGATGAGATTGCCCAGAATGATCATATTCTGGCTTTCGCGCTGCATCAAAACATCATAGACGGCATTGTAAAATAACCTTACATCGTTATAGCGTTTAAATTCCATGACAATCCGTTTCTAACTTACGGCCAGGGGCTTACTCAGCCGTTTGAGAGATAAAATCGATCTGGTACTTCCAATCACCGTACTTCTTTTCGTTATCGGTAATCACACCACCGGTCGGCGTGATGCGCAGAACGATCGAGGAGGGGCTATTTTCGTCGCCGACTTCGTCGAACCAGTCGAATACCTGTTTGAACCGGGCGCGGATCGCGGCGTTCTTCTCGTCTTTAACCCAACCCAGGTTTTCTGCTTTCGCATGGAAGGAGAACCAGTCAAGACCGGCGATGGCGACATTGGGGTTCCCTGCGATCTGTTTCATCTTAGCGGATCCGGCATCCGTGGAAATATAGAACGCACCTTCGTCATAATAGGCGCATACCATGCGGGCGGCAGGTCTGGACCGACCGTTTTCATCCTCGCAATCCACGATAGTGGCCAAGGCGATCAGGACTTCTTTTCCGTTACCGCAACGCTCTTCGAGGAGTTTCATCGCGTTTTCATACTTGCTCATGTTATTCTCCTTTATTCGGCCGATTTCTTACTTCGTATTTTATCATTTTATATTTATTTATCATTAAAAATTTCGTAGAAAAAGTTGTCTTGTATGAGGGTCAAAAGTGCATCGGCTGCGAAAGACAGTATAATGAAAGCAAGTCGGTTTTCCCTTAGCATACGTCATGATCTTTTGACATAAGAGGTAGGAAAAATGAAAAACGAGCATTGGATTCAAGGCGACAATACATGCGAATCACCTTTATTTCGCAGGAGCTTTCGCCTGAATTCATTACCGGGTACGGCTGTTTTGGACATCTGCGGTTTGGGATACTTTCACCTGTATGTCAACGGCGAGCGGATCTCGGATCAGGAGTTTGCTCCCGCGATGAGCAATTACTCCTCGCTACTGGGAAAAGACACGACTTATCCGGTCTGGGAAGAACGATCATGTTATCGAACTTACTATCTAAGTTTTGATCTTTTGCCATATTTACGCGAAGGAGAAAATGTTCTGGGTGTCCAACTGGGAAGCGGCTGGTACCATCAGACTCGCCGTAAAGACGAAGGCGATTTCACTTTTTCGATCCCGAAATTGCGCTATGAATTAAAGCTGAATTATCACGACGGACAGTCCTGCTTCATCGAGAGCGATTCCGACAGCTTATGGAAAGCCGGCGAAATTACACAAACAAATCTCTTTTACGGGGAAACGCATGACCTGAGGTTGAAACAAGACGACTGGTCCATGCCGGGGGCAGATCTATCAAATTGGCATCGGGCCAGACCGACGCATGCGCCGGAGACCTGCCTGGAACCGCAAACTTGTCCGCCGGATCGGGTTTTGCGCAGTTTAACTGCCGAGTGCATATTACGGCGTGAAAATTATGCGATTTACGATGCCAAAGAAAATATAGCTGGACGCGTTCTCCTTAAAAGCAAGGGGAAGACCGGCGATATCGTAAGGATCAGGCACAGCGAGATATTAAGCGAAGATCAAAGCCGTCTTGACTTCGGTACAAGCGGCGGTAACGGACAGATCCAGGAAAATACTTATATTCTAAGAGGTGAAGATGATATTCTTTTTTCGAAATTTACCTGGCAGGGCTTTCGCTTTTTCGATGTATCGGGACCTGCCGAAGTCCTTCGGGTCGAGGAAGTTTGTACCGATGTGAAAAAAACTTCTGATTTTCAATGCTCGGATCCGGTTCTGAACTGGCTCTACGAGGCATATATACGCTCCCAGATCGGAAACATCCACGGATCAATTCCCTCGGACTGCCCGCATCGGGAAAGACTGGGCTATACGGGCGACGGTCAGCTGACAGCAGAATGCGCGATGCTCCTCCTCGACACGAAAGCCGTATACGAGAAATGGTACCGGGATATTCTGGACAGCCAGGGCGCGGATAGCGGCCATATTCCGCACACGGCACCTTTCATGGGCGGTGGAGGCGGGCCCGGAGGCTGGGGTTCGGCCGTGTATATCGTCCCTATGAAATATTACGAAATCTATGGCGACACACGATTGCTCGAGGAAGGCTACGAGGCGATTTATAAGTGGCTCGGTTATATGCGAACGAGATGCGACGGCCATCTGGTCACCAGAGAGGAAGAGGGCGGCTGGTGTCTCGGCGACTGGTGCACACCCGAAGGGGCGCCGATGCTGCCGGAGCCCTTCGTGAATACCTATTATTACATCAAGGGACTTCGAGCTTTTGCTGAGATAGCCGAACTTTTGGGAAGACAGCTGCCCGCTTGGATCGCAGAGCAAGAGGAGCACTGCCGGGAGGCGTGGATCGTTAGTTATTTCAATCCTGCTACGGGTGATTTTTGCGAGGGTGTGGCCGGTGCCAATGCATTTGCCCTGGATTTGAATCTTGGAGATCAAAGGACACGAAGCAATCTTGTCTCGATGTATAAAGCGCAGGGCCGTTTGGATACAGGTATTTTCGGCACGCCCCTCATTGTCGGAGAACTGTTTCGCGCAGGAGAAGGCGAACTGGCTGTTTTGATGCTGAATAATGATAGTAAGGTTTCCTACAAGTATATGATGGACCGGGGTGCGACAACACTGTGGGAGAACTGGGAGGGCAGCGGTTCGCATAATCATCCGATGTTCGGCAGCGTCGTTAAATATCTGTTCGCAGAGGTTCTGGGTATCCGGCAGGAGGAAGGCAGTAGTGCTTACAAGCACTATCGGATTTCGCCGGCAAATATCCCTTCCATCCAATGGGCCAGAGGCAGCATTGATACCGTCAACGGACGAATCGAGGCAGCCTGGAAGCGAGACCCGGAAGGGAAGATCCTGATTTTACGGTAATAAGAAACCCTCTCGAAGCAGGCTTCGGGAGGGTTTTGGTCTTCTTGTAAGATGAGATATACGCTTATCTGACTTTTCTCTTTTCTCTTTCGACGGCTTCCATCGCTTCGGTTTTACTACCGGTGGTAGAGCGAATCGAGAAGGCAATATTGACCATATGGTCGGATATTCTCTGGAGAGAGAAGAGCACGGAATAAATGCTCTTCGATACTTCGACAGGATACATGCCGGAACCCAGGCGTACAACATGCTCGTTACGCGTAGCGGAAATCAACTTCTTGATTTTTCTGTGCAGCTTCGCGATGGCTCTGAAGTTCTCCGTTCTGTTATTGGCGAAAGCATCGAAGCCTAGTTCGAACATCTCGGAAATTAACTTGTAGATTGTGGTCAGTTCTTCTTTCGTCTGATCCAGGAAATGAACTTCGCTCTTTTTCATGTAGTTGGTTTCTTTGGCCACGAGAACGGCGTAATCGCCCAGACGCTCGATGTCGTTGGTTACATGGTGGAGACCGCCGATTAATTTCGCGTTATCCGCGGATTTCGTCACTGAGGAAATCTTAATGAAATAGCTTGTAACTTTATTCGTCAGGAGGTCGAGTCTGTCTTCGACTTCGTTGATCTTGTCGATTTCGCTTGTATCCTCGTTAAGCAATGAGTTAAACGCGCGATCGATATTGTCTTTAGCCAGAATCGTCATATCGCGAAGTTCCTTTAGCGATTGCTCGATGGCGACCGCAGGGGTTTTCAGGAAATGGTCGTCGATGTACAAGGCTTCTTCTTCGACCTCTGTTTTGTCCTTGATGGTTCGTTCGACGAAGTTTACCAGCGGATCGAGGAAGATGAGTAAAATTAAAGTATAGACTGTATTGTAGATAAGATTGAAGGTAGCCAGACTGAACTGAGGCTGTGCCGAGAATAGTCTGTCGAAAACGGCGACAATCGGAGCTCTCAGCAGCATCAGAATTATCGTAAAGGATACGGCACCGATGACACTGGTCAGGACGTGGAACAAGGCGATGCGTTTACCTCTGGCGTTCGTGCTTAGCGAGGCCATGATACCGTCGCTGCAGGTCCCGATGTTGGCACCCATCACGAGGAAGAATGACTGACCGATGTCCTTGATAACGCCGGTCGCCAGAAATGCGATGAAGATACCGGTCGCTGCCGTGGACGATTGGATGATAGCAGTAAAGAGAATGCCCAGAATGACCAGCAGGACAGGACTGTGCATGATGTCGTACTTGAAAACTTTCGACAGCTGAATGCCCAGGGTCGAGTCCGCGCCGCCGATCGCCGTTTCCATGACTTCCATACCGATAAACAACATACCGAAGCCGATTAAGAAAGGAGCGAATTTATTCAGTTTCTCGTTACTGGTGGAAAAAACGATCATGACACCAATAAACGATAAAGCGGCAAAGACGGAGCTCATGCTGAATCCGCCTTTATCAATGCCGGATAATGCAAACATGAAGGCCGTAAGCGTCGTGCCGACCTTGGCTCCGAGGATGAAGCCTGCACCTTGTTTAACAGTAACGATATTGGCGTGAGCCAGGCCGACTGTCATGATCGACGTGGCAGAAGAAGATTGTACAAGAGCGGTAGAACCGATACCGATGCCGTAATTGACAACTCTGTTTCTATCCAGCCTCTTAAAGAGGTTTCGAACCCCCGGACCTGCACTCTGTTCCAGGCTCGAGCTCATCTGCTTCATACCGAACATGAAGACAGCGACTCCGCCCAACATCAGCAGAAGATCCATTAATATATCCATTTTGCTACTCCCTGATTATTTTCTATCGCTAACTATTTTACCTTATTACATAAACAGCTGCTAACCAGAAGTTTGACGTCGAAGAGGTCATGGATTGGGTTATTTAACCTAATCTTAACGAGTTAACCTGTATTTAATAATACATTACACACTGTATCTTATGTACTTTTCGTTCAGTTAATCATAAAGTGAAATACATTTCATACTGAGATAAGGCTTCTCTGGAGAAATTCAAGTGCCGGACGAAACCGGTCAGACCCGCATTATTCGGGAAATTGATCGCCAGTTTATTTATCTGAAGCTCATCTATAACATGGCAAAGAAGAGCCCGGGCCAGTCCCTTGTTTCGTTCTTCCGGATTCACCCATAAAAGACTGATTTTACCGCCGCCGGTGATCGAAAGTCCGCCTGCTAAACGACCATCGCGATAGAGTCCGAAATGCATGTGGTTGCTGCTCCGTGCGATATAGTCGAAATCATTTTGCCAGTTGACATGTATGTCATGGAGTTTTGCTTCCAGTCTTTTTATCTCATCGAAGTCTACACGTTGTATTGCATATCCTGCAGGCAGATCTCCGCGGATGGCGGAAGGATCGCCGTGCGAGAAATATACGAGCTCGTATACTTTCTCATAAGAATTTTTCTCGTAGAATCGGATCGCCCGATCGTTACCCCGGATGACTTCGAGGAAGAGCTGTTTACAGTTGTTTTCCAGAGCGATTCCCTTATGTAAGTCAAAGAGTTTGGCGGCTATTCCCTGTCTGCGATAATCCGGATGAATACAGAGCGTTCCGCAACGAAGTGTTTTGATACCTTCGTAGATTTTCATGCCGCCAAGAATCAGGCCGACGCTTACTGTATCGTCGAAGGCGATGAATGAGTATTCACGGCTGTTGCCTTCGGCCCCGAAAAAGCGCTCGATAAAGACCTCTCGGGGAATGTCAAACTTGATCATATAGTCGGAAAAACCGCTTTGAAAAGCCTGATAGATGGCCTCGTCGGATACTTCTTTGCAATTTTTATAACTTATCACCTTGTAGCCTCGATTCATTTATTTTCTTCATTCCCCGTGACGGGGTCTTTATCCCATAAACGAAGCAGAGAAAGCAGATGAAGGACTTCGTTCCATTCGTCGGGATCACCCGGACGCAGATCCGCTTGCTGATTGTGAGGATACGAACCCAGAATGCAGTAATTCGGCGAGTGATCGATGTTCTTGTGAGCGACTCCCGCGGGAATCAGCACGGCATCGCCGGCTTCCAGCTTGAACTCGGGTCCGTTCGGACCGCCGAACTGCACGATGACCCAACCTCTTGCACAGCCCAGAGCTTCATGGGCTTCGGCATGGAAGTGGTGAAAGTTGAAAATGCCGTTGATCCACGGAAGAGACCAGCCGTTAGCCGTGAAACGTTTCCGGAATTTGGCATCGAGAGCTGTATCTGCTTTATCGAACACCGCTTGATACAGGCGCAAGTCAATTTCGCTTCCGGGAAATGGCTTGTCGGATCCGATCCTTACATACTTGATATCCATTCCTATTGCCCTCCGATCGTGTATTGCCAGGGGTTTTATTGTAGCCTCCGGTCGTTAAGATAAGCTTTGGCTACCGCTGCTATGCGATGTTTGGTTCGGGCCTTGTCACACCTTCGCAATACCCTTCGATTGTCCGGGCTGCTGATAGTAAGCGTCGTTCGTTCGCTCCGTATAAAATCATGCCGCGCGGCGTGTTGTCATCGGCCATGGCTAGTCTGAGAGCTACGGACGGCAGGCCTGTGAAGTGCATGATATTGCAGGGTCCGGTCATTAAACAGGCGTCATAAGCTGCCAAACTTGCCATCACTTCGCTGCGAAGTCTCCTGCGTTCGCTTAAAGCTTCGCGATACGACAGGTCATTTGTCTTCTCGGAGACCGGATCCAGCGCATGACGCAGATATGCATCTCCGTATTTCATCATGAGTTGCGCATTTTCTTCATAATAATCAACGATTTCCGCAAGCGTCTTCAATCGTGCATGGGATGCGGACAAGTACGCTTCGAGATCTCGCTTGAACTCCCAGCGCATAATCACTTTCTGGTAAGGGGTATACGGATGACTGAGTTCGTCGACTTTAACGCCATCTGCCATCAGCGAGGTAAGCAACGAGTCATAGCGGGCGAGCTGGTCTTCTGAAAGCTGATCACGATTGAAAACATTCACAGCCAGGCGAATTTCCCGTGGTTCTTTCGCTTCAAGAGGCATCAGTTTTTTATCGCGCATGCAGGAGTAGAGCAGAACAGCATCCGCCAGATCACGCGTAATCGGTCCGGCGCTGTCAAGGGTTCTTGCTATCGGTATAATCCCCTCAGAGGATAAAGAACCATGTGCCGGTTTTAGTCCCGTCACACCGTTTTCAGTGGCACATCCAACGATCGAGAAGGATGTATCCGTTCCGATTGCCGCCGCACACAAGCCTGCCGACATCGCCACGGCCGACCCCGTACTCGAACCGCTCGGGTTCTTGGCGGGAGCGTAGGCGTGTTTCATATAGCCGCCCCGGGAGCTGTATCCGCCCGGCATCTTTTCTGCCGTATAGTTGGCAAACTCGGTCATGTTTGTTTTTCCCAGAATTACTGCGCCGTTGCGACGCAGATTGCTGATAATTCGGGCATCTCTCGAAGCAAGATTGTCTGATAGAGCGAGGCTTCCGGCCGTCGTATGAAGACCTTTGACATCGATATTGTCTTTGACCAAAACAGGGAGGCCGAAGAACGCTCCGGTTCGATCAGCCTTACCGGCATCCAGCTCCCGGGCCTCTTGAACCGCATTCTCGTTTAACTCGGCTATCGTGTTGAGACCGCCTTTGCCATCTAGTGTATCGATACGATTTAAATAGTAACGCGTAAGCTCTTCTGCTCCAAGCCGTCTGTTCTTTATTTCCCGGGCCAGATCGGTCGCAGACATTAATAACATAAAACCACCTTCCTCCGGAGCATAATGCCGACAGCCTCTACTCGTGGTTCCTTTTTCATAAGTTTTGATTTCATTTTAGCGAATATAAGATCACATGGTAAGTGTCATATGTATAACAATTGATCAGCGCAAAAGACGATAAAGCGGACGATATATGGCCGTCCGCTTCTGTCTGTGCCGAGTCACGAATCAGAACGAATTCCTAATCGAGCGAGAGATTCAAACAATAGGAAAAAAGGTTATCGGGATCATGAAGTCTTTTTAGGCCAGCCAATCTCTCAAGCGCTTCAGACGAATAAATCGTGCGAGCCGAATTCCATTTATCTTCACCGGCCAGGAAGTTCAGGTATGCCGATCCTGTACAGCATGATTAAATCTCCGAGCGAATCTGCTCCAGAATTCTCGCAAACATCGTCATGAATGCCGGATTTGGCACGAGCCCGATCAATTTAAGGATATATGGAGCATCCTGGAGATGATTTGGCATTAGACTTCGATCTGCTCTAGCTAAAGCTCCCCCGCCTTGATGAATCTCGGTAATCTGTAAGGGATGGGGACTGTCGCCGGGTATGCTCCACCTAATAAGCGAGTCGATTACTTCATCGGACAATTCGCTTAGAACCATACTGCTAAGTTTGGCCGGCATCGGATCCTCGGGATCCATGCTGATCCTGTCCGACATCCCAAAGGGCAAAGGCCCGAAAAGATTGATCGGCGGCTCTTTCCACTCCAGCCAGCTGCGGATCTCCGCTTCGCCGTATTCGAGCTTCCCGACATAACAGCCGCGAACCGTAACGAAAGACTTCGCGTCTGACCGTAAGTAGTTTGCCTTCTGCAGTCACTAGTTCATATGAGATTACGCTGTCTTGAGCCAGACCGTATTTACGGGCGAGCCAGCCCATTCCTCCGCCCAGGGTGTAGCCCACGGCTCCGACCGAAGACGAGGAACCGAGCAGGGGAGCCAGGCCTGCCTCATGGCTCTTGTTCAAAACATCTTTCCAACGGGCTCCGGCTTCCACGCGGGCCGTTCTTCTTTCGGGATCGATGCGGACATCATTCAGGTCCGATACGACGATAAGCATGTTGTCGTTAGCCGGTAAAGCAATCCCGTGGCCGGTATTCGTCACGGCTGCTTTTAAACGATTATCACGGGCAAAACGAACCCCCGAGACGATATCTTCGCGATCCTTGGCCATTATGATGAGCCTGGGCCGCTGATCGATTGTCAATTCCCATGGCGTACGCACTGTATCGTAGCCTGCACTTGTCGCCGTCAGGACCTCGCCTTTAACCGCAGATTGTAAAACCTTCAGATCCATCTATGTACCCCTCCCGGATGACTTGCTTCGATGACGGATAGATACTAAAAGTTGTGGTAAAACACTGCTTCTATTATGCGGTCAGGGGTTAACAAATGTATATTCGAAAAGTGACGGTCCGTTAGCTTAACGATTAAGAAGACGAGCACAAATTTCTTGGAGGACGGGTACGACTTCGCTGTTAAACCACGGGTTTTGCTTGAACCAGCCTCCGTTTCGCGGCGAAGGATGAACCAGAGGCAGATATTCCGGTAGATATTGTCTGAAGTTCCTAACCGTTTCAGTCAGGCTTTTCTCCCTGCGATCTCCCAAATAGCGCTTTTGAGCATAGCTGCCGATCAGAATCATGATTTCTAGTTCCGGCATTTCTTTCATCAAGCGGGGGTGCCATTTTTCGGCGAATTCTTTTCTGGGCGGCAGGTCTCCCGACTTGCCTTTTCCGGGATAGTAAAAGTCCATCGGTAAATGAGCAATTAGATTCGATTCATAAAATACGTCACGGGATATACCCATCCACTCGCGAAGTCTGTCTCCGCTTAAATCGTTCCAAAACAGCCGGCTCTCCTGTGCTTTCCGTCCCGGAGCCTGACCGACAATAACAATGCGCGCTTCCGAATTGGCACTAAATAAAGGTTCGATTCCCAGAGATGTATAGCCGGTATTGGCTTCATCGTTCATAATTTCTTCTTTAATCTTGTCAAAAAGATTCATACATCGTATCCTCTCGAAAGCCCGAGCGGATGACCATCCGCTCTTACATCGGCAGCTGCTTCGCTATCCGTGCTATTTGGCTCTTCAATCAATAATGTAGCGAGCAGATACTCATTAATATTAAACTCCATTGTACCGGCACGCCTCTGCCAGTTTCTTCATATAATGTCTGACAGATGAATGATCAGTGCCGGAAACGGCCACCAATCCGTATAAATCGTAGGCCCTCACATAAGATATCTCCGACGGCTTAAGGCCTCAGTTCATCAATGAATTTTTGAATTCGTCTGGTCACCAGTTCCGTTGGCTTCATGGCTTTGAGCTTATCTTTAGAAACCCACTGATATGCGGAAGTCTCTCCCTCTTGTAAAATGATCTTGTCTTTCGGCCGGTTCGTTATGCAGAGAAATTCCACGAAAATCGTATGACTCTTATGATTAACTACCATGCCGAGTTCTGTTAGTTCGCCGGATTGAATGCCTGTTTCTTCTTCCAGCTCTCTGAGTGCACAGGCAAGGGCATCCTCGCCCTCCAGAGCGGAACCTCCGGCTGTAGCCTCCCACAATCCGCCATAATGTTTATTATCGGAGCGCTGCATCAGGAGATAGTCTCCATCTGTATGTCTGACGATAACATCGCTCACCAGATGAAACAGTCCGTCGGGAATTCTTTTTCCTCGAATCAGCGTTATTCCTTCGACGATCTTGAAGTTCTCGTCATATGCATCCCATCTTTCCATATTCAACCACCTCTTTTCCGCCTTTTACTTTAAATGTCGACGATGTAAACCGGATTTCCATGTTCTTCTATAATCGAAAGCAGATCCCGGCACGCCAGAAAAATGGTAGCCGTATTGTCGTTTGGATGACAAGCGATCAAACCATCACGCAGATCTGAATCCAGGTAAAACTCAACCGTCTTCTTTTCATCGTTTAGCAAGCCCAGGGGTGTGACGGAACCAGGTGTTAATCGCAGTAGTTCGAATAAGTCTTCGGCGGAGGCCAAGCTTAGAGCTCGTGCGTTGTTTACCCGGTGAAAGTCTCTCAGATCTACCCGTTTTTCGCCTTTTACCGTGATTAAAGAGTATCGGCTTTTCTTCTTGTCCCGGACAAAAAGGTTCTTGGCATTTGCTTCCGGATAAGGCAGAGCCAGATTGTCCAGATCGTTCATGTTATAAACGGCCTTATGCTCCGCTATTTCGTAAGGGATTCCTTTACTGCTTAAATATGCGTATATTTCTTCTTTATTCATCGGACTGCCCTTATCTCCTTGTATCTGCTTAGCGAACGTTTCAATCGTAATATAGCCATCTTCTATAATAATTATGTGTTTTTGTCAGCCACCAGGTTTCAATACAGTAATCCGATGCCATGAATGTTCTTTATCTATGATATCTCTTTTCATGCATCAGTACTCACTCGAAGTGCTTGGGACAATTAGGTGTTGGCTTTATTTATCATACTTCCTTCGTGCCACAGGCTCTTCGATTCTCTGATATCCGGCTGTTAAATAAGGAGATAAGCTGCCTTGGGATACATGCGCTAATGGTTTGAGAAGAACAGGCCGGTTATCGTAAAAGCATTAAGAAAGCCGTTGTGAAGAGTTGCATAAAGAACCAAAGCATGATTAAGTAAATGAGGACCTCGTACTTTGAAATGAGATAATTGCGGGAAGGTATTTGCGGAGGTATCTTGATAGCAAACTGATGTTGAAATATTTAATAATTGCAGACAGACATGTAAGCTATTTTTTATACGCGATAGCATCAATTTGTGCATGGAGACCTTCCGGACCTCCTATGTGTGCAAAATCTGTCTGAATGGTTTTTCTGGCGGGATATTTACCGGCGAAACGTTCTTGAAAAACTTTCTCCATAATAGGGATATTCCATGAATCTCTCAATAAGACATCTACCTTTACTACAGATTCCAAGGTCAATCCAAGTTCCTTTAAATGATGTTCCATATCATCTATTGCACCATGTATCTGAGCTTCAACAGATTGTCCAACGTTCCCTACGCAGAAATTCAAGAACACAAAATCTCCTGCCTCTACCACTTCTGACCAGGCATTTTCTTCGTTTACATGATATCTCTTAATACTCGCCATCGTTCATTTCCTCCGAATTACTTCTGGCTTCAGGACTCCTCCGCAGCTACATATCAACCACACCATCCCGATCATATTCAATATTATCAATCGTGGATTGGATATGTTTTATGCCCATCCCAAGTAAACGAAGCGTCGCCAAAAGCAAAAGTCCATTGA
>JBNRMJ010000015.1:0-30723 GCA_050309435.1 Fastidiosipilaceae bacterium
GGCTGCCTTGATGGGCATACCGTCAGCAATCGCTCGGACCACGGCTAATCGGATTTCATGACTGAATTTGGTCATAAAAATGCACCTCCAAACTTGGATGGTATCCAACGTTTGGGGTGCACTTCAATCTGTTTCAGGGGGATTTTGTTTTATGTTATACTGTTGTTATCTTTTTAAGGAGGTCCTTTCATGTTAAAAATCGCCTAGTTTCCGTTTAATGCCTTCGGGTTTGAATATAAGGAGATTAGTATGCAATTACTGGAGTTGCGCGATATTAGCATGGGTTTTTCGGACCGGCATTTATTCACAATCGAAAAACTGGATATTTACAGCGGCGAGAGAATCGGGCTGATCGGTGCCAATGGCAGCGGTAAGTCGACTTTTCTGCGTTTATTGATGGGCGAAATTTCGCCGCTGACGGGAACGGTCAAGCGTTTCGGGAACTGGCAGCAGTTTCGTCAGTTCGACGAAGCATATTCGGCAGAGATGATCGCGGAGGCGGACATCGGTTTATGGGGCATTGCTTCCCTCTGGCAAAGGGATCCCGACACCTTGTCCGGCGGAGAGAAAACCAGAAGCCGCCTGGCCAAAGTGCTCTCGGCGCCGGGGGATATGCTTTTACTTGATGAACCGACGTCGAATCTGGATATGGACGGAATCGATCGTTTATCGGCTTTCTTGTGGTCGCAGGAGAGTTTTATATTAATTTCGCATGATCGTGCTTTGCTAAACGAGCATTGCACGAGAATTCTGGATATCAGAGAGGAAAGGCTCTTTGACTATCCCGGAAATTACGATGCTTATCAGGAATGGCTGGCAGCTGATTTGAAGCGAAGAGAAGAAGAGTACGAGCAGTATCGCGAGGAAGAAGAGAGACTGTCGCGCTTGAGTAAAGACTTGAAATCAAAAGCATCGAAATTGACAAAAAAGCCAAAGGGCATGTCTTCGAGTGAATACAAGCAGCGCGGTTTTACCGCGACGCATCGCTCCGGCGGCGGTAAAGCCAAGAGCATGGCCGCTGCGGCCAAACACACGGAGAAGCGGATCGAACAGCTGGAAAAGAAGGAAAAGCCCCGTCAAGGCTATGTGATCCGGCCTGATTTTACGCTGACAAATCCGCCCCGGAATAAAGTGATCGCGGAGGCTACTTCGCTGACTTTCGGCTATGAGGATGCCGGCTTACTCTTCGAAGAGACCGGCTTTCAGCTGAAGCGAGGGGTTCGGACGGCCCTGATCGGTCCGAACGGCTGCGGCAAGACGGCGCTTTGTCGCTTGATTGCAGAGGGCTGCGAGCAGATTCGTTCGGTACCCAAGGCCCGTTATGCTTACTTCCGGCAGGAGATGGAACTGATCGATCCAATGAAAACGATCCTGGAAAATATCAGAAAAATGTCCTGTCAAAGGGAGGAAACCGATCGTTCGGTCCTGGCACGGATGGGCTTCTTTCGCGATGCGGTTCATAAAAGGGGGGCTGTTTTATCCGGCGGGGAGAAGGTGAAGCTTTCCTTTGCCATGTTGTTTGTCTCCGATGCGAATGTTCTGCTGCTAGACGAACCGACGAACTATCTGGATCTGCCGTCACTGGAGGCCATCGAAGCGCTCTTGAGGGATTATGAGGGTACGATGCTTTTTGTTTCTCATGACCGGACGCTCGTCAACCATCTGGCCGATGAAATCTGGGCGATTGAGGACAGGAAGATCAAGCTGATAAAAGCGGCTGAAATGGGGTAAGATAGGTGGAGCAATCAAAGGAGTTAGAGATGAATCTGATGTACACACATATCTTCTGGGACTTTGACGGAACGTTGTTTGATACGTATCCGATGATGGCCCGGGCGCTTCAGGAGACTTTAAGAGAAGAATTGAAGATAGAAGAGTCGTTTGATGAGATCTATGCATTCATGAAGATTACGATTCGCGAGGCTCTGGCGCATTATCGCGCGAAGTACGATTTGTCGGACGAACTGATCCGGCGCTTCGAAGAGAGGCGGGAGCAACTCGAACGGGAGGCCGGGCCTTTCGAGGGGGCTTGCGAACTGCTGGAGGAACTTCGTTGTCGCGGAGCCGTTCATTATCTGTATACGCACCGGGATCTAAATGCCCGTGAGATGCTTCGGAAATATGATCTGGCTGATTCTTTCAAGCTTATGATCACGGCGGAGGACGGTTTTCCTTACAAGCCGGCACCGGACGCATTACTGGAGGTGTGCGGACGATGGGATATTCCCAAATCAGCGGCATTAATGGTGGGCGATCGCGAGATCGATATTCTGGCCGGGAAAAATGCAGGTATGGACAGTTGCCTGATCGGGGCAGCCGGGAAGTCGGAAGCGACCTACGTGGTGCCGGATATTGCGGGCTTAAGCAGTTTGCTTTTAGCCTCCGATAAGATGCGTGGAAAGCAGGTACAGCGAAGATGAAGACAGAAGATGACGGCAAACGGCCCAACGTGCTTTTAATCATGGTGGATCAGTGGCGCGGTGATTGTCTGAGCTACATGGGCCATGAACAGGTGGAAACACCGTATCTTGATACCCTGGCTGTCGGAGGCGTGTCCTTTGACAGTGCTTATTCGGCCGTGCCGACTTGCATTGCGGCGAGAGCGGCTCTCTTTACCGGTCTGACACAAAAGAATCACGGGAGGGTCGGTTATGAAGAGCATGTACCCTGGAAGCAGTATCCCCAACTGATGGCAAGACTGTTCCGGGATGCAGGATATCATACACAGGCGGTCGGAAAGATGCATGTTTATCCGAGCCGTTACCGATGCGGTTTCGATGATGTGCGTTTACATGACGGTTTTCTGCACAGTCAGCGTTCCCATCAGGTAAAACATAACGAACACAGTAATTATGTCGACGACTATATTCCCTGGCTGAAATCCGAGATCGGTTCACGTGCGGATCTGATGGATATGGGTCTGGACTGCAACAGCTACATCGGACATCCCTGGAACTATCCGGAATACACGCATCCGACGAACTGGGTCACGGAAGAATGCATCGACTTTCTGAGACGCCGCGATCCCACCGGGCCTTTTTTCCTCTTTGCGAGTTATCATCGGCCGCATGCGCCTTACGATCCGCCGCAGTCTTACTATGATATGTACCGGGACGTGGAAGTACCGGACCCGCCTGTCGGAGACTGGGAAGCGGAAGACGAGACAGGCGAAGGTAAAAACGCCATGACCTATGCAGGCGAGGTGCGGCCGCATCAGCTGAAGCGGGCCAGACGGGCTTACTGGGCGAGCATGACGCATATCGATCATCAGATCGGCCGCTTGCTCTCGGAGCTGGGCGATGAGGGCGTGGCGGGAAACACAATCGTACTCTTTGTTTCTGATCACGGGGATCTGCTGGGCGATCACCGTCGCTGGCGAAAGTCCAGTCCTCTGGAAGGGGCCAGCCGGATTCCCTTTATCATCAACGATCCAAGCGGACGGTTGGGCTTGAAGCAGGGTCATGTTTCCAAACAACTCGTTGAACTCCAAGACGTACTGCCGACTCTGCTGGATGCCTGCGGGATCGATATCCCGTCCACTGTGGACGGACGATCGGTTCTGCCTTTTATCAGACAGGAGGAAAACGGCGCTTTGATTCGCGAGTACCTGCATGGCGAACATCGCATGATGCAGTACAGTTATCACATGATCCGGCATGCCGACGGCATGAAGTATGCCTGGTTTGATCAGACCGGAGAAGAGCTGCTCTTTGATCTTCGGGTAGATCCCGAGGAGTGTCGTAACCTGGCCAAGGAAGCAGTGAACGAAGACAATCCTTACCATAAGGATTTGCTAAGGCTTAGAGCTTACCTGATCGAAGAGCTCAAGGATCGGGAAGAGGGCTTTGTGAAAGACGGACGGCCGGTCACGGGCAGACCCGGCATCAGTAGCCTCAAGAACAGTTATCTGCACGGCAAATAAATCAATCATCTGATAAAAATCCGGCCTCGCGTTGATGCGAAGCCGGATTTTATTTGGATTTCATTAGCGATCGCTTGGCCAGTGCCGTTTCAAGTAGCGTAAACGGTGCAAAAGGAAATGCATCTGATAGATCTCGCGAGCTTCGGGTTTGTACTCGGGACGCGAGAATGCGGATTTCTCGGCCAGACGTTCTGCTTCGAGGAGTAAATCAGCCAGAGATTTATCGACCATGGAGGACGCTATTTCGTGCTTGAGCAGGGGGTAGCGCCTAATGATGTCATCGAGTTCGCGTCGCCAGGTTCCGACCAGTTTGGGATCAGACCAGCGATCCATGAGGTTTTGGCTTCGTTTTGTTTTGTTTTCGTAGATGACGCGAGTGGCTTCCAGTTCTTTGGCACGGGCTTCTTTTCGAGCGGCTTCTTCGTTTAAGAACTCCACGAAGGGCGAGGGTTTATAAGCGCTTTGGATCTTTGGTTTATAGAAATCGCGCTCCGGCGCTTTATAGTTTTCGCCTTCTTTTCGAATCCGGCGTCGTTCCTGTATCCGGGCGATGGTTTCGGCGCGACGTTTAGCACCTTCCAGGCGTTTTAGTTCCGTGCGGATTTCCTGCCAGTACATCAAAAGCAACTCGCGCGGAGGCCGGGGCTCGGGGAAATACCAGTCGTCGCTGCGGCCTTCCTTATCTTTTTGGCGGCGTCCTTTCGCGATGTGACGAATCGCCCGGGACGGTTTAGCCAGAAGGATGTGCTGCTTGAGTCGTTTCATGAAACCCAAAGCCAGTAAGACGGAGAACAAGATGACCAGAATCACGATGAGCGTGATGATACGCCAGTCGACAAGATCCGTGATACCCTGATCGGGATCCCCGCCGCCTGGTTCTTCGCCGGGGAGCGGAAGAGGGGACTCGCCTGCATCCGGACTGATCGTGATACTCGGCATGCCCGTGACAGCAGGTGTTTCGCCTGAAGACGGAAGATCGGATTCGCCGCCGGCCACGCCGCCGGGGGTCGGGTCCAGAGCGACCCAGCCCAGACCGTCCAGATAGACTTCCGTCCAGGCATGAGCCTGTTCTCCGGTTAAGGTAAAACCGCTGCTTTCCATCAAACGTTCGGATCCGCCCGGGATGCCGAAACCTTCGACATAACGGGAGGGAATACCGAGAATTCTCGCCATAACAGACAGAGAGGTTGCGAAGTAAACGCAATAACCCCCCTGCATCTCGAGCACATGTTCCACGAAGTCCTGACCTTCCGGCGGGATAGGCATGCTAAGCGAATATTCCATTTGCTTGAAATAATCTACAAGACGCAGCAGCGAACTGAGCGGATCTTGAGGCAGCGATGCCGGATCTTCGCCGGCGGCCACGTATCTGGCGGTTTCGTAGACCAGACCTCCGGGCTGAAGCGCCGGGGAATCGGGGAGCTGAAGATAGGGCGAAAAGTCGCCTTCGGGGGCCTGAAAACGGCCGTCGTCACCGGGACCGAAGCGATTGTTGAAGCTTTCGCTGTCGGAGGCGAAGATGAAATTGATCCGGTCCGAGATCGAATTCAGCGGAAGCGAGCCGCCTGTGAGCTGGTAACCTTGTCCGGCCGATAGCGGATACTGTGAATAGATGACGCCGTCGCGGTTAAAAAAAGCCTGCATGTTGCTGTCGCTGTTGAAGCGAAGCTCGTCTGCCTGACCGATGGTAAAGAGTACCGTGATCCCGCTTTGTAATATATTGATGTTATAGGCTGCGGGAATCGGATTTAAGGATTGAATACCCAGTTCTCTGAGGTAGGAGTTGTCCCAGCTGAAAACCTCGTTTTCGATCGAAGAGAATACCGGCGATCCGTAGCGCCAGGTCTCCTCATCACTGTTACGTTCCCAGGAGTGGCCCGTATAAGTCTGACTGGTTTGCCCTTTCAGCAGACCCTGAGCCCGTCCGCGAACACGAAGCACGGGATTGGGATTCAGCGTAACCGAACCGCCGAGCAGATCCGACCTTGGATAGTAGCCGGATCGATTGATGGAGAAGGGATCGAAACGACGTGTCGGACGCAATTGGTCAGGCAGGAAGGTGGACAAATCGTCGACAAAGCCTTGAGCGGAATACGAGTAAATGTCGTTTGGTTCGAAACGGGCCGCCAGGATCCAGGCCGGTCCCAGCAGGAGCAGGGCGCAGAGCACGCCGGATATCGTTACTTTCAGATACTGGCGAAATGCTCTTGACGGCAGGATGTCAACGGTGCCGCTTGCTTCCAGGAAGAACTGCGGGATAACGACGACAAGACCCCAAAGCGACCAGATATTCGCGAATTCACGCGTGAAATATGTACAGGCTACGACCAGACCGATTAAAACAAGGGAGGTAAACATGGGGAGTCTGAAGCGGGCAGCCATGATATATGCCAGAAGACCCAATATGAAAATCAGCCCGAAGATGACATACGGGAGACTGTCTTCCCGAAGCCGCAGATACTCGGCATTCGACAAGTCCGAAAAGAGATATCTGTAATTGACCGGCTCGAGTATGACGGCGACCCGGTTGATCCAGCTCTGCACCAGGGTTACCAGGCCCGAGAGGTCATTGAGCTTAAAGAGAAAAATCAGCGTCAATACACCGCCGGTAACAAGCAGGTTTTTCTTACCCCAGGTGAGCAGGGCGATCAATGGCAACGCAATTATAATCGAAGGAACGACGCTGACCGGATCATAATCGATGCCCAATAAAGCAAAGACCATCCCTCCGAAGGATAGTGTCAGACAGCCTGCGAGTAAAAGATCCAGAGCAATTAAGGCCAGACGATAAGGCAGGGCAAGTTCGGCCCTGATTTCCCGGACCGGACGGCTTTTCTTTCTCCTCCGTATTAGTCTTGTGATTCTTTCTTTTTTACTCATGAATTTCATTGACCTCTGCTTCGCTTTCATCCGGGAGCAGAAATTCTTCTGCATCCATATCGATGACCTGAACGTTAAGCGTACTCAAAGCCTCATGGTAAAGCGAAAAATCTATGCCGTCGCCTCGTGTCACGACAATGAGGTAGAGTTTGGACAGCTGTTTCATCAATTCGCGCAAGATCGCCAGCAAGGTTTCGTCTAAAGCATATACCACCAGATAAACAATTCTAGTTGCGGAAGGAAGCTGACTCATCAGACTTTCTTCGAGTTCGGGATTGGTTACCGGCCTGTGAATCGTTTGCTCTGCCTCGCGCTTTTCCAGCTCTAAGACCAGCTGTTCGGGAAGCTGAGCGGCCAGTGCAAAAGAGGCTCGTTTCATTTCGCCAAGCTCGCGGATCAGGATCGAAGAAGCTTCGCTCCGGCCGGCGATTCCCGCCAGGATTAAACGGGTGGGCATCTTCTGCGCCACGGTTTGAATGCTTATAGCCAGGGCGATCTCCGCACCGGCATCGGCCAGCAGGCGTCCCGAGCTGCCTGCCGGCAGAGCATCGGCGAGGACGACGGCCGTTTCCAGATCACGAGGCTCTTCGAACTCGCGGACCTGAAGAACCTGCATGCGGGCCGAGACGCTCCAGTGCACCAGTTTCAGTTTATCGCCGGGCTGGTAACTGCGAAGCTTGGCGATTTCATCGAGTTCCTGGCTGGTTTTAGTGGAGCGGCTGAGTTCGCGATCCATTTCCGCCACGTTTGTCGCGCCGGCGGAGTTAAGCGACAGCTCGCGCGGCCGGACCTCGAGCGTGATGACTTTTTTCATGGCATGTTTAGCCAGATAAAGAGTGAAAAAGCCGCAACTGTCGCGCAGTCGGCCTTCTTCGATTTTTATATGATACAGACCCCGATTCGTAAATCGGTAATATAACGTAAACCGCTCCCGCTCGCGTGCACCGAGTCGCAGACGAAGCAGACGCTGCTCGCGAAACGAGGAACGCTCCTGATGGCTTAGAGCCAAACTGATCAGGGGAAGCGGCAGGAAGGTCGGATTATAAACATGGACGAAAATTTTAACGATTTGGCCGCGCACGATGTCGCTTTCGGCTGCTTCGAGCCGTATTTGCAGAAAGTGGCGCGCCAGTACGGCCGCCAGCAGAGAAGCCAGCGGTAAGAGACATAAAAAGAAGAAAAAGACCATCAGAAAGTCGTTGCCGCTGTAATTGATGGTCAGATACAACAGCAGTAAAAGAAGAGCGTAACCTAGGCTGCGCGCCGTCATGCCGTTACCGGAACCGGTATCGAGGACAAAAGATCTCTCAAGATACCGTGAACGTTCTGATTCTGCAGGTTACTTGACGACGAGAGAATCAGGCGATGGGCCCAGACGGATTCGATGAGTTCGAGAATGTCATCGGGAATGACGAAGTCGCGGCCCGAGATCAAGGCCCAGGCACGGCTGGCCTGAACCAGCATCAGGGAAGCACGGGGACTGGCTCCGAGGCGCAGACTCGGATGACGACGGGTCTGGTCCGCGAGACTGGCGATATAGCGGGTCAGTGATTCGGAGATATATACATTGGCGGCCTGGTTTTGGAGCCATAAAACATCTTCTTCGCCGATCACAGTGGTCAGAGTCTCCAGCGGGTAGGCCGCGGCATGGCGCCGGAAGATCTCCATTTCTTCTTCAACCGTGGGATAACCGAGATTGATTTTCAACATGAAGCGGTCGAGCTGAGCTTCGGGTAAAGGGAAGGTTCCCGTATGCTCGATGGCATTTTGGGTAGCCAGAACCATGAAGGGTTCGGGCAGATGGATCGTGCGTCCTTCCACGCTGATCTGACGTTCCTGCATGACTTCGAGCAGCGCCGACTGCGTTTTCGGAGAGGCACGGTTGATTTCGTCGGCCAGAACAATCTGATGCATAACCATGCCGGCCTTGAACTCGAAGGTTCCCTGCTGCTGGTTATAAATCGTGTAGCCCGTAATCTCGGAGGGCATAACGTCCGGCGTAAATTGAATACGCCCGAAACTCAAGCCCAGCGAGCGTGCCAGGCTTGAGACGAGCGTTGTTTTACCGATACCGGGGACATCCTCGACGAGGATGTGTCCCTTGGCCAATAAGGCAGCCAAAAGAAGATTGATCGTCTGGTCTTTACCGACGATGACTCGCGATACGTTCTCGCGGACAAGGTCGAGGAGTTCGCCTGCCCGGTCAATTGCACTTGTATTCATCAGCTACCTCATTGATCTGTTTTTATTTCGCTTGCGCCAAGGCCTCGTTCACAGTCTGTCTGAGATTCAGGAGCAAGTCGCTGTCCAGCGGATAATCTTTCATCGTGATGCGCTTACCGAAGTGTTCGGCCAGCAGGCGGTCTGCCGTACCTTCGCCCTTATGACGGTCGAGCGCTTGCAAGGCGGCCAGATCTTCCATGGTATCGCCCATAATGACCCAGCGAAGCGATTCGAGAGGCTCGCCGTTCTCGCCGGGATAGACGACGAAGGTGTCACCGGCCGGGAAGGCCTTACCGGCTGCCGTTTCGATATAAGGATTGATCTTGGCCAGAGAGTACTGCGTGTTATAGAAGTTGTAGCCCCACTGCAGGAAACCGTCGATGCGATCGGTGTAAAGCTGCCAGCCCAGGATTCTTGTCCGTACCGAAGGCATGGCCATAAAGCGGTTGGAAACCTTATCCCACTGGGATACGCAATAGTAGGTCCACAAGCCGGGAACCCTGGCTTCGAGGAAAGGCTCGATATGATCATTGGCCACGACCGGCATCGTCACGGCACCGCTCTGATAGAACTCGAAATTCGACAAGGCGTCCATGATCTTGTAATCGCCGACATAAGGCTCGACCAGGCTCTTGGCATGCTTGTAATCTTCCAGACTGTGCACGCTCGGTTCATCCGAAATATGGAAGAAGGCGTGTCCGGCCAGACCCTTGTCGTCCAGAACTTTTTTTAACTGCGGCAGGAAGCTTGCCAGGAAACGGCCGTAAGGCGCATCGGCTGCAGGCGTGTCCCAACCGAAAATGCGTTTGAATCCGCTCTCGGTCTCGGCCATGATCTTCGGTGCGGCCTTGGCTCCCCACTGAGTAAAGAGGTGGGAAATTTCAAAGTACTCCATTCCTTCGGCTACGGCCATATCGATCCAGCGCTCCAGTTTGGAGAAATCAAATTCGTAGGTATCCGCTGCCGTGCGCTTCACGTCGACCAGCTGTACGGTTGTGCGCTCGCCGCCGATCATGGTATCCAGCGGAGGCGTAAAGACCGGTGTGAGCAGCATGTTCATGCCGCGCTTTGCGGCAGTGCCGACGAAACGGCGGATAATCTCCCAGTGTTCTTCGGAGAAAACATCAACCTTGTAGTAGTCGGCCAGACAGTCGGTATGAAACCACTCGGTGTGTTTCAAAACGGGCTTCGTCACGGAGGCGTTCAAGACATCCAGCGTGAAGGTCAGTCGGCAGTCGGCGGTCTCGGTGCGGAACCCTTCGCTGTCAACGGGAGTGCCTTCGGCAGTCAGCCAGACGCTGATCACATAACGGCCGGGACGGACATGCTCCGATGCGGTGAACTCGAGCCACAAGGTCTGCCACTGGCGGGGAGCCATCTTAACCATGTCATGGGTCAGAGGATGCAGAAGATCCGGGTATAAACCCGCGGTATCGCGCAGCAATGTGGGATCCGGATGGATCGCCGGGAGTGTAACCGGAACCGGTTGAACTTCTCTGATGTTCAACTCCAGCTTCGGCGTTTCGAAGGGCAGCGCAGACTCCGCTTCGATATGGCTGTTGACGCGGAAATTCGTCGGCCAGGCCTCCTGCAGCTTCAGTGCAAGCTGAACGGAAAAATGCTGACCGGGCAGAATCGAGTGCAGGGCCAGGGGATTGGCTTCTTCCGGCAGTTCGTCCGCGAAAACCTTCACCAGCGACGAACGAAGCGCTGCTTCGAGCTTCGCACTCGTCTTGATTTCATATGCATACAATGACATAAATACACCTCTGAACGTATTGGCGGCGAAAAATCAGGTAAATCTACGTATGATATCGCTACACCTTATCTTATTATATATCTTATACGAGTTTTGTCTTCCACGTCACGCCATCGGCTGTCAAAAGCGAAACGAATAGAAATGAATTAATTGATTCTTAAGGTAGTTTCCCTTTAGCAAAGGTATACTGAATCATAGAATCGAAGGAGGTATATGAAATGAAGTGGTATCGAAAAATAAATCGGGGCTTCGCCGCACTGGTCCTGATTTTACTCATACTCTTAACATATCGTATCGTATTGAGTCAGTCCAGAAGCCGCGAGGAGCCCGATTTGAAACGCTTAACCGAGGATTATCTCGCCACGGCAATCGATCTGGAGTTCATACCCGCCGACCTTCTGGCCACATATAAAACCGCAGCCGTTCCCGCGGACGAGTTCATGAAAACTCCCGCCTACAAGGAGTTTTACGATAAGGCGAAGGCATCGCTGGCACCCTTCTATCCGGAGGACGGCCGCTATCTGGGCTTCCAGATGTATCGCCTCGAAGAGCGCTGGGCCGCTCAGCTCAATGCGGGCAGCACACTCGACCTGGATTACACCCTGCAGCGTTATGACAACATCCGTTTTCTGGATAACGGTGTGACGGTCGAATTCCAAATCGACTATATCATCGACGGTAACAGCCAGTTCGGTTTTGAAGACATTTATTTCGAAAAGTCGGGCAGCGAGTGGAAAGTCCTCGCTTCGGACTTCGATACAAGATATTTCATCGACATGGGGAGGTACTAAGATGGGCGAAATTGTTTTATCCATTCAGCAGCTCAATAAGTTCTTTGGAAAAAGACATGTCATCGACCATCTGTCCTTTGACGTAAGAGCAGGAGAAATCTTCGGTTTCCTCGGTCCCAACGGCGCCGGCAAGACCACCACCATCAAGCTGGTCATGGGCTTCCTTCGAGAAGACGGCGGCCGCATCTTTATCAACGGCGTTGACAAGAAAGAAAACTACGAAACGGCGATGAGTTATCTTGGCGGTATTGTCGAGAACCCCGAAATGTACGGCAACTTTACCGGTCGCCAGAACCTGCAGATGTATGCGCGTACACACGGCGGCATCGAAAAGGAGCGCATCGACGAGATTATCAATCTGGTCGGCCTGGACAAGCGCATCGACGATAAGGTAAAGCGTTACTCCCTCGGTATGAAACAGCGTGTCGGCCTGGCTCAAGCTCTCGTGCACCGGCCCAAGATGCTCATCTTAGACGAGCCGACCAACGGTCTGGATCCCGTCGGTATCCACAGCCTGCGCGATATTCTGCGTCGTCTCGCTCACGAGGAAGGCATCGCAGTCATGGTGTCAAGCCATATCCTCGCCGAAATGCAGCTGATGTGCGATCGCGTCGGTATCATCGATAAGGGCCGCCTCATCGACATTAAAGACGTCCGCGATCTGGGCGGCGGTAAGGATGAAAACGGCTTCATGCCTTTCATCTTCAAAATCGGCTATACCAAGCCCGCGGTGATTGCGACCGATCTGATTACGGCACCCGAACCCGTACGGGCCGACGATGCCGGCGAAGAGACATCTTATGCCTCTGCGGAACTGGCGGAACGCGCCGTTGCCGCCTTACCGGAGAAGTTCGGCGAGCGTGTTCGCTCTACGAATGCCGGCGGCTTTACCCTGATGGCGACGGAAGCCGAAGTTCAGGAAGCGCTGGCGGCCTTAGTCGCGGCGGGAGTACCGCTGATCGGTCTGGACCGCGAGCAAACCAGCCTGGAAGATCTCTACATGGCTGTCACCGGAGGAGGGTTGGAAATTGCGTAAATTTATCGCTCTGTATATTAATGAATGCATCAAGTTGACGCATCGTGTCCTGCTGATCGTCGGTATCGTATCGCTTTTGCTTGTGCCGTTTTTGATTTTCCTGATTTCCTCGAGAAACATCGACGAGGGCGTGAAGGTCGTCAGTGACGAGGATTATCGCTTGAAAGCAGAACAGATGATCGAAGGTTATCAGCAGAGCTACGATTCCATCAGCCAGGCTTACGGCGATGATATCGATCCTTTTGACTGGTGGGTAACCGTCGAAGTAGAATCGGCTCGTCAGGTTCTGGAAGAAGCCAAAAAGCTAAGAGACCTGGATCCCAAGCTGCTCAGCATCGTTTATATGACAAACGTACTCGAAAACTACAGCTACAATCACGCGATTATGCTGACTTACGAAAACATGCTGAAAGAGGCCGGGGACGACGAGGACAGGCTCGATGAAGCAGAATCCTTCCTCTATAATTTCACCCGGAATTTGACTTACGAGCAGCTCAAAACGGCCCAGGAGGCAGGCGAGCGGGTTCTCGGGAGCGGGAAACTCGAAGATTACATCAACTATCGTTTCCTCTCGGGTGATTTCACGAAAGGCGCGGGCGAAGTCCTGGCCAACGAA
Source organism: Fastidiosipilaceae bacterium (assembly GCA_050309435.1). Lineage (GTDB taxonomy): Bacteria > Bacillota > Clostridia > Saccharofermentanales > Fastidiosipilaceae > CAYXVJ01. The sequence goes on from JBNRMJ010000015.1 coordinate 13,228, forward strand.
GACGCCTACAGGGCTCTCTGGGATAAGGTCAATGTCAACGACGAGCTGATCTACAATCGCGAGCAGTTCTACATGCTGGAATCCGTCATCGACGGTTATATGCGCCGCACCCAGTCGCTTCAGACGGGTCAGGACAACCGTCTGTATGGTAATGTGCCGCTTACACCCAAAGGCGAGAAGTCGATCCAAAGCGAAATGGCCATTCTCTTGTACCAGATCGAACATCCGGAGTATCTGAATGCCAATACCGGCATCGCATCGATCGAGACCAGACCGCCCGCGGCCAATCGGGCCTTCAACAATTCCTTCTCGGCGATGTATCTGATTTTGATCATCGGCATGCTGATCCTGGCTGCCAGCACGGTATCTCAGGAGATTGAAACCGGTACGATCAAGGCTCTGATCATATCGCCCACCAAGCGTTACAAGATCATCCTGGCCAAGTTCGTCTCGCTCGTCTCGCTGGCAGTCGCTTTGGCCCTGATGACTCTGATCTGGATCCAGTTACTGTCGCTGATCTTCTTTGGCCGCGGCAGCTTGCCCGGTCTGGTGGTTAATCTCGGCGGTACGGTTCTGGCCTTCCCTCCGATAGCGGCGACCCTGGTTCGTCTGCTGCTTAGTCTGGTCCAGCTGGTCATGTTCATTATCGTGGGTATGACCCTGTCGACGGTGATGCGTCACACGGCGATCGCGGTCGGCTTGTCGATCGGCATTTTCTTCGCCAATATGATTGCCCAGTTGATCATGCTGACGATGCGTTTCTCGGAAAATATCCGCCTCTTGCCTTTCTTCAATATCGACTTTTCGGGTCGAATCGGTTCTTCTCTGGCGGACTGGCTTTTCGGCGGCATGTTCCAGAATCACTATGAATTTATTCCCCTGGAATACTCGATTGCTTATACCCTGATCTTCGGCGGCTTGCTGCTCTGGATTACATTCGACTCGTTCATCAGACGAGATATCTAAAGAAGAAACAGCTAACGGCGTTAGATCTGAATAGTACTTGAATGCTCTGCTCCTTTCGGGCGATTGACCATCGCCCGGCCGGGGCAGGGCATTTTCTTTCTCTTGTGGTGCCTGATCTCCTTAAGCTGATTTTCCTGTGCTACAATCGCGTTATAAGGAAGCGATGAATAGTGAGGATAAGAAGATGAGCGAAGAGAAAAATACGGAATATACGAATCAGGGAAACATGACAGAGTATCTGGCAAGCTTGAAACAGCCGGAACGTACGCCGCTGGATTATCTGGTCAGTTACTTAAAGATAGACAGCATGTCGGATGACACAACAGGTACCTGGCCGTCGACACCGGGTCAGCTGGATATGGGCCGTAAGCTTGTGGAGGATTTTCGCGAGCTGGGCATTGAAGCGATTCTGGATGAAAACGGCTATGTCATGGCCAGGCTGGCATCTAACCTGCCCGCACGGGAAAACGGCGTGAAGCTTGGCTTGATTGCTCATGTCGATACCTCGCCGGATATGAGCGGCCGCGACGTCAAGCCCCGTTTGGTCCGTTATGAAGGCGGTCCGATTACCTTGAACGAAGCCGAAGGCATTGTCATGGATCCGCAGACTTTTCCGAATCTGCTGAAGCATGAAGGGCACGACCTCCTGGTGACAGACGGAACCACGCTTTTAGGTGCCGACGATAAGGCGGGCGTCGCCGCGATTGTAAGTCTGGCCGCGTATCTGAAGGCCAACCCCGAGCTGCCTCACGGCGAACTTCGCTTTGGCTTCACTCCGGACGAGGAGATCGGAAGCGGCGCGCATCGTTTCGACGTGGAGAAATTCGATGCCGATTTCGCCTATACGCTGGACGGCGGAGAAGAAGGAGAGCTTGAATACGAGAATTTCAATGCCGCAGGCGCAATTGTCCGGATCAAGGGTAGAAATGTCCATCCCGGATCGGCCAAGGACAAGATGATCAATGCCGGCTTGCTGGCCAGACGTTTTTCGCTCTTCCTGCCCGAGACCGACGTCCCGGAGAAAACGGAAGGGAAGGAAGGTTTTTATCACCTGACCTCCTGGGAGTCGACGGTCGAAGAAGCCGCCTTACAGTACATCATTCGCGATTTTGACGACTTATCCTTCCAAGCCAGGAAAAAAGCCATGCAGGACGCGGCCGGAATCATCAATGACGAATACGGCGCCGAGCTGGTTCAGGTAGAAATCAAGGATCAGTACTACAACATGAAGCGTCAAATCGAGCCCTATCCCTTCCTCATCGAGCTGGCCCGCACGGCTATGCTCCGCGCGGGAGTCGAGCCCAGAGAGACGGCGGTTCGCGGCGGTACGGACGGATCGCAACTGTCCTATAAGGGACTGCCCTGCCCGAATCTTTTTGTCGGCGGCGAGAACTTCCACGGGCGTTATGAATTTTTATGCGTAAATACCTTCCACAAGGCCATCGAGACCCTGATTCATCTGGCCGGCTTGTTCGGAGAGAAGGAAGTCTAATGGAAAATCGCGGTTTGATTCATCTTTATCACGGCGACGGAAAAGGCAAAACCACGGCAGCCATGGGCCTGGCTCTTCGTGCCGTTGCCGCCGGACGAAAGGTCCTGATCGTGCAGTTTTTCAAGAGCGGCAACTCCGGCGAAGTCAGAATGCTAAAAGAGCTGCCCGGTGTGCATGTACTGGCGGGTACCACCTCGGGCAGGTTTTTCTGGGAGATGGATGATAAAGAAAAAGCCGAAACCAGAGCCTTGCATGATTCGCATCTGGCAGAAATCGCTTCTCTCGTCGGAAACGAAGAGGCTGATTTTCTGATATTAGACGAGCTCTTGTCCGCCTGGAACCAGGATATGGTCGATCACGATAAAGTCCTCGACCTGATCGATCAACGCCCTTTGCGAATGGAAATCTGCATGACGGGACGAGATCCTGCCCCGGCTCTGCTCGAGCGGGCGGATTACATCACAAATATGAAATTGGAACGCCATCCCTTCGAACAGGGAGTCGGGGCGAGAATGGGAATTGAATTTTAATGGAGCAAAAGATCTATCGAGTAGGCGGCAGAGACAGTCGCACGGAACAAAATCGCAGCCGTCAGCTATTTACCGTTTTACAGGGAAGGGCGGAACACTTCGCCCAAATCACCGTGCCGATCAGCGCGCTGGACGACACCGACCTGCTTTTACCGAAAACTCTTGGTACGGCCGCCCGTAGGAAGGCAGAGCTGGATCTCTTGTTTCGCGCTCTTATGTCGGATCAAATCGATATGGTTGCCGTCAATGCCGTTGACCTGCCGCCGGAGTTGCCTGCCTCGCTCTGCCTGGCGGCCGTTCCTGCACGCGGGGATGCCAGAGACGTGCTTGCATTAACCAAAGGCATGGCCTACAACACCCTCGAAGCGGGTTCCGTTCTGCTGACGACGGGTTTGAGACGAACACTGCAACTCTCTGCCCTTCGCTCGGATCTGGTGATTCGCCGGGCAGATCTTCCATTGGAAGAGCAGCTGGCTATGCTGGAAACACGCGAGGCAGAGGGGATCGTGGCTGCCGCGGCGGATTTAATGGCTCTTGGTATGGAACAATACCGCGAGCATATCAGTTTCCGGCCTTTTGCCGCTACGGCGATGGTCCCCTGTCCCGGTCAGGGACTTTTGGCCGTCATCTGCCGGCGCCGTGATCAGGAGCTTATCGCTCTCCTGCAGGAACATCTGGAAGATCCCGTGAGCCGTGCCTGCTTGGAAGCGGAACGGTTTTGCGCGAAGGCACTGGGGCTGGATGATGCTTCTGAAGATCGCCTGCCGGGAGCCGTCTATGTCTTTCCGGAAGGCGAGGACCTCTACCTGCTTGCTTTGGCCCCGGATAAACACGGCGGCAAACCGGCCGTGATTCGCCAGCGCCTGAACCGAAGCGGCGAAATCAAAGCAGATGTGACGCTCATGGAAGCCGCGCTTCAGAGTATCCTCGGTCATCTCACCTATGTCGGTTGCGATCCTCACGATCCCGGGCTCTTAACCCTGCGAGGTGCCGAGCGCATCCGAAAGGCCGATCGCGTCTTCTATCCGGCGCAACTTCGTCAGATCGCCGGACTGCTTGCCGAAGATTCCCGGGCGGAGTTTGTGGAACTGCAGGAAGACCGCGATGTGCCCCTGCTCCTGGCAGAGAAGATTCGTCAGGGCCTGGACTGTGTTCGATTGTTGCCGGGAGACCCTTTCTTATACGGCAGCGGTAGCCGCGAGCTCGAACAGCTTCGCGCCCTCTCGCTTGCGTTCGACATCGTGCCGGGTGTCAGCAGTCTTACCGGCTGGCCTTTATACGCGGGTATACCGCTGGTCCATCCCGATTTGGCAAGACACGTACATATCTACGACGGGCGCATTTTCCCTATAGCCGTCGAGAGTGATCCGGCCCGTGAACTAAGCCGTTTGAATCCGCAATCGACCCTGGTTTTTTATCAGGCGGCGACCCGACTTCCGGATATCGTGGCGAGCCTGAAGGAAGCCGGCTTCGACCTGAAGCGGCAGGCTGCCTTGATTACGGCAGGTACGTCCGTCGCACAGCGCGTACTCGCTGCTTGTGTGGAAGATATCGTGCATCTGGCCGTGACGAAGAACATCAGCGATCCGGCTCTGCTGGTGATCGGCGAAGTGACGCTCCTTCGCGAATCACTTGCCTGGTGGCCGCCGCTCGGACCCATGAGCGATATGCGTTTCATGGAAGTATCGACCGCCGCCGCGGGCAGTGGTCCGGAGTCTCTGGCCAAAGAACTGCGCTCGCAAGGTGCTACCGTATATAGTCTGGAACCCGCGGGAGAAGAAGAAAAACCCTATCTGAACGATCGCATCGAGCAGGAGTTAATCGAAGCTCTCGAACGCAAACAGAGCAGCCGGCGTTTCGAACGAAGCGAGCTCTGGATTGCTTTAAGCGGCAGAGGCGCCGTAGCCGCTCTGGCGAAAGCCATCGCAGGCTCGGGTCTGGATCACCGGCTGCTGGCGCAAGTCCGCTTCGCCGTTTGTGACCGGGTTACCGCAAGCGAACTGGCCGGGATCGGTTTCGAGGCCGACTATCTCTCGCCGTCCGAAGATCAAGACGAGATGGCGGCTTACCTCGCGCAGCATCTTTCGCCTTCCGATTTCGTGCTGGCCATCGGACCACAAAGCACCCAAAGCGTGATGAACGTTGTCCTGCAGCTGGCCGAAATCCCGTCGGTAAATTTACCCTATGCAGAGTATGTGCAGAATAAGCCGGAAACCCTGACTTTCCTCGATCAGCTCGCGGAGGTGGATAACATCATTTTCCACGATGCGGCGTCGGTACGCGAATTTGCAGAATTATTGACCTCGCTGGGTATGGATATCACGGAACTGGCCGAAGCAGGCACTTTATTTTTCCCCGCTGCCCGCGAGGCGGCTGTTGCCTGCGTACAACGAGGCTTGACTCCGGCGGCCGAACCGTCGGAATACAAGACAGAAAAGATTTTAGAGAGTATGAAGTCAAACGCTCTGCGTCGCCAAGAAGCAGACTAAAAGTAAAGCAAAGGAGGCTGTGATGGAATACAGAGTTCTTAGAGGAAGCGGACTGGAAGTGTCCCGTCTGTCGCTGGGCACAATGACCTTTGGCGATCAGACCAACGAGGATGAAGCAAGCCGGATTGTGGATTACGCCTTAAACCAAGGTATTAATTTCATCGATACGGCCGATGTTTACAACGGAGGACGCAGCGAAGAGATACTTGGCCGTATTCTGCGCGGACGTCGTCACGATCTGATCCTGTCCACCAAAGTCTTCGGAAAAACCTCGCCGGATCGCAACAGCGGCGGCCTGAATCGCCGTCACATCCTGAATGCGGTGGATGCCAGCCTGAAGCGCCTGCAAACAGATTACATCGATATATATTATCTGCATTCACCCGATTATGCGACAACGATGGAAGAAACCTTGTCTGTGATGACGGATCTTCAGAAAGCGGGCAAGATTCGCTACCTGGGCATGTCCAACTTCGCCGCCTGGCAGATGGCGGAAGCACTTTGGATCGCTGATAAAAGAAACTTCATCACCCCTCTCGTTTCGCAAAATGTTTATAATCTGATCACGCGAGACGTGGACGACGAACTGCTCCCTTTCCTGGATCGTTACGATATCGGCATGGCCGTTTATAACCCGATCGCCGCAGGCCTCCTCTCCGGAAAATATACCGGCAGACGAGAACCGGTCGAAGGCAGTCGTTTCGCCGCCAATCCGATGTACGCCAATCGCTACTGGAGCGAAATGAACCTGGATGCGGCAGATCAGCTCGCCGAACTGGCCGCCGCCAACAATATGAGTATCCTGGAGATGGCTCTGAAATGGGTTGCTTTAAACCCGGTTGTCGATACGATCATCACGGGTGTTTCGAAGCTTGAACAGTTGGAGCAGAATATCGAGGCCTTCTCCCGCGAAGTCGATCTTGACGATGAGTTATTGACCGCTCTCGATGAACTCTGGGATGAGCTTAGCGGACATCGTTTCAAGTATAATCGTTGATATAAACTCTGCTAAGGAATCTAAAGCTGATGGCAAAGGGAGGATTTATGGTTCGGGCATATGTAAAAGACTATCCGCGTCCGCAATTGGTGCGGGATAACTGGGTCAATTTGAACGGCACATGGGCTTTTCTCTTCGATGACGAGAATCGCGGCGAAAAAGAAAAATGGTATCTGACCTTTCCGGAAGGAAAAGAGATCGTTGTCCCGTTTACGTACGAGACGAAGCTTAGCGGGATCGGTGATGAAGGCGAGCATAACTATGTCTGGTATAAGAGAGAGTTCACGCTTGATCCATCTGCCGAGGAAAGCGATCGTCGCTTAATGCACTTCGAAGGCAGCGATTATCTGACGAAAGTCTGGATCAACGGCAGCTTCGCCGGCGAACACCGGGGCGGCTACAGTCGCTTTTCCTTTGACATAACGGATTTACTCGAAACGGAGATCAACACAATTGTCGTGAGAGTAGAAGACAGCTTCGACACAGATCAGCCCCGGGGTAAACAGCGCTGGGTGAAGGAGAACTTCGCCTGCTGGTATGTTCAAACGACCGGTATCTGGAAGACCGTTTGGCTGGAAACCGTTCCTCAAACGTATCTCACGAATCTGAAACTGACTCCCGATCTTAACAATAGCGAGATCAAAGTGGAAACCCTTATTGCAGACCTGCCGGCGGATCATGCGCTCGACATCGAAGCGCTTGTCTCATATAAGGGTCGCTTGGTGAACACGATCACGGTGCCGGCCGGGCGGAGGGGGAATAGCTTCTCGATTCCTCTGCGTTCAACAGATGTGACGCCCTTTGGGATCGCCTTGTGGTTCCCGGAAAATCCCGAGCTCTACGACCTCGAGATACGACTTGTTAAGGAGGGAAAGACCGAAGATAAGGTCTTGTCTTATTTTGGCATGCGTGAAATCAAGATTTCCGAGGGTCAGATACTCTTGAACAACAGACCGCTCTACCAGAGGCTGATTCTCGATCAGGGTTACTGGAAGGATTCACATCTCACGCCGCCAAATGAAGAAGCCTTGATCGCGGACATCGATAAGATTCATCAACTCGGTTTCAACGGTCTGCGCAAGCATCAAAAGATCGAAGACGAGCGCTTCTTATTCTGGTGCGATGTGAAAGGCATGCTGGTTTGGAGTGAGTTCCCCGCCGCTTATACCTTCTCGGACAGAGCGAGGGACATGATGATGCGCGAATGGATGGATATCGTCAAACAGAACTACAACCACCCCTCGATCATAACCTGGACGCCGTTCAACGAGTCCTGGGGCGTGCCGAATATCCACAAGGACAAACAGGAACAGCAGTTTACCGAAGCGATCTATTACCTGACGAAGTCCTTCGATCCGATGCGGCCGGTCATCTTGAACGACGGCTGGGAACATACGATCTCCGATATTCTGACCCTCCATGACTACGTGGAAGCCGGTTCCGAACTGACCGCCCGATATAAGGATCAATTCTCCGCCATTACGGAAAACAAGGTCTATTTCAACAAGCATCAGAAGGCCTTTGCCGAGGGATATCACTATAAAGGACAGCCGATTATCATGAGCGAGTACGGCGGTATCGCTTTCAACAATGGCAAAGACGGCTGGGGCTACGGCAACAAGGTGGGGGACGAAGCAGCCTTCCTCGACCGCTATGATGCCGTTACGACTGCCATCCAGGAAATTCCTTATTTCGTCGGCTTCTGTTATACGCAGGTGACGGATGTCCAGCAGGAGATCAACGGCCTGATGGATATGGAGCGAAACTTCAAGGTGGATCCCGCCGCGATCCGCCGCATCAACGAACGAAAGAGTTGAGCATCGGGACGATCGGTTGACACGATTTTAATCTCTTTAAAGCAAAACCGCCTTGCTTCTTTATGAAGCAAGGCGGTATCTCGTTCTCAGGTTCTGTCATCGGATTTATCAGTTTAATGTTCAACGCCTTCCAGGTGATAAGTGATGAAGGCACCGCCGATTCGGGTGGAGTAGAACCACTCGTCCAGAGAGAAGGTCTTTTCCCGGCCGTGGTCACTGACCCGGACGACGGCCTGCGTCAAATCGTTGTTCGCGGCTACGCCGACGATCGTGACCCAATGGAGTTTCGCGACTTCCGTAATCTGCCCCCGACTGTAGAGAACCATGGCGACGGGCATGTCGCCGTTGAAGCCGTTTAGCAGAAAGCGCAGCAGACGTTTGAAATTCCGGCGGTTTCGCTTGTTGAAGAGGCCGACCTTCATGATCTCCGTCGAGAGAGAAATGCCTCTTTCCCGGGCGAAGCGAGATATTCCGCTTCGAAACTTATTGGGCAGCAGGCCCCAGGGCGACGGTGTTGCATAGCGCCATAGATCGATCATATGACCGAGAAAGGCGGCGCGTTCGAAGACGTAATCGCCGGGAATGCTTCCCTTCGCCCGCGCTGCTTCCTGATAAGGCTGGTACAAACTGACATGCATCGGCTTGTGAGCGGCATAGGCAGTAGCCAGAGCGGCCGTCACCACGCCGCATCCGCGAGCCTGTCGATACTTCTCGCGAAACCAGGCCTGCCTGGCTCCAAACCACTGTGCCCGCGTGCCTGCATCATAAACCATCAGCCAGGAAGGATGCTTGAGTTCGGCTGTCTGTGTCGGATCGATAACAATCGGTAATGCCTGATAGCGCTTCGCCATACCTTTACCTCTCTACACTTCGTAGGATAGTAAATCGCGGATCTCGCCGAGATTCATCTGTTTCAGGAAATTATCGCCTGGAGAAATAACCTGATCGACCAGAAGGCTCTTTTGTTCTTGTAATTCTATTATTTTTTCCTCGATCGTACCGCGACTGACCATACGGAAGATCTGCACGACTTCGCGTTGACCGATACGGTGCGCGCGGTCGGTAGCTTGCTGTTCGACCGCCGGATTCCACCAGGGATCAAAGTGGATGACGGTATCGGCACCGGTTAAGTTCAGGCCTGTACCGCCGGCCTTCAGCGAAATCAAGAAGAGTTCGCCTTCGCCGCTGTTGAAACGGTCAACCTGTTCCAGTCGTTCACGAGCCGGAATCTGACCGTCGATGTAGAAAATCTTTCGGCCGGCTGCTTCCTGCTGCTTGCGAATGATGTCGAGCATCGAAGTGAACTGCGAGAACAAGAGCACTCTATGCGACGATGATAGCAGATTCTCGAGATGCTCTTCAAGCGCATCAAGTTTACCCGAGCCACCTTCGTAGTTATTGAGGAAGAGCTGCGGATGGCAGGCGATCTGACGAAGTCTGGTGAGTAAGGCCAGAATCTGAATCTGACTGCGTTCGAATCCCTGTTCCTCGACCATCTCTTCGAAAGTATCCCGTGCCTGAGCGATGTAGGCCAGATATACCTTTTGTTGTTCTTCTGTCATATCGCAGCGCAGGATGGACTCGATCTTGTCCGGCAGCTCCTGGAGCACGTTCTTTTTCATACGGCGCAGGATGAAGGGACGAACCAGCTTGCGAAGCTCTTCGGAAGCCGAACTTTCTTCGCCCTCGGCTTTACTAATCGGCAGCTCGAAGGCTTCATGGAACTGATTCAGGCTAAAGAGATAACCCGGCATCAGGAAGTCAAAGATCGACCAGAGTTCCGAGAGGGAGTTTTCGATCGGTGTTCCCGTCAAGGCAAAGTAACGATCCGCCTGAATCTTCTTGACCGCTTTGGCTGTCTGAGTTCTGGGGTTCTTGATATACTGCGCTTCATCGAGGAAACAAGCCGAGAAGGCGGTAGGCTGCAGCTCGGCGATATCCTGGCGCATGACCGTGTAGGAGAGGATGGCCAGATCGACATCCTTGATCCGTGCTATAGAATCGAGACGCAGATCTTTGGCACCTTCCACGACCATGACTTGTAACGAAGGTGCAAACTTACGGGCTTCGTCCTGCCAGTTGTATATCAGGGAAGTCGGCGCTACCACGAGTGTCGGCTTCGCAGGATGCCCCGCAGCCTCCAGCTCTTCTTTCTTGTGCAGGATATAGCTAAGTGCCTGGAGTGTTTTACCCAGACCCATGTCATCGGCGAGGATTCCGCCGAAGCCATAGTAATCCAGCAGACACAGCCACTGGAAACCGGCCAGCTGATAGGGCCTTAACGTAGCGTTCAGAGATGCAGGGAGACGGAAATTGAGTCTCGAAGGCTCTTTCAGGTTGGCGGCGAGCAAGTTGAGGTTATCGTCCACATCCACATGAATGTTCTCGTCTCCGGCCAGCAGTTGCTGCAGCGGTACGGCCCGGTACTTCGGTAGATAAAGAGTTTTTTCATCCCAGCTTCCGCCCCAGCTATCGGCTTCGGCCAATATGTCCAGGGTGGGATCCGAGAAATCCGGATCCAGTGTCAGGAATTCTCCGTCGCGCAGACGAACGTAACGCCTCTTCTCGCGATAAGCACTGAGAATGCGGGCCAGGTCTTCCGGCGAGTAGTCGAGGCCTTCGATTTCGATCGCCAGAAGATCACTGCCGGGGCGAAGACCGGCCTTCATATGCACGGGCTCCAGGCGACGGATGCGCAGGTTCTGGAAACGGTCGGAATAGTATATCCGAGTGAGGGTCTGTAATTGAGGGAGGACGGTCGACAGGAAGGTATAGAGCTTCAAATCACCGAAAAGGTAGAAAAGCCCGGCATCTTCCGTCCGGCTCTTATCGCCGCTTTCGCCTGCCGTATTCAAACTGCTGGCAAGAGAGGCGAGCAAGCCGACTTTACGCGGTGCTTTTCCTTTCGCAGGCTGGTGGTCCTGGAAGCCCGCCAGTTGCAGATAGTCCAGAATTTTGAGCTCGGCATTTTCGTCGCGAAGCTGCCAGCGCCATTGATGTTCGGGCTCTTCGACGGCATCGGAGACATCCGCCGGACGATAGATCGGACGAGACTTACCGGCAGGATGAGGATCCACGACATAACCGCCATAACGAAACTCGACCCGGGCCGAGATTCCGTTGCCTTCTTTATCCAGCCAGAGCGAAGCTTCCAGAGGTTCGCGCAGTAAAGCATCGAGGACTTCTTGAGCCAAAATGATATGGCCTTCTTCTTCGAGCAAAGGAAGCATCTGACTCATAAAGACACCGGCTTCCTCGGCGCCGAGGAACAAACGGCTGTCCTCGCTTTGAGCCAGAGAGCGATAGAGCGCCGCGATGGCACGTTCTTTTAACGGTGTCAGCCATAGTTGACCGTCAAAGAGGATCAAAGAAGCATCTCTGGTTAATAGACGAAGAGGGACTTCGCGCCCGCTGCGTTTATAGCTGTTGGCCGCATAGGCGCGAACCGGCAGCAGTTTTTCTCTTTGCAACAGGTGGACCGGTTTGGCTGTCCGCTCGATGTATTTGTTTTCCGTAATATAGACGGCGTCTTCCTCGTCATCTGTGTTTTCTGTGTTTTCGCCGTCGCTTGTCAAGTTCGTATCATCGGAAGCTATTGCTTCCGTATTCTCTCCCGGGTTTCCCGTATCGGCGGAACAAACCATCAGGAGCTCCAGAATATCCAAATCCTCGGGTTCCGCTGCTTTAGTGAAATCCAGAATTTTCGGGGCACGCGACAGCGAAGAAGCCGTCGTTAGTCGGGCTTCGCTATCCGGTCGTTCGGCACGCGGCCAGGCACGCAACGCGAAACTGAGCTCGGGCCAGCCTTTGCGAATGAAGGGAGAAATTTCCTGATTGTTGTAAGGTTCGATCGTCAGATCCAGATCCGATGCTTCGTTGGCATACAGTTCGATAAACTGGTAGAGGCGAGCGGCGTTCAGAACTACCTGGTTCTTCCGGAACAGAGAAGACAGCGGCTGGTACTGGAAGGCGGTTTTCTCCAGTTGATTGTGATGCTGGAACAAAAGCCAGTCCAGGACGGTCTGCGAAGCCTGATTGAAATACTGGCGGTCGGGGTGTAAGGTCAGTTCTTTTCCGAAAACCAGAGACTTGCCGGAGTCGATCGCATCGATCAGTTCTTCAAAGGACTTAACCTTGTAATAACGGGACTCGCCCTGAAAGCCGATTCTCGCTTCCAGCGTAGCCATCTCCGAACTGTATTGAGGCAGCTGCAGGGTCATCTTTAAATCCAGCTGACGCAGTAAACCGCGACGTGCGCGATCGCCTGCGGCCGCATCGGGATCGTCCTCCGCGGCGAAGGGGTTATGCTGATACACGGCTCCTCTGTCGATGGCCAAAACAGTTTGCAAGCGGCGCATCATCTCCAGGGTCTGGCGATGTCTGGGCAGCTGTTGCCGTTCGTCGGCATTTGTTTGGCTGGGAGTGGTCAGGGCCGCTACCGGTGTTTTCGAACTTCCTACGACTGCCGTGGGATCGGACGTGCCGGGTCGCTCCTTAGGCTGAGGATCCGGCGCTCCCGTACTGCCGGGGCTTAAGGCGGCAGAAGAAAAACTGTTGCCGGCAGGTAATTCTGAAATTAACGGCAGGCGATCGAGTCTCATATTGAGCGCATATATTAAAACGGCAACCTGATGCTTGCAGCAGCCGATGAATTTGGTCGAGGCTTCACAAGTGCAGCTGACCTTTCGGGGCCGCTCGCGCAAGTTAAGCCAGATATGTATTTTATAATGGCTGACATGATCCATACTCAGGACCGTAGCGGTCAAACAACGATCCGCGGGATCGAAAGCCAGGCGACTGATATAATTGTCGCTGGCATATGCTTTTCCTTCCGCATAGACTTTTCCATTGGTAGCCAGACTCTGTATTTCACTAATCGTTACATTTAACTGCAAAGAACCAATCCTCCTCGTAAACTAATATTATACACGATCAAAGGCGATTCACGTATTTATCTCTTACTTTCTGCGATTGATACATAGGAGAAGTAAGACTCAATTTGCTTATGGTAGAATTGACGTGGTATCAAACCGAAGCAGGACAAGCTTCAAGCAGCAGAGCAGAATAGGAGGACAAGAGATGTTACAAGAGATCATTGGCGCCTTTACCGGACAGAATAAACGGGATAGACAAAGACTGGCCGGTGAAACATTCCTCTTAGGCTTGGTCGGGGGTGCCCTGGCGGCACTGCTCCTGGCGCCGAAGTCAGGTAAAGAAACAAGACAGATTATTGCCGATAAAACCCAGGATGCGGCTGTTTCGGTGAAGGACGCTACCGTCCATGCCGCCGAAAAGGTAGGCAACACCGTGCAGAATACCGCAGCCACTGTCAGTAAAAAAGTAAAGAAAATTCAAAAGGGGTTGAAGAGTCAAGAACGCGAAGCTCGCGAAGCGGCTCGTAAACTGCGTCACGGTTCGCGCCGTGTCGAACACGAAGAGGCGGATTTGGATTCATGAAGAGCTTGATATTTGGCGGCACGGCCATCACCGTGGATGTAGACCAACTGTGGCGAGGCCTCTTGACCCTGGCCGGGGTCGTTTTGATTGTTAGCATCGCCCTTTTGGTCTTGAAGATCGCCGGTATGGTTAAACGGATCAACCGCTTGATAGACGAAGTCAGTATACCGCTGAAAGAAGTAGTGAATATGCTTCCTCAAACCGTTACGCATGTGAATAATATCACGGGCAATCTCGAGGATTTAAGCAACGAAGTCGGAACAACCATACCGGTCCTGCTCTCCGATGTCAGGGATGTGTCCGAAACCTCGGTGGCCATGGTGGGTACGGTAGCCGATTTGTTTACCGAAACGACCGAACTATTAACTTCACTGCTGCACTTTCTCCGGAAACCGTTAGCCACCGTCGGTCAAGTGAGTAAGATTCTGGGCCAGGTCAGTAAAGGCGCATCCTTCGCCAAACGTTTCAAGCGGAAGAAAAAGAAATAAACTCGAAGCAAGACCGTCAGTCTGAATGCTAAAATAGTGTTCAGGCTGATTTTTTATGAAAAGAGTTGCACGAGGAGTAGTTTATGACGCGAGAACTTTGGGTCGATGCTATGTCAAAGTTGGTAGAACCGGTGCTGGAAGCGATTAACACGAATCGCTTGAAGGCAACGCTGCCGACGGACTTGAATCCCGATAAAGCCGCTTTCGCCCCGCTGGAGGCCTTCGCCCGCACACTGGCCGGGATCGCGCCCTGGCTGGAATTAGATGCGAAGTCGCCAAGTGAACGGGAATTACAGCTTCGTTACCGCGAGTATGCGCTTGCGGGACTGGACCATGCGACGAACCCTGACGCAGCCGATTACATGAATTGGGGAGACGGGGGCGATCAGCCGCTGGTCGATGCCGGTTTTTTAGCCCAGGCACTGCTGCGTGCCCCTACGGAACTGCTGCAGCCCTTGTCCGGGCGGGTGCGCGGTCAGTTGATCGCCTGCTTCAAACAAACAAGGCGGATCTGGCATCCGGACAACAACTGGCTCTTTTTCTCGGGTATGGTCGAGGCGGCTCTCTTTGCCCTTGGGGAGGAGATTGTCGAAGAAAGGATTCACTTTATCATCGATCGCTTCGAAGGCTGGTACCTTGGCGACGGTGTTTACGGCGATGGCAAAGAACTCCATGTCGACTATTACAACAGCCTGGTGATCCATCCGATGTATCTGGACATGTGCCGCACGCTGGCTCCGGTCGTGCCCCGTTGCGAAGCAATATTACCCGAGGTTCTGCGTCGTGCGAGACGTCACGCCGTGATTCTCGAACATTTGATCGCCCCTGACGGAACATATCCCGCGATCGGTCGTTCGCTTACCTATCGCTCGGGTGTCTTTCATCTCCTGGCTCAAATGGCTCTGCTTCATGAGCTAGACGAAAGTCTCGCTTACGGCCAAGTCAGAGCGGCTCTGACCGCCGTCTTGCGGCGCAGTTTGATCCCGGATGCGAACTATGACGAAGCATCTTGGCTCTTACCCGGAGTGGCCGGTCATCAGGCAAATCTGGCAGAACGCTATATCAATCGAGGCAGTCTTTATTTGGCTTCGGCGATTCTTTTGCCTTTGGGATTGGATGAAGCGGATTCGTTCTGGACGGACCCGGAAGCAGCCTGGACGATGAAACGTCTCTGGGAAGGCGAAGAGGTTTCAATCGATCACGCGTTATAGATCTCCCAAAGCCTCTTCCATGGTTTCAAAGCGTTGAATAGAAAGACCGTGTTTTACATAGTTCTGTTCATAGTATGCTGCCAGCATCTCGTCATACCCTTTCGCGGATGAGAAAAGGTCATTCGGATCATAGCGGCTCATGAGATCTTCTGTTTCGATTTCTATATCTTCAGCCAGCTCGTTTAACATATTCTCGCAGGAGGCCATGGCCATGAACGCATGGAATTTGTGACTCGATTCGGCTGCTTCGTAAACCTTGTTTCGCCAGTTTGAAAACAACTCTTCGTAACTGCCTTTCAAATTGGAGACGGATGCTTTCGCTTTTGGCATTTTTAGCCCGGCTTTTACCTCGTCGAAGAAGCGGCAAGTGTTTTTCAGCAGTTTTACGGCGGCACAGATCAGTGCTTCTCTAGTCTCGGCGGCAACGATTGCCTCTATTTGACTGATGAAATCAGCCGGCAGCCTGTCTAATGCGGCAAGTTCCTCATACGTTCGTTTAACGCCTTTCTTGAAATAGCTCTTATTAACCATCATGACGGCATCAATCAGGCCATTTAGCATCAAAGCGGCATGGTATCTTGTAGCGGCCAGCCTATCTTCCACACACAAATTGGAAAAGCCGCTCTTCGCACGTTCCACATGCTCCCGGGCTTTATGAAAATCTGACATGTTTAGGGGCCTCTCGAGGCAAGCTTGTGCTTTCTCCCTTATATTCGTTAATCGTTTCAGGGATGCTTCGTCTGCATAATAAAGGATTTTGGAATCCATCAGCTTGGAGATCTGAGGATCAGGGTAAGTACTCATTTTCTCCAGCGCGGACCATGGCGTGCAGTAAAAATCGTATCCGACATCCTCCGAGCTGACAAGAAAGGTATCGCTGATCGCCCGGCCTCTATCATCATTGATGACGATCAAGAGATCGAGGTCGGATTTAGGGTGGATATCACCTGTTAAGATCGAACCATACACACCGATTAAAGCCAAGGAACCGGGGCAGCGAACTTCTGCTCTTTGTACCAGTTTATCGATAATCATATTGAGATCAGCTTGCATCGTGAACTCCTCTCGTCCGGAAGTTATATTGTTTAATCGGCATTATATCAATTGCTACCGTAACGAGGTAAATTGTTCTTCTGTTCCAGCCATGCTATTAAATCAGTGTATCTGTCCAACCTTGTACATGCCGATCGAAAGGGATATGTAAGATACCGAAGTATATAGATGGTTATGTGTTGGTCGTACCGAAAGGCAAATCAGACGAATACAGAAAAATGGCCGAACTGGGACGTGATGCCTGGATCAAACACGGTGCGCTGGATTATTTTGAATGCAAGAGCGATGATCTTAAGCAACAGGAAATGGGATCTGATCGATCACGATCTTTCGGCGATATGGCCGGTGCCGGAGAAGACGACGATGTGTGGTTCTCATTTATTGTATTTGAATCAAAAGCCCATCGCGACGAAGTCAATAGAAAAGTGATGGAGGAGATGGACGAAGTCTATAAAGATCAAAGCGATTTTGAACCGCCTGTTGAGATGACGAAAATGGCCTACGGTGGATTTGAGGCGGTTGTAGAAGGCCATAAGGCGTAGTATTAGCTTTTTTACCGGCCGGATCTTAGTCAGAATAATGAAAATAGAAAGGTGATTGACAAAAGCCCATCACCTTCTATATAATGAACTTCGCTGCGACCGAACGCGGGCGTAGTTCAATGGCAGAACGACAGCTTCCCAAGCTGTACACGAGGGTTCGATTCCCTTCGCCCGCTCCATGGAAGATAGCAAGAGCGTGCGAGTGGCCCGCTCCATGGAAGATAGCAAGAGCGTGCGAGTGGCCCGCTCCATGGAAGATAGCAAGAGCGTGCGAGTGGCCCGCTCCATGGAAGATAGCAAGAGCGTGCGAATGGCCCGCTCCATGGAAGATAGCAAGAGCGTGCGAATGGCCCGCTCATGCAATATGCCGTCAATATGCTCTCATAGCTCAGGAGGTAGAGCGCGTCCTTGGTAAGGACGAGGTCAGCAGTTCAAATCTGCTTGGGAGCTCCAC
>JBNRMJ010000016.1:0-32087 GCA_050309435.1 Fastidiosipilaceae bacterium
TCGCCCCGTTCGATTGATATCGTTTCTTCATCATCGGTGTTGCGAGGCGTTCCAGTTCGCTCATGACCGCGGTTTTATCCATATAATGTCTCCTTTATATATATTCACTTGGTCGGGACTCATCGTCTTGTTTGACCATATATCATCTAAAAAAATAATAGGTTAAATGAAAGCAGTAGGCTGAATCAAAACGCAGGTTTGGTATTTTCCGGTTAATAACTCGGGTTCTATCCCGGGCATTTTAGCTGCTTGTAAATGACACATGGCTAATCCGAAGCATTCAAGATATAGGTTAGGTGAACTGCATGCAACTCTGAAACCCGTTTCACATATTTATTAATTTTGCGGCAATTTTTCGCGTTGACGATTTTAACAAGATTGTACAAGGTGGCAATAAAGTTGTATGTTTAGGATTGACAGGTAGTTGTTGAAACTTTTACAATGTGCATATGGTTGGTTATTAGCAATAGAATGCGTCTTTAATATATCAAAATGTCAGCAGTTAACTGAGTTAGTTTTAGTTAAATCAAATAGTGCTTTTGTGGAGATCCATTAACGCCTGTCAGTTTCTGAAATCGGTTTCAGAATATTTGTCAGGAGAAGTTCGTTCAATTCGATTATGAGGTGAAAGATGAGACGGGATAGCGAAGCTCAATTATATAAGAAAAGTAAATCGCGATTTGCTGTACGCCTGCGAAACAATCGTACATTGTTACTCATGTGCTTGCCTGCTATTCTTTTCTATATTGTATTTAATTACATACCGATGCCCGGAGCCTATATTGCATTTACGAATTTCAAATACAATCTTGGTATTTTCTCAAGTCCTTTTGTTGGTTTAGATAATTTTAAGTTTTTATGGAGTTCCGGAAAGTTGTGGCAATTAACCAGGAATACCGTGCTCTACAATTTGGCATTTATCATCATTGGTAATTTATTGCAAATCACAGTTGCCGTTTTACTGAATTTAACTGCTTCTCGATCTTTTAAAAAAGTTACTCAAACTTTTATGTTTTTACCGTACTTTATTTCGGCAGTTCTGGTGGGTTTCCTGGTGTTCAACTTGTTGAATTTCGATTATGGCTTTGTCAACGGTCTGTTAAAGTCCATTGGAAGCGAGAAGATCTCATTTTACTCTAAACCCGATATATGGCCACTCGTCATTGTTATGGCTCACCTATGGCAGAGCACGGGTTATGGTTCAATTGTCTATTTTGCGACGATTATGGGTATTGATTCTGAGATAGTAGAAGCAGCCAAAATCGATGGCGCTAATCTGATTCAGGAGATACGTTACATAATTCTACCAAGTTTGAAACCAACAGCTATTATCCTGATTCTGTTCTCGATCGGAGGAATCATGCGTGGTAACTTCGGTCTCTTCTATAACATTATAGGTTCTGCTAATGCCACGCTGCAGCCGATGACAGACATTATCGAAACATATACATATCGGACCATGATCAATCAGTTTAACTTTTCGTATTCGGCCGCTGCAGGTTTATACCAATCGGTTATTGGTTTCGTAATAGTGAATGTGGCCAATGGAATCGTTCGTAAGATCGAGCCGGAATATGCACTGTTTTAGGAGGCAGATATGAAAAAGTTAGATGGTACTACGGTATTCGTAAAAAGCATCTCATATATATTCGTTACGATGTTTGCTTTAGCATGTTTATTCCCGTTTGTCTTAATGGTGTCTGCTTCTTTTAGCTCGGAAACAGCGATCATGAGTTCTGGCATTGGTTTACTGCCCAAAGACTTTTCCACAGAGGCTTATAAACTTGCGTTTTCAAGTCCTAAGCTGTTGATTGGTTCGTATATCTTAACGATTATCATGACGGTGTCCGGGACAATCTGCGGACTATTCCTGATCACGATGACCGGATATGCCTTACAGAGAAAAGATTTTATGTTTCGAAACAAAATATCTTTTTTCATTTATTTCACAACTCTGTTTAGTGGCGGCCTGGCTCCTACATATCTATGGATTACGAAATACCTTGGTCTGATGAATAATTACTTGGCAGTTTTTCTGCCTCTCCTGATGTCGCCTTGGTTAACTTTTCTTATGAAGAATTTTATCAAGCAAATTCCTTTTGAAATAACCGAATCAGGTAAAGTCGATGGTGCGGGTGATTTTCGAATCTATTTATCGCTTGTATTGCCCATGTTGAAACCGGCATTGGCAACTGTCGGGTTGTTTCTGGCTTTAGGTTATTGGAACGAGTGGTACAACTCCATGCTGTATTTACAGAATGCAGATTATTATCCGCTGCAGTACTACCTCTATCGAATCGTAAACCTCGCAACATACTTAAAACAGTCTATGGCGGGAGCGAATGTGACGGTAGGTTCTATGCCTACGAATACCATAAAAATGGCTACGGCTGTATTGGCTACCGGTCCTATCATATTCGTATATCCCTTTATACAGAAATACTTCATAACAGGCATGACAGTGGGAGCTGTCAAAGGATAAAGAACAATCGGCCGGATACCGACTCTTTAGGTCTTTGGTATCAAGAGAATGGAGGAGTAAAATGTTGAAACGAAAAAAGAAAGTTCTATCATTGTTACTAGCTCTCGCGCTAATCTTGCCGTTGGCTGCGTGCGGAGGTTCTCAAACGAATGGAACGACCGGCACCGATACGACAAAAGGAACAGGCGAGTCAAACGAAACCAGCGAGGATACGGGTAACGGTGGAATTGACACATCTGAATTTGTCTCAATCAATATGCTGGTCTTGGGAAATAAGCCTACAAATGGTCGTATGGAAGCAGCCCTGGCAGCGGAGAACGAAATTTTCAAAGAAAGAATTAATGCCGAACTGTCACTTCAATATATCGAGTGGACTGATTGGCAAACCAATTATCAACTCACTCTGGCGAGAGGTGATGGAAGTATCGATTTAGTTATTACTGCTACTGACTGGTTGTATGCCTGGCAACTAGTTGAGAAGGGTGCTTTCCTCGGAATGGATAAGTCCATGCTAGAACAGTACGCACCGAAAACGTTCGCTGCTGTTCCCGATGAACATTGGGCTGAAACGATGAAGGACGGGAAGATATGGTTTATTCCCGAAGATCAATTCACTCAATGGACTAATCATGGTATGTACTATCGTAATGACTGGGCGAAGGAAGCCGGTATAACTGAACCGATTACAACATTCGAACAGTTAGAGGCCTATTATGACGGTGTCCTGGAGAATCACGAAGGTGTCATACCTTGGGATATAGGAGCATCCAATAACCTTCCCGGATTGTTACCCGGTTATATTCAAAATGCAATAGATGCGACTTTTATACTGGGTACCGAAACAGGTGCATACGGTATCTTCTACTATGACAACTCTGATCCTTACACAGTCATATCGCCTTACATGGATGATGATGTCTTAATTGATGCAGCGGTTACCTTCGACCGCTGGGCAGAAAAAGGTTTCTGGCGTGAAGATGTTTTGAACTATACCGGTGAAACACGGGATCTGATGTATGCCGGAACCAGTGCTTCGGATCAGCATCATACACAAACTTATGTGACTACAACCCGTCCGAACATGGATGAGAAGCAACCAGGATCTGACCTTCAGATGTTCTACTGGGGTGCAGCTAACGGTAATGTTAACAGAGACTTAATCACTCATGGTGCGATGGCAGTTTCATCTTCCTCGCCGAATCCGGAACGTGCTTTGATGCTGTATGATCTGCTGCGTAACGATGAAGAACTTTATCGTCTGCATAATTATGGTATCGAAGGTGTTGACTATATCGTAAACGAAAATGGAACCTTAGGCAGACCCGAGGGTTATGATCCGACCACAGATAGCCTGGACACAAACTTCTGGGGAGGCCGGATGGATGAGTTTGAACTTGAACAAGACTTCTGGTATGACGGTCGTTTAGACTTCTTCGCACAATTAGATGCAGTTGCAGACTCGTATAAACTTAGCAAGTTTGCATTCGAACAGTCAGCTGTTGCAGCTGAAATGGCTGCTCTGACAGAAGTATGTAATCAGTACCTGACATCGATCGCCTATGGCAAAACTGCAGATCCGGTAACAGCAGTGGAAGAGTTCCGTGCTGCTATGAAAGCTGCAGGTTATGATAAAGTGCTGGCAGAGATTCAATCACAATTAGATGCTTTGAAAGCTGAAGGTTAACATAAGCAACTTAGTATCGATGATCTAGGACTTAGCAGACACTTGGTACTATTCGTTCATGGTACCAAGTGTCTTTTCTTAGACTACGCATTGCATGATGAGTTGCCTGATAGTAATATTAGTACTTAGTTTAATTCTGTTTTATATCGAAAATTTTCCTGTTGTCGAGGTCGTTTATGAGGAAAGGTGAAATCACTATTTACAGTATTGCGAAAGAAGCAGAGGTGTCACCGGCGACCGTTTCGCGTGTTCTGACCAAAAGTGCGCCGGTTAGTCCTGAGAAAAGACAGCGGGTTGAAGCGGTGATTGCCAAACACGATTATCGACCGAGTGCCATTGCCAGAAGCCTCAATGATACCAAGACACATACGATTGGCATCATGGTTGCAGACATTCGTAATCCGTATTATGCTGCGATGGTGGTTGCCTGCGAAGTAGAAGCTCAAAAACGCGGCTATACAGTAGTTTTGAGTAGTTTGCTAAATGATAAAGAGCTTGAGTTACAGCATCTGCGGAAGATGCATAGCCAGCGTGTAGATGCTATTATCCAACTGGGCAGCAGTACTGATGATTTAATGATTAGTAACGACTTTATCCTTGAAGTGAAGCGTATAAGTAGAACGGTTCCTTTCGTTACGACAGGATTTTTACCGGGTATCGAAAATTGTTATCAAATATCGGTTGACACGGAAAAAAGTATACAGTTAGTACTTGATTACCTGATATCTTTAGGTCATAAAAGAATCGCACTTGCGGGGGGGCGAATGGATGTAGCTGCGACCAATATTATGCGTCAGCAGTTCCTGTATACCGCCGGTCGGCAGGGCTTAGAATATTATCCGGAGTATATTGTTGATTCCCCGTACACCGTTGAAGGGGGGTATTCCTGTTTTAACGAGCTGCGCAGGCGTTCGCCCAAGCAACCGACCGCAGTTGTTTGCATCAATGACTTTGTAGCTATAGGTTTTTGTAAAGCGGCTCATGAAGCAGGCTTGAGGATACCTGATGATTTATCCTTGGTAGGTTTTGATAATACGTATCTGGCAGATTTCATGTCGCCTTCTTTAACCAGTGTCGATTATGATTATGAGCATTACGGAGTCGTTCTGACTTCTGTTGCGATAGAGGCAATTAATGGTAAAAATCCACCGCAGCATCAGAAAGTAACTCCGCGTTTGATCGAAAGAAAGTCATGTTCATTTTCTGCCGGATAATCGATAATTAAGTAATAAAAGAAGCTTAAGATATCTCCTAAGCTTCTTTTTATTTTTTATTGATCTTGACTAAGAGATCTCCTCTGCTATGCTAAAACTTATTTATCTCTGCAGTATACCTGATAACCGTAGGCTTCGATCTGATCCGGGTTTGTTTCGTCGAAATAAGATTGCCAGCCATCCTCGATGGAGATGGATTTGGCTTCTCCGTCGTGATTCAAAACAAAGAGGTATCGTTTCTCGTCGTTTTGTCGTTCGGTAATTTCGAGATCCTGCAGGCCGGCAACAACTGCCTGCAGCCCGCTGTTTGCAATGAGCTCTTCGATCAGGCGGTCGTACAGGCGATCGTCCAATTCGCTGCCGACGTAGACGCCCTTTCCTTTTCCGTAAGTGTTTACTGTTATGGCAGGCGTGCCGCTGTAAAAATCAGAGTCGTAAGTTGCCAGAGCCCGGCAGCTGTCTGCATCTATTTCGATGAGATCGGCCCACAGTCTGCCTTCTCCCTCGATGTCATCCCATTGGATGGCCACGCTGTCTTTTTGGAGGGGATCATACTCGGGGATGCTGATGCCAAGTAAATCAGCCAGTAAGCCGGGAAGGGGGCCCTCGCTGTAATTGATGTTGTTTTGGTGTTTAACTCCGGCGCGCATATCGAGAACCAGCGTTCCGCCGCCTGCGACGTAGCTGCGATATTTATCCGCCAGTGCGGGCCACATTAAATACTGCAAAGGCGCCACAACCAGATCATACTCCGTGATGTCGGCATGATCTCCGATGACATCAAGCTGGATCTGCTTGCGGTAAAAGGCGTTATAGATTTTTTGGAAGTGAACCTGATAGTCAAGATCGGGGTTATTCGGCTGAATACCCATGGCATATTTCTGTTCATAGGAAAAGATCATGGCGGCCCGGGGCTTGGGCATGCTGCCTTGAAGCTCGCTTAGCAGGCCTTTTGTCTTTGAGATCAGTTCTTTAAGTTCGTAATAGTTTCGTCCCGGAATACCGCTGTGAGGCAGGATACCGTGCCAGTATTGCTCGGTGCCGATGGTGGCGACACGCCAGCGGAAATAGACGATGGCATCTGCTCCGCGGGCTATAGCCTGCATCGACCAGAGTGCGAGCTGCCCCGGTTTGGGGAGTCGTCCCATGATCTGCCAGCCGGTGATGCCGGACTGCTGTTCCATGATCCAGAACGGCGCTTGTTTAACCCCTCGGATCATGTCGAGTTCGGCTGCGAGCAGTGCCGGCAGATTCTCTACAGCTCCGCGAAAGAAACCGCCCGGGTATTGGTCGTGCGAGGCGAAATCCAGCTGCTCGCCCAGCTCGTAATAGTTGACCGTATCCGCGAAACCCATCATATTCTGCGTGATAAAGCGATCAGGAGAATGCCGGCGGATGATGTCGTACTGTATACGATGGAAATCCAAAATCACATCGGAACGAAAGCGTCGCCAGTCCAGCAGCTGAGAAGGGTTATGCCCGGTGACGAGCCATTTCGGCGTATCGATCTGATCGAATGAATTGTAGTCCTGGCTCCAGAAAGCGGTGCCCCAATTCGCATTAAGCGTTTCAATCGTGCCGTAGCGCTTTTCCAGCCAGTCCCGGAAAGCCTCTCGACAGGAATCACAATGGCAGAGGTCGTGATGACTGTTGCCAAGTTCGTTATCGATCTGCCAGCCGATGACATTGGGGTGGTTGCCGTATTTCTCCGCGAATGTAGTAACGTAAGAAGAGATCGCATCCCGAAGTGTCTTATTGGTTTGACAGGCGTGATGTCGACCTCCGAAGGCACTGCGTTTGCCTTCCGAATCGATCGGTAAAATATCCGGATCTTTTTTGACAAGCCAGGCGGGAGGGGCGGCCGAAGGTGTACCGAGGACAACTTTAATGCCGACCGTTTCCAAACGCTCGATGATATCATCGAGCCAGCCGAAATTATACCGGCCCTCTTCGGTTTCCAGAAGACTCCAGGAGAATTCGGCCAGACGAACCACATCCAGGCCCATTTCCTTCATCAGACGGATATCCGTATCCCAACGTTCCTTTGGCCAGTGCTCGGGGTAATAGTCCGCACCGTACAATACATGCATGCTCAATTCCTCCTATGACTTATTATTAAGATTTATTTCTGACCGTAGTAGGCAGAAGAACCGTGCTTTCTGAAGTAGTGCTTATCCAGAAGCGTCTGTGAGATCGGCTTGATTGCGGGATTGTTTCGCTCCGTTTCACTTGCCATCAAACAGCACTCGTTTAAAACGACTGCGTTATGGACCGAATCCATCGCCGTTTTTCCGAAGGCAAAGGGCCCGTGACCGGCTACCAGCACGGCCGGAACCGCGAGAGGATCAATACCCCGCGTCCTGAAACTTTCGGCGATTACCACACCTGTGTTCAGCTCGTAATCACCTTCGATCTCTTCGTCGCTAAGTTCTCTTGTACAGGGAACCGGCCCGTAAAAATGGTCGGCATGAGTCGTTCCGTAAGCCGGCAGATCAAGGCCGGCCTGCGCGCGCGCCACCGCCCAGCGCGAATGCGTATGGGTGATGCCGCCAAGTCCGGGGAACTGCTGATATAAGTAAAGATGAGTGGGTGTATCGCTGGACGGTCTCAGATCACCTTCGATCACACGGCCGTCTTCGAGGCTCAAGATGACTATGTGCCCGGCCTGTAGCTCTTCATAGGCTACGCCGCTGGGCTTGATGGCCATGACGCCTGCTTCGCGATCAACCGCGCTGACGTTTCCCCAGGTGAAAACGACCAGATCGTAGGCGGGCAGGGCCAGGTTGGCTTCGAGTACATCCCTTCGAAGCTTACTGTATAAATCGGACATCTTAATCTCCTTGACTTGCATCGAGCTTGATCTTTTTCAAGCGCTTCATGACGTTGTTCTCGCCGCGACCGAAGTAGTCGTGCAGCGTCTGATATTCGCAAAAGAGAAGATCGTATACCGCCTGTGCTTCGGGATCGGGACGATAGACTCTGTCCTTGAGCTTGGGCATGACGTCGATGGCTTCGAAAATACTGTCATAGCCGCCGCGTTCTTTCCCGGCCACGACCGCGCCGAACATCGCCGAGCCGAAGGCCACGGTCTGGCCGGAGGCAGAGATGCGAATCTCGCGTCCGGTGACATCCGCATAAATCTGCATCATCATTTCGTCTTTATTCGCGATCCCCCCGCAGGCAAAGAGCTCTTCGACGGGTAGACCCGATTTTTCGAAGCTCTCGATTATCTCACGGGCGCCATAGGCGGTCGCTTCGATCAGGGCCCGATAAATTTCTTCGGGTTTGGTCTGCAGCGTCATGCCCAGCATCATGCCTGTCAGGTCCGCATCAACCAGAACGGAGCGGTTTCCGTTCCACCAGTCGAGCGCCAGCAGGCCGGATTCGCCCGGTTTTTGTTTTTGGGCTTTTTCGCGCAGCAGTTGATGGATGTTGAGGCCTCTTGCTTTAGCCTCGTCGTGGTAGGAAGGCGGTACGAGGTTCGAGACAAACCAGTCGAAGTGGTCGCCGACGCAGGACTGTCCGGCTTCGTAGCCCGGGAAACCGGGGAGAACACCGTCTTCGACGACGCCGCACATGCCGGGAACCATTTTGACTTCGTCGCCGAGCATGATATCGCAGGTGGAAGTTCCGATGATCATGAGCATCTGACCGGCCTTCTTGATACCAACAGCGGGTAAAGCGACATGCGCATCGACGTTACCGACGGCCACGGGCGTACCCGCTTTCAATCCGGTCAGTTTCGCCATTTCTTCGGTCAGCTCGCCGGCTTTCGAACCGATCGGCACGATCTGATCAGCCGGAAGCAGTTTATCTTCAACCACGTTTTCAAGTCTCGGATCCAGGGCTTTGAAAAAGTCCCGGGACGGATAACCGTCTTGCTTGCTCCAGATGGCCTTATAACCGGCCGTGCAGGCGTTTCTTGTTTCGACACCGGTCAATTGCATGACCACCCAGTCGGTGGCTTCCATGAAGCGATCCATCTTCTCGTAAATTTCCGGCGCTTCGTCCAGGATCTGCCAGAGTTTGGGGAAAAGCCATTCCGAGCTGATTTTGCCGCCGTAGCGAGCCAGGAAAGCCTCGCCTCGCTCTTCGGCGATCTCGTTTAAACGGTTGGCGTATTTTTGTGCCGCATGGTGTTTCCACTTTTTGACATAAGCATGTTTCTCGTTTCTGTATTCGGGCAGTTGAGCCATCGCCCGACCGTCGTTCATAACAGGCAGAACGGTACAGGCCGTGAAATCAATGCCGATGCCGATGACATCCTCGGCTTTTACAGATGTTTTACGAAGTACTTCCGGAATTGCATTGGCCAGGACCTTGATGTAGTCGTCAGGATCTTGCAAAGTCCAGTCCGGCGGCAGTTTTTCGCCGGTGGACGGCAGTTTGTCTTCGATGAAACCGTTGGGATAGTTATAGACGGCTTCTCCGAGTTCCTCGCCGGTCGCCACGTCAACCAGAAGCGCACGGCCGGATAAGGAACCAAAATCCAATCCGATCGAATATTTACTCATATGCCCTCCTTATTTGAGTTTGTAAACCATGTCGGCCAGTTTCAGCTCGGCTTTTAATTGCAAAGGCTTGCTGTCCTTGTTGATGTAGACATATTCGATATCCATCAACTCGGCCCAGTCGATCATCTGTTCGGCTGTCAGCTGGTGCGACAATACCGTATGATGGGCACCGCCGGCCAGAATCCAGCATTCGCAGCCGGTATAAAGATCGGGTGCCGGCTTCCACATGACGCGGGCGACGGGAAGGTTGGGCATCTCGAGGATCGGTTTGACGATCTCGATATCCTGGATAATGAGGCGCAGGCGTCCGCCCATATCGACCAGAGAGACCACGATGGCAGGACCCGGAGCACCTTCGAAGACGACGCGGGCCGGATCTTCTCGGTCGCCGATGCCAAGAGGATGGACTTCGATGCGGGGGCGTTCGGCCGCGATGCTCGGGCAGACTTCCAGCATATGGGCACCCAGCGAGAGTTCGTTACCGATGCTCAGGTCGTAGGTGTAGTCTTCCATGAAGCTGGTACCGCCGGGTTTGCCCTGACCCATTTCTTTCATGATGCGGGTCATGGCAGATACTTTCCAGTCGCCTTCGCCGCCGTAGCCGTAGCCGCTGTACATCAAGTGCTGCGTGGCCAGTCCGGGGAGTTGTTTCATGCCGTAAAGATCCTGGAATGTATTGGTAAAGGCAGAGATATTCTCGCGTTCGAAGAGCTTTCGCATCGCGACTTCTTCTCTGGCCTGATAGCGGATCGCATCCAGGTTATCGCTCTTGATGTCGTAATCCCGGCGATAGATTTCGAGTTGTTTGTCTTCTTCTTCCTTCGTGACGGCATCGATTTCCGCCGCGAGATCACCGACGGCCCAGGTGTTGACTTGCCAGCCGAGTTTGATCTGAGCTTCGACCTTGTCTCCTTCGGTCACGGCTACTTCTCTCATATTGTCTCCGAAGCGCATGACACGAAGATTCTGACTCACTTTATAGCCGTAAGCGACGCGCATCCAGTCGCCGAGTTTCTCGCGCAAAGGGGCATCTTCCCAGAAACCAGCGATGACTTTTCTGGGCATGCGCAGGCGGGCGGCGATAAAACCATGTTCGCGGTCGGCATGAGCGGCCTGGTTCAGGTTCATGAAATCCATGTCGATGCCTTCGTTGGGGATGTTGCGATTAAACTGCGTATGCACATGGCAATACGGTTTCTGCAGACGAGTCAGGCCGTTGATCCACATTTTAGACGGCGAGAAAGTGTGGCACCAGACGATGATACCCGTGCAGTTTTCGTCATAATTGGCTTCGAGGACCAGATCCGTGAATTCGGCGTTGGTCTTGACGACGCCTTTCATCACGATATCGGAGACGATGCGCGAGTCTTCGTTTAGTCCTTTGACCATGATGTCGGCATGTTCGGCGACTTGTTTCAAGGTCTCTTCGCCGTATAAAAACTGCGAGCCTGTAATGAACCAGAAATTCTGCTTGCTGAGTGTTGACATATGAACCTCCAAATATTTGCTTGATGCGGCCGGGGCTGCGAATGATCTGTGATTGGTGAATGATCTTTGGTTTATGAATATTTAAGCATCGGGTTCGTTAAGTAAAAGAGTTATACGCTTAACGGATTTTCTTTCGTTGATCTGCGGCTCGAAAATGCGTCCGGCGTTGAAGTTTTGACCCGAGACGAGGCGAAGCAGGTTTTCGGCTGCAATGCGTCCCAGTTCCGAGGCTGGATTTCTCACACTGGTTAACGGCACACTGCCAATACCGGCAAAGCGGGAGTCGTCGATCGAAATAATCGAGATGTCTTCGGGGATCGCGAAACCGGCATCGTTTAATATGGACATGACCCGAAGCGCGATCTGGTCGTTGTAACAGAGTACGGCCGTACAGCCCTTCAGGCGGTTACGGATATGCTCGGCATCGTCTTCCAGATCCGATAAATCCTCGGTTGTGTACCAGAAAACACGCTCGTCCATCAGTTCTGCGTGGTGTTCGAGAATCGCTTTTTGAAAACCGCTGTAGCGAAGATGCCCCTGAATATCGTCTGATTTCAGGACTGCGCCGAGTTTGACATGTCCGGCTTCGATCAGATATTTCGTGGCGATATAGCCGGCTTTCTCGTCATTTAATGCCACCAGAGGCAGATTCAAGCCCGGGTAGGTAGAGTTGATACAGATGATGGGATAGCCTTGATTCTGTAAATCCTTATATAAATCCAGATTCGGATTGGGCAGGGCGGACTTGGTCGGTTCCAGAATGATGCCGTCCACCTTCCGCTCGATCATGGCCCGAAGCAGTTTTCGCTCCTGGCTGACGGAGTTACCGGTCGATGCGATAAAGACGGAATAATCGGCTGCCGTGAAGACTTTTTCGAGTTCCTTGATAATAACGGGAAAGATATAGTCGCTGAGATAGGTGACCAGGATGCCGATGGTTTTACTCTGATGGTTGCGGCTACTGACAGCGTTCTCGGTGACATAAGTGCCGCTGCCGCGACGTGTCACGAGAAGATCCTCTTCCTCGAGTAAGGCAATCGCCTGCCGGACGGTCTGTCTGCTTACCTCGTATTTTTGACTCAACTGGTTTTCCGAGTAAAAGCGCTGACCTGCCTTCCAACCGGATTTGCATAAATCATCCCTCAGATTTTCGGCGAGTACGATGAATTTCTTTTGTTTGGGAGCCATTCCTGCACCTACCTGATTCCTGCTGTGTGTCGACTTGATCATTTACAATATACTTGATTCGATAATTGCGGACAAGTTGTAAAAGCTTAGAACATACATCTTATTTGAATCACAAGCCCTTATTAGACAAGTTCTGTTCCGGAAGAGTCGGGAATCAGGCGATAAATCGCGATAATCTCTGTTTAATTGTACCTTTACACGCCGTGAATAAACAATGCTTCTATCGAATCTGTCTGTTCCGGTTTGACCAAAACTTGTCTGATCAGGCTTCGAAACTTGTCATTATTCCTGCTTTTCGCATTGACTTTCAATACAGCTATTCGTACGATCAACATAAGTATGCAACTTAAGTCCCGACCATGATTTACGGAGGAACGACATGAAAAAAGCTACGGTTAAAATACATAAGGATTTTACGATATCAGAGGTTGATAAGCGGATTTACGGATCCTTTATCGAGCACCTGGGCCGCGCCGTTTACGGCGGTATATACGAACCCGGTCATCCGACGGCCGACGAAGACGGCTTTCGTCGGGACGTACTTGATCTCGTCAGGGAAATTGACGTGCCCGTCATACGTTATCCTGGCGGAAACTTCGTATCCGGCTATAACTGGGAAGACGGCGTTGGGCCGGTCGACGAGCGCCCCCGCCGCCTGGATCTGGCCTGGTCTGTCACAGAGACCAATGAAATTGGCGTGAATGAATTCGCCAAGTGGCTGAAGAAGGCCGGCTCGGAGATGATGATGGCCGTGAATCTGGGCACGCGCGGCGTGGACGAAGCGCGGAATCTTCTTGAATACTGCAACCACCCCGGCGGATCGAAATACAGTGATCTGCGTATCAGGCACGGATATAAAGAAGCGCATAACTTTAAGCTCTGGTGTCTGGGTAACGAGATGGACGGTCCCTGGCAGATCGGCCATAAGACAGCCTATGAGTACGGTCGACTGGCTACCGAAACCGCCAAGGTCATGAAGTGGACCGATCCTTCGATCGAGCTTGTCCTCAGCGGTTCGTCCAATATCGACATGCCCACATTCGGCAGCTGGGAAGCCGAAGCGCTGGAACACAGCTATGATCATGTGGATTATCTTTCTTTGCACCAGTATTACGGTAACCCCGAACAGGATACGGCTAGTTTTCTGGCCCGCACGCTCGATATGGATGCCTTCATCAAAACTATTGTGTCGACCTGCGACTATGTCGGCGGGAAGAAGCACAGTAAGAAAAAAATCATGCTCAGCTTCGATGAGTGGAACGTCTGGTTCCATTCCCATCAGGACAAGCACGAACGCTGGTCGGTCGCCCCGCCTCAGCTCGAAGATATCTATAACTTCGAAGATGCTCTGCTGGTCGGCTCGATGCTGATCACGCTGCTCAAGAATGCCGATCGCGTCAAGATCGCCAACCTCGCGCAGCTCGTGAATGTTATCGCTCCGATCATGACGGAAACCGGCGGACGCGCCTGGAAACAGACTACCTTTTATCCCTATATGTATACCTCGAGACATGGTCGCGGCACCGTCCTGAACAGCGTGGTCGACTCGCCGAAGTATGACTCGAAAGCTTATACGGACGTGCCTTATGTCGATACGGTGGTAGTGGATAATCAATCTGCCGGAGGCGACAATGTTCTGACTGTTTTCGCCGTGAACAGAGGCGAAGAAGATGTGTTGACCTCGTATGAGCTGAATGCTTACAGCGATCTGAAGGTCGTCGAGCACATCGTTCTGGACGGCTATGAAATGTTGCAGACAAACTCGGCCGACAGTCAGGCAGTCTCGCCCAAGGCCGGTTCGGGCACAACGATCGACAGGCATAACTTGACCGTCAAGCTGCCCGCCAGATCCTGGCAGATGATTCGCCTGGGCAAACAAGTTTAATCTATTCTCAATTGGCCCGTCATGCTTTCATGTCGGTCTTTTTTCCGGCCTTGATACTTGTTTGAGGAGAAAAAATGGGATATTTTACGCGTCGTGGAAATCAATTGATATGGAAATACAACGGTGAGACCTTAATCGTTGAAGCCTGGGGTGAAAACAGTTGCCGGATCCGCTCGCGGCGTTTACGCGAGCCCGAGGATTGGCGTTATGCTCTGCTGGAACCGACGGACTGCGAAGTTGAAATCGAGATCGGCGAAGAGCTTGCGACCATTCGTAACGGCAAGCTCGTGGTAAAGGCCGCGATAGACGGCCGGACGAAAAACTGCGTACTGTCATTTTACAACCGGAGCGGAAAACTCCTGCTCAGGGAGATCGATCGTCACGGTGCTCTGGCCCGCGAAGCGCGGCAATTTCGCCCGCATCCGGGCGGTCACTATCGCTTGACGGCATCTTTCGAAGCGAATCCGGATGAAAAAATCTTCGGTATGGGGCAGTATCAGCACGGTGACTTTGATTTGAAACATACCGTTCTGGAACTGGCTCATCGCAACTCTCAGGCCAGTGTTCCCTTTTATCAGTCGAGCGACGGCTACGGTTTTTTCTGGCATAACCCGGCTGTCGGGAGGGCGACGTTTGCCAAGAATATGACGAGCTGGGAAGCAGAATCGACCGAACAGCTGGATTACTGGATTACTGCGGGAGATACACCTGCAGAAATCATGAGGGCTTATGCCGGCGCCACAGGTACGGTGCCCGAGATGCCTGAATATGGTCTGGGCTTTTGGCAGTGCAAGCTGCGCTACTGGAATCAAGAACAGCTCCTCGAGGTGGCTCGCGAGTACAAGCGCAGAAATATCCCGATCGATTTAATTGTCTGTGATTTCTTCCACTGGCCTTATATGGGAGATTTTCGCTTCGAAGAGGAATTCTACCCCGATCCGCAGGCTATGGTCGATGAGTTAAAAGAGATGGGTATCGAGCTGATGGTGTCGGTCTGGCCTCAGATTGATCTGCGCAGCGAAAACTTCGAGGAAATGAAGGCTAAAGGCTATTTGATTCAAGTCGAGCGAGGCGTACCGATCGCGATGCGTTTCGGCGGGGAAAGCGTGTTCTTCGACGCGACCAATCCCGAAGCCCGTGCCTATGTCTGGAATTTGTGTAAGAAAAACTACTATGATCTCGGGATCAGAACCTTCTGGCTCGATGAAGCAGAGCCTGAGTTTAGT
Organism: Fastidiosipilaceae bacterium; assembly: GCA_050309435.1. Lineage (GTDB taxonomy): Bacteria > Bacillota > Clostridia > Saccharofermentanales > Fastidiosipilaceae > CAYXVJ01. Next base: position 15,682 of record JBNRMJ010000016.1, read on the forward strand.
GTGTACCACTATGATAACTATCGTTTCCGGGAGGGGACGGTTCTGGAAGCAGGGAATATCTACCCGCAGGCTTTTGCCAGAGCTTTTTACGAGGGCTTGAAAGAAGAAGGGCAGGCGCGGCCGGTCAGCTTGCTGCGTTGTGCCTGGGCGGGCAGTCAGCGCTATGGTGCACTGGTTTGGTCCGGCGATATTCACTCGAGTTTCGCAGATTTCCGTCGTCAGGTGGTAGCGGGATTGAACATGGGACTGGCCGGCATTCCCTGGTGGACGACTGATATCGGCGGATTCTACGGGGGGGACCCGAAGGACGAAACGTTCCGGGAACTGATCGTTCGCTGGTTCCAGTACGGGACTTTCTGCCCCGTTATGCGTCTGCACGGAGACCGCCTTCCGTATACTCCCTTATCTTATCGGGACGGCCGATCGTATCTGCATACAGGCGGAGATAACGAGATTTGGTCTTTCGGCGACGAGGCATACGAAATCATGAAAAGCCATATCGAGCTGCGCGAACAGCTCAGGCCTTATGTCCGCCGCTTGATGGATGAGGCTCATCGGAACGGAGATCCGATTCTGCGTACCATGTTCTATGAATATCCGGGAGATTCGGTCTGCTGGCAACTCGAAGACCAGTATATGTTCGGTTCGGATATTCTGGTCGCACCGGTACTCGAAGAAAAAGCCCGTTCTCGTTTTGTTTATCTGCCTGCGGGCGATAATTGGATCGGACTGAGCGACGGCAGGCTTTATCAGGGCGGAGAACGGATTGATGCCGAAGCACCTCTGGCTTTTTCGCCTGTGTTTATAAAGGAAGCTTCCTTTGCCGCAGGACTTGGCTTGAAACTCTGATTAGAAGGTAGGAATAAGATGTCTGCATACTTGTTTGTCCATTTTCGAGAGAAAACCACACCCGAAGGGGAACAGGTTTACTTTTCTTTAAGTAAAGACGGATTCATCTGGGAGGCTGTCAATGAAGGCCGGCCCGTGCTTTGGGCTTATTACGGCGAAAAGGGGGTGCGTGATCACACGATCATTCAAAACATCCGCGACGGACGCTACCATATTATCTCCACCGACTTGAGCCTGGCCTACGGGATGCGCGGGCGCTTCGCCGGTTCCTGGGACAAAATATCGAGCGAGGGCAGTAAAAATCTGGCTATCTGGTCTTCGTCGGATTTACTGAACTGGACCGAGCAGCGTCTGGTGAAAATCGCTTCGGATGATATGGGCTGCGCCTGGGCTCCGGACATCATATACGATCGCTACAACGAGGATTATCTCTTACACTGGTCCTCCTCTGTTTCTGAAGATCACTATCGAAAGAAGCGGATCTATTACAGTCGAACGAAAGACTTCAAGATTTTTTCGAGGCCGGCTTTACTTTATGAAAAAGAGGATTCCGGCGTCATTGATTCGGCCATGTACGAAGAGGAGGGCTTTTATTATTTGATTGTGAAGAGCGAGAGCAATCCGTCCGGCATGATACTGCTGAAATCCGGGTCCGCGACAGGTCCCTGGAAACGGCTTGAGGCTTTCGAAACTGCGCTGGCCGATTATGCCAACGGTCTCTACGAAGCTCCAACCGCGCTTCGGACCGACGACGGTCGTGTTTGTCTTTTTCTTGACTTCTACGGGGCCAAAGGAGCGGCGCAGGGTTACGTGCCTTTCGTGGCTTCGAGTTTCGCCAAGGCTGACTTCAAGCGCTCGGACGAAGCATTTTCTTTCCCTTACGGTTTCAAACACGGAACCATCTTCCGGATTTCACAGGAAGATTACCAGCGTATCAAGGAGCATCGTTTCGACATCGACGACTACAGCTCGTACGGTTAGGTTAAGAACAGCGTATAAAGAAAGAAGACCAATCCCGGACAGGAAGACTGCCCGTGGATTGGTCTTTTTGCGTCGCTTTCATAGCATCAAGCAGCGGTTTTATGCTTTCTAGGCTTCCCGATTCGCTTGATTAATGGCATCGACGAAGGCCTGCATCTGAGCGTTTGTTACTTGACCGCCGCCGAAGTTAACCAGTCCGCGAAGCGGCATATACTTCATCATCGCGGCCATCATATCCGCCGAAATTGCCGATACTTCGCTCTTGAGATCCTCGTCATCACCGGCCAGTGACATGCCCAGGAAAGATTGATTTCCCATCATCTGCTCGAAGTAGGCTCTGGCTACGGGATCTTCCATCAGATCGCCGATCGTCGAGTTGATGTCGTATACGACGGGCAGTCTTTTACCTTCCAGGTGAATGATTTCGCGAAGGCGAATATCTCTGGATGAGGCGGCGATTTGAATTTCGTAATCCGCCGTTTCGACGTGCCAGTCGCAGATCTCGCTGTTCCAGTACGAGAATGCCCGTTCGCCAAGGACGAAATGAAGTGTTTTCGTTTCGCCGGCTTCCAGATCGACTTTCGCGAACTCTCTTAACTCATGCGAGGGCCTGGCCACATTCTCGCTTTGGCAGGCTACATAGAGCTGAACCGCTTCTTTTCCCCGGCGATCGCCGCTGTTGGTGATGTCGACCGATACGTGAACTTCATTATCTTTTTTCTCGACTCGGAGATTGTTGTAGTCAAAGCGGGTATAAGACAAGCCGTGACCGAAGGGGAAGAGAACATCCGCCTTCTTCGTATTGTAATAGCGATAACCGACGTAAATACCCTCGCGGTATTCCACCTTGTCTCGCCCGCCGGGGAAGTTTAAGTATGACGGGTTGTCTTCCAGTTTCAGCGGGAAGGTTTCGGGCAGCTTGCCGCTCGGATTCGTGTCGCCGAAGAGGATTTTTACCACGGCTCTGCCGACGGCCTGACCGCCCAGGTAAGCTTCCACGATAGCGGGAACCTGATCGGCCCAGGGCATTTCGACAGGCGAACCGTTATGTAAGACAACCACGGTATCGGGACAGACTTCCAGGACGCGACGGATCAACTCGTTTTGGACATCGGGCATGCGCATGTGACTGCGATCGAAGCCTTCGGACTCGAATGCATCCGGGAGTCCGGCGAAAATAACCGCCTTATCCACCGTTTTGGCAAGCTCCACGGCTTCCTCGATGAGCTTTTCGTCGATTTCGTCTTTATCGTCGTTAAATCCAAGAGCAAAGCGAACTCCCGGCAGATTAGCTGTCGCATCTATCGCTGATTCGACTTTATGGCTGTTGATATGCGAGCTGCCGCCTCCCTGGAAGCGGGGCGAACGGGCATATTTGCCGATAAAGGCAACCCTGGCGGATTTGTCCAGCGGCAGTACGCCTTCGTTTTTCAACAAGACGATGCAGTCTTCGGCGACTTCGGCGGCGATCTCGTGATCCTTATCAAGATCAAAGACGGCTTCGTGATCGCGGTTTTCATGGAATCGGAAAACGATGTTCAGAATTCGCTCGCAAGCCGTATCCAATACACTTTCGTCCAGCCGGCCTTCTTTGACCGCTTCGACGATCAGGGCATCGTTGACGCCGCCCGATGAAGGCATCTCCAGATCCATGCCTGCTTCGAGATCTTCGACACGTGCATTCGTAGCGCCCCAGTCGCTGACGACATAACCGTCGAAGCCCCACTCGTTGCGAAGTATGTCTGTCAGATATTCTTTACTCTCGGCGACATAGACGCCGTTTAACTTGTTATAGGAACACATGACGGTCCAGGGCTTTTGTTTTCTGACGGCAGCTTCGAACGCGGCCAGGTAGATTTCGCGCAGACTGCGCTCGTCTACTTCCGCGCTGATGCTCATGCGTCTGGTTTCCTGATTGTTGGCGAGAAAATGCTTGATACTGGTTCCGATGTTTTTACTCTGAACGCCTTCGATCAATGCACCTGATAATTCGCCGGCCAGCAGGGGATCTTCGGAATAGTATTCAAAATTACGTCCGCAAAGAGGAGAACGCTTGATGTTCACGGCAGGCCCCAGAATGACACTGACGCCTTCGGCCTGACACTCGTTACCGAGGGTTTCGCCCATGCGCCGGATCAAATCGCGATCAAACGACGCGGCTGTCGCACAACCGGCAGGGAAACAAACGGCTTTGATGCTTTCGCTTATGCCGAGGTGATCGCCTTCTTCGGGCTGTTTTCTAAGACCGTGCGGGCCGTCAGAGACCATGCTTGCCGGGATGCCCAGCCGTTCGACCGCCTTGGTATGCCAGAAATCGGCACCCGAACACAGACCTGCTTTCTCTTCCAGAGTCATTCGGGCTATATGGTCCCTGATCTTTTCTTTTGTCATGGAAGCTTCCTCCTTAAATGCGTTAGGATCGTTTCAATACTCGTTTTTTTTACATGGGCTTTTGCTTCATTATACCTTTACTTGTGCAGGTTCAAATCAAGAAATTATGGCTTTTGAATCTGTCTTATCCAAACGAGCATCTCGCCGGGCTTTCGGTTACACCAGTAAGCGTAAGGGATAAACTTCAAGTCGGCTTTTTCGAGCTCGACCACGCTCTCGATGCTGTCGATGCTCTGATAAAGGGATTTTTGATTCCATTTCGGATAGTGCTCGCGATAACCCGGGACCAAAAATGCCGTATATGAGCCGAGTTCGTCTTCGTGAACGGGACGGATGCCCCCCGAAGCCGATGCTCGCTTGGTATCGACCAGAAGTGCTTTCAGATTTTCGCCGTTGTCGACTTCTTCGAGGCAATAGACCAAAGGGCCATAGCTTAACGCGACTTTACCGCGATTCTCTCTGACTTCGGGATGCGCGATGTTCAAGCGAGGTTTGAGATCCAAGTGCACAGAATAGTGGCTTAGCCCGGCCGGAACATCAATAAAAGCAAAGCCCTTTGATATTTCTTTTTCATCACCGTTAATCTCGAGGTAGCTGCTCCAGCCGGGCTTTCGAATCGCAAGCCTGAAAGCAGACGGGCTGTCTATATGAATCTCCGACATATCGTTTCGGGGGTAGGATCCCGAGACTTTGATCCGAACTGTTTTCCCCCCGACTTCGACTTCGCTCTCGTTTGAGATAAACTGCTGGAGATAAAGTGTATTGTCGCCTGTTCCGTAGATGTACTGACCCAGTCCGGCAAGCGTCCTGGCCACGTTCGGCGGACAGCAGGCACAGCCAAACCAGGGCTGTCTGACGGGCTTCAGAGAAGATCGCATCGTGTGCGGAACACAGTTGTGCGGCCAGACTTCCATGGGATTGACATAAAAGAAACTTTTTCCGTCCATGGCGATGCCCGAGAGAACCGTGTTATAGAGAGCTCGCTCGACGGTGTCGTGATAGCGGGCATCTTTCGTGATCAATCCCAGCCTCAGGGCAAAGAGCGCCAGCCCGATCGAAGCGCAGGTTTCCGAGTAGTTGGCGTCATTGGGCAGGTCGTAATCGATCGTGAAACGCTCCAGATGATTGGACTGACCGATCCCGCCCGTGATATACATCTGCTTTTCGACGATGTTGTCGTATAGGCGGATTGCCGCATCGAGCAATTCCCGGTCTCCGGTAGCCGCGGCAACATCTGCCATGCCGGCATAAAGATACACGGCGCGAACAGCGTGACCGCCTGCGGTATCCATTTCTCTGACCGGCTTTTCCGCCTGATGGTATTCGAGGATGGGATCGTGGTTTTTATTTCCGTAAAGATCGTAGTAATCGGCTTGTTTTCGTTCCAGGATAAAATAATTCGGCTCTTTTCCGCGCTCGTCGATGAAGTATTTGGCGAGTTTGAGATATCGATCCTCGCCGCTGACTTCCCATAGTTTGACGAGTGCCAGTTCGATTTCTTCATGACCGGGATAACCGTGGATCTGATCTTCTTCGGGTCCGAAAACCGTTGCGATCAGGTCTGCGAAACGGCAGACGATATCCAGCAGTGCTCTTTTTCCTGTGCCCTTGTAATAGGCGACTGCGGCTTCGATGAAGTGTCCGGCGACATATAGTTCGTGACAGTCGCAGAGGTTCTTCCATCTGGCATCGGGGGCTTTCAGTTGAAAGAAGGTATTCAGGTAGCCGTCCGGCTCCTGTGTCCGGCCGATGAGTTCGATTAAACGGTCTGCTTTGGCTTCAAGTTCGGCATCGGCTTCGTATGCGAGACTGTAACCGACGGCCTCCAGCCATTTTGCGGCATCGGAGTCCTGGAAAACAAAGCCGCTAAACGTTCCTTCTTCGAGGCCGGCCGCCATACGGAAGTTTTTAACACTGTGACCGGGCTCCGTATCCGGGAGTAAATCGTTCAAGGCATCCCACTGGTAAGGCAGGATGGCGGATTGCACCAGGCCGGTATAACGATCGAAGAAATCGTCTGCGATTCGTACCTTGGCGAGTTCGGCAGGCCGCAAGCTGTCAAAACGACTGTTTTTGTTTGAACTTGTCATCTTATATCTCCTCTTACTTGTCTGTCCGGAATGAATATCTATCGAACGATAAAGAAATGAATATCCCTTATATCTGCTTTTATTCTAGATAGATATATGGTGAAAGTCACTCCAATCTTGTCTGACATATCAAAAATACTTGTCTGATCTACAGGCTGTTTTCTTGTCCGGGCTTATGAAGTGGGCTAAACTGGATGCGAGATCCGCTGAAAGATGTCTGAAAAACAGAGGCAGGATAAAATGATGAATGAGGATCGCTTTGGTTCAAGCGAAACATTTAGGAAGCTGACTCCCGAAAAAGTCCTGAAGAGTCCGCCCATGGGCTGGAACAGCTGGGATTGTTTCGGTGCCAGCGTCACGGAAGACGAAGTACGGGAAAATGCCCGATACATTCATGATCACTTGAAAGAGTACGGCTGGGAATATGTCGTCGTCGACATTCAATGGTACGAACCGACGGCCGACGGTTGGGACTATCACAATTTTTATCCTCTGACACTCGATGAATACGGTCGTTTGCAACCTGCTTTGAATCGCTTTCCTTCGGCTGCCGGAGGGAAGGGTTTTAAGCCGCTGGCCGATTATGTCCATAGTCTGGGTTTGAAATTCGGTCTTCATATAATGAGGGGTATTCCCCGTCAGGCGGTGCATCAGAATCTGCCGATCCGGCAGGGTGAAGGTTACGGCTGTCGCGATGCGGCCGCGCAGGCTTCGATCTGTAAGTGGAACACCGACATGTACGGAACGAATCCTTCTCATCCGGCTGCCCGGGCCTGGTATGACGCTTTGTACCGTCAGTTTGCCGACTGGACGGTTGACTATGTGAAAGTGGATGATATCGCCTGGAACTTCATCGCCGAAGATCACTATCCGGCAGAAGAGGTTGAACTGATATCCCGGGCCATACATAAGACAGGAAGACCGATGGTCTTAAGTTTATCGCCGGGACCGGCTGTTTTCGAAAAACGCGAACACCTGATGAACTACGCTCACATGTGGCGCATGACGGATGATTTCTGGGACGAATGGCCCTTGTTGCAAACGGTCATGAAGCGCTGTCATGAATGGAGCGAAATCGTCGGTGACGGGAACTGGCCGGATGCGGATATGCTCCCGCTCGGATTTATCACCAACCGGCAGGGCCGGGGCCATATGACCCGCTTCACGAGAGACGAACAGCGGCTGGTCATGAACCTCTGGTCGATTTTCCGTTCTCCGCTGATGATGGGCGGCGATTTAAGGAGAAACGACGACTGGACGCTCGGCTTACTGACAAACAAACGGCTTCTCGCATTTAACCAAAACGGCGGCAAACCAAAAGAACTGACTTACAATCCAGACGGCCTCATCGTCTGGACACAGATCACCGGGGAAGGACAAGCAAACGGCCTGCTCCTGATCAATGCTTCCGACGAAACAAGAACGGTGACGCTTGATTTAGCAGCCAAACCATGGCGGGAGCTGGGACTGTTTTCGCTTTTCCTTTGCAATATTTGGGAAGATGAGGATCAGATCGAATGTGAGGAAGGCAAACCGGCAGAGATCAAACTGAAGGCTCGCCAATCACGTTTTTATTACTTTAAAGAAGCGAAGAAACGCCTCTGAACAAAACGAACAGCAGAAAACAAGAAGATAGATATAAGGAGACTAAGATGGCACAGTTAACAATTAATCTGGATCGCGAGATCAGCCGGATCCGTAAGGAAATTTACGGTCACTTCTCGGAGCATTTGGGTCATTGCATCTACGAAGGTATCTTCGTGGGCGAGGACAGTCCCATTCCGAACGTGAACGGTATGAGAAAAGACGTTGTCGAGGCATTCAAACGTATTCGGGTACCTGTATTACGCTGGCCGGGAGGTTGCTTCGCCGACGAGTACCACTGGAAAGACGGTATTGGTCCGAAAGAAAGCCGCAAGCGTATGGTCAACACGCACTGGGGCGGCGTCGTGGAAGACAACAGCTTCGGTACCCATGAGTTCTTCGAGCTCTGTCGTCAGGTGGGCTGCGAGCCTTATGTCAACGGAAACCTGGGCAGCGGTACCGTGCAGGAAATGGCGGACTGGGTCGAGTATATGACCTTCGACGGTGTTTCGCCGATGGCCGAGCTTCGAAAAGAAAACGGTCAGGAAAAACCCTGGAAACTGAAGTATTTCGGTGTTGGTAACGAGAACTGGGGCTGCGGCGGCAATATGCGCCCGTCCTATTATGCGGACGAATATCGTCGTTATCAGACTTATGTCAGAAACTACGGAAATAATCAGATCTACAAGATTGCCTGCGGGCCCAACGGCGGCGACTACGACTGGACCGAGACCGTCATGAAGATCGCAGGAGGATACACAAATGCAATCACGCTGCATCACTATACGATGTCGAATACCTGGGAAGATAAGGGCTATGCCACCGGCTTCACCCGGGACGAGTGGTATCAGACCTTGTCGAACACCCTGGTGATGGAAGACTTGATCCGCGGTCACCTGGCCGTCATGGACCGCTACGATCCCAAGCAGAAAGTAGCCCTTATTGTTGACGAATGGGGTACCTGGTACAAGGTCGAGCCCGGCAGCAATCCCGGCTTCCTCTTCCAGCAGAACACGACTCGCGACGCAATTGTCGCCGCGATCAACCTGAATATCTTCAATAAATACAGCAAGCGCGTGCACATGGCAAACATCGCCCAGATCGTAAATGTCCTGCAGGCAATCATTCTGACCGACGGCGATAAGATGATCTTAACTCCGACTTATCATGTCTTCGATCTGTATAAAGAGCATCAGGATGCGACTTTACTGCAGTCTTCGATCGATACAGTGGATGTCGGTAATGCCAAGGTCAAAGTGCCCAACCTGAGCGAATCCGTTTCGCGCCAGGCAGACGGTTCCCTGACGATTACGCTGGCCAACTTGTCCGCCGACGAAGATTATCCCGTTTCGGTTTCGCTGCGTACGGCTCTGGAGTCCAAGGGTTACGAGCTCCTCGAAGCCAGAATTCTGGCCGGCGACAAGGATGTTCTGGACAGACACAATAACTTCGAACAGCCCGAAGTCGTAAAACCCGAAGACTATGCATCCGCGGTCACTCTGAAGGATGGCGGACTGGAACTGGAAACAAACATTCCGGCGGCCAGTGTTCTCCTGATTCGTCTGAGTGAAAAGGCATAAGATCAATAAAACCGAGAAGAGGCAAGTCGCCCCGGCGGATTGCCTCTTTTTCTCGCTAAATTAAGCGAAGCTGCTCCGGAGCGGCGGGAAACTCCTTCAGATAAGTAAATACCTCTCCGACATCGTGTATGATTCCGTTTTTCTCGCAGCGATCATGAAAGTATTTCATTAAAACATCGTTTCGATCACTGCGGCACTCGTAGGCATTGCCGAATGTTTTCATATAACGCTCTTTCATGCCGGGGAAGTGACGGTCCAGCGCATCGTAGAAATATTCCCTGTCGCCGTCCCGAAGCGTCGTACCCATCCCGAAACAAAGAATCCCCTTCGCGCCGGCTTCGATGCAGTAATCGAGAATTCCCTCCAGGTTCTCTTTTGTATCGTTGATAAAGGGTAAAATCGGAGAAATCCAGACAACCGTTGGAATACCGGCTTCTTTTAGCGTGCAGAGTGCTTCGAAACGTTCGCGCGTGGTGGAAACCCGGGGTTCCAGGATGCGGCAGAGATCTTCGTCGTAAGTGGTCAGGGTCATTTCGACCACGCATTTGGCTTTCTTGTTGATACTCGAAAAGAGCTCGATGTCGCGAAGACAAGAGGCGGACTTCGTTTGAATCGACAGACCAAAGCCGTAGCGGTCGATGATTTCGACTAAGCGGCGCGTCAGGCCGAGTTTAGTTTCGCAGTGCATGTAGGGGTCGCACATCGCGCCTGTCCCGATCATGCAGGGGCTGCGTTTTCTGCGCAGCGCGTTTTCGAGCAGTTCTGCTGCGTTTTCCTTGACTTCGATGTCTTCGAAGTCATGATTCATCCGGTAGCAGCTACTGCGACTGTCGCAATAAATGCAGCCGTGCGTGCAACCGCGATACATATTCATGTATCTTATACAGCGCCGCGAGATCAGGCGGATAAACATGCCTGGCAGGAAGCGATTTACGTTAAAATGTACGAAACAGGCGTTTTATGCCGATTGGCGGCGATAAACAATTACGGCCGGGTTTGGCCATCGGATATGAGGTACACGAGTGAAGAAAAAGTTGATTCTATTGGACATGGACGGCACCCTTTACCGCGGAAAGACGGTTTTTCCGGCCAGTGCCCCTTTTCTGAAATGGCTGAGAGAAGACGGACGGGACTATATTTTCCTGACGAACAATTCTTCTAAAAGCTATACGGCCTATATTCAAAGTTTGCAAAGGATGGGCATCGACAGCGTTCCCGAAGATTTCATGACTTCGGTGCAGGCGACGGCGGCCTACCTCATCGAGCACCACAAAGATCGAAAGATATATGTCCTGGGCACGAAATCTTTTTTATCCGAGCTTGCCGAAGCAGGCCTTGATGTGACGGATCAAAGAACGGAGGATGTCAATTGTCTGGTGATCGGCTTCGATACCGAACTGTCCTTTAATAAACTCGAAGATGCCTGCATCCTCCTGAAACATGATATTCCATATATCGCGACGAATCCCGATTGGGTCTGTCCGACCGATTACGGCTATGTCCCCGACTGCGGCTGCCTGATGCATAATCTCGAAAAAGCCACGGGTAAAAGACCCGTCGTCATCGGTAAACCCGAACCGGCGATGGTTCTGCATGCGATGAAAATGAAAGGCGTTACGCCGGCTCAGACACTGGTTGTGGGCGATCGGATTTATACGGACGTTCTCAGCGGCATACGGGCAGGTGTCGATACCGCCCTGGTTCTCAGCGGCGAAAGCACGATGGAAACCCTGGAACAATCTGAAGATAAACCCGACTATGTCCTGCAGGATATCAAAGAGCTATGGGACAAATTAGAAAGAGGTGAACTCGATGTCTGACTTAAGTGCGAAGAATTTTCGAATCGAATCTGCGATGGGACAGTCGTTTAGCTGCTCTTGCGGTCGCGTGCATAAGACTAATCTGCGGGATTATGTGATGGAGGCCGATGCGATCGAACGTCTGCCCCGGCTGCTCGAAAAGTATGGTGCCAAACGGATTTTCATGGTAGCCGACATCAATACGATGACTGCCGCCGGAAACGAGATCGCCGAGATCTTGAAAAAGAATCCGGCATTCGATACCGGTCTATTCGTTTACGACGACGAAGAACTGGTGCCCGACGATTCGGCGGTGGCGCGACTTCGCGAAGCAGGAGAGACGTTCGGAGCGGCGGATCTCTGGCTGGCGGTCGGCTCGGGAACGCTAAATGATCTGACTCGTTTTGTCAGTCACGAGATGGGGCTGCCTTATATGGTTTTCGCCACGGCGCCGTCAATGGACGGTTATGCATCCGGCGTATCGCCTCTGATCATCGATCGGATGAAGCAGACCTTTAACGCTCAAAGTCCCCTGGCGATCGTGTCTTCGCCGGAAGTTCTTGCCAAGGCTCCGGCCGCTATGCTGCAAGCCGGCGCGGGAGATGTCTTCGGCAAGTTCACCTCGTTATTGGACTGGTCGCTGGCCCGCATACTATTTAACGAGTACTACTGCCCCGAGATTGTCGCGATGGTGGAGCGAAGCCGCGATGCCGTCGCTTCTTCTGTGACAGCCATTCGAAAGCGGGATCCGGAGGCGATTCGTCTGCTCTTCGACGCACTCGTCGAGGTAGGCATAGCCATGGATTATTGCGGTAACTCGAGACCGGCTTCCGGTGCCGAGCATCATCTGGCTCACTTCTGGGAGATGCAGTTTCTCTTTTCTTCCAGACATCCCGTCTTACACGGATTAAAAGTCGGCGCCGCTTTACCTGTCGTTTTGGGCGTATACGAGCAACTGGCCTCGCTGCCCCTCGATTTTGATTTCGACGAAGCCAGACGAAAAGCCCGGCAGTTCGATGAAGGAGCCTGGCTGGAAGGCACGAAGCAGGCTTATGGTCCGGCGGCGGGCGGTATCATCAAACTCGCCGAAGACGAAGCACTTTTGTCGGTCGAAGGTCGTCTGGAAAGAATCGACAGGATCGAGGCGAAATGGCCCGAGTTGATCGCGCTTGCCAAGACCGCTCCGAGAAAAGAACGGATTGGGGAGTTGTACAAGGAACTTTCGTTCCCGGCTTCCGTGGCCGAACTCGGTGTCGGCGAAGATCTGGTGGATCTGGCCATGACGCATGCCAGAGACCTTCGTTCACGGTATACGATTTTGCGTTTGTTCGAAGACCTGGGTATCGAGGCAAAGTACTAAAGCAGCAGATCGAGGGACAGCCGCATGAATCAACTTTCTTTACATCATTATTTCGGATCCTCCATGATCCTTCAGAGAAACGCCGCCGTAACGCTAAAAGGTCGTGCCAGGCCCCGGGCCGGGATTCGAGTGAGTTTACATCAAGGCGACAGCCTCTTGCCGCTCGAATCATGCTTTAGCATCGTAAAAGAGGACGGCAGCTGGTCGGCGGTATTGGATGCGCGGGAAGCAGGCGGTCCCTTCAAGCTTCGCCTTTCGAGCGAAGGCGAGTCTCTTTGTCTGAGCGATATCTATTTCGGTGATGTTTTCATTCTGGCGGGTCAGTCGAATATGGAGCTGCCGTTATCGCGCTGTCCGGATAAAATGGGCCCTTTATTCGACGGCTATGAAGATCGCCTGATTCGAGAACTAAAACCCGCTTTGGCGCCGGTCTTCGGCCGCGAGGCAAGGGACTGGCAGGATGGCGGTGTCTGGAAAGCCGCGACAAGTGAAAATACCGGCGAAATGAGTGCTCTGGGGCTTAGCTTCGCGCGAAAGTACAGGGAGGCCTTGAATGTACCGGTGGGCCTTATCATGCTGGCTGTCGGCGGAACACCGATCGAGGCCTGGCTGCCCCCGGAGGATCTGGCAGACGAGCCGCATTGGGCCGAAATCGAATCGTGTTTTAGTAACGAGAGTTATAAAGAAAATCTCCTCGCAGCGGAAGAAGAGAGCGTTCGTGCATGGTATAGCCGGCTGGAAGACGAAACAAGGCCCGTCGTATACCCGAACGAATTCGATTTTCCGAAAAGTTTCATCGGCAGCAAGCTCGAAGACTATTGCGGTACGGTCTGGTTGAAGAAATCCTTCGACCTCGGCGAAGAAGAAGTAAATTTATACCATAAAGGCCTGCTCCGGCTCGGCAGTATGATAGATGCCGATTCAGTTTACTTAAACGGAACATTCATCGGCGAGACAAGCTATCGCTATCCGCCTCGCAGATATCCTTTGCCGGAAGGCGTGCTTCGCCCGGGAACTAACGAGCTCGTCGTCCGACTGATGATTCATCGGGGCCGCGGAGGCATCGTGCCGCGTCTCTTTTACGGCCTCGAGGCCTCGGGTTCGCGACTGGATCTTTCGGGGCGCTGGTCTTTTTCCATGGGCAGAGCCATGCCTCCCATGCCCGCTACCACGACGCTTCATTATCTGCCATCCGGCTTGTATCAGGGACAGCTGGCGCCGATCCGAAAGCTGCCCGTTACGGGAAGCCTCTGGTATCAGGGGGAAGGAAACGACAGCAGGCCCGATAACTATGAAGCACGTTTCCGTCAGCTGATCCGCATGTGGAAAAAAGAGTTCGGAGAGAAGACTCCATTTGTATATGCGCAGCTTAGTGCCTACGAAGATCCCGCCGGCCTCATCGCCGGAGATGCCTGGGCGAAGATCCGGGAAGCGCAGAGGCAAGTCGAAGATATGCCGGGAACAGCCATGATCGTTACCGTTGACTGCGGGGAAAGAGACGACTTGCATCCTCAGGATAAATGGACTCCGGGTGTTCGAGCCGATCGGGCTATGCGCTCACTGCTGGGTCGTCTGAAAGATGGCGAGGTCGCCAAAGGTCCCGAGATCGAGTCTGTTTCCCGGACCGATGACGGCCAAATCGAAGTAAAGATCCGGGCCAATGACGAGTCTTTGGAATTTCCCGATAACTTGCGGGAAGCCATGCGCGTATACCACGAGGAAGAGAAACGCTGGGTGATGCCGGAGGAGATCAAGATCGAAGATGAGAAAATTCTCGTAGAAGGCGATAAAATCCGTTACAACTACGAAGCCGCTCCCGTTGAAATCCAGATACGGAACAAATCGGGCCTTCCTTTGCCGCCTTTTGAGGTCTCGCGAACGGATGAAACCAAACGTTTTTCTGCAGATAGGTATAATGATAAGAGCATTGACGCTTAGGCCGGAGGTAAATAATGATTGAACAATTGAACGGTATGCATGAGACTGTCCGATTTTCCGACGACGGAAGTGTCCGAATCTATCACAATGTGGAGAAGGAAGGTTATCCCCTGCACTGGCACAGCGCCTGCGAGGTGGTCATGCCTCTTCGCGAAGGCTATACGGTAATTTGTCAGAATAATCGCATCGACATGAAACAAGGCGACATCCTCTGGATCGGAGGCGGCGTGCTCCATGAGATTCTGGAACCGGAGGGCGGAGGCGAACGCTTGTATGTCCAGTACGATCCACGGACCCTAAACGAATTTTCCGAGTTCTCGGCTATCGCGCCGATGTCAGCGCCTGCGATCTTCGTCACGAAAGAAAGCATGCCGGAAATGCATGATAAATTGCAGGATATTCTACTTGGTGTTCTTCGCACGGAAATAGAACGCGGCTATTTCAAAAATGTCTCGATTTATGCCGATATGATGAAGTTTAACGCTATTCTCTTCAGTGCCCTGTTAAACGACCAGGCCATGAAGGCCAAACTGGTCATCGCATCCGAAGACGACTCGAAGCAAAGCTGGGATGCCAATCACATGAGCATTATCTACGGCAGTTGCAACTACATTCGCTCTCACTGTCACGAACCTTTGAATCTGGATCAGGTTGCCGATAAAACCGGCTTCAGTAAGTATTATTTCTCCCGCCTCTTCAAGACTTATACCCAGATGAGTTTCATCGAATATTTGAACCGTTGTCGTGTCAGCGAAGCGGAAAAACTACTGGCCGATCCGAGCAAGACGGTAACGGAAGTGGCGATGGACTGCGGCTTCAACAGTATTTCCACTTTTAACCGTGTGTTTAAATTGACCAACAACTGTACGCCGGCCGAGTACCAGCGCCTGGCCCACCGGATCAACGCGGGCGGAAAACCCCATGGCATCGAAAAACACATCAACGAGTTCGTACATAACAATTAGCCTTTACCGGCAGCTTTTCATCCAAAGCAATCGCGATTTTCGTGATTGCTTTTTTAGGTAAAAAACGCAATTATTGAAGCAAGCGAGGCAAGAATTCAAGAGTCATTTCCGGGATCGTTTGCTAGAGTGGGTTATAACGAATCATTTTGCAAAGGAAAGGTGAAGCCGATGTCACGACTAAAACCCGCCTACAACTTAGACAGCCGCGAGCGGGAGGATGCACTTCGCGCGAAAGCCCGCGCTCTGGTTGCCAAGATGACACTGGAGGAGAAGGTATCTCAAACGCTGAACCACGCCGCCGCGATTCCGAGACTCAACGTTCACGCCTACGACTGGTGGAACGAGGCTCTGCACGGTGTCGCCCGCGCCGGTATCGCCACCGTCTTCCCGCAGGCGATCTCGCTGGCCGCCGCCTTTGATACCGAGCTTCTGGGAGAAATCGCCGATGTGATCGCCGTCGAAGGTCGTGCCAAATTCAATGTCCAGCAGAAATACGGCGACACTGATATCTATAAGGGTCTTACATTCTGGTCGCCCAACGTAAATATCTTTCGTGATCCCCGCTGGGGCCGCGGTCACGAGACCTACGGCGAAGATCCTTATCTGACAACACAGCTGGGTGTTACTTTTATCCGCCATTTACAAGGCAACGGCAGCCCGGTCCTGAAAGCTCTGGCTTGTGCCAAGCACTTTGCCGTGCATAGCGGACCCGAAGCCAAGCGCCACTCGTTTAATGCGATTGCCACGAAGAAGGATATGGCCGAAACCTATCTGCCTGCCTTCGAAGCGGCGGTGAAGGAAGCCGGCGTGGAAGCGGTCATGGGCGCGTATAACCGCACGAACGGGGAACCCTGCTGCGGCAGCCATAC
>JBNRMJ010000017.1:0-47103 GCA_050309435.1 Fastidiosipilaceae bacterium
TCCTTGGGTTTGATGGGGATAGCGACGATGCGGCTGCCCATCTTCATGAAGATCTCAGGATCTGCAAATTTCTCCCGATACTTTTCTGCCAGCTCTGGTGTGAGGGAATCGAAATCCTCTTCGCCCAGACCGCAGACGATAAAGGTTCCTGCGATGATGTCGTAGTCCTCAAGCTTTCGGTTAAGGGGGAGGCCGATGAGCTTGCCTTCTTCATGACAGACAATGGCAACCGGGTCATCATAGGGATAGACGGCTTCGATGTAACCGCCGACAACCTGCTGCAGAGAGTTCAAGTCACCGGTGATATTGGCCATTCGCGGCGCCTTTTCAGGTTCAACAATCAATACGTCCATAGATTTCTTCTCCTTTTCTGTTTTTGAAATTGCACGAAACATTCCTTTTTCCCAATGTTACGCGCAAAATCAGGAATGTATTTTTCTGTTATCTGGCAGGGTTTTTCTGACCATGGCTCTTAACGGTCAGGATGCCGCTTAAGGTTGTTGCCGGGATGCGATAACGTTCAGCAATGGCAATGTCATTCTTAACAGCTTCGTCGATCCGAGAGCCGCAAACTACGAGGACGTTGGAGCGTCTGAGGTAATCAAGCTCGATATCCTGTCTGTCCTTATGCTCCTGGGGGATGCCGTCATCAATGAAGGTTGAAAGCATTAGAATCGGACAGATGGGATTGTAACCAGCGTCGTATACTTTCCGGCTGTATTTGGTGGCGATCTCCATATTTTCAGTTGGATCAACGCCCCAGGAAGCCGTGATATAGGCGAGAGGTCTTTTCATTTTGAGTAACTCCTTTCAGAAAAGATGAACATTTGATTCAGGTTCTTATGGCCGGATGAAACTTTGGGATTTGATTATCGTGCTAATTTGATTTACAAAACTTGCATGGGAATCAAACCTTCTTACTTGCTGGGCTTAATAAGGCTCCCAAGATCCTCATAAAAGCGGGAACCTGCCCCGTAAAGATCATGTTTCACCAGTGCGGTGTAATAGCTGTCGATGGTAGATGGGGCATTGAAAAGTGTTGTGAGCAGATATTTCTTGATGTTCCGGATGAAGGTGGTGTTTTTATCGAGGCACTCAAAGACATATTCGATGTGGGTGCTGTCGATGCGCTGCAGCCGTTCTTTGACCAGTGATGCCGGATAATCATCCCCGGCAACGGTGATGTATTCTCGCTTGGAACAGAGGGTCTCCACCATCAGGTCCACGATTTCATCCAGACGATCCTTGTCATAACGCTGAACAATAAACTTGTATTCGATTTTCTCCTGGATGGCCTCCTTGATGGAATGAGCATCCAATCTCATCTCATCCTTCTCGATCTTGGCTTCTCTTGATGGATCAGGGATTGATGGATGTTTACTTAATCCCTTAGTCATTAATGAATCTGTATTTGTTTTCTTAGTATTTAATTGCGTTGGATTTTCCAACGTAGGTTTCTCCAACACTGGATTATCCAAGATTGGATTTTCCAACATAGGTTTATCCAATACAGGATTACCCGACAGTGGTTCTTTGATTTCTGAAGGATCTACTACCAGATGAGGCTTTTCATAAATCGTGTAGTCCGTACCCTTAAGGTGACCAAACTCATTTCTTTCCCTTGTCCTAACGATGTATCCTGCTCGTTCCAGTTCACGGACCGCTTCCCGAATGGCATCGATGCTCTCCCGGTTGATCATAGAAAGTCCCTTGAGGGTGTAATCCCAGTCTTCCGGGAGTGACAGCATCTGAGATAGAAGCCCTTTGGACTTCAGCGACAGATCCTTGTTTTTCAGATGATGATTTGCCATAACGGTGTAATCCCTCGTTTTCTCAACTCGAAATACAGCCATCTGCATCCCTCCCTTCGACCGATTGAATAAAAAAAGCGCTTCTCATCGAAGCACTTCGGAGGGGAATTACCGTTCCTGTGATTGCTGGCGCTTCCGCGACCAGCCTTCCAGCAGCTTGATGATGGTTTCCTCCATCTGCTGGGGTGTGTAAGATTTTGGGAAATACTTTTTGAGCTTCTCGCCGGTGAGGGTGACCTTGTCCGGCTCGCCTTTTTTCTCTTCGGACATTATGGCGGTCATGACATCGAAGGTCAGCTTGCCATCCTGACTGTATTTCTTCAGGCGCTGAGCCTGTGACAGGGAAGGTGTAGCCTGCTCCATGTCCATTGCTTCTATCAGTTGAACCTGTTCATGGGGCATGAGGTAGGAAAGCTCAACAGCAGGATTGAAAGCGATCTTCTTGGCATCGACCATATCCAGCAGCTCAGGAACGAGCTCTGTCAAGCGGATATAGCGTTGGACTTGGCGGCCACTTTCTCCAGCATCTTTCCCTACAATATCCGCACTTTCTAAATTCCCGACAACTTGTCGGGAATTATTCGAGGGCTGTCCTGCCTGTCTTCTAATTGCATCCAGTTTCAATTTATAGGCGAAGGCGCGCTCACTGGGCAGGATGTTCTCACGCTGAATATTGCTGTCAACCATGATAATGGTGGCAGCGTCATCGTCGAGATTGCGGACGATGCAAGGGAGGGTCTCCTTACCAGCCAGCTCACTGGCACGCTTGCGGCGATGCCCGGAGATCAATTCATATCCGCCTTCTTCACGTGGGCGGGCAATAACTGGTACTAGAACACCATGCTTGGTGATGCTATCGGCGGTCTCCAGCATGGATTCATCATCTGTAACTTTAAAGGGATGATTCTTAAATGGATGCAGCTCCGTCAGAGGAATATCGATGACTTTTTCCTGAAAAGCTTCGATCCTGGTTTCTTCAGTCTGAAAGATCTCATCGTAGGAGGTCAGATTTAGATTTCTGCCGCTGGGTTTCAAGCTTCAACACCTCCTTCGTCAGATTTCTGTAAGCTTCTGCTACTTTACCCTTGGGATCATGGGCAAAGATACTTTTCCCATAGGAAGCAGTTTCTGCCGCCCGGACGGAGTGGGGGATGGCCGAGTCAAACACCTTCAGCTTTGTTCCGTAGGTTTCTCGCAGAAGAGCACTGATTTCCTTGGAGTCATTGGTCCGGTTGTCCACCATAGTCAGAAGGATGCCATCGATCTTCAGCTTGGGATTGATTTGCTTGTGGACTTTGTTGATGGTTTGAAGCAGCTGCTCCAGGCCTTTAGCGGACAAATACTGGGCTTGGACAGGAATTAGGACGCTGTCTGCGGCGGCCAGGGTGTTGATCGTCAGCATGCCAAGAGAGGGCATACAGTCAATCAGGATGTAGTCATAACCAGGTTTAATTTCATCAAGATACTCTTTCAGTATCTTTTCCCGGCTAATGACATTGACTAGCGATACCTCAAGTCCGGACAGCTCAATGTTAGCAGGCATCAGATCCACGCCTTCT
The DNA here is from genome assembly GCA_050309435.1 of Fastidiosipilaceae bacterium. Lineage (GTDB taxonomy): Bacteria > Bacillota > Clostridia > Saccharofermentanales > Fastidiosipilaceae > CAYXVJ01. The sequence goes on from JBNRMJ010000017.1 coordinate 3,371, forward strand.
GAATGATGTAGGATGCCTTCCTGGGGAGAAAACGCGGTTTCGTTCATGGTCTTTCCTAAGACAGAGGAAAGTGTCACTGGCAGTTGATCCGGCTGAGGATGTCCCAAACTGATCGTCAAGCTGCCCTGGGGATCGCAATCCACAAGCAAGACCTTCTTGCCTTCGGTGGCCAATCCGATACCCAGATTGGTGCAGGTGGTGGTCTTGCCGACTCCACCTTTCTGATTGGCGATGGCGATCACATTGCATGGCAAGGGAGATCACCTCCGACCCGATTCAAAATTCCAGTCAGGAATGAGGTCAGGAAGCAGCTGTAGAAAATGCTTGGCCTCTGCTCCATGACAATATGGCAGTCGATCTCTTCAGGCATCTGGCTGCCCATGATCTCGTACATCATCCCAATGAAAACAGCGAATTGCTCATCGTCCGTGATGGAATGCATGTAGAACAGGGTATCGACGAACTCACCAAGGCTATCCAGATCATCAAAGGATTCAGATACGACTTCGGCAAAGGCTTCGCCTTGCTGCTCCGCCAATTGGATGACTTGCCTGTAGGGCGGGATCGGTTGTTTGTTCATTCTTGACCTCCTAAAATAATTTTTGCTTGTTTTTTTGAGAAAATTTTGTATAATTGTGCTTATAAGAACCATATGTGCATATATTGATTATGGTGATACTGATTTTCTTAGCCGTGAGCAATTAGTGAGTAAGATTTTTCACTTTACTTTTTCACCTTACGGAGATATAATAAGAGTACAGATAGGAGAGTCCCTGCCAGAAGTGGGAGCTATAACATTTGGTGAGTCTCTACCATAAGTGAGAGCGATAACAATTGGTGAATCCCTACCATGAGTGGGAGCAATAACAAAGAGGCAACTATTCATTAGTTGCCTTTTTTCATGGAGGATTCAAATGCTACAAAGTCAACCATCTGAAGAGTTAAAACTATATTATGTTACAGATCAATATACAGACTACTTGAGAAATTTTGAATCACATGTCTGGAGTAACAGTGATAAAGGCAAGCAAAGACCGTACGTTGGGATTGTAATGGATATAAACAACCATAAATTTTATGCTCCCCTTACTTCAGTGAAACCAAAGTATCAGAATTGGAAAGACTCATTGACCTCAATAAGAATTGAGGATGGCGGTGATCTTCTCGCAATATTATGTTTAAATAATATGATTCCGGTACCTGATTCACAAATAGTTCTTATCGATGTAGATAACTGCATTGATCCGAATTATAAGAATCTACTCAATAAAGAAATCATTGCTATTAGGCATAAAAAAGAAAAGATAATTAGGACAGCAAATAATCTTTATAATGAAATAATGAAGGCCGACAATCCTAAACCTCTGATTCAAAAAATCAGACCCGTTTGTTTTGATTTCAACTTACTTGAGCAGAAATGCAATGAATTTTCGGTATAATCATTACGAAGCATCCTATCTATGACAATTTGTCATGTGAGCAGGGTGCTTTCTATTTAGATAAAAAATTTATTGATTAACAAATGAATACTGCGATTTATTTTGATTATTTTTGAGATTGATCAGTCTTGGAAAATCGATGATGAACTGGCAGCTAAATGTGATACGGCTGATACACTTTAAGAATACTACAGACTCCAATACAAAAACCGTCACCTTTGAGGGTGGCGGTTTTAAACGGGTGATTATTCAATTCCTTATTTCCTAGTCGATTTTAGATTTCAAGCCCTGAAAGTAGGGACTCAACATAAATTCCAGGAGAGATGGCTTTGGGATCAGGTACCTGTTTCCCATATTGAAACATTGCATCAGATCCTTGGTACACCATTTAGCAACCGAATTTCGATGATAGCCAGTAATCTCGGATGCTTCGATGACGGAAAGAACGTCGGGGTAATAGGCCATCCTATGAGAATAGACCGTTGCCAACTTAGCTCTTTCTTCTTCCGTTAACACTTTTGGTTCCCGATTGTGTCCCTTGTACGTAGGTCCTCGTTTATACCATCCAATTGGAGCCATATAGCTCTCAGGTGATATATCCCGGCCTTCAAGATACTCGATTACGTCGGTCATCTTGAGTTTGTACTTTCTGGTTTTCTTTCCGTTGTTGACACAGGGGACCAAGCCATTATCCAGAAGATGCTTTGCAGTCTTTTTACTGATGTTGCAGATCCGGTAGAATTGGTCCTTGGTAATAACAGCCGGATATTCCTTGAGCAGATAATCGTATTTACTGTTTATTTTCTTCATTGAATCACCTTTTCCTTAATTGGATTGTCAACGGCAGGTGATCCTGAAGCTCTATATATAACAGTTAGAAAAGCCCTTTGTTCTCTCCTAAATCTCTCTTGTTCTCTCCAAATTCTCTCCTTTTTCCAAAAAAGCAGCCAAAATCGGGGTTGATTCGAACTATTGATTTTTCAAGGCCTTTCAGTATTCGGGTTCAGAAAACGCTGAAATTAGTGGGTTTGTAGGTACTTCTCTATGCTGCCATCTTCCTTTAATTTCCACTATAGTGTGCACAAGACAAACGACTCGAAATGCAGTAGGTCGTTTAAAGCGGCGCAAGGGTTCAAATCCCTTCTTCTCCGCCAGATTCAAGGATAACCGCATCTCGACGGATGTGGTTATTTTTATGTTCTGATTCATATATCTATGACCTAAACTTACGAGTTTATTGATATGATAAAGCAAGATTGGATATCGCATTCTGACCGAAAAACTGCTTTTCGAAGGAGAGTCGTTATGAATAGGACTATCAAGATCGATCCAAAACCGCTGTTCAAACTATCGCCTTATCTCTATATGCAATTCATGGAACCTTTGGGCACGGCCGATACTTCGGTCGATGCCGCCTGGGATTTCGTACATAATCGCTGGCGACCGGAGCTCATGGAGGCCGTGCAGTATCTCAAGCCTACGATGGTACGGTGGGGAGGTTGCTTTGCTTCTTATTATCGTTGGAAGGAAGCAGTCGGAGCTTTCGAAGAACGCAAGCCCATGTTGAACCTGGCCTGGGACGGCCTCTATTCGAATCACGTGGGAACCAAAGAGATTATCTCATTTTGCAGAGAGGTTGCTTCGGAGCCTCTTCTGGTGGTCAACATGGAATCAGACGGACGCATGAACTGGGCCTACCCTGCTCCCGGTATGGATCGTCTGGGAACGAAGGAAGAAGCGGCAGAGTGGGTGGACTATTGTAATAATCCCGATAACCCGCTTCGAAGATCACATGGCGATTCCGAGCCTTATCAAGTTAAATACTGGCAAATCGGTAACGAGACATCCTATGATCCGAACGGTTTCGATCGTGATACTGCCGCTCGAAAAACCTCTGAATTTGCCAAGGCCATGAAGAAGGCCGATCCTTCGATCAAGTTAATTGCCTGGGGCGATGACGGCTGGGCCGCACGAATGTGCGAAGAAGCCGGAGAAGATATTGAATATCTGGCGTTTCATCATCATTTTGATTCAGGTCTGAAAGATTCGCCTTTATACGGAACCGAGTATCGTAAGGATCCTGCCCTGACCTGGGAGCATCTGATGCATGCTTATCGATCGTTGGAGAGCAAGCTGGATTCCATGCGAGAGCAAGTAAAACCCTTCGGAAAAAAGATCGTCATGACGGAAGGCCACTTCGCGCTGCCCGGACGCAACCGCTGCGAGGTGCTATCCAGTTGGGCGGCTGGCGTATCCTACGCGCGCTGTATGAACACTCAAGCCAGAAACGGAGACATACTTGATATTGCCACGATGTCAGACTTCTTCGGAAACAGATGGCAGGTTAATTCTATTATGATTCCCACACCGGTACGAAACTATAAACCTTACTTGCAACCGGTCGCTTGGGTGGCGGCTTTATTCAGGCATCACTCGGGTGAAGACGGTATACGGGTTATTGGGCCCTCCGAGCTTGATATCACGGCATCCAGGACCGGCAATAAACTGTTTTTACACCTTGTGAATACAAGTATGACAGAGAGTCATGAAATAGACTTTGAGATCGAAGGTATGACGATCGAAGGCGGCACGGCTTATGAGATCGCTTCCGATCCGATGCTGGAAATCACAGAGCTGATACCCGATGTGTTTAAACCGGTAGAGAAAGCTATTGAAGGAAAAAGTTGGCAGATACCGCCAGCCAGTGTCACGGCGATAGAGCTGAATGTTTCGAAAGTCCGGGGATAAGAGTCAAGATGGGGAAAGTGATACTGATTTGTGGAAAACTCTGCAGCGGAAAAACTCATTATGCCGCAGTTTTGAAAGAGGATTTGAATGGCGTCATCCTTTCGATAGATGAAGTCATGCTGGCCGTGTTCGGGCAATATGCAGGTGAAAAGCACGATGAATATACGGCTAATATTAAGAAGCTCCTCTTAAGTAAAGCTGCAGATATTGCATGTTCCGGGGTAACTGTCATTCTAGATTGGGGATTTTGGACTGCACGGGATCGCAGAGAGACGAAGGCTTACTTCGCCAATTTGGGTATACGTTCCGAAATGCACTATCTGGACGTGGATGATGCCACCTGGAAAGAGAGAATTAGGAAACGAAACGCGGCTGTGATGGATGAGAAAGCTGATGCTTACCTGGTTGATGAAAAGCTTTTAGAGAAGTTTTACGGGAAGTTCGAAGATCCTTTGCCGGGTGAGATTGATTTATGGTTAAGACAATAAGGAACGTAAGACATGGAATTTCAAGATGCATCGGATAAACTATTCTCGCTAGAGGCTTACGATATCTATAAACAATCTATGGGGACAGCCACACGAGCGGGTTACGTGAAGCGAATGGATGAGATCATTCAAAATCCTGATTCGCGTTTATATGCATGTATTGATAACGAGCAACTCTTGGGATTGATCACGGTTAATCTGATGTCGAAGAAGGCCGCCGCTATATCGGATATGGCCTTTGCTTTTGAGGAAACAACGGGACATGGCTATACCACAATCTCCTTCGGTGTGCCGGATGTGGATGCAGAGTATGAGCGATTAAGGGCTTTGGACATAGAGTTTATGACCGAGCCGCATACTTATCCATGGGGAAACCGGAGTGTTCATTTCAGGGATCCGGACGGTAATATTGTTACACTGGTTCAACTACGAGAAGACTGAACAGTTCGGTGTCTTTGACCGGCTTGATATTGAGGCGACTAAAGTCTGCTTTTAAAGTCGGATGCGAATCCGGCTTGCCTGCTAAATTGATCTTAGGAAGGAGAGAGGAAGATGGAGGTTTTAGACCAGCTGAACCTGGCCATGGCTTATATCGAAGAGCACATAGACGATGATATTGATCTGGCAGATATCGCAAGCGTAACCAGTTACTCGCCGTATCATTTCGGGCGTTTGTTTTATTACATAGCGGATATGCCTCTGACGGATTACCTGCGTCGGCGCAAGCTTTCGCATGCGGCGATTAAGTTACAAAGCGGTTGTGACAGAATCATTGATCTGGCTGTTCAATATGGTTATGACAGCGCGGACAGTTTTTCCAGAGCCTTCACCAGACAACACGGTGTAACTCCATTTATGAAAAGGCAAAAGGACCCGACCTCGAAATGTACTACGACAGCCCCGACGGATCCTTTTTCGAGGAAGTCTGGATCCCTGTCGTACATGCGTAGATCTTAATCTTGCAACATTTTAGATATCGACTATTTTCCAATGCAACTCACGGAGAGATCTGTGAGTTGTTTTTTGTCGCAGTCCCGTTTATGACCCACCTCCTGTGATACCTTCTAAGTGGAAGATACTCGCAACTTGAAACAATATTAGATCCAACACTTTGGATACTAAGAATTTTCATCAAGGAGGTATTTTATGTTCTGGGCCATTGTTGTATTTATTTTCGCTTTTATCGGTGGTCTGATGTCCGGCTTGAAACCCAAATAAATCATTACCGGCAGAAAGATGAGTGAACAGAAGATGATATCTCTATAAGTGAATCAGTATTCATTTACCGGTTTAGCACTTGTAGCACAAGATGCTCGAACGGATAGTGCAGAAAGGAATCAGATGTATGAAGAGTGAAGATAAGATCAGATCAAACGGTGATGTGGATCCGGAACTCGATCAGTTGATCCGGAGAATCGGTTTTGTGATCGAGGCCGAAAACGCTCGACCCGCGATTGTCAACCACGCTGCCGTGCAGAAAGTCAGATTTACTTACGCGCTGGCGAAGTGGCTGGTAAAAGACATGGAGGATGTTAGGGTGACATACACGCTGCACCGTCCGTATAAGGCCAGTGGTTCGGTTCATATTGAAGCGCCCCGTCTGGATTTTCTGCGTACGGACCTCTTCATGAAGCTGGTGCGATTCGTCGGTAATTTCGACTTTTATACGAAGACGAACGGCACGGTTTGCCTGGACTTTGGTTTCAGCGATTTTACCACGGCTATATCTGAATGAAAGAAGGTTATATATGGGTATTGTGAGTTGCGAAGATATTGGATTAATGGTTATTGACGAAATAACAGACAGTCTTCCCGGCGGTTATGCTGTGCTTGGGTTGAGGCTTAACGTCTTCAAGATGATATGCCGGCAGTTTGACAATTTACGAGACAAACTGGAGATACAAACTTTCGCTGTCGAAGTAAACAGGGAAGATTTCAGCATCGTAGTCTCCATTGTCTGTCCGATGTTGACGGCTGATCGACCCGTTCATCCGATCTGCGAGCTGATCGAAGAGGCATCGGCTTTCAAACTAGAACCCCTGGGAGATGGCGAATATTTAAGAGCAGAGTTTGTTTATCCCGGTATCTGGGCTGAGAATTGAAGATTGAAAGAGGTTTTGATATATGTTTGAAAATGATTTTTTTGATTTATTTGGCGATGACAGTCTTCTGTAGCGTGCGCTTGAATTGGAGATACTCGGGCTGCACGAAGAGGAAGACGAGAAGGATCTATCAGAAGCATTTTAGAAGAGGACGAGGATGACGATCTAAGCGATGCTAGCGATAAGTCAGATGATGGCTTCGACGACGCGACTTGAGCGGCGGAAGAAATAATACCTGATCGATTCTAACGCCTGCTTCATATACACAATATATTGAAACAAACTCCGATGATGTCGCAATTCTTTTCTGTTTTGATACGGTAAACTGGCAGTAAGTGGATAAAACATAGCCGACTAGTATCAGAAAGGAAGAAATATGGATCTGAATCAGTTTGTTCTTAATTTAACCCACCAAGGATTGGTCCAGTATAAGGCTTCCGTCAAAAGCCTGGACAGCAACTGCTTTTCGATTGTCAGAAATGAAAAAGGAAAGTATCTTGCCGTAACGGGGCCTGAAACAGACAGTTTCGAAGGCCGGATGCTGGAGGCAGAAGTGAAGCTATGCCCCTTATCGGTCCATAATGCGAAGCGACTGATGGAACTGTTTCCCTGGACGAAGCCCGTTTCAAATCCGGGCAGACGTTTTAGTTTCGGCCTCGGAGACCGTCTCGGGATGGCTACGCCCGGTCATATTCGGGCTATTAGCGGAGTGGATGTATTCCCTGTTTTCGCTCAACAGTCCATACGTGAACTAACTTTGACGAAGCGAAGCTTCCCGGATGTGATCGCGGCAGCTTGTTTCGCTGTGTTTCAAGAAGGGTATCAGGATGGTTACGGTGCAGATGGCGATCATCTGAAGACAATTGACGAGATCACTTACGCAGTGGAAAGCGGCTGTACGATGATTACCCTGGATTGCTCCGAACATATTGACAATGAGGCGAACGGACTTTCGGGAACAGATCTGGAAAGCGCATATAAGGCAGTACCGGAAAAGGTTCGCAAGCATTACGAAAGCAAGTACGGAGAAACTCATTTGCCTGTGATTGGCAATATTGCTTCGGACGAACTCCGGAAGATTATTCTGACATTCTATAAAGCAATCGAACATACGAAACGTTGTTATACGCACATGATCAGTCTCAACGATACGGTTGATTTCGAGATGTCGATCGATGAAACGCCCGGCGTGACATCGCCGGCCGAACATTATGTCGTCGCTTCGGAACTGTACGCTGCCGGTATCAAAGTTTCCAGTATGGCACCTCATTTCTTTGGTGCGTTTGAAAAGGGAATCGATTATGTCGGAGATCTCAAGCGTTTCGAGCAGGAACTCGAGATCCATCAAGCGATTGCCGATCATTTCGGATATCGTCTCAGCTTGCATTCGGGATCGGATAAGTTTTCTGTATTCCCTATTTTCGGCAGGATCACCAAACTGAATGCTCATACTAAAACAGCAGGCACAAACTGGCTGGAAGCAGTACGTGTACTGGCACGCTATAATCCCGCTTTATTCCGGCGTATGCTTCGCTTTTGTATCGAGCATCGCAGCGAAGCCCAACGATATTACCATATCAGCAGTCGTATTGATGATATCATTCCATTGGACAGCCGTTCGGATGACGAACTTCCTTTGTATCTGGACGAAGATCCGGCCAGACAGACCATTCATATTACGTACGGACTTCTCCTGAGCGAAAGCTGGTTTCGAGATGAATTCTTCAAGTTTATGGATGATCATGAAGAAGCCTTCGCCGAAGGACTTGACAGGCATATCAGCAGACATTTTCTTGCCTTGGGTGCCAAGTAAGTTCCGGATAGGTCTCTAAAAAAAGCAAACGGAGTAGATTTGGATGAATCCGAATACATACTACAACTGTCAAAACGAGTTGCATATATACAGCAGGGAACGTTTGTGGAGCGCTTTGGATCGAGCTACTAAGGAGCGCCAAGATGCGATGACTAATCTTTCGTTGTATAGAGAAGAGCTGCGATCAAAACTCATAGCGCTTCTGGGGCTGAAATCAGCAGATCTGAAGAATGTTTCACTGCCCGGAGTCGAAACGATTGATGTGGTTGAAGACCGGGGACTGCTGATCGAAAAGCTCCTATTGACACCGGCTGACGGTCAGTATATCCCGGCACTGGTTTATAAACTCAAGAATCAGACTAAAGCTGCTCCGGCTGTTCTTTTCCTTTGCGGTCATGACCATAAAGGGAAGGCTGCAGATGAGTATCAGATTGCTTGTCGTATCTTGGCCAGAGAGGGTTTCGTCGTCCTGACGATCGATCCCCCGGGTCAAGGCGAGAGGCTGGCTTTTCCAAACGGTGCACCAAAAGGTGAAGATCCGAGATGGTTTACGCCCGGAACAACGGAACATACTCTGCAGGGACTGCCGGCTTTCTTTCGAGGTGTATCATCGGCAGGCTATTTCATGAGCGAAGCTCTGGCGGCCTTGGCTTACCTGGCCGGTCGTCCTGATGTGAGATCGGATCAGCTGGCAGTGAGCGGTAATTCCGGCGGAGGCTTCCAGAGTACTCTTCTTGCTTCGATTTGTCCGGATGTAGGGGCTGTGGCTCCGGGGACATTTATTAGTAGCAGACGCAGTATCTTTGATTCGGCTGTGCCTCAGGATGCCGAACAGTGCATTCCTGCTAGTGAAGGACGTGCCTGGGATCACAGTGATTTCCTCCTCTTGATCTCGCCTCGTCCCTGTCTGGTTCTCGCTGCCGAAGATGACTTTTTCCCGATCACGGGATGCAAACGAACCGTGAGAGAGTCTGCCGTTTTCTGGAAAGATCAAGCCGGGAAGGGCTTGGAGCTCTTTGTTGACGAAGGAGGACATCGCTATTCGGAGAATATGGCCGTTAAAAGCGCAGAATTTTTCTCTGCTGTCTTTCGTAAAGAAACAAGAGTGGACAAAGAGAGGGAAAGAGCCTTACCGGTAGAGCTGATCAACTGCTCGGAAAGCGGGCAGATTATTCTGGATCGACCGGAACAAGATACGTGGATAAAATTTGAACAAAGGGCTCGCGAAAGCTTGTCGGGGAGAGTAAATTATCCTGACGAGTCGCCTGATTCTAGTGCTAAGTGGCTTCGTGATGCCGTGTTTAACGGTCGAGATGCCCGCATGGAACTTGATTTTGTTTGTCACCATAAAGAAGAAATTGAACTAGAAGGGATTGAAAGCCCGATTTCGCTTCGCTATCTTCTCTGGGAAAGCTCGGAAGGTCTTCATAACTACGGTCTATATCTCAAAAAGAGTACAGATACGGGTGTGGATCGAAGAGCAGGTTGTTTGTTTGAATCCGATCGCCCGCTTTTATATAAACTGACAGAGAGCCCGGATCACCCGGATGCGCCTGATGTCAGACAAGCGTTAAGCCAAGACTGGCAAGTCTTTATCCATATTCCGACTGCAGCAGGTCCCATTGCCCCGCCGGCGCTCGGGGGACGCGATCCGGATGGTCTCTTCGGTGCTCGTAATAAGCTGACCATGGACTTAATTTCGGCCGGAGATTCGTTGGCCGCCATAAGAATCTATGACTGCATAACTTTATTATCGTTTATCTCGGAGCAGATAAAAACCTCAGGTAAGTCAACGAAGATTATCTTGTCTGCAGATTCTTTATATGGCTTATATCTCAAACTTGCCAAGCGACTGGGAGCAGCTGGAGAGCCTGATGAGATGCTAAGAAAAGTGATCGATATCGATGAATTCCTACCGCCCGGGCAGTATCGGCCCGATATTGTTCCACAGATTTTATTGCCCGGCATTCTAAAGCGAATACCGGCGGAAATATAGACATAAATTCAGTTGAAGAGATTGATGATAAAGGAAAAGGAGAATCATATGAAGACATGTGTTATTGTCGGAGCCGGATATCGCGGCCTGTTCATGTTCGGAAAGCGTTTGATATCAGAACCCTATAAGGATTTGATCCGTTTGACGGCGGTATGCGATCGAAACATTATCCGTGCGCAATACTTTAGCGAGTATTGCGGAGGATTGGCGACATATACCGATTTCGATCAGATGCTCACAGAAATGAAGCCGGATACCGTTATCGTAACTACGCCGGATGCGACTCATGACGAGTATATTGTTCGGGCGCTGGATTTTGGTTGCGAAGTTATCTCGGAAAAGCCCATGACAACAAACGCGGCTAAAGCAGCTCGTATTCAAGAGGCGGAGAAACGATCGAATAAACGGGTAAAAGTCGTCTTTAACATGCGCTATATGCCTTTGCAACAACGCATCAAGGAAGTTTTGGCATCCGGTGTTATCGGAGACATTTACAGTGTGAATCTGGAGTGGTACCTGGATCGCACGCATGGTGCGGATTACTTCCGTCGCTGGCATGCCGAGATGAAAAACAGCGGAGGTCTCTTGATCCATAAATCTACTCATCATTTTGATCTGATTAACTGGTGGCTGGATGATACGCCGGAAACGGTTCATGCGATGGGAGCATTGAGACTGTACGGTCCCAATAGGAACGAGCGCTCGTCTCGTTGCACGGGCTGCCCTTATCGTGACAGCTGCGAGTTTTACTGGGATATCAACAAGGACCCTGTTTACAGGAGCATGTATGTCGATGCGGAAGTAAATGACGGTTATATCAGGGATGCCTGTGTTTTCCGCGACTCGATCGATATCTACGATACGATGAATGTTCAAGTAAAGTATCAGGGCGGAACCCTGCTGAACTACTCGCTTATCGCTTACAGTCCTTATGAAGGCTGGCACTTGAGCATTAGCGGAAGTAAGGGCCGCATAGAGGTCAACGAGTATTTATCCGGGCCGAATATGGATTCTGATCATAATGAAATCCACTTATACAGAAACGACGCTGATCCGGAAGTCATCCTTGTCGAGAAACGAAGCGGTTCGCATGGCGGCGGTGATGATCTTCTCTTAATGGATATGCTGGTCGAGTCGGATGAAAATCATTTAAATCAAAAGGCAACATCTGATGACGGAATTTATTCGTTGATCATCGGAGCGGCAGCGAACGAATCGATTCAAAATCGTGAGCGAATCAGCATTAACAGCCTTCTCGGAGAAAGACTGTCTTAAGCGCTACGATTATCTTTTCTGAGGCATCATATCCCGGAATGCAAGCGGTGTGCAGTTATATTTCTCCTTGAACAACTGGATGAAGTAACTGTTACTGGAAAAGCCAACCTCTTTACAAATCTGAGTGATTGTCAGGTTGCTGTAGCGAATCAGACGTTCGGCTTCGGAGAGACGTTTGGTGTTGATGTATTTGGTGATGCTGGTATCCATCACATCATTGAAGATACGGCTCAGGTAGTACTTGCTTACATAGAGTTCGCCTGCAATATCTTCGAGATTGATGTTTCGGCTGTAATTGTTATTGATGTAGATGAGAACTTGTTGTACGAGCCGTTCGGGTTGACTCAACTCGAGCGGTTCGTTGTCAAAGATGCGATCCTCGTCTTCGATGCCCAGCATCATGAGGAGAAGAGATATCAATTCGTGCTTCAACTGGAGTTCATGGATATTGTTTTCAGCTTGCTCCTTGGTCGCTGCAATCGTAAAAATCAACTCTTCGAAGCGCTTATGTTTCTCATGATTGAGAATGGTGAGTTTTCGATGATTTCGAAACATTTCTTCGATCTGCCTGCTAACGGCTTTATCACCGATCGAATCCAGGAGGGCGGGACGATAGAGTATCAATAAACGATCACGTTTTTGTTCCGGTGTATAGAGCGTTCGATGAATCAGATAGGGAGCTATCAGGACGATATCCTTATTTTGTACCGAGTGTTTTTTCTCGTCGATGAAGTAATTCATGCTATTGCCAAGGTAGTAGTAAATCTCGTAAAAATCGTGGAAATGATCTCCGCCCACGTCGGTGCGGTCACCGCCTCGAATGTAACTGACGATGATGTCTTCGGTGAATGTCTTATCAACATATGGATCGGCCAATCAGGTACCTTCTCTCTTGTAAACGACAAATTGACAATATTATGTCATTTTTACCAGGATCAATGGCAACATAAAGCAAAATTATTTTTTTATTCCTGCCATAATTATAGGTAGATACACACTCAAGGGCAAGTCTCTTAATTTATCGATAAAAATGCTGAGCATATAGAAAGGCTTAAACAGATGGATATTAAGTTATTCGACAATGCAGAACAATTGGGTCTCGCGGCAGCACGTTATACGGCTGAGAGACTGCAGGATGCCATAAACCGGAGAGGAGAAGCCAGACTGCTGCTTTCTACCGGTGCATCTCAGTTAAGCACCATTAATGCACTGATTAATGAAGAAGTCGACTGGAGCCGTGTAACGGTATTTCATCTAGACGAGTATGTTGATCTGCCGGTAACGCATAAAGCCAGCTTCCAGAAATATCTCCAGGAGCGCTTTGTGGATAAAGTCGAAAATTTGGGCCAAATGCATTTTGTTCATGGCAACGGAGATACTGCCGGGGAGATCGAACGATTAACAGACTTAATCAGACAAGCTCCTATCGATATTGCCTTAATCGGTATCGGTGCGAATGCCCACATTGCATTTAATGATCCGCCGGCAAACTTCGATACGAAGGCCGCCTTCCATGTTGTTACACTCGATGATCGCTGCAAGCGCCAGCAAGTCGACGAAGGCTGGTTCCCCGAGATTGATGCCGTGCCCGATCAAGCTATATCAATGACGGTTTATCAGATCATGGAAGCCAGGGAGATCCTGTCTTGTGTTCCTTATCAGGTTAAAGCAGAAGCAATTCGGGACATGCTGGCTGCCGAAGAAGTAACGCCGATGATACCCGCCAGCATCTTGAAAACACATAAGAATTTCCACCTCTATCTGGATAAAGAATCTGCTTCGCTTGCAGATCCGGCTAATCTTAAAAAAGATTAAGTTCAAGAAAATGATGTCAGAGCTTAGGTCTGCGGTAAACGGATTTCGCACTGACAGGAGCCATGAGAGTCTATGAAATATTTAGTAGTAAACGCCTCTGCCATACTTTCTGATCGAATTCTTGACGATGCAGTAATGTTCGTCGAAGACGGGCTTATCCGCTGGATCGATCAGGCGGCAAAGCTGCCGCTTGAACTCAAGGAAGCGTCTTTACCTCGCCTGGATGCCAAGGGACTTTATCTGTCACCGGGCTTTATCGACCAGCATGTTCATGGCGGCGGTGGTGCTGATTTCATGGACGGAAGCGTCGAGGCGATTCGCACTATATGCGAAACGCATGCACGATATGGTACAACCGGACTCTTTGCTACCGGGCTAAGCGGGAGCAATGAAGAAACGAAACGCTTTCTGGAAAGCTATAACGAGTACACGAGCACTCCTCATATAAGTGGTGCTGAACTGCTTGGTATCCATATGGAAGGACCGTACTTCTCCGCACAATATGCCGGAGCTCAGGATCCCGTGCATCTTCGCACGCCGGATCCGGCCGAGTATGAAGAGTGGCTGGAAATGTCTGCTGCGATCAGGCGCTGGACACTGGCGCCGGAATTGCCCGGAGCAGACGTGATGGCGAGGACGCTGACCTCGAGAGGTATTCAGGTATCGGCAGGGCATAGCGCAGCGACCAGCCGGGAAATGCTTGATGCTGTCAGTAACGGCTTTAATCAAGTGACCCATTTTTACTCCGGCATGTCCGGCGTTCACTATGTCAACGGAGTTCGCAGCGGCGGTATCATCGAAGCGGTCTACCTCAGCGATGACATTGCTGTCGAACTGATAGGCGACGGTGTTCATTTACCCGCCGAGCTGCTTTGCTTGATTCGAAAAGTTAAACATACGGACGATATTGGCTTAATTACAGATGCCATGCGTGCCGCCGGCCAGGATACCCGGGAAAGCATCCTGGGAAGCCTTATCGGGGGGCGCCGCGTCATCATCGAAGACGAGGTTGCCAAACTTCCCGATCGGACAGCGATGGCAGGCAGTATAGCGACAACAAATCGTTTGGTACGTACCTGGATGAAACTGACCGGCAGCGATTTGATCGAGGCCGTTCGGCTTGTAAGCCTGAATCCGGCACGTTTCAATCACATCCGGCAGCATAAGGGCTCGTTGGAAAACGGCAAAGATGCGGATTTTCTCCTCTTTGACGAGAATATTGAGATACAACTGACTGCAGTTCGAGGTAAAGCTGTTTACCGTTCGGAAGAGATGAGAGCTGAAAGTTTCGTGATCGATCAGGATGAAAGAAAAGGAGCGGTACCATGAAAATAATTGTTCTGGGTACAGGAGGACGCGGGCGGCATTACATCGAATTTTCGTTAAACGAAGGTGTCGAAGTCGTGGCCATCGCCGATTCGAATGTAGATCGAATGAATAAAGTTGCCAAGGATTTGGGTCTGAGTCATACCGCCCTTTTTCCGGATGCCAAAGCCCTGCTCGAAGCAGCACCGGAAGCGGATGCCTGCGTGATCGCTCTGCCTGATATGTTACACCATGAGTATGGCATGACGGCACTCAGATCTAATTATCATGTACTCATCGAAAAACCACTGGCACTGACTCAAGAACATTGTGTCGAGCTTGTCACGGAAGCCGAACGGCGCGGGCGCTATCTGATGGTTTGCCATGTGCTTCGTTATGCACCCTTTTTCGAGAAAATAAAAGAAATTGTCGATCAAGGCTTGCTGGGAGATATCATGAACTTCCAGTTGACGGAGAATGTGGCTTACTGGCACTACGCCCACTCTTATGTACGCGGCATATTCAGTAACTCGGAGCATGCGGCTCCCTTTATCCTGGCCAAGTCCTGCCATGATCTGGATATCATCGCCTACATTACCGGGAAGAAAGCCGTCTCTGTCATGTCTGAAGGTGGTCTGTATCACTTCAAAGCGGAAAACGCACCGAAAGGAGCTCCCCGCTTTTGTCTGGATGGATGTCCGGCAGAGAAGACCTGCCCGTATTTCGCTCCGAAGCAGTACTTAAAACAGATCGATCCTGTCGGTTGGCCGAGTAATACGATATCGGTCGATACATCCTATAACGCCCGCCTTGAAGCACTAAAAACCGGTCGCTACGGTCGTTGTGTTTATCGCAGCGACAATAACGTAAACGATCACCAGACCGCACTCTTTACTATGGAAGACGGCTCTACGGCAAGCTTCAACATGAGCGGATTATCCAGTGAAAATACGCGTATCTTGAGAATCTACGGAACCAAGGCAGACCTTTACGGTCACCTGGATCGAAACGAACTGATCCTGGGCGATTTCAAGACAGGAAGCAGAGAGCATATACCTGTCGACACCGTGGCCAGCGTACAATCGGGACACGGAGGAGGAGATGCACGTCTCTTTCATGATTTTGTCGAATTGTGCAAAGGGAATCTCGAAAACAGTAAGTCTTCCGCGCGATTATCGCTCCAAAGTCACCTGATGGCTTTCGCAGCCGATGAGTCCGTTCGGACCGGACGGCGCATCGCCATAGCCCAAATATGATTTCAACCCGATCGGGCCCGGTCGGATAGAAATAGAATATTAGCCGCATTTTGCTATAGAAAGAAAGTGAAGAAAGGAAACAGCATGAAAAAGATAGTATCTTTAGTTCTCAGCTCACTCATGGTTGCTACGTTGCTGGCCGGCTGTGGCGGTGCTTCGACACCTGCGACGTCAACAGGCGAATCCTCGACTACAACGGTTGAAAATACACCATCGGAAACACCTGATGAAACGAGTGCTCCGGATGAGAGCGAGACCGAAACCGAAGCTCCGAGCGAAACAGAAGAAGCCGGTCTGACAGGCTCACTTATGATCGGCTTGCCCGGTGCTTATGAAGTAACGAACGAAACCGTCGTTTCGAACTTTATCGATGCCAATCCCGACCTGAATGTCGAAGTCGACTCCGGTCCCTGGGGCGACTACGTCCAGAAAATCGCCACTCAGCTGGCCGCCGGTATCGCTCCGGATGTTTGGTTCCAGGAGAACGCCGTCATTCTGGGTAACGGTGCCAAAGGTGCTGCCGAGGATCTTTCTGCTTTGATTGAAAGAGATCTCGACACCTCGTTGTATGCCAACTCGCTCTTTGCCGCTCGTGCGGGCGACAAGATCTTTGGCGTGCCTCACGACGTGAACAACATCGGACTGGCTTACAATAAAGATCTCTTCGATGCGGCCAACCTGGATTATCCCGATGAGACCTGGACGTACGAAGATATGTATGAAGCAGCCGTTGCTTTGACGACGGAAGGTGCCATCGATGAAAAGACCTATGGTTATCTCTATCAGGGCAGCATCACCACCGGCTGGTACCCCTTTGGTAAGGTTTATGGCGGTATGATTCTGAACGAAGACAAGACCGAAGCTGTTCTTGATGACAACTTCTGGAAGGGTCTTGAGTTCGCGAATCAGTTTGTGGCAGAAGGTCTGAGCCCGGACAGCACTTTGATGGGTGAACTTGGCGGCGCTCGTGTCCTCTTTGGCAACAATAAGGCCGGCATGCTCTTTATCCAGTTCTCGCTGGTTCGTTTGATCAACGACGAGTTCCCGGATCTCAATTGGGACGTAGCCCTGATTCCGCTGGACTTCAATGGTGATCGCGTCATTCCCGCCGTTACCAACAGCTGGATGATTTATTCGAGAGCCGATCAGCAAAACAAGGACAATGCCTGGGCATTCCTGAAGCATTACTTGAGCGAAGAGTCTCAGAACACAATCGCTGCTACCGGTACATCCATACCTGACTTGATTTCGGCACAGCAGATTCTCCTGGATTCGATTGATACACAAGATCTGAGTGCTTTCACCGATGGTTTGAACTATGCCGTGACACTTGACGAGAATCCCTCGTGGAACGCCTGGCGCGGACAGGTTCAGACTCCTGCGCTCGACATCACTAACGGTCTGGCTGAAGTCAGCGACAGCCTGAAAGACGAGACCCGCGAGAATGTTCAAAATGCTATCGATACCTGGAACGAAGAAAACATCCTGGACTAAGCAGATCCTTTGCTTTTTCTAAGGTATGAAACCTGACTGACATATCATAAAGGTCACGGACAGGGTAGAAATCAATTGGTTTTTACCCTGTCCTCGTGATCAAAACCGGGAGGACCGCTATATGAAAAAAAGCCTCGCACGATGGGGAATCATCATGAGCTTGCCGCTGATCATACAGCTGCTGGTCTTTTTTCTGTTTCCTGTCATTTTTTCGGGATATGTATCCTTTACATCCTGGAACCTCTTTAATCCGCCGCGTTTCACCGCCGAGAGAAACTGGATCAACCTGTTCAGTAATAAGAACTTCATAGGCTCGATTCGAAATGTCTTGTATTTTGCCTTGATATTTGTTCCTTTGCAGACATTTTTAGCCCTGATCTTCGCTTATTTGCTGAATCGTTCGATTCCCGGAAGAGGTTTTTTCCGTGCTGTTTTTTTCTTGCCTTCGGTTACACCCTGGGTAGCGGTTGCCTTGATTTTTAAGTTTATCTTCGCCAAAAACTTTGGCATCCTCAATTATTTCCTTGGCTTGTTCGGGGCAGAACCGATCGACTGGCTGGGCAGTAGAAACTGGTATATCGTCATCGCATCCGTCGCTTTGATTCAAGTGTGGAAAGGCGTCGGACAATCAATGATTCTGCTTCTGGCCGGTATGCAAAATGTCTCCAACGATGTTATTGAAGCAGCCAGAGTTGACGGGGCCAGCAATAATCAGATTTTCTTTAAAATCATTACGCCGCTGATTACTCCGATGCTGTTCCTGGTTATGATCATGTCGACCATTTCCGCATTCACGGCTTTCGACGGATTCCTGGCTATTTTCGATATCAATGCATTAAGACCGGAACAGCTGGTTCCCAATTTGTTTATCTACAGCGAAGCCTTCGTGAAAGGCAGTTACGGTTTGGGATCCGCGGCCGCATGGGTACTGTTTGTTATTATCCTTGTGATTACCGGCTTGCAACGCAAGTATGAAGAGAGGTGGGTGCATTATGAATCCTGATATTCAAACTTCATCGGGTACTGCCGTACCGGCAGGAAAAGCCGCCGGTAAAAAACGCTTCTCTTTCGACGGTATATCTTTTCTGATCGTCGCAGCTCTGGGCGCCGTCATGTTGTTCCCGTTTATCTGGATGATTTTGACCTCGCTCAAGACATCGGATCAAATCAATGTTTTACCTCCTACTTTATGGCCCAAGCCTGTCACGATCGATAAATATGTCTATATCTTCGAGCGCATGAGCTTCGGTCGTTATCTCTTTAACAGCCTTTGGCTTGCCGTAGTGCAGATTGGCGGTACGATCCTGAGCTCGTCGGCGGTGGCTTTCGCTCTGGCCAAGCTATATTATCCCGGTCGCAAGCAGATCACAACTCTTATGCTGGCTACCATGATGTTGCCGGCTCAGGTTACGATGATTCCGATTTACTTTATTTGGGTTAAACTCGGCCTGGTTCCGTCTTATTGGCCGTTGATAATTCCGGCTTTCCTGGGCGGAGGCGTTATGAATATTTACCTCTTTCTGCAAAACTACCGCTCCATGCCGAATGCCTTATTTGAATCCGCATTAATCGACGGAGCCCATCCGCTTCGTATCTATTCACAGATTTACCTGCCTTTAAGCGGTCCGGTTATTGCGGCGGTTAGTGTCTTTGCCTTTATGGGTTCGTGGAACAATACGATCGGTCCTCTGCTTTATCTCGCGAGGGAAGAACAGCGCACGCTGGTCCTGGCTCTGCTTGTGCTACAAGGTCATCCGGAGTTTAAGGATTTCGGTCTCCAGATGGCCGGTTCGGCCTTGACGATTCTGCCAACGGTTCTTGTCTACGTATTCGCTCAGCGATATTTTGTGGAAGGCATCGCCAGCGCAGGTGTAAAAGGTTAGTAAATTATACGTGGAAAGAAAACATAGCAGCCATGATTACCTTATCCGGGTGGTCATGGCTGCTCTTCTTTTCGACAGTGCTTAGAGACTGTCTCGAACTACCAATCTGGTTTCGATTGACGTCCGTGTGGCCAGTGCATTGGGGTTATGGATCCGCCAGATCAGACGACGAACGCCTTCCCGGCCCATTACTTTCATCTCGACATGCGTTGTAGTTAAAGCCGGTACGGTTTGAATCGCAACCGAACTGTCATCGAAACCCAGGACGGCAATATCATCCGGAACACGCAGATTCATGCGGTTTAGGGCAACGATTAATTCTGCCGCGGCATCATCGTTCGAGCAGATAAAGGCTTTCGGCAACGAAGCAAGAGATTCCAGGAGTCTAATGATTTCATCGGTTTTGTGATCCACGACCAGATTTTCAAGCTTATACAGAATAGACTTTTTCTCGAGTTCTTCCATATGCTCGGTATAGGTCAAGGATGGATTTTCTTCGCGCAGGCGATAAAGACAGCCGGAGTAGCGTTCCCGTATCGAAGTCGAGTATTCCAGATCACCGAAAAAGCCGATATCCCGATAGCCCTTACTGAGGACAAAGTCAGTCATTCGATAAGAGCCTTCGACGTTGGATGTCATAATACTGTCGATACTCAAGTGATGTGATATGTGGTCTACAGAAATGATATTTCTGGAATATAAGGCGAGCTTTTCAAGATAATCGTCTGGCACGACACCCAGAACAATGATGCCTGATATGCGCTTCTTTACAATGCATTCGGGTATGGCTTCCGGGATGTCGTCGTAGATTTCGATTAATGTTCCATAGCCGTGGTCCGCTGCTTGTTCCTGAATACCGAGAAGAACCTGCGAGTAAAAGTTTGATGCGGAAAAATACCTGCGTTTCAAAATAATGCAAAAGTAATTATTCCGATAGGTTTTCTCGAAACGGGGATTCCCATGCATGTAACCGAGCTCATCGGCCAGGGACAGAACCTCGCGCCTTAATTCGTCGCTCACGCCCGGCTTGCCGTTCAAAGCCAGTGAAACAGCATTGATCGAGACACCCAGCCTTTTGGCCAGATCTTTCATCACGACTTTCTTACTCATAAGCAAAGGGATCCTCAATCAAACGAACATGAGCCTCTGCATCGCCGGCGCCGCAGTAGAGGGCTGCTTCCTTATTATCCAAACGAAGCATACCGCCGCTAAAGATTACATCAACGAGATCCTCGCGCTTCGATTCGCCTGCAGCGAAATCTTTCCGCTCCGCGATGATCCTCATGGGGCTGACAAGGTTCTTTTCGTAGTCCAGTGTAAAAGCACTCGCATAATAATGCCGATTGCCTTCCTCGTCGAAACGGGCAATATGAGACAAGATTCCGACAAGACTTCCGCCGAGCAGATGAACTTCATTCGCGCCGCCCCATTCTTCCGGAAGGAACTGCTCCGTTAACAGTTGTGCACGCTTTATTACATCCATGCTCAGATCGGATAAAGAATCGAGGAGTATCCAACCTATGGTTCCACGCCCGCCGACTTCGCCTTGGGGACGAGTCAGCAAGAGGACTCGACCGTCTTCCAGTTCTTTTAAGCGGATATCTTTCATACCCCAGGGACCGGCGAATATGCGTTCCAAGGTATAAATTGATGAGCCTTTATAAAACGCGGTCCGGTAATTGATACAGCCCGATTCGTCCTCTGTTATCTCGACACCGCCGATCACGAGATCGCCGCTAATAACGGTCACGAAAGGATCTTGTAAACGGAGATCCGGCCCTTCTGTCTGTATCCAGTTACGCACTGCTGCAACTTTCCTCAATAATTCAGGAAGAGCATCGACCGAAACGTCCGTTATGATATTTTCCGCCTCGCTGTCCGCAGGTTTAAAGAATCCGATATGGCTATGTTCGGAATCACGTGCTTCAACACGACCCAGTAGGAAAACATCCTTGTCCCGGATAAACGGTGCGGATATGTTGTATACGTCATACGCGTTGTCGATGACATTGAGTTTAAAGTTCAAACGACTGTCTGCCGCGGTGGATATGACTTTTTTTCGATGATCCGCCAGGAGATCAGACACTGTATTTACCGCCATAATAAACTCCTTTCGCTCTAGTTTGCCATCACATATTTGGCAAAGGTGTTTCAAGTAATTCAAGTGCAAAACAATATCTATCAATAATAGTCAAAATAATCAAGATGATGAAAGTACGATAAATTTTTAAGCTATTCCATTTATGTATACGATATTACCATAAAAATTTACGAAAAGTATTAATAAAGTGATATTTTCAAGTAAAAAGTCATTGAATTCAAGTTCTTAAGGGTTAAGAATATAGATAGGATACACAGGGAGGACGGCGTATGGATATTTTTGATCGCAGCAGCCTTAATCCGATCATCACGCCTGCAGATATTGAAGCAGACGATCGATTTGAAGTGATAGGCGCATTTAATCCCGCAGCGGTACTTGTCCGAGATGTGGTCAAACTTGTTTTCCGGGTAGCACTTCGACCCAAAGAGCAGGAAGCAGGCGAAGTATGGGCACCGGTATATGATTCTGCGATCGGCGATTACCGCATGTTAAAGAAGAGACGTGCTGATGTTGATGATTCAGATCCTCGATTCTTCATGTCGAATGGGGAAATGTACCTGACCTCTGTTTCGGAATTCTACGAAGTCGACTTGGATTCGAATATGAAGCCGGTGGGAAAAGCTCGTCGCTTCATGGCGGCAGCCGATGACTCGGAAGCATACGGAATCGAAGATCCGCGTATAACTCTTATCGACGGGTTCTACTATATCCTTTATACGGCGGTTTCGAAACACGGCCAGGCAGTTGCATTGGCTCGTACTTCTGACTTTGAGACGGTGGAACGCAGGGGAATCGTGCTTCCTCCGAATAATAAGGACTGTGTTCTTTTTCCGAGGCTGATAGAAGGTCGATATCATATGATTCATCGGCCGACTGCAGGTGGCGTTCCTAAACCGGAGATGTGGCATACCTCTTCACCTGATCTCATATCCTGGGGGCCACATCGTTTCCTGGCATCTCCCGGAGACAGATGGGAGAGCGGAAGAATCGGTGCGGGAGGACCGCCCGTCGAAACGGATGAAGGCTGGCTTCTCTTTTATCACGGGGCGGATCCGAAGCACTATTACAGGATGGGTGTTATGCTGTTGGATTTACAGAAACCCTGGAAAATCAAATGGCGCAGCCAAGAACCCTTCTTCGAACCTGTTGAGAAATATGAGAAAAAAGGATTCTTCGGAGATGTGGTTTTCGGCACGGCCATCATGGAACGGGATGATCGGCTCTTCATGTTTTATGGCGCTTCTGATACGACCTGCTGTGTAGCAAGCGTAAAAAAGAAGACTTTATTATCTGAGATTCGCTCTCGGATGAGCTAGATGCAGTAAGGAGGAGAACATATGGCGTCCGATACGAATCGTAAGTCAGGAAAAGGTCTGAAGAATCTCGGTTTGATTAAGGACATTCGCGATAATCCGTTTTCGTATATTATCGCATTGCCGGCTATTATTTATGTTCTGATATACAGTTATCTTACCTACCCCTATATTGCGATCGCTTTTCAGAGATACAGTTATCAGAATAATACGATTTTCGACATTTTATTCCGCGGCAACTGGGTCGGCCTGAGAAATTTCCGATTCTTTTTCGAATCAAATCAGGCCTTTCGCGTGACGGCGAATACCTTGATCTTAAATATTTTGTTTATCACCTTCGGAACCTTAACAGCTGTGGCGCTGGCCATATTGGTAAGCGAGATGTATTGGCGAAAAGCCGCGAAAGTATCGCAGTCCGTGATGTTGTTTCCGAACTATATTTCATGGGTCATTATCAGCTTTATCCTGACCAGCTTCCTGTCAACCGAACATGGTTTGATCAATAAAGCGCTGGTAAGTTTAGGTTACAGCAGGGTGAACTGGTATACCGAAGCCGGATACTGGAGAGCTATTCTTGTCGTCTTGAATGTCTGGAAAGGTGCGGGCATGTCATCCATCATATATCTGGCTGCCATCGCCGGTATTGATAACTCATTATATGAAGTTGCGATGATAGACGGTGCGACTCGTTGGCAGCGGATACGTTTTATAACGATACCGATGATTACGCCGACGATTCTGATCCTGACCCTTTTGTCCATCGGTAAGATCATGTACGGTGACTTCGGCATGATCTACGCGCTCGTAGGCGATAACGGAACGCTTTATCGGACGACGGATATTATCGATACGTACATTTTCAGATCGTTACGACAAGTCGGAGACCCTGCTCAATCGATGGCGATCGGACTTTTCCAGTCGGTTATCGGCTTTGTCATGGTCTTCGGTTCAAATGCTCTGGTCCGTAAGGTTTATCCTGACGGCGCGCTCTACTAAGGAGGAGATAAGAATGGACAAGGTTAGACATCAACTCCGTATATCGGATTTCATTATCGGAGCGATCGTCATACTTTATGCGCTTGCTTGCCTGCTTCCGATGTTATTGACCTTTATGGTATCGATCACCGAAGAATCCGTCATTCAGCGTTACGGTTATTCTTTCTTTCCCCGGGATATTTCGTTTTACGCTTATAACCTGATGTTTCGACGCGGCAGCAGTGTTCTCAACGGCTATATGATATCGATTTTTATCACGGTCGTCGGCACCACGATCGCTGTTTTGATTACCGGTTTATGTGCTTATACGCTGGCGAATAAACGAGTACGGTATCGCAACTTCCTGAACTTATTCTTCTTTATTCCGCTGGTTTTCTCATCCGGTATCGTTCCGTGGTACCTGATCAATCACCGAATGGGTCTGGTCAACAATCTTGCGGCTTTGCTGATTCCAAGCCTGCTATTCAACACCTATAACATGTTTCTTGTCAGAAACTATATGAACACACTGCCCGATTCTCTTCGGGAATCGGCCACGATCGACGGGGCCAACGATGCTGTCGTGGCCATTCGTATTTACCTGCCCCTGAGTTTACCGGTCATGGCAACCGTCACCTTGTTTTATGCTCTGGCCTACTGGAATGACTGGTGGAATGCCATCATGCTGGTAGATAACAAGAAACTCTATCCGATTCAGTACCTGCTGCTCCAGTTAAAATCTCAGATTTCAATGCTTCGGGATCTGCAGTTTTTGTCCGGAACAGGCTCAATGACACCACCTACAGAATCACTGAAAATGGCAACAGCTATCGTCACTATTGGCCCGATTGCTCTTCTATATCCGTTCCTGCAACGCTACTACGTTAAAGGACTGGTTGTAGGATCGGTGAAGGGCTAAGAATTAAGGAGGAATGTCAAATGAAGAAGAAATTGGCCTCAGCACTCAGCTTACTGCTGACCTTGGGAATTGTCGCCTCGTGTTCGCCGGGTACGAACGGCACGGAATCCGTAACGACAAGCGAAGGCGCAACAACCGGCGGCAGCACGACACAGGGAAGCACCGAGACAGGCGATGATGAAACTGTTCCGATGTTGTATGTCGTTCCCGGAGACGAGCCTGCCGAACTGGGCCCTGCACTCGAACTGATTAACGAGGAAATCGCTAAAGATAAAGGCGGTGTAGAAGTCAGTTTGCAGTATATTCCGTGGGATGCCTGGGATCAGCGTTTAAACCTCATGCTGTCTACCGGTGAGAAGTTTGATATGTTCACGGTTATGAACGACCGCGTAACGATCAGCAACTATGCATCCAGAAATGCTCTGGCCGACTTAACGGATATCGTTGCAGAGTATGGCGAAAACATTCTGAAGTATAACCCGGAAATCATGATGCAGTCGGGTATGGTTGACGGTCGTCAGTATGCGATCCCCGCTTACTGGTTTGAAAGCGCTCTGGGTCCGGAGCTGACTATGCGTAAAGATATCATGGAGAAGTATGGTATCGAAAAAGAACCGGAAACATTCGAAGAGTTAACAGAACAGTTTGAAAAAGTGATGGCCGAGTGGGAAGGCCCCGTTAAACCTTATTTCCCGCTTATAGGTGCAGGCTCGTATGATTTTGGTCTGATGAACAAAACGTACGACGAATATCCGTTCTTTGTCTATGACGGTATCTTCTTTGTCACGCAAGATGGTAAAGTTCAAAACTTCTTTGAGACGGATGTATTTGCCCAAAACAGCAAGAATGCCCGGATCTGGTATGAAAAAGGTTTGATTAATCCTGATGTACTGGTCTACACGAATGATCAGCTGACCAATCAGTTGAACTCCGGCGATTGGTTTATTCATCCCGGTACGATTGGTAATATCGAACCGCTTAAAGCCAACTACCCGGATATCACCGTAGATGATTTCCTGTGGATAGATTTCGCACCGGACAAACCCGACGTACGTCCCTATGGTACCAGAAACATGCAGGCGATACCTCTGTCCAGCGAACATCCGGAAGCAGGCGTAAAGTTCATCAACTGGCTCTATGCGGATCAGGATAACTATGACTTGTTCATGTACGGACGCGAAGGCATCGATTACGATAAAGTCGAACCCAAGGGTCGTGTATCCATCATTGACCCGGCATACAACACACCGCTTTACTATTTCTCCGACTGGATGATCGGTAACGTGCAGTTTGAGCGCACGGATGTGAATGCACCGACCGTCACGAATGAAAACCTCTATGTGGCAAACGAGAATGCCGTGGACAGCATCGCTGCGGGTATGCAGTTTGATGCTTCCGAAGTACAGACGCTTCTGGCTGATGTCAAGACCCAAATGTCTGCTGCCATCGCTCCGATTGCTACCGGTGTCAAGACTTATGACGATAACATCGACGAAGCTCTGGATCTCTTGAAAAAGGCCGGTATAGATGATCTGATCGCCGAATTCCAGGCACAATTGGATGCTCATCTGGCAAGCAACTAATCAACTGAATCTCATGTATGCTTAATTACTCTCTAAGAAGGCCCGGATGTCTGCAATATGACATACGGGTCTTCTTCTTGGCTGTTTTTCCTGTTGATTCTAAAGACAGATAAAGATTTAATTGATAGAATGTCTTTGCATTTGAACAGAAGATACATCAATATTACAAAAAAGAATTGAGGAAAAGAAATGAGCGGCAAGATCATACTCAATGAAAAAGATTACTACGAAAAGGTATATGGCGGATGGCTCGGGAAAAATATCGGAGGAACGCTGGGCGAACCGATGGAAGGTAGAATGGAAGTGCTTGATCTGAGCTTCTACCCGCGCCTTTTCGACGGTCCTTTACCCAATGATGATCTTGACTTGCAGCTGGTATGGCTTCATGCCGTCGAGCAGTACGGCGCCCGCTTGACTGCAGAAGATTTGGGGAAAGCCTGGCTGGAACATGTTTTCTTTCCTTATGATGAATATGGTTATGCCTTGACGAATCTTCGCAGAGGATTGCAGCCGCCCGTGGCAGGCTGGTTTGGCAATCCGTTTACTCATTGCATGGGATCTCCGATTCGTTCGGAAATCTGGGGTATGCTGGCACCGGGCACGCCCGATATTGCCGCTCGATACGCCTGGCAGGATGCTATCGTGGATCATGCAGGCGGAGAAGGTGTATATGGCGAAATGTTCTTTGCCGCGATTGAGAGTGCCGCTTTCATTATCAGCGATGTGAATCAATTGCTGGATATCGGTATGTCTGTTATTCCGGCTGACTCACGTGTGGCTCAGGCTGTCAATGATCTTCGAAAATGGCATCGTGAAGGGAAGGATTGGCTGGAATCAAGAAGTCTGGTCCTCGAACACCACGGACGTCCGAACTTTACAGATGCACCTCAGAATATTGCCTTTACTATTCTTGGCTGGCTGTATGGCGAAGATTTCGGCGATGCGATCTTGAAAGCCGTTAACTGCGGATATGATACGGACTGTACCGGGGCGACGCTCGGTGCAATCCTTGGCATTATTCACGGCAGAGATTATTTTCCTGAGAAGTGGATCCAACCAGTCGGAGACCGTATCGCGGTTAGCCCTCCGATCAAGGGATTTCCTTATCCGAGAGATTTAGACGAGCTAGCCCGAAGAACCATGACAGCAGCCAGAGAAGTCCTGGCAGCCTGGTCTTCGCCGGTTATACTCTCGTCTAGCGAAGAGAGTCGTTTACCCGATGACTACGCGGCAGAGAATTTTATGACGGCATATGAGCTGGAATCCTTATGGAACTACAAGCCCTGGGTCGATACCCGAAGCGTACCTCCGGGTAGCAGGAGATCTTTATCCGTAGCCATCGATTACGGTCCGGATGGCCCGGCGATCGGCCAATCTCAAAGTAAAGAGATCCAAATTCGCGTTGCAAACCATACCGAAGAAAGATGGGAAGGTCGCTTGACTTTATCTTTACCGGAAGGATGGTCAGGTCCGTCCGGTCTGGACTATGAAATCGGATGCGGCGAGACGCTTGCTTATCCTGTCAAGGTGGTTTCGGCCGAGCGTATCGATGCTTCTTACGATATAGTCTTGAACATCGAGCGTTTCCACGACGATTCGCCCTGGATGAGTTATCCTGTTCGTTTTTCGCTTGTTTCCGCTTGCCATCTGTCCGTCTATGCGCCGGGATCAAGCGAAGCGGTGAATCTGGACTCTCCGTCGAACCGTGTCGCGTTCGAAAGAGTGCTGGATGACATGCCTATGGGTCGTTATAAACTCCGCACAGCATTACAGAATCCGCGTGAAAGATATGTTCGCCTGATTGCAGATACAAAGGGAGCCGTTAAAGCGACGCTTAACGGCAAGCTCTTGTTTGAAGACAGAAACGAAACAACCTTGATACCGGCATATCACCGCTCGGCTGTATCCAAGCAAGCCGAGATTCTGCTTCCGGCAGGTAAATCAATTTTTGAAGTCGAAGTCGAGAAATGCAGTGATGAGCTCGAGCTGTACCTGCTGGTCGTCGCGACAAAAGAATGCAAAACACCCGGAATGAACTATTACTTTAACGACATTCTTTTCGTTCGGGAAGACTAACCGAGTCCCATTGGCTGACATAATGAGGACAAGTATGCCTTGTGTACCGGGTACATTCTGATGAGAAAGAAGTATTCTTCCTGCGAAGAGAATACTTCTTTCTACGTTATTGTGCCTGTTTGATATGCCATACCTTATAACTTCAATTAATCGAGATATGCAGCAACTTTATGTCGTTTGCAAAAGGATTGAACGATCATCTTTTATACAGCAGTATTTACAAAGCTAACGTCAGAAAAAACGACTTAAAAATCGCCTTCAATATTCATTTGATACAAAATCTCTGTTGACATTCACGGCTTCGGGTTTTATACTAAGCGCACAAGGTAAACGATTACCCAACATTTTCACCAATTTTTACCGCGATAAAATGATCGATTAAACGTTTACCGGTGGAAATCGTCTCTCATCTGCGGATGCCGCAGACAACAGGCATCATGAACTTTTGGCACAAGTTCGTAGCAGCAGCCTGCATACCGTAATCGCCGTGGCGTGCAATTAACCATGAGGAATGAGGGGAACAATGAATCATAAGATGAAAAAGCGATTAAGCCTTCTGCTCTCGGGCGCGATGATCTTAATGCTCAACAGCCAGTTCGTCGCCGCTACCGGAACCGTGGACAATCCCTGGGATGCCAAAGCAGAATTCAGTTCAGAAACCGCCGAACCCGGTGTCTGGCGCTACAGTTCGTCATTCGATGGTGGGGAGACCTTCGAAACACAAACTGTATATGCCGAAAAAGACTGGGGGAACTTCTGGTATGAAAGCGCGGATGAAGGAATCGGCCAAGCTCGACGGAGCAACAGACTGGCAGGTCTTCGCCCGGATCATGCTGCCGTTATCCATGCCCATCCTGGCTACCATGATTGTCTATATGGGTGTCGGTTACTGGAACGAATGGTATAACGCTTTGATATTAAAACCACGGCAAAGAACCTGCAGACCCTGCAGCTTTTACTCAGACAAATACTCTCGACATCCGTCCTTACGCTTACCAGTCGCGGCGGTGTCAAGCAAGTGAATACCACAGGCGGCGTGACTCCGTCCGAAAGTTTACGCATGGCATCCGTTATTGTCGCTACCGTACCGATTTTAATCATATATCCCTTCTTGCAGCGCTACTTCGTCAAAGGGATTCTGGTCGGTTCCATTAAAGGTTAAGAAAGGCAGATTCTATGAAAGCAGCGAAGTTAAGAGGTCCCGGTCATTTTGAAATAGTTGAGGAGCCGATCCCGTCATACGGGTCAAAGGAAGTCCTGATTAAAGTCCTTACCTGCGGGATATGCAGCTCCGAACACGGAACCTGGTCGTCCGGTTCCGACCATCAGAAAATATACGGTCATGAAATTGTCGGACGCATTGTCGAAGTCGGTACAGAAGTTAAGAATTACCGGCCGGGCGATCGTGTCACCGGCATGATCTACGGTGGTTTCGCGGAATATACGACCGCAGCGGAGGAATTACTGGTTAAAGTACCGGACAATCTAAGCAGTCTGGAAGCCATTGCCGAACCGCTCAGTTGCATACAGACAGGAATCGATCGGCTTGATCTCGAAGCTGGAAGTCCTGCCGCGGTTATCGGTTGCGGCTATATGGGTCTGCTATTGATAAAATTGCTTCGTCTGGCAGATGTGAATGAAATCATCGCGATTGATCCCAGAACCGAAGCACTCAGAAATGCTATCGCGGCAGGTGCATCGTGCATCTTGAAACCGGATGAAGTTCCGGATGCCTGGAAGATCCGCGACTGGAACGAGATCAGCTTCGAGCGTGGTATTCCTCTGGTCTGCGAAGTGACGGGTACTCAAGGCGGTATTACACTTGCAGGCGAGATGTGTGCCTTACATGGCCAGTTATCGGTAGTCGGATACCATGCCGGAGGTCTTCGCACGATTGATCTGGGTTTGTGGGGCTGGAAAGCGCTTAACGTCATCAACACTCACGAGAGGCGTGACCATAAACATCTGGAAGCGCAGGCCAGACTTCTAAACAGCCTGGCCGATAATCGCTGGGATGCCGAATCCTTATATACGCATGTTTACTCGCTCGATAAAATCAACCAGGCGTTTCAGGATCAGGCGAAAAAGCCGGACGGCTATATCAAAGCCGCTCTGATTATCGATAAAGACGAAGAGAAAAACGTCAAAAGGGAAGTAAAGAAAGATTTTTCAAAATAAAAGATTGACGCCGCTTCATATACTTTATATAATAGGTAAACGTTTAACCTATATAAACGCAAGAGGGAGACAAAGAGATGAAACGTTCAGAAGTAAATCGGGTTATAGCAGAGGCCAAAACCTTTCTTGAGGAGATGAATTTCAAACTCCCGCCCTTCGCTTTCTGGTCGCCGGACGAGTGGCAGGGAAAACTGCCTGCTTGTCGGGAAATTGTAGATAATATGCTGGGCTGGGATATAACGGATTTCTCATCCGGGGATTTTAATCAAGTCGGATTATTCCTTTTCACGCTTAGAAACGGCAACCCCCATCTCCCTCAATATACGAAACCCTATGCCGAGAAGATTCTGATTATTCGGGAAAATCAGGAAACACCTTATCATTTCCACTGGCAAAAGATGGAAGACATCATCAATCGAGGTGGCGGAAATCTCTTGATCGAGCTCTGGCAGGCTAATGATAAAGAAGAAAAGACCGATCTTCCTTTAACCGTTCAAATCGACGGAGAACACAGAGAAGTAGAAGGAGGGACGATCATTCGTCTCGAACCCGGGCAGAGCATTACACTCCTGCCGTATCAGTATCACCGCTTCTGGGCGGAAGCCGGGAAAGGTCCGGTCCTGGCCGGCGAAGTATCAATGGTCAATGATGATAAAAGCGATAACCGCTTTTTGAAGAAACAAGAGCGTTTTTCGGAAATAGAAGAAGATGAAAAACCCCTTCACTTGCTCGTAAGCGATTATGAAACGTGGCTGAAAGATAATTAATCGTTTCGTACGGCAAGACTTATCTGAAGGAGGAAAACATGGCAATTATTAACAGCTCGATTATGTGCATGGATTTTTTGAAGCTGGAAGAAAGTATCAAGATACTAAACGATCAGGTCGATTATTTTCATGCCGATCTCATGGACGGACATTATGTTCCGAATTTGACATTATCACCGGACTTTATCGCTGCCTGTTCTGCCGTCACGACTAAACCGATCGAAGCTCATCTCATGATGACCGATCCCATGTCTTTTATCGATAGCGTGGCAAAGGCAGGAGCAGCGATTATTTCGCTTCATGCCGACGTAATTCAGCCGTATGCATTCCGTGCGATCCGGGCAATACAAAATCTGGGTTGCGAGGCCGGGGTGGTTTTAAACCCGGCGACTCCCTTAAGTGCCGCTGAAGCTTATCTGGGGCAGATTAAGATACTCACTTTAATGACGGTGGACGCAGGTTATGCCGGTCAGCCGTTTGTTCCTCAGGTCCTGAATAAAATTGCGGCTGCCAGGGAGCTCAAGGAGAAGTCAGGCTATAACTACATCATTCAAGTTGACGGTGCCTGCAACAAGGATAACTACCTTGACATGTTGAGCGCAGGCGCCGAAGCATTCGTTATGGGATCGACCGGATTATTCGGCCTCAATACGGATCTGAACCTGGCTGTAAAGCAAATGCATGAAGAACTGGCTGCCGCAAAATCCGGTCTGACGGCAAGTAAGAAAGTCTGGGTACAAGCATGACGGAAAAATTAGTACTGGGTCTGGATATCGGCGGAACACATGTCCGTACGGGCCTGGTTGACAGCAACTATAAACTTAGTCACTTCGTCATCGAGCCGACTCCGACCGTGTTGGGAACAGATCCTGTCGCCAACATAACGAATTTTATCAAGTGTTACTGCGATAAATATCTGGATGGCGGACGGCCCGAAGCGATTTCGCTGGGCTTTCCTTCCACCATATCGAAAGATCGCCGAACGATACTGAGTACTCCGAACATTCCCCATCTCAACAATGTTCCCATCGCCGAACTGCTGGAAGAAGCTTTGGAAACCCGTGTATTTATAAACCGGGATGTTAATTTGCTCTTATTGTTTGATATCTACTATTTCACTATCGATCGAGATTCCACGGTAATTGCCATCTATTACGGAACCGGCCTGGGTAATGCGGTCATGGTTGGCGGTAATCTGCTGCTCGGAAAGAACGGAGTCGCATCCGAGCTGGGCCATATTCCGCTTCTTGACAACCCTCTGATCTGCGGATGCGGGAATGTCGGATGCCTGGAGACACTGGCATCGGGTCGTTATCTTGAAACACTCAGACAAGAACGTTTCCCGGACACGGAAATTCAGGATATGTTTACAGCCCACTGGCCCTCTCCCGAACTGGAAAAATATCTCTATTACCTCTCGCTGCCGGCTGTCACGGAAATCAATATTTTCGATCCCGATCACATTATATTAGGCGGCGGTATCCTGCACATGGACGGATTCCCTTATGATGCGTTAATCGAGGTCATTCGTTCGCAGGTGCGTAAACCTTTACCGGAGGAAAATCTTTCCTTTATCCAGGCTCATCAGGAGCAGGAAAACGGTGTAATAGGCGCCGGGATATACGGTCAAACATTAATTGGAGGGCAGCGCTTGAAGCAGACATCGGATAGCAATATAAAGAAAATCCGTTCGATTTTATCCGGAAAAATGTCGACGGCTTCAGATATGGCAGCTGTATCGAAAAATATCGGAGACACAAAGGAGAGTATATGAAAATCGTACTGGGATCGGATCACACGGCTCTTGAACTCAAAGCCATCGTCCGGGCGTATTTGGAAGAGAAGGGCTATGAAGTCAGCGATGCGGGCGCATACAGCAACGAGCGCTGCGACTATCCCCGTTTCGGCGAGGCCGCTGCTCTGGAAGTTTCTTCGGGTAGAGCCGATCGAGGTATTATTTTCTGCGGTACCGGTGTCGGAATCAGCCTGGCAGCCAATAAGGTTCGTGACATACGCTGTGTTAATTGCAGTGAAAGCTACTCCGCACGCATGAGCCGCCTGCATAACGACAGCAATATGCTAAGTCTGGGCGCCAGAGTAGTGGGTCCGGGTCTGGCGCTGGAAATTGTTGAAGCCTGGCTGGAAGCCGAATTCGAAGGCGAGCGTCACGCAGCCAGAGTAGAGATGATACGAGAAATTGAAAGAAAGTACGGCATTTGATTCAGGGAGTACTTTATCTGAAGACTCGAAAATGGCAAAGGAGAGTTCTATGGATCGCAATAAACTGATTAATGGAGAAGCATTGTCACGCGAGCGCTTTTTAAAGCCTTCGCCTGAATTCGGGATTATGCCGTTTTGGTTCTGGAACGGTACGATGGACCATGACGAAATGGAGCGTCAGCTGCAGGAGTTAAAGGATAAAGGAATTCCCGGCATTTTTATTCACGCTCGTTTCGGTATCCGCGAACACCTGGACTACCTCGGCGAAGGTTGGTTCGATCGTGTGCGTTTTACGATTGAGAAAGCCGAAGAAATGGGTCTGGAGGTCTGGGTTTATGACGAATATAACTGGCCCAGCGGTACGGCAGGTCAGACTATTCAAAAAGAACAGCCCGACCTGACCAGTCGTTATCTCGAAGTGATTGTCGAGGATATGGCCGGTAACTATTTTACCTTTATGGAAGGTACGGATTCCCGATATCATGACCTCGAGCAATCACAGCCGGTTTATGCCTGCGCCATCAAACAAGAAGATCTGAAAGCCGGACGCTTCGAATCCATCAATCTCATGCCGAATCTTTGTTTTGATAAAGTCATTTCCTGGCAGGCTCCCGAAGGACCCTGGAAGTTTATGTACTTTATCGAGCGTCGCTCCGATTGGTACGTTGACGTTTTGAATCCCGAAACGACGAAAGTATTTCTCGAAAAAACACATGAACGATACAAAGAGCATGCGGGATCCGCTTTCAGCCGTAAAATCGGCGGCTTCTATACCGACGAGCCTGCGATGCACTACTTTACGATTTTCGAAGATAATTACATCATTCCCTGGTCGCGAGATATCCTGGAATATTTCGAACGGGATCACGGCTATGATCTTCTCGAATTACTGCCGATGCTTTTCTTCGATTTCAAAGATAAGTCTGCGCAGCTTCGCTATGATTTCTGGTCCACTTTATCGGCACAGTACGAGGAAAGTTATTACAAGCAGATAGGGGACTGGTGCGAAGAAAACGGAGTTCACAGCACAGGTCACTTGCTGGCCGAAGAAAACATTCTGGTTCATGCACGTACCGGCGGTAATCTTTTCCATATGCTTCGCCATTTCCATGTGACAGGTGTCGATCACTTGTATCCGAGAGTCGGAACCAGAGCAATGCCCGAAGAGCATGTCGCTTTGAAAATTGCCTCATCCGCAGCTCATCAAAACGGCAGCGCCAGACTAGTCTGCGAGTCTATGGGCGGCGCTTTCTGGGATGCCACCATGACACGAATGAAATGGATTGCAGACTGGGAATATCTGCTTGGCGTTAATTTGCTCAATCCCCATGGTTTCCATTATTCCGTCGAAGGCGAGCGTAAAAGAGATTGGCCGCCGTCTCAGTTCTATCATCACAGCTGGTGGGACGAGTATAAAAATTTCAACGAATATATGACACGTCTGGGTTATGTCCTTTCCGGCGGAAAACATGCGGCCCGTACGGCTGTCTTGTATCCAATCAACTCGGTATGGGCGAACTATGAGCCCCAAGGGGCGACAGCTGTCGGCTCTCTGATCGATCGCGAGTTTAAATGGATGACCGATCGACTGCTTCGTCTGCATGTCGAATTTGATTATGTTGACGAGGATCTCCTGGCTTTATCCCCGATCGAAAACGGTGCCGTCGTAATCCGCGACGAAGCCTACGATTTCCTGATTTTACCCGCCGTAACTCATATAAAAGCAGAGACACTCGATTTCCTGGAACGCTTTGTTCAGTCCGGAGGACGTGTCCTGGCCGATACGCTTTTGCCGCTTGCGCTTCTGACCGGAACACCGGAGGAAAAATCTTCCGTCGGCGAACGAATCCGTCGTCTCTTTGGAATCGAAGGCCGGCAGTTACTGGACAGTTTTAGCGAAACAGGTTCGTCCGCAGACGCTCTGAACGGACAGCCCGGCGGCCTGGAAAACTGTGTGCTTGCTCCGGGAAGCGGCTTTGCCAAGGATGACCGTATGAGTGATTTTCGCTCAACAATATTGGAATTAACCGAACCCGAACTCGAAATCGACAGCGAAGAAGTCTTCCAGCTGCATCGCATCAAGGATGGTCAGGATCTGTATTTCATCATAAATCCTTCGTTTGAGGCAGTTGATCTACGCATTGGCATCCCGGGTATTGTGAAACCCGAGTTCTGGAATCTGGAAAACGGCGATATTACGGATCTGCCGGTCTATCGCCATGAAGATGGCAAGACATTTATCAAGCTGCACCTCGAAGATCGTGGCTCGGCCCTGCTGGCTACCAGACCCTGGAATGGAGAAGCACATCTAGAGCATGCTCCGGAAGCTGTTGTCGTCAAAGAGGCCAAGGACGGTAAGTGGACCGGATACAAGACGCAACCATCCGATTCGATTCGGTCTGACAGCAGATGGAGCTGGCGTCCGGACAGAGACAATCTCTTTAGCACGGATGCTTACCGGGTGCTGGTCTCCGCTAACGATGACAAGAGCGAATTACCGGACGATATTTTCTCCGGCAGAGAGCTAGTCGAGTGGCATAAATTCCGTATGGGTGCCTGGGAGCTCCAGTTGCCCGGCGGCCGCACGAAGAAGCCCTATCCTCAGGATGTCTGGTATGCGGTTGATGTGGAAATCGAAGCGCTTCCGGAGAAGATCAATCTGGTCGTAGACGGATTCAAAGGCGAGAGTTGGAGGGTTTGGATCAATGGTGTTCCGTGCGGCGACGAAACCTTGCCTTCGAGTTTGGATGCCGAAATGAGGGAGATTCCGGCTCGCGAGCATTTGCGTGTTGGCAGTAACCGTATCGCGATCTGCTTAACAGTAACAAAAAGAACCGACGGCATGCTGGACCTGCTGAAACTGATCGGCGACTTCGGAGTATACGAGAAAGATGGTGTCCAGGTAATCGGAGAAGCACCATCTACGATGGAAAACGGGGACTGGACGAAACAGGGTTATCCTTATTTTTCCGGTGCCGGCATCTACACCCGGGAAATCGAAGTCAACAAAGACCAACTGGACAAGCGTCGCGCCATTTTAACTGCCGATGTCGGGGAGGATATTCTCGAAGTACGCGTAAACGGGCGGCAGGCGGCCTTACGTCTCTGGGCTCCTTACGAAGCTGACCTGACTGACTATTTACATGCAGGCTTGAATCGTCTTGAACTTCGTGTGGTCAATACCCAGAACAACGCCATGAACGGCGTCGCTCAATGCTCGGGGCTCGCCTCATGCGAAATTCGCTTCTATGATGAGGTAAAAGGGGACTTAACGAATACAAAACTACATGAGGAGTAAGCTGAGTCATGAGTAAACAGAATTTAGCACGCAGACCTAGAATCTTAACTGTTGGAAGCATGAACATGGACCTCGTCATGCAAGTTCAACGCTTTCCGGAATCCAACGAAACGCTGATCGGAAACAGCTACAAGTATGTTGAAGGCGGCAAAGGCGGTAACCAGGCCGTGGCAGCCGCCAGGCTCGGTGCAGTGTCCGTGATGTGCGGAGCGGTTGGCGATGATCCGAACGGAGCACTTCTGGCGGACCGTCTGGCCCAACGAGGCGTCGATTCGCGTTACGTAATGAGAAGTCCGGGTACGCCCACGGGTCTGGCCGTTATTCCTGTGGATGCAGCCGGCAACAATCAGATAATGATTTTCCCCGGAGCCAATATGAGCCTGAGTATGGATCATGTCTTGAAAGCTTTGAATGATGCAAATGCTCAGAATGAGTCATTTGACTTGATTCTCTTACAGCTCGAGATTCCTTCGGAAACCGTTCAAGCTGTCATCGCCGAAGCTCGCAGACGAGGCATTTACACGGTTCTCGATGCTGCTCCCGCAGGCGGTCAGGATCTGGCTCTTTATCGCGGTGTGAACATTGTCAGCCCGAACGAAAGCGAATGTAAGGCCTGGACAGGTATTTATCCTTCGGACGAAGCATCAATGATCGAAGCATCCCGTATTTTGAAAGAGAAAACAAATGCCGATGCCGTTGTATTGAAGCTGGGCAGCCGGGGATCAGCTTTATATGCAGACAATAAGCTAACAATTTATCCGGCATTCACAGGCATTAAGGCAGTGGACAGCACGGCTGCCGGCGATACTTTTACAGCCGCGCTGGCGGTGCGGTTTTGTGAAACGGACGATCTGGATACTGCGATTCGCTTCGCGAATGCGGCAGGTGCTCTTTGTGTATCGAAGAGCGGCGCACAGCCTTCGATACCTTCGCGCGAAGACACGGACTTGTTTCTGGCAGAGCGTGACTTGGCATCATACAGTTTGAATGAAGCGGTGGAGTCATGAAAATCGATGCTCACGTTCATGTGTTCGGAAACAGTCTGGAAGACGTCGACCGTCTGATCGAAAGCGAGACGGCAAGAGGCTATGATCGCTTCTTGTTTTTAAGCCTGGAGGCATACGATGCCATGGCCCAAAATGCGATCGCGATCTATATAAAACTGAAACGACCGGACTGCTATATCTTCGGAAGTCTGAATTACCGCAGTAAGCTTGACTTTGCCGATGAGGTGAAACGTCTGCGCAGGATCGGATTTGACGGGATGAAGTTTATCGAGCAAAAGCCGACGGAGAGGAAACGGCTGGGGATTTCCCCCCTTGATGCACGCTACGACGAGGTATACCGCTTTCTTGAAGAAGAGAAAATGCCTGCTTTGATGCATGTCGGCGATCCGCCCGAGTTCTGGGATGAAAATCTGGCTCCGGATTTCGCGAAAGAAAACGGATGGTTCTACGGAGGGGACGATTATGTCCCTCTGGAGCAACTTTACGCGGAGCACGAGACTATGCTGGAGCGTTATCCGGGCATGACCGTCATCTTCGCGCATTTTTACTTTTTATCCTATCGCCTGGATGAACTGGAACGACTCCTGACGAAATTTGAGCATCTCTATGTTGATCTGACGTCGGGTACCGAAATGTATTTTAGCTTTTCCAAGGATCCCGAAAGAACCCGCGAGTTCTTTTTGCGTTGGAGTGACCGTTTGATTTACGGGACCGACAATACAGACAGTAAAGATCCGTCGGACATTTACAATACTGCTGTGATTAACCGCATGCAACAGGCCTTCTTAAGCGATGACGATGATATCAAAGTTTGGGATTAGAGTATAAAAGGAATCGCACTTCCCGAAGCGATCAGGGAGAAGATTCTATCCGAAAATCTACGCCGCCTCTGCGGCGAATCGCGGCCCCTCGACCGGAAGCTCGCGAGAGCTTATCTCGAGGATTACGAAGCCAGAACTCCGGGTCTTACACCTGAGAACCGGAAGCTGATAGATTGTATTAAGCAGCAGCTTTAGTAGATTAGATACTGAAGCCGGCAATCATTGGAGGAAATATGGAACGAGGCATATATTTTGACGGATGGCATAAGGATAACCATTGTTATCACCCGAGCCTGCCTTTACGCAGTCATCAGATGATCGAGGATCTCGAACGCTACCATGCGACTATTCTTGTCTGGTCGGCTCTGGGAGGCGGCTCGATATCTTTGCCTTATCTCGAGCATGAAGCCTTTGGCGAGATTGATCCCCGCTTGCGTTTTTACGGCTATATGAACGACAGCGAATTCATCGCCGAATGCAACAAGCGCGGTATCAAGGTTATGGCTATTTTATTCGAAGTCCAGGCCTGGGAGTTTCCCATCCGTCGCGACGAAAACGGCCGCTTACTCGGTTTTAACGTTTTACCCGACGATGGCGAAGGTC
The DNA here is from genome assembly GCA_050309435.1 of Fastidiosipilaceae bacterium. Lineage (GTDB taxonomy): Bacteria > Bacillota > Clostridia > Saccharofermentanales > Fastidiosipilaceae > CAYXVJ01. The sequence goes on from JBNRMJ010000017.1 coordinate 42,846, forward strand.
ATGAATGGTACGGCCTGAGAGAGTTTTCGAATAACGAGCACAGCGATTTATTCCCTACCAGTCTGAAAGATTACTATCCAAACGGCATCATCAACAGCGACGGCGAGCTTGTTACCGATCTCTGGGAGGAAGTTGCGGCCCGTGATTACAACGGAACGCCGATTCATGCTGCCTGGGTCGAAGTGACGCTTGGAAATCATACTCAGCAGGTCTATCAAACCTGCCGTAACAATCCGGTCTGGCGCGAGTACATGAAAAAGATCATGGAGATTCAGATTCGTGCGGGTGTTGCGGGTATCCAGCTCGACGAGAGCGAACTTCCCCTGACCTCTCTTCGTAACGGCGGCTGTTTCTGTAAAGACTGCCGCAAACAGTTCCGTAATTATTTACAAAACGAACAGGCTGCAGGAAAACTGGAAGGCGAATTCGCCTACATGGATCTTTCTTCGTTCGATTATGGCGAGTATCTTAAGTCCCGAAATATCGGCTTCCCCGAAGATCCGAACGGTGTACCGCTGTTCCGCGAGTATTGGGAATTCCAGCTGCGCAATGTCAAACAGTACTTTACCGAGCTGGTGGATTATGCGAAGGATTATGCCAGACGCACGCAGGGACGAGAACTCCTGATGTCGGGTAACTTCTTCAATGGCATGCCGGTCTATTACCCGATAGTCCATACAGTAGATGTTGTTACCACAGAGATGGAACGAACACTATTCCGTCAACCTTTCTGGTACCGCTATATCAACGGTTTTGCCCAGGGGAAGTCTACCGTTATCGCAGAAAATCCCTACGGCGGAATCGTGCCCGAGCTTCTCGATATGCTCAACGAAGGAAAAGGCTACGACCTGTATCGTTTATTCCTGCTCGAGGGTACTGCCTACGGCAGCAATATGTCGGTTCCTTACGGCGGATGGATGGGTAATACGATTAAAGACGCATTCTGGCCGCCTCGCCATGTAACCGAGGAAGTTCAAACATTCCTCGCCACGCATCACGATTTAATCAATCAGGAATCCGGAGCCGAAATCGCAATGATTTACAGCTGGCCGAGTTATTACTGGCGTGAATCCACCAAGACCGGCGGAGGGGCTGTCACTGAAGAAGAGGATAATATCGTCTTTTACAATGCCGTCGACCCAAATGACCCCAACGCCACTCGCTTGCCCTTCTGGGAAGAGATCCGTTCGATGTCGGATGAACAGTACATCTATGATGTTGTCGTTATGGGCGACGGTGATCTTGTCAGCGATCGTGTGACTCCGGAGCTTCTCGATAAGTACAAGCTGATTATTCTGCCAGATTGCCATACTCTTACAAAAGAGCAAACAGAGCTATTGTCTGTGTTCGTCGATAAGGGAGGCGAGCTGCTGGTTGTCGGTCGTCTGGCTGAAAATCACCCGGAGTGGCTGGAAACGGTGAAGAATCGGACGGGCGTTCATTTCTGCGCCAATCCCGAGACTCAGGCAGAAGCTACACCTCTATTCCGCGAAAAACTGGCTGCCATCACGAACGGTAACCGTCAGGTCGAGATTAGCAATCCCGCTGTCGGCTTAAATTTACACCGCAGTCCCGACGGTCTTGCGCTCCACCTGTTGAACTACGCTTATGATGCAGAAAGCGATCGTGTTAATACAACAGATGTCGAATTGACGCTCAATCTGGGCGATATCCAATCGCTGCGTCTATTAGGCCTGGATCCCCAGAACGAAATCGCATTTGAGCAAACCGGTGACGGTAAGATTCGTATTCCCAAGATGCCTTTGTATTGCGTACTGGATATCAAGCTGGAGGCAAACAATATATGAAAATAATCTTCGATACCGATCTGGGCGGAGATATCGACGATGCCATGGCGCTCTACCTCGCTTTGAATTCGTCCGAAATCGATATTCTCGGCATCACGTCGGTCTATCTGGCAGGTCAATGGCGTCGCAAGCTGATAAAACGAATTTTAAAGGCTTTCGGCAGGGAGGATATCCCTGTATATATCGGAGCGCAAGCACCTTTGATCGGCAGTTGGGCGAAACCCGCTATGACGCCTGTCAGACCGGATAAAGAGGAGGCGGCGGCAGCCGTTTCCTCCGAACCCGATGCCGTTGATGCGATCATCCAAATGGCAAAGGAAAATCCCGATGCCGTCATCCTCGCTATCGGTCCTCTGACCAATCTGGCGATGGCTCTGCGTCGCGCACCATGGCTGGCCTCCACTCATCAGGCCATGATCATGGGCGGTGACATCGGATCGGGCAGGCCCGAATGGAATATCCAATGCGACCCCGAAGCGGCTCGAATCGTTTTTGAATCGCAGATGGATATCAAGCTCGTCGGCCTGAACGTAACTAACCGTTGCCGCTTTACGAAGGCCGATGTCGATGAGCTGATGGCCGGGGAGGGTAGTTCTCGCGCCGCTTTGTTCCGCGAAATGCTGGACGAGTTTAGCCGTCGTTTCGATTTCCTGCCTACGCTCCACGATCCGCTGGCTATGGCAGCGCTACTGGATCCGGGCTGGTTGCAGTTTGAGCATAGAAACGTAAAGGTGGAAACACGTGGTGAGTTTACCCGGGGAACGACGGTGGACTTCGGGCATGACGAGTACTCGACCATCGAGGTCGCTACCGATGTAAGGGCAGAAGAGTTCGTCGGTTATATGAAAAATATACTGGCGAGTGTTTAAGGAGATACTTATGACTGATCTGGTAAAACTATTCGAAGCAAAATCAGGCTGGGCTCTGAGCCTGGAAAATAATGACCTGATATGGACAGCTGCCGCCGGCAGTTACCGTCTGATGTCTGTTAGACTGGATGCCGGTGTCGACGGCGCTTGGGTATTCGACAGCATGCCTTTTGAAAGCTATGAGGATTTCCGGACCTGGACTTTGCCCGCTTTGGTTTTTAGTGACAAGCCGGCTTCGTTACCAAAGCCTCTACTTATAAAAGAAGAAGAGAGAATTCGCCTCGAATGGCTTTCCGAAAGGCTCTGTTAAAGTTAGTTGTTGATAATTGATTTTAAAGAACGAATGTTCTATAATTGAACTAACTACATTAGGGTTGGTGATGATTGTGAGAGCGACTGAAATCCTTAAAGCCATTCAAAAACTAAATCCTGCAGAGAAGCACAGATTGCGTGAATATTTAATTGATGCACTAAGAGCATCAAGTTCGACTGGAACCGTTCTTCACGAAATATCTGAACGTAAGAATAAGAATGGGTATGAATGTCCTGATTGTACATCAGAACATATTGTTCGCTTCGGTAAATATACAACAATCGTTGATGGTGAAGAAGTTAAAAAGCAACGCTATCGCTGTAAGGCTTGTAAAAAGACATTTACCGACCTCACAAATACAGTTCTCTATCGAACTCGTCACCTTAACCAGTGGATTAAATTTATTGAGTGTATGATTGAAGGTTATTCTCTTCGGAAGTCTGCTAACTTAATCGGCAACATTACTCACGTCACTTTATTTTATTGGAGGCACAAACTATTATCATCGTTAAAGCAAATGGAAATACCAAATTTTGAAGGTATCGTTGAAATGGACGAGACCTATTTCTTGTACTCAGAAAAAGGACAAAGAAAAATTAAAGGTAGAAAACCTCGCAAACGTGGTGGTTCAGCAAAGAAACGTGGCATAAGTAATGAACAAGTATGTGTATTAGTTGCAAGAGACCGTGACAAGACCACTATTTCGCAGATATTAGGTATGGGTAGATTAACGAAAGTACAGTTAGATAAAGCCATCGGGCATAAGCTTTCAAATGAAAATATACTATGCACGGATTCTTGGCGTGCATTTAAAACATATGCTGCTGAAAAGGGAATGGATATTTACCAATTCAAGTCCGATGGTAAAATTCGTACAAAGGGGCTTTACCACATCCAGAACGTGAATAATTATCATAGAAGACTAAAAGGTTGGATACAACGATTTAATGGTGTTGCGACCAAGTATTTAAACAATTACCTTGCTTGGTTTCAGGTCTTAGAAAGTATCCAACATCAAAGAAATGAAGTAACAATGAATGATTTGATAATCAGAGGGAATTTAGTACAGAATTCAGAAACTTATGATACAATTAGGTTAACTAAATTTGCTGTTTAAACAGTGTTTCTTATTCAACTAACGGGGCAGGATAGTTTAAGTGTATTTCTTCACAACAACTTGTACTTTGAACTATGAAGTGTTAATATACTATTAATCGAAAGGAGAGATGGGTGGACAATGAAGAACTAATCTAATTTTTAACAATTGA